>JBEKTH010000053.1:0-24367 GCA_049516255.1 Verrucomicrobiota bacterium
AAAATGACATTGATCAATCCGGGGCCAATTCAGGAAATTTGTGATTGATATGGCTCTGAATCCGCTGATACAGCTCTCCCGTGCGAAGCTTGAATTTTCTTAAAGCAACGTTTGCGGCGCTGGCATTGATTACCCTGTTCCACTCGACGGGAGACAGCCAGCCTGCTGGAACCGAACTCCTGGCCAGTCAGACGCGGCCGTTTGATTCCAAACTTGCGCCGATGCAGCTGCATGCCGGGGGGACCAACGTTCTGGACGCGAAGGGCAATCCGGTCCGGCTTTATGGCGTCAACATCGCGTCGTTGGAATACCGGACCGACGGTGATCATGTGCAGGAATCCGTGGGCCGCGCCATCAACGAGTGGAAGGTAAACTTCATCCGCCTGCCGCTGGCACAGGACCGCTGGTTTGGCAAAATGAAGGACCAGACGGACGGCGGCGCGGCGTATCGCGCCACCGTGGACCACATCGCGGACACCTGCGCGGCGGCGCAGGTTTATATTGATCTGGATTTGCACTGGTCGGACTGCGGCGAATGGGTCAATGACGGCGGCCGGCTGGGCCAGCACAACCTGCCGGACCGGAACTCCGTGGTCTTCTGGCACGACCTGGCCACACGTTACAAAAATCATCCCTACGTCATCTTCGGACTCTACAACGAACCTCATGACGTGTCCTGGGAGGTGTGGCGCAACGGCGGGACGGTCACGGACATCCCGCCGCGATGGAACCCCGACCAGACCAAAATGACCTACGAGGCGGTGGGAATGCAGAAGTTATATGACACGGTCCGCGCCGCCAGTGCGGACAATATTGTGACGGTCGGCGGGCTGGACTGGGCCTACGACCTGAGCGGCGTGTTGCAAGGTTATGCGATCACCGGCACCAATTACGTGTATGAAACTCATCCCTATCCGAACAAAAAGGATTGGGACAAATGTTTTGGCGCGGTCAGCGCGCAATACCCGGTGTACGTGGGGGAATGGGGTTTTGGCGGGCGGAACATGGGCGGCACCAACGGCCTGCCCTATGGACAGCGATTGATGGATTACATCAAAGCACACGGCATCCCCATGTGGACGGCGTGGGATTTCAGCGCCACCGCGGGGCCGACCATGTTTAAAAACTGGCTGTATGAGCCGACGGCGTTCGGGGAATTTGTCGGTAAACAACTGACGGAGGCGGCGGCGGCCAACGGCTCAAAAAATTGAAGTGTTATGAATCAAAAAGGCGGGGCCGAAGCCCCGCCTTTTAAAGTTCAACCCGCGTTCACTTGGCCGCCGGTTCGGGAGCCGCCCTTTCTTCCCTTTCGCGGACGAGGGTTGCGCCCTTGCCGAGGCGCTTGCGCAGATAGGTCAGCTTGGCGCGGCGGACTTCGCCTTTGCGTTCCACTTCAATTTTATCGACGCGCGGTGAATGCAGCGGGAACACACGCTCAACGCCTTCGCCATAGCTGATGCGGCGGACGGTAAAGGTCTCATTCAGGCCATGCCCGCGTTTGCCAATCACGACGCCGGAGAAGATCTGGATGCGCTCCTTGTCGCCTTCCACGACCTTGGTATGCACGCGAATGCTGTCGCCGACCGCGAATTTCACGTCGTCCTTGCGGTACTGCTCCGATTCAATTTTTTCCTGTAATGCCTGGTTCATATTAAATCCAATTTTGAGTTTTTAATTCTTAATTTTTAGTTGCCGCGTTTTTAACTCAAAACTCAACACTCAAAATTCAAAACTTGTTACATCAAATCCGGTCTTCGCTCTTTCGTGCGCCGTTCCGCCTGTTCGCGCCGCCATTTTTCAATCTCGGCGTGGTTGCCGGACACCAGCACGTCCGGGACCGACATCCCGCGAAATTCCGCCGGCCGCGTGTACTGCGGATATTCCAACCGGCCCTGGCTGAACGACTCGTCGTGCGAACTTTCGTCGTCGCCCAACACCCCGGGCAGCAGCCGGACCACGGCGTCAATCACCACCATCGCCGGCAGCGCCCCGTTCGTCAGCACATAGTCCCCGATGGACAACTCGTCGTCCGCCAGCGCCTCCCGCACGCGCTCGTCAAAACCTTCGTAATGACCGGTGACGAGCAACAAATCGTCCCCTTGGGCCAGTTCGCGCGCAATGGCCTGGCGAAACGGCCGCCCGGCGGGCGACAGCAAAATCACGCGCGTCTTTTCACGCTTCAAACTTTCCACGGCCTCAAAGAGCGGTTCGGGCTTCAACAGCATTCCCGGTCCGCCGCCAAAGGGCCGGTCGTCCACGGTCTTGTGCCGGTCATGCGTCCAGTCACGCAGATTGTGGATTTTCAAATCCAGCAAACCGGCTGCCCGCGCGCGCTTGACGATGCTTTCATCAAGCGGTCCGGCAAACATGGCCGGAAACAAAGTGAGCACGTCAATTTTCATTTTGCAGCGTGCCCGGCGGCCGCCGACCGCCGCTACAAATCAAGCCGCCGGCTGGTCCTCGACAATTTCCACCGAGCAACGCAGTCCTTTTTTGGCGCTGCCGGCGAGCAGCAGGGACCGGATGGCGTTGATCGTCACCCCATGCCGGCCGATGATTTTGCCGACATCCTGCTGGTCCAGGCGGAGTTCATAAACCGTCATGCCCTCGCGTTCCACCGGGGTAATGGAAACCGCCCCGGGATTTTGCACCAGTCCCTTGACGACGTATTCCAAAAAGGCCTGCATGGCGCCAAAAAAACAAGTCAGGCCGCCGCCGCGACCTTGCCGGCCTTCTTGATGAAACTGGCGACGGTCTCGCTCGGTTGTGCGCCCTTGCCCAGCCAGTATCTGGCGCGGTCGAGCTTCAGCGAAAAATTGTCGCCCTTCTTCAAAGGTTGATACGTGCCGATTTCCTCGATGAACTTGCCATCGCGCGGACTGCGCCCGTCGGCCACCACAATGCGAAACACCGGGGCATTCTTGGTCCCCACGCGTTTCATGCGAATTTTTACTGCCATAAATTATTCAAAAGAGCGCAGAGACTAGCCTCGTCGGGCGCACTTGGCAAGCCTTGTTTTCAACGAAAAAGGCTGCTTGCCGACCCCGTCAATCGCTGGTTTGCTTTGGCGAGATGAGCCGGCCCTATGAAGAGATTTTGAGCGGTGAGACCCTGCCGCGTTCCGCCCCCGGTACGCGGCACGAAATGATTTGTGACCGCCTGCACCGGTTGATGACCGCCAGTGTGGCGAACCTGCCCGCCACGCAATTGCTCGCGCCGCGCTCGAAAATCGACGTTTCCCGCTCGACGACGATCTGCCCCGACCTGGCCCTCGTCACCGTGGCCACCGGCAAACTCTGGCTCGCGGCGGAAATCATCAGCACGGACGATCATCAGGCCGACACGGTCATCAAGAAGCAGCTCTACGAAGACATCCGCGTGCCAAGGCTCTGGATGGTGGATCCTCGTTACGACAACGTGGAGATTTATCACTGCACGGAATGGGGACTGGCCTTGAAGGGCATTCTGGCCGGAAGCGAGGTGCTCGGGGAGGCGTTGGTCCCTGAATTTCAAATCGTCATCGCCGAGCTGTTTGCCACACCGTCAAGACCCCATTAATTTCCGATTTTTTGCTTGAATGAATGTCCCGGTTAAGCTGTCGTAATCCTGATGACCAAAAAACCCAAATCGCCCATGAAAAAATCCAAATGGTTTCTCGCCCTCGTCGCCGGGCTGCTGGCGGCAACAGTCACGGTGCGGGTGCTGGCTGATGACAATTCGGCCGTGGCGCTTAGCGGCTTGATGGTGTGTGGCAAATGCAAACTGCACATCACCCCGGCCTGCCAGGACGTGCTCCAGGTTGAAAAGGACAGCAAGACGGTCAACTACTTTCTGACCGACAACAAGGTGAGCAAGGACTTCCACTCCAATATTTGCCAGAATGACGGTGAAAAAGTGACGGTCACCGGAACGGTTTCCGAAAAGGATGGCAAGGAACTGATGGAGGCCTCCAAAATCGAAGAGGCCAAATAATCACGGCGGCGACGTTGGACGCACCCGGCGGTTGAAGACAACGGCATCTGAGTAACGGACGCCGGTGCCGCCGAAAATGTCCAATGCCGAACCGATGGTCAGGTCCACTTTCCCCTGCCCCAGCCGGGTGACTTCCTCCAAATCACTCAATGCCTTCGCGCCGCCGGCGTAGGTTGTCGGCAGGGGTGTCCATTGACCGAGTTTCTCGACCAGTTCCCGGTCAATGCCGCGGCATAAACCTTCCACGTCCACGGCGTGAATCAAAAATTCGGCGCAGCTCCGGGCGAGTTTGTTAAGCGTATCCGATGAGAGGGCCAGTTCCGTAAATTTTTGCCAGCGGTCGGTAACGACAAAATAATTTCCGTCCCGCCGGCGGCAGCTCAAATCCAGCACCAGCCGCGATTGGCCGACGGCTTTGACCAGTTCGCCCAGCCGTCCCTCATCCACGCGACCTTCGCGAAAAACCCAGCTGGTGGCGATGACGTGGGATGCGCCGGCGTCGAGCCAGGCGCGCGCGTTTTCCGCGTTGACGCCGCCCCCGATCTGGAGCCCGCCCGGAAACGCCGCCAGGGCCGCGCGGGCTTCGGTCTCATTGCCGGGACCGAGCATGATAACGTGGCCGCCGGTGAGTCCATCCCGTTTATAGAGTTCGGCGAACCACGCGGCGGGTTGCTCGGAGACAAAATTCGTCCGCAGGCGGGCGGCCTCGCCGAGCGAGCCGCCCACGATTTGCTTCACTTTGCCTTCATGCAGGTCAATACAGGGACGAAACATGCGTCCAAGCTAAATTCGCGCGCGGAAAATGCACACTAAAAATTTGACGCCGCGGCGGGGACGGAGAATCATGGGTGTGATTCAATTCGTGAAAAGGCTGTGCTTGATTCCGCCCGCGAGTGGCAAATGTTTTTTTGCCTTCGCGTTGTTTCTGTGTCTTGATTTTTCCGCCGGGGCCCAACCCTATGGATTGGACTCGCGCCCGGCCATCGGACCGTTTCTGAACGGCACATTGCCCGAAACCGCACCGGGCATTTCGGGCGACTGGTCGGCGGTGGCCGCCTTCCCGAATCTGCTCTTCACCAACTCCGTCGGCCTCACGTTTGTGCCGGGCACGGACGAACTGTGCGTGTGGGAACGTGAAGGCCGTATCTGGACGTTTGAAAACAATCCGGGCGCGACGCAAAAAAAGCTGGTGCTCGACCTCAGCAACCAATGCCAGGGTTGGGACGATTCCGGTTTGCTGGGCGTGGCATTTCATCCGGGCTTTGCAACGAACCACTACGTTTTTGTCTATTACACCTGGTGCCCGCCGGGCACGGTCGCCGGCAGCCCGACCACCCGCCCGCCGTCCACCGGCAATTACCATGACCGGCTTTCACGCTTCACCCTGGACCCGAACGGCGTGGCCATCCCGGGCTCGGAAGTCGTGTATGTGGATTTGAAATGCGACACAATCTGGCATCACGGCGGCGGCATGTTCTTTCATCCAAAAAACGGGTTTTTGTACTGGACCGACGGTGACAGCGCCAACGGCGACAATGACCAGATCATCAACAAAACCCTGTTCTCCGGAGTGTTCCGCGTTGACGTGGATTGCCGTGGCGGCGCCGTCAGCCATCCGATTCCCCGCCAGCCGGTCAATGGCCGGACGGCGCATTATTTCATCCCCAACGACAATCCTTTCGTCGGCCAGTCAAACGTCTTTGAGGAATTCTTCTGCCTCGGCCTGCGCAGTCCGCATCGCATGACCTATGACGCGGTCACCGGCCGGATTTACATCGGCGACGTGGGTGAAAGCGCGCGGGAAGAGGTGGACATCATCGAACCCGGCGAGTCCGGCCTGAATTTCCAATGGAATTACTGCGAAGGGACGTTGGGCAAAATGCCGGCCACTTACATCGGCATCAGCCGCGGCCCGGTGTTGGATTATCCCCATACCGACGGACGCGCGGTCATCGGCGGCTATGTCTATCGCGGCAAAAAATTCGCCGCCGACCTGGGCGGCAAATACATCTTTGGCGACAACGTCATGCGGACGATCTGGGCGATGGACGAAACGACCACGCCCGTCAAAAAGAATGTCCTGTGCGTCATGCCCAAGGGATCCGGGCCGAATTCCGGTTCCGATTACACCGGGCTTTCGTCGTTCGGGGTGGATGCCGGCGGCGAAATATATTTCTGCCAGATGAGCAGCATCGGCGGACGAATTTTTACCCTGGCCCGCGGCGGGCCGCCGCCGCCGAGCCATCCCTTTCCCAAGTTGCTTTCGCAAATCGGCGTGTTTAGCGACCTGGGGCAACTCACGCCTGAACCCGGTTTAGTCCCCTACACCGTCAATACCCCGCTCTGGTCGGACGGCGCGGTCAAGACGCGCTGGATGGCGCTGCCCGCCGGCACCACCATTCATTTCGCGCCGAACGGCGAATGGACGTTCCCCGCCGGCACCGTCTTCGTGAAAACGTTCGAGCTGCCCGTGGATGACACGAATCCGAAAATCCTGCACCGGCTCGAAACGCGCCTGCTCGTTCGCGACACCAATGGCACGGTTTACGGCGCCAGTTACAAATGGCGCGCCGATCACAGCGACGCGGACCTGGTAACCGCGGGGCTGACCGAGAACATCACCATAAAAACCGCCGACGGCACCCGCACCCAGCGCTGGTTTTACCCCGGCCGGCAGGATTGTATGACCTGCCACACGCCCGTGTCGGGGGGTGTGCTCGGCGTCAAGACCCGCCAGCTCAACGGCAATTTTACATATCCCGACGGCGTGACGGACAATCAGCTTCGCACCTGGAACCATCTTGGCCTCTTCGACACGAAACTGGATGAACACGACATTCCGCGGTTTACCAAACTGGTGGCCGTCACCGACCCGACCGCACCGCTCGGACTCCGCGCCCGTTCCTATCTCGACGCCAATTGCGCGCAATGCCACCGGCCCGGCGGTGTCGAGGCGTTTTTCGACACTCGCTTTGACACGCCACTGGAGAAACAGGCCATCCTCAACGGACCGGTCGCCAATCCACTCGGCATTCCCGGTGCAAAAATTGTCGTGCCCGGAAATACCACCAAATCCGTCCTGTTCCATCGGGTCAGCATTGTCGGCGACCTGCAAATGCCGCCCCTGGCCAAAAACACGGTGGACCAGCAGGCGGTTTCCGTCATCGCCGAATGGATTAATTCCCTGTCCCCGGTTACACCATCGTTGCCGCCAGGATGGACGCATGCGGATATCGGCAGCGTCGGCCTGGCCGGCGATGCCAGCTTTTTGAATGACCGTTACAACCTCATCGCCTCCGGCACCGATATTTGGGACACCGCCGACGGCTGCCACTTCGCCGGCACGCCACTGAACGGCGACGGGCAAATCGTCGCGCGCGTCGTTACCATGCAATACACCGATCCCTGGGCCAAGGCCGGCGTCATGTTCCGGGACAATTTCTCGCCCGGCGCGAAAGACGCCTTGATGGTCGTCACCGCCAGCGGCGGCTCGGCCTTCCAACGACGCGTGAAGACGGGCGAACTCACCTGGAACACCGACGGTCCGCCGGCAGTCGGTGCAAGTTGGGTGCGACTCGTCCGCGCCGGTGACCTGTTCACCGGTTACGTTTCGAAGGACGGCCTGGATTGGAAACCGGTCGACCGCATCGCCGTTCCGATGGGCCGGACCGTTTACGTCGGCCTCGCGCTCACCGCGCATAACAACACGGAACTCAATTCCGCGCTCTTCGACCACGTCGCCATCACGCCGGCCCATTAAAACCGTAGCAGCGGGCGTGAGTCCGCTCATTTGTTAGAGGGAGCCGACTCACGTCGGCTGCTACGGAATCAATCCCCGCCTAGACAATGGCGGATTTTTTCTTAAATTGTCTGACATGTCGTTTACCAACCAGCCATTGGTCATCGCGGGCAGAATTTTCCGGTCACGCCTGATTCTGGGCACGGGAAAATTTTCGTCGCCGGAAGCCATGCGCGACGCGCTGGAAGCCAGCGGCACGGAATTGGTCACCGTCGCCCTGCGCCGCGCCGATTTGAGCGGCCAGCACGACCCGTTCGCGAACATTCTGGAGTTCATTGACCCGAAAAAGTTCCTGCTGCTGCCCAACACCAGTGGCGCGATGAACGCCGACGAAGCCGTCCGGCTCGCGCGTCTCGCCGCCGCCGCCGGTCTGCCGAAATGGATCAAACTCGAAATCCATCCCGACCCGCGTTATCTGCTCCCCGATCCGGTGGAAACCTTCAAGGCCGCGGAAATCCTGGTGAAGGAAGGGTTCACCGTTCTGCCGTATATCAACGCCGACCCGGTGCTGGCGAAACGATTGCAGGACGCCGGCTGCGCGACGGTGATGCCACTCGGTTCGCCCATCGGCTCGAACCGTGGCATCCAGACGCGCGACCAGATCCGCATCATCATCGAGCAGGCCACCGTGCCGGTGGTCGTGGATGCCGGTCTGGGCGCGCCGAGCCATGCGGCGGAAGCGATGGAGCTGGGCGCGGACGCCGTGCTCATCAACACCGCCATCGCCGTTTCGAGCGATCCCAATCGCATGGCGGTTGCTTTCAAGACCGCGGTTGAGGCCGGACGCGCCGCCTACGAAACCGGGCTCGTGGCGCAACGGGAAACCGCCAGTGCCACGAGTCCATTGACCGCGTTTCTGGATTAACTGGAAAACGTCCGTTCCGGACCGGGAATTTTCCAAGACAGTCGAACGGAAATTTAGGCACCGGCGCGACCCCTGCCGGAACACCACCGGGCGCTCCGCCCCCCGAGACCAATCGGGAAATTCTGAAACTCACTCCGCCAGTGGGACACTTCTGAATTCTTAAACTGCTTTTGCGGACGTCTGGCGCCCAGAAATGTTCGCAGAAAGGGGCCGTGGCATTAGAGTTGCTATTGCTTGCGCAATGAAAATGGACGTTCGTTCAATTGCCATTGCCGGCGCCGTTCTCGTCCTGTCCAGTGTGGCTGGATTCGCACAGGATTGGACGAAAAACTCTCAGGATTGGCCGACGAATTCCCAGGGCCAGACTCAAAGCCCGGTCACCCCGGTGCAGACGCCTCAGGCCACTCAACCGCAAGTTCAACCGCAAATTCCCCAGAATCAGACGCCACCCGCACAAAATTGGACGCCGACCCCGCCACCACAATATCAGACGCAAAACTCTGAAGAGTGGGCGCAGAAAGAGTGGACGCAGAACCTTTACTCCCGCCTGGATTTCGGCGGGGTTTTTCAACAAAACGCGACTTTGGATACAACGACTTCTTCAGGTTTGTCGAGTGTATCTACAAACGGGACTGAAACATTCAACCTTGGCATCCGAGCGGATATCGCCCTGGGTTACAATATCAATAAATCGCTGGCGGCGGAATTTGACACGGGGCTGCTTTGGAATTCCGCGGATAAAATCGGCGCCACCACGTTGAGTTCCATTAACCAGAGCTTCGACACCTATACCATTCCCATACTGGTGAACGTGACTTACAAATTTCCCATCAAGGGTCCCTGGTCTTCCTATGTGGGAATCGGAGCGGGTGGAGCGGCTTCCATCCTGGTGTATAACAACTCAATCGGATCCGATATGGTCGACGAGAATTTTGTATTCGCCTATCAGGCCGAGGCCGGTTTGAAATACAAATTAAGCGAAAACGCCTCCGTTGGTGTGGCCTATGATTTTTTGGGGACAACGGACCCAAGCTGGAATCTCAACCAACCCATCGGCCTGACTACAACTTCTTTTCATATTAAAGAGAAGGGCTTTTACACCCATTCCATCACCCTCAGCTTCACCTGGGATTTCTAAATCCAGTCAAAGGCGGTTGGCGTCTTCGTTCCGCGGTTCCTGACATCAGCCTGCCGGTTGTTACGACCCGACGTTTTTAATTCTTTGTTTCCCTCACCGGCCAATACGGGTTAAAAGATGGCTGTGAAACACACCACGTTATCGGTCGAGCGGGTCCGGAAACTGCTAGCCGCCGCTCGCAAAGCCCGCGTCCTGGTCGTCGGCGACGTGATGCTCGATCACTTCATCTGGGGCGGCGTGTCGCGCATTTCACCGGAAGCGCCGGTGCCCGTCGTGGAATTCGAACGGGAAAGCTTCATGCCCGGCGGCGCGGCGAACGTCGCCCGCAACCTGGCCGCGCTCGAGGTCCCCACGGAACTCTTCGGCATGATTGGCCAGGACGAAAACGGCCGGCGTCTGAAGGAACTGCTCGGTGGACAAAATATCAACTGCGGCGGCCTGCTGGCCGACGCCACGCGCCATACCAGTGTCAAGACCCGCATCGTCGCACACCAGCAACAGGTCGTGCGCATTGACCGCGAAACGCGCGATGGCCTGGAGGCGCGCCTGACCGGCCGGTTGCTGGCGGAAATCAAATCGAAACTCCCGAAAACCGACGCCGTGATTGTCGGGGATTACGGCAAAGGGGTCATCACCCAGCCGCTGCTCAACGAAATCAAATCGCTTTGCCGCGCGCGCGGCATCTGGTTGAGCCTCGACCCCAAACCGGTTCACCGCCTAAACCTGGCCGGTCTTTCACTCATCACGCCCAACCGCAAGGAAGCCTTCGAACTGGCGAATCTGGCCGACGAAACACGTTGCGCCCATCCGCTCGCAGACAAAAACCTCATGCTCGCGGCCGAACGTTTGCTCAACGAACTCCGGCCCGCGGTGCTGCTGATCACGCTGGGCGAACTGGGCATGTTGCTCTGCCGGCGCGGTCAGAAGCCGTTCCATATTCCGACGGTGGCACAGGAAATCTTCGACGTTTCCGGCGCGGGCGACACCGTCATCGCCACGTTCACGCTGGCGATTGCCGCGGGGGGGTCGTCACTGGAGGCGGCGGTGCTGTCAAATCACGCCGCCGGCATCGTCGTCGGCAAGGTCGGAACCGCCACGACCTCGCCGGCGGAATTGCTCAAAAGCTTCGGCCGCCGATGAATCAATGATGTGGCTTGGACATAAGAAATGAGACGCCCCTCGCCCCTTCCCTCTCCCCGCCGGGCGGGGAGAGGGTGGCCGGAGGTCGGGTGAGGGGATTTTAATCCGTGTCAATTCCTTGCTCCATGAAAACAAAATGAACCAAACAAAAACCACCGTCGAAACGATTCGCGCGATGAAAAGCCGCGGCGGGAAAATTGCCGCGCTGACGGCCTACGATTTTCCCATGACCAAACTGCTCGATGAGGCGGGTATTCCGTTGATCCTCGTCGGTGATACGGTCGGCATGGTGATTCTGGGTTATCCCGACACCACCCACGTCACGATGGCGGACATGGAGCATCACGTGCGCGCCGCCGCCCGCGCCAGGCCCCACGCGTTGCTCGGCGCGGACATGCCGTATCGCAGTTACGAAACGCCGGCCGACGCGGTCAAAAACGCAAAACGCCTCGTCGCCGCCGGTGCGGAATTTGTGAAGGCCGAAGGCGGTCGTGAAATCCGGCCGCAGGTGTCGGCGATCATCTCGGCCGGCATCCCGTATTGCGGGCATGTGGGGATGCTGCCGCAACACGTCCTGGAAGAAGGCGGAAAATATCACATCAAAGGCCGTGACGATGCGGGCCGGACCAGACTGTTTGACGACGCGGCGGCGCTGGCCGACGCGGGCGCATTTGCCATCGTCCTCGAAATTGTCACGCCGCCGGTGGCGAAGGAATTGACCAGGGCCCTGCCGATTCCAACCATCGGGATTGGCTCCGGCCCGGATTGCGACGGGCAGATTCTGGTGACCTCCGATTTGATTGGCATGTTTCCCTGGTTCACGCCCCGTTTTGTGAAGCCACGGGCAGATTGCGCCGCGGAAATCAAGGCGGCCGTGACCGCCTGGAAAAACTCCGTGGTTTAATCCTGGAACTTTTCGATGGCCCGAGTGTTGCTTTACACAGGCTGAAATCGCATGGAATTGGAATCATTGATTGAATCGGCGGCGGCCAACGGCGCCAGCGACCTCCACCTGGAAGCCGGGATGCCGGCGGCCTTGCGCGTGCGCGGGACCCTGCGGGTGGCGGGCGAACCCATTGCGCCGAAAACCCTGCTGGACATGGCCCGGACCCTCATCGGCGAAAACCAGTGGCCGGTCTTCCTGGAACGGCGTTCGCATGACCTGTCCAAAACCGTCCGCGGCGTCCGTTGCCGGATCAACGTGCTGCAAACCTCGCGCGGTGTCGGCCTCGCCATCCGCCTGCTCAGTTCCTTTCAGGCCACGGTTGAAAAACTCAACCTGCATCCGGACCTGAAAAAACTGGTCAAGAACACCCACGGCCTGATTCTGATTTGCGGCCCCACCGGCAGCGGCAAATCCTCGACGTTGGCGGCCTTGATCCAGGAAATCAACCTCACCGACACCCGGCACATCGTCACCGTGGAAAGCCCCATCGAATACACCTTTCGGCCGCGCCGCGCCTTCATCCGGCAACGCGAAGTCGGGCGCGACACTCCGAGTTTTGAACAGGCCCTGCTGGACGCGTTACGCGAGGACCCGGACGTGCTGATGGTCGGCGAAATGCGCGATCCGGAAACGATGCGCCTCACCTTGGGCGCGTCGGAAACCGGCCATCTCGTCCTGGCCACCGTGCATTCCTCAAGTTGCGCCGAGGCAATCCAACGCGTGGCCTCCGCGTTCCCGGCAGAAATCCAAAGCGCCGTTTGCGCCCAACTGTCCGATTGCCTCGTCGCGGTCATCTCGCAACGGCTCCGCTTCCGGCAGGATTTGAACATCGTTGTCCCCGAATGTGAGATCCTGATGGCGACCCACGCCGTGAAAAATTTCATCCGCACCCGCGAATTTTTCAAGGTCATCACGGCCATCGAAACCGGCGCCGACCACGGCATGTGGACCTTCCAACGCTACGCCAAATGGCTGGAGACGCGAACGAACTTCTTCATCCCCGGCCAGAACGCGGAACCGCCCGACAGCGAACCGGCCGAATCACTCCCGGCCACTGCCGCGGTGCCGGCCCTGATCACCAGCGCGCCGAAGGTGGAGACAAAAACCAGGGCGCCCGCCGCTCACGAAAGCGGGCGGATTGAAATCGAACCGGTCGAAGGTGAATTCGGGAAAATTCTCAAGATCAAGAAACCCTAGCCGGCGGACCGGCAGGCAAGCCGGTGGAAATAATCTTGTCTCCGTACCACGGAACGCGCTAATCCTCTGAGCAAGCACTATGCAAAGACGCGAATTTTGCAGACTCATGGCTGCCAGCGCCGGTCTGGCCGCCTCCTTTCCCATGGCCATCGACCTCGGACAGGCTGCGGAGGGTCCAGCGCCCGCCGATACCGGCTCCCCCACCAGCTTCCCCATCTCCGACTGGGAGGCGGTGGTAAAGGAAGAATGGGGCACTGCCGGCCATCAAGCCGGGTTGGATACCTGGGATGGCGTGCCGCTGAAATCACCGTCCATCCCGGGACTGGCGGGAGACGGACCGTTCACGGCGGACTGGCCATCGTTGCTCAACTATGACGTACCCGAATGGTATCGCGATGCCAAGTTCGCCATCTGGACCCATTGGAGTCCCCAGTGCGTTCCCGAAGACAGCGACTGGTATGCCCGCAACATGTATATTCAGAACCAGGGGCAATATGATTATCAGGTGAAGCATTACAATCACCCGACAAAATCCGGCTACAAGGACCTGTGCGCCCAATGGACCTTGTTGAACTGGGAACCGGAAGCCTTGATGGAACGTTACCGGCGGGCAGGCGCCAGGCTGTTCATTGCCCTGGCCAATCACCATGACGGATTTGATACCTGGAACTCAAACCATCATGCCTGGAACGCCCAGAACATCGGCCCGCACCGGGACGTCATCGGCTCCTGGGCTGCGGCCGCGCGTCAACAGGGCCTCCGCTTTGGCGTGACCGTTCACGCCGCCCGCAATTGGTGGTGGTTTCAAGTGGCTCATCTCTGTGACCGGACCGGCCGGCTGGCCGGTGTGCCTTATGACGGCCACCTGACACTCGACGATGGCAAGGGCCAATGGTGGGAAGGCTACGACCCGCAGGAACTCTATGGCCGCAAACACGGCATCCATGAAAACCCGGATGATGCCTACGTCGGCAATTTTTACGACCGGGTTCGCGACCTGATAGATCAACACGATCCGGACCTGCTCTATTTCGACAACGACCTGCCGCCGCTGGGCTGGGCGGGCATGAACATCGCCGCTTATTTCTACAACCACAACCTGGCGCTGCGCGGCGGCAAGGTGGACCGGGTGCTCAACGTCAAGCACGTGCCGGACGATCTGGTCAAGGCGGTCGTGGCCGATTACGAGCGCGGCGTCACCAACCGCATCATGCCGTATACCTGGCAATCCGAAACCTGCATCGGCGACTGGCATTACAATCGGGAACGTTTTCTCCAGCATTCCTACATGAAGCCGGGACAGGTCGTCCATTGGATGGTGGACGCCGTCAGCAAGAACGGCGTCTTCGTTCTCAATATTCCCGGCAAACCGGATGGCACGCACGACGCCGACGAAATCGCCATCCTCGATGCCATCGGCGCCTGGATGCGCATCAATGGGGAAGCCATCTACGCCACGCGGCCCTGGAAGATTTTCGGGGAAGGTGCGCATGAGGCCAAAGGCGGCTCTTTTTCCGGGCACAGCACCAATGTGCTGGACGCCCAGGACATTCGGTTCACCCGTAACAAACAAGGCGACGTGGTGTATGCCATCGTCCTCGGCTGGCCCGACGGCGACATCGTGATCAAGAGCCTTGGCGCCGCATCCCCGGTACAGCCCGGCAAGATTCATCACGTGGAGATGCTCGGCAGCGAACACAAGCTCAAGTGGAACCAGTCCGCCGGATCACTCACCGTCCGCAAGCCGAAGGTAAAGCCGTGTGATTTCGCCTGCGCGCTCAAGGTCAGCCTGGTTTGAGCGCCAAAGCCGTGCCAAGAGGGCAAGCGATTAACCTATTGGCAGGTCACTTAAAACAGAAAGTGGCTAACCAATACAGTACAGGTAAATATCGCTGACTGTTTGAAAAGCGGCCACCGGGAATGGGTGCTCTTAAATTCACGATCAAATGGCAAAGCATTTACCAGAACGAGGCAAAAATAAGGGCCGCGGCACAGGCCGAACACAGAAGGACAAAAAAGATCGCTATTGGAAAGCCCTCAGAATCGCCGCCTTCATCGGAATGATTGAGGCGTTTTCTTTGGTGCTCTGGATTAAATCGGAGGATTTTGAGCCACACGCGGCTCACTTTTTGAGGAGTCTTGCCACTTGCGGATTTCTGGCTGGTGCTGCTTATCTTGCTCATAAACTAACAGGCGGAAGATTTCGGAAATGGATGATCGGTTTGATATGGGTCGGATGGGGATTACTCTGCGCGGTCGCACTTTTTACAGAATCTGAACCGCCCAAACCGCACTTTACAGTTTCGATGCAAATTGGAGATTCACCGGATGCGGCGATTGTTTTGACGAATGAGTCATTATTTGAGGCCAGTATAATCAATACCATCACCAATTTTTCAGATGGATTTTCATTTGTTAATGGCGTGCCAGTCGCCGTTCTCCTGTTGCCAATACTTCCCGGAGAAACAAATACTGTATTTACTTTTATTGCTAAAAACGATTCACCATTAATGGTTGGCTCTGTCGAAATGGCGGTTGCTTTTCCTGCGGACTGGAAATTGGGATTCGACCCGGAAAAATGGCGTGAAGCGAAAATGAACCTCTTTGACCTAGGACACGAACTTGCATTGACAGAGTTCCAATGCAGGATGGCGGTATGTCCGTTTGCCGTATATCCGGGTGACAAGGCCAGTTTCCCACCAATTACGAATTTTGGCACCGTAGTATGGAGCGGCCCGGCGACAAAAATTGAAAACTTTAGACTGGTCGTACGGTCGCCGGGATTTGAGCAGATGATGGCGGCCAACTTCGTCTTTTTTACGGCCCCAACAAACGGATTCCGACCACTTTTGGTTCCAGAAGTCGTCGGAAAGGATCGGGCACTCCACCCGCTTATCTCAACAGACGAGTTTTTAACCGAACTTTCAAATTCGGTGAAATAAATAGCCCCAACCCAGCAAAAAGCGGGTAGGGCCACCAAAACACCGTTTTTAGCCTCATTTTCATTGGTTTTTCGGCCCGAAAATGGGTTTGTGAAATATACAATCCCGTTTTCTTTTTAGCTTGGACAGCCTTTGTCCAACCCCACCCGGTAAGATGCCATCAAAAATGAAAGGCTTGATATGAACAACGAACAACTCGAACTTGGCATCAACGGCACCAAACTACGGATAAACGGGAAGGGACAACCCGCCACGCGGAGCCGGCGCGCTCGCGCCAACTGGTGGTTCACCCAGATGCGGACCATTGTGGGCCGCGCCATGGACTGGGAAACCGCCGGCACCCCGCGCCCGGAACAAATCTGGATTCCCGGCGCGCACCGCGAAGTGAAGGTATAACCGAAAATGGATGATTGGATTGGTGGATTATCGGATTGGTGATTTTGGCCGGCATCAATCCATTTATCCATCAATCCATCAATCCCTTCCCGTACCCGGCGCTTACAAAATCACGGACCACGATGATTTCCTCCTCGATCATCGTGTGCGGCTTGTTGAATTCGCGCCATTCCACGTCGATGCCGGCGGCCTTGAGCAATGGAATTTGCGTGCGAACACCGGCAATCGGCACCAGGGGATCGCCGGTGCCGTGCGTCATGAGCAGCCGTTGTTGCCGGGCAGCGGGCGGAAGTTCCCGCAGCAATTGCTCCGGCTCATACACCCAGCCGCTGATGCCGACAATGCCGGCAAACCGATGGGGATAACGCAAACCGACGTCGACCGCCATCAAACAGCCCTGCGAAAAACCGCCCAGAGTCATTTGTTCCGCCGGGAATCCGCGCGCGGGCAAATCGTCGAGCAGTTCAAACAGCAATTTCCGGCTGCGTTGCACGCCTGGCGGGAGGTCGTTTAAATCGAACCATGCATAACCGCCGTAATAGTCGTCCGGGGCGTTGACGAGCAGATAATTCAGCCACGGCAGGTCCATGGCCTCCGGCAGCCAGCGATAACCCTCGATGCTGTCGCCCAGGCCGTGCAACATCACCATCAGCCGCCGGGAATTTTTCTCCGGGGCCGGAATCAATTCACTGTGCAGCATGAAATTATTTTCCGGCGGCGACGGTTTTCAAGCGCTGGGCCTCCTGATCGAGCCATTGGGTCAATTGCTGGCGCTGGTCGGCGGTGAGCCGGGCCGCCGGGTGGATCATTTTGTATTTGGTCGGGGGCATTTCGTTGTAGCCCAGTTCTTCACTGGCATTCTCCAGCCGCTTGGCGGCGCGTTCCGGGTCACCCACCGGCCAGTTGGATAAATTCAAATGCCGGCGACCTCCCTGAACGTCGTTCGCAATCAACCATGACACCGGCGCAATGTGACTGTACCACGGCCATTGGGTTTCGTAGGAATGACAATCGTAACACGCGCCGCGGAACAGGGCGGCGATGGGCGGCGGCGGCGTCTCGGCGGCCAGGAAATCATGAACCACCGGCGGGTTCACGCGCGACGGGTTCGTGAATTGCAACCCGGCAAAGATCACGACCAACACTCCCAGAATCCAGATTAATTTCGTTTTCATTCAATCCATCGGCCAGGCCGGCGCGCAAAATGTTCGCGCTGACTGAATTGTTTTGAAACCTCTGCAAAGTTTGCTGCTGGCGTGGCGGCGCCCCGGCAGAGCGCCGCAAACGCCAAAAACATAAAGTGCGGCTTTCTGCCGAAAGCCGCTACGCCCATTTGGCAGAGAGTTCGTCATCGTCATTCAAAAAATTTTCCCGGCGTTCGTTTGGCACGGCAAAAATCGTCGCCCACGCCGAACTTCGGTCAACCGGCCGCGCGACCATTTTCGCAGCCGGTAAATCGTGCCAAACGTAAAATCCGGCGCCGCCCCGCCCTGCCCGCCGACCAGTTCCGCACCCCGCCGCACGTTGTCCATCAGCCACGCCGGCAACCGGGCATGATACGGATTGCGCCGCACTTCACCGGCGTGGCACGCCAGCGCCGCGACCAGATCACCGGCCTCCGCGACACCCAGTTCGACGAGCAAATTGGGGGCTGTCATTGGGCCCCAAAATTCCGTTTCGACCACGTGGCACGCGAAGCCGGCCGGCAAGATTTTCAGCGCGTCCAAAACCAGAAAATGCGTGCCCACGTGCACCGGATGGCCGTCGTGTTCATGCGGAACAAAAATCACGCGCGGACGCTGCCCGGCCAGAATCCCGGCGATAATTCTGACCGCCGATTTCCACGGTGTCCGGTTTCGCCTGCATGATTTAAGAGTGATGTGCTCCAGACCTTGTTCCCGTGGCAGAATCAAGCCAAAACCCAATGACGCGCAGGCGTTACGCAATTCCCGCAAACGCGCCGCCCGGCGCTGCTCATTGCTGCCGAGGGTGACGGAGACGTTCGCGACGTTCCACTTCGCTTCACGCAACAACCGCAGCGCCAGTCCGCCGACGATGCATTCGTCGTCCGGATGCGGCGAAAAAATTAAAACCCTGGGCGCGTCTACCCGCATCCGCGGCGGCCGCAGGATTGTCGGTGAACGGCCCAGCGGCAGCTGGCTTCCGCGGCGCAGCAGCCGCGCGTGTTCGGAAACGAATTTTTGAAAAGGATTCACAGATTCAGCCGGCCTTGATTAAACACGGTCAAAACCGGGATGAACAGAAAAGATTGTCGGCTCCGGCCGCAGCGTGACAGCCACCTGGGAGCGCCGGCGTCCCGCCGGCAAGTTTGTGGTTCCAATTACCAACTCGCTGGCGAGACGCCGGTGTTCCCGGGTCCACGGCACAGCACACGGCTGTCTTTATCCGTGTCCGTCGGCGAGAGCCCCCGGGGTTATACAATTCACAATCTGCAATTGTAATCGTAGCGCGGACGTCAGTCCGCGCTGACCTGACGCGATGGAGAATTGCGCCGACCTGACGTCAGCGGCTGGGAGTACCCGGCGGAAACCGCATCTGTCTTTATCCGTGTCCATCCGTGTCCATCTGTGGTTAAGATTTTCCCCTCACGGTCGTGCCGCCAAACAGCAGTCGCAAACTGTTCATCACCACCACCACGGTGCTGCCCTCATGGCCAACCACGCCAATGGTGAGCGGAATTTTTCCGAGCATCGCAAACGACACCAGCACCACCACCGTGCCGAGCGAAATGACCAGATTTTGCCGGATGACACGCCGCGCCCGCTGGCTCAAACGGAACGCCGCGAGAAAATTTTCCAGCCGGTCGTGCATCAGCACCACGTCGGCCTGCTCCAGCGCCGCGTCTGAACCGCGCGCGCCCATCGCCACGCCAATGTACGCCGCGGCCAGGCTGGGCGCGTCGTTCACGCCGTCGCCAATCATCGCCACGCGCTTTCCCTGTCGGCTCATCTCCTGGATGGCGGTCACTTTCTGCTCCGGTTTCAATTCGGCGCGCACGTCGTCCAGCTTCAATTCCGTGAGTAAATGCCCGGCGGCAGCCTGGCGGTCGCCGGTCAACACCACGCTGCGCAGTCCCTCGCGGCGCAATTCCTCCACCACCGGGGCGGATTGCGGACGGATGTCGTCGCGCAGAATAACGCGGCCCAGCAAATCGCCGGTGGAAATCCAGACCTCGGACGTGCCGGCACCGGATTGTGGCGCGGCAAATCCAACCCGGCAAACCAGCGACTCAACCCATTCGCGTTTGCCGAGAAAAATTTCCTTTCCGTCGCGCTTTGCTTTCAAGCCCTCGCCGGTGACGGATTCAAATTGCGGGAATTCGATGACTTCCAGGCCATGCTGTTTGCCGTGGCGTGTGATGGCGCGGGCGAGCGGATGCGTCGAAAGTTTTTCCAGCGAATAGGCGAGCTGCACAATTTCTTTTTCGCGTCCGGGCGGGAAACCCTCGACGGTTTCCACGCGCAGTTCGCCGGTGGTGAGTGTGCCGGTTTTGTCGAGGCAGACGGTGTTGACCTCGGCGAGTTTTTCCACCGCTGCGCCACCGCGGAACAAGATGCCGTGCCGCGCGCCCCACGCAATGGCGGCGAGCACCGCCGACGGAATGGACAGCACCAGCGCGCACGGCGATGAAACCACCAGCAGCGTCATCGTCCGATAAAAGGCGCTGTTTGACTCGACCGTGGATTTGAACGCCTCCAGACCGAAGCCGAGCCACCAGACAAAAAACATCGCGAACGACAGGCCGATGACGCCGTAGGTGTAAACGGTGCTGAATTTGTCGGCGAACATCTGCGCGGGCGCTTTTTGCTGCTGCGCCTCGCGGATGAGGGTGATGATTTTTTGGAGCGAGCTTTCGGCGGCCGGCCGGGTGACGACAACTTCGACCGCGCCCCATAAATTGATGGTCCCGGCCAGCGTGTTGTCGCCGATCTTTTTTTCGACGGGCGTGGCTTCGCCGGTCAGATTCGATTCGTCCGCCGCGGTATTGCCCCGGGCGATTTCGCCGTCCACGGGAAATTGCGCGCCGGGTTTGATGAGCAGGCACATCCCCGGTTTGAGTTGTTCGACCTTGACCTCGCGTTCGCATCCCTGGGCGTCCAGCACCGTGGCGACCTTTGGGGCGTCGCGAAAGAGCGACCGGATTTCCTTCTGGGTGCGGCCGAGCGCGTAATGTTCGAGCGCCCCGGAGAGCGAAAACAGAAACAACAAGGTGGCGCCTTCCGCCCAGGCGCCGATGCTGGCCGCGCCTGCGGCGACGAAGAGCATGAGAAAATGCACGTCAATCGTGCGTTTTTTAAGCCGTTCCCAAACCTCCTCGGCCGGATAAAAACCACCCGCGAGACAAGCCGCCACATAGCTGACAATCGCCGGCGTATGAAAACCAAATCGACCCAGGAAAAAGCCGGCCAGCCCGAAAACGCCGCACAAAATTGCGGCGGCGAGCTGGGTTTTCCATTCGTCAATTTCCCCGACGTGTTCAAGAAATTCGACGTCGCGCGGGACCACCTTGGGAAACGGCATGTCCCGCCAACGCCAGAATTTCGGCGCAGTCGGGCAGGTGATGCGGGCGATGGTCGTGGTCGGGCCGGCGTTTTGGATGGTGATTTTTTTGCGCTCGTCTTCGGACAACGGCGTGTCGCACGAGAAGCAATCGCCCGCGCCGCTTAACAGGGAGCAGGCACGGCCGGCATCGGCGGCCTGGGCGGCCTGGAACCGGGTGGTGATGCGTTCCGTCAGTTTGGCCACGTCGGCGCGGCCCAGCGTGGCCACGGAAATTTTCTGCTGCGCCCGGTCAATGGTCACCGCTTCCAATGTCGGCTCCTCGGCCAGCGTGTTCACGACGGAGCGCGCGAGGCAGGGGTCGGCCCCGGGACGGTCGGCGCGCTGGGCGGAAGTTGAATTCATGCCATTGCTTCTGTAGCATACCAACAAACACGGCGCGACGCAAAAGGGCGCACAAAAATTTAATTTGGACTGTTCAAATCCGCGCGTGTCTGACATTTTGTCCGGACATCCATGGCTTAAAGCAAAGCATCAATAAATAATGAGCAACGCATACGACAAACCACAGACCACCAACCAAAACATTCTGAATTGGGTCCGGCAAATGGCCGATCTGTGCCGGCCGGACCGGGTTCATTGGTGTGACGGTTCGGCGGCGGAAAATCAGATGTTATGCGACCTGATGGTCAAGAGCGGCACGTTCGTCAAGCTGAACGAACAGAAGCGCCCGGGCTCGTACCTGGCGCGCTCGCACCCGAGCGACGTGGCGCGCGTGGAAGACCGGACGTTCATCTGCTCCCGGACGCAGGACGAAGCCGGGCCGACGAACAACTGGGCCGACCCCGCCGAGATGAAACAAAAGCTTCTCGGCATGTTCAATGGCTGCATGCAAGGCCGGACGATGTATGTGATTCCATTTGCGATGGGGCCGCTCGATTCACCCATTTGCAAAATCGGCGTCGAAATCACCGATTCACCCTATGTGGTGGTCAACATGCGCATCATGACGCGCATGGGCCAGACCGTGTTGGACAAGCTGGGCGCGAACGGCACGTTCATTCCCTGCCTGCATTCGGTGGGCGCGCCGCTGTCGCCCGGCCAGAAAGATGTTTCCTGGCCCTGCGAAGGCGACCCGAAAAACAAATACATCGTTCATTTCCCCGGGGAGCCTTCGATCTGGTCGTACGGCTCCGGTTACGGCGGCAACGCGCTATTGGGCAAGAAATGCCTCGCGCTGCGCATCGCTTCCACGGTGGCGAGGAAGGAAGGGTGGATGGCGGAACACATGCTCATCCTTTGCCTGACTTCGCCCCGGGGCAAAAAATATTACATCGCCGCGGCGTTTCCCAGTGCGTGCGGGAAGACGAACCTGGCGATGATGCAGCCGACGGTGCCGGGCTGGAAAGTCACCACGTTGGGCGACGACATCGCGTGGATTCGCATCGGCAAAGACGGACGGCTTTACGCGATGAATCCGGAGACCGGCTTTTTTGGCGTCGCGCCGGGCACTTCTGCGAAATCCAATCCTCACGCGCTGGCGTCCTGTGCGAAAAACACGATTTTCACCAACGTCGTGCTGACACCGGACAATGATGTCTGGTGGGAGGACATGGGCGTGCCCGCGCCGGCCAAAGGCATCGACTGGCAGGGCAACGAATGGACGCCCGACAGCGGGAAGAAAGGCGCCCACCCGAATTCACGCTTTACCGCACCCGCCTCGCAATGCCCGGTGATCGACCCTGACTGGCAGAATCCCGAGGGGGTGCCGCTCTCGGCGATTTTGTTTGGCGGACGGCGGCCCCACACAATTCCACTGGTGAATGAGGCTTTTGACTGGGAGCACGGGGTGTTCATGGGTTCGGCCTGCGGCTCGGAAACCACCGCCGCCGCGCTCGGACAGGCCGGTGTGATGCGGCGCGATCCGTTCGCCATGCTGCCGTTCTGCGGCTACAACATGGGCGATTACTTTGCCCATTGGCTCTCGTTCGCGCAGCGGACCGATCGCGCCAAACTGCCCAAGGTCTATTTCGTGAACTGGTTTCGCAAGGACGCGAACGGCCGCTGGCTCTGGCCCGGTTACGGCGAGAACAGCCGCGTGCTCAAGTGGATTTGCGAACGGGTCGAAGGCACCAGCCAGGCGCAAAAGACGCCGATTGGAAATCTGCCCACGTTGGATGCCCTTGACGTTTCAGGGTTGAATTTGCCCGCCAACGACCTTCCCCAACTGCTCGCCGTGGACGCAGCCGGCTGGAAGGAGGAAGTCGAGGACGTGGCCGCGAACTATGCGAAGTTCGGCGGCACGCTGCCAAAGGCACTAAGCGAACAGCTGGATGGTTTGCGCCAGCGGCTTGGCTGAGCGGGTTCGGATTTGCGATCCCATAAGAAATCTCTGCAAAATAGGAGCGCGAGCACCGTCTCGGCACAAAGCAGGGCAACTTTCCACGGAGCCGAGACGGTGCTTGGCGCTCCGAAAGCCGGCCGGCTTGGTTGACCGGGGCCAGAGACCTTGATTTAGAGCAAGGGGCAACACGGGATGTTTGTCAAGGTGCGCCTTTAACCTGTTGCGGCTCAGGCATAAACTGTTTTAAGCCAAAACCCGATTCTGGCATTCCAAATGCGCCGGGAACCGCATGGAACAGGTGCATCGTTTGCTGGAACGCCAGCTCAGACAGTATTTTGGCGAAAACTTTGTCATTCCCAAGGAATGGCACGGATTCGTCGAAGCGGTCAACGATACCTATTCGGCGCGGCTTAAACTGGAGGAACAACTTTCCAAGCTGGGTGCCACCATACCGGGGGTGATCCACGCCTTTCGCCGCCGTCCGGATGGGACCACCTGTTTTCCTTACGCCAATCCGGGCATTGAAAATATTTACGGGTGCAAACCTGAAGATCTCGTTGAGGATGCCACCCCGGCCTTGAATCGCACCCACCCGGACGATCTTCCCCGCGTCAATACCTCGGTCGAAAAATCCGCAGCCAACCTGTCGTTGTGGCGCGAGGAATTTCGGGTCAACCATCCGCAGAAGGGCTTGATTTGGGTTGAAGGCTGTTCCTCGCCGGTGCGCGAGCCGGATGGCAGCATCCTTTGGCATGGATTTCTGATCGATATCACCGAGCGCAAACAGACCGAGGAGGAATTGCGCTGGAAGACCACTTTTCTGGAAGCCAAGGTGGACTCCGCACCCGACGGGGTGCTGGTGGTGGACAACCAGGGAAAGATCATTCTGCAAAACCGGCGGCTCAACGAACTGTGGAAGTTCCCCAAACAAATTACCGAGGACAAGGATGACGCCGGGCGGCTCCAGTTTGCCATCAACCGCGCGAAGAACCCCAAGCAATTTGCCGAAAAGGTTGCCCATCTCTATTCCCATCCGGATGAGGTGTCCCGGGACGAAATCGAATTGGTTGACGGAACGGTCCTGGAACGTTACTCGTCGCCGGTTAA
>JBEKTH010000054.1:0-23768 GCA_049516255.1 Verrucomicrobiota bacterium
CACGGTACTTAGAACAACCGGCACACCGGCCCCGTGCGCCATCCTTAAAATGTCTTCCAGATTTCCTTTGAAATTTGCGTAAGCCCGCAACCGGGCCGGATCGTCATATCCAATGCGACTATTCATGAACATCTGCATGCCGCCCCAGGTTGTCGGGGTTGATGAACTGCTTCTTAATCGCCGGATAACATTGTCTAGCAATTGGCCAATCCGGGTGGCCTTGATGGCAACAACAGTACGGATAATTCCCAGTGGCGGCGCCTGAAGCCCATAAGCCGTTTCCGCGCCAAAGGGAGGCGGTGCCTTATTCCCGCCCGCGAAATCAGAGGCGAATGGCACCATCTTGATTGCGCCAAAGGGCCCCACCATCTCGTTGTTACCCATGTAAACGACCCACAAATCACCCTCGTGGCGGGCGCAGTCCCGTGCAATGGGCAAGATGACATTCGAATCAACCGCCGTGATAGCAACGCAAATCACTTCAAAGTGAATCCCGGGATAACGTTCGTTCAGCAAGACCTGCAGGTATCGGCCCATACCGTAACTCGAATCCGGGTCTCCCAAGGCGGCCGATTCACCAAACAAAAATATCCGATAGGTATTGGTTGATTTCTTTAGAGCAAATCGAAATGCTGGAATTGTGCGAGCGATGGCCGGTGGAAAGAATCGGGAACCGAACCTTTCATTCGGCACATAAAAATCACGTCCGTCAATCCGGACTCGGCTGAAAAAATTGGTGTCGTAGCCGTATCCTCCCAAACGCAGTCCAAATTCAGTCCCGCCCAAAACGAGCAGCGGAATGAAAATCATCGCGAAAAGACGCATTAGCCATAGCCGCAACTTCGAACTGTGCATTACGGCAGTCATAATGGTTTTTTTCTCAACCGATGTAAGTCTTTCTTGTCATTTCTCAAAAACGTGGCTGCCATGTTTTGTAACTGGCTTTGAATTAAATGGATGCGCTTGAATAAATATAATCCCGTGAGCCGTTGTTTGTCACGCCCCAACTTTGCGCTTGTTATACTGTCCATTTCTTAGCAAAAGCCCTTGACAAAACCAGTCCTATGTAGTAAAAATAATCACAATTCAGTGCAAGCTGTAGATAGAGCAACCAAACAATAGTATCATTATTATGAAAATGTTCCCTAAAGTCATCACGAGTGTTGTCGGCATAGCTGCAGCACTTGCAGTCAGTGCACAGGCCCAGGTTATTGTGGATCCAAATTTTAGCGGCCCCTACACCGCAAACCCAGTAACCGTCGCGGGCGTCAACCAAGGTTGGGCACCCTTCAGTTCCGGCTTGATAGCCACAACGCCCACCTACAATGCGGCTCCGACTTCTTTGGGCTTGGCCTTGGGTGCCCAAGACGGCTGGGGTACTCCAGGCGCCTATCAAATAGACAGTGGCGTCTCTCCGGGCCAAAAGTATACGGTCAGTGCGTGGGTTTACCAGACAGCGGCTGCCACAACAGCGGGTGGGCTTCTTCAGCTTGGCTATGAAACAGCCTCTTTAGGTGGTGTGAGCAGCGTGGAGAACCCGGGCAACACCGTTGGGATAACGATAAATGGGCCACTCGATGTGTGGACCGAATATTCTGTTTCGGCGACCGCGCCCGCAGGATACACGGACGCCGTAGTGTATACCATGGCGCAGGATTATAATAATGCGAATCCGGAAGCCTTTTATTTTGATGATGTTTCCATTGCTCTAGCAGTGCCCGAGCCGGCAACCATCGCTCTTTTGGGCATGGGCTTGTCGTTGCCGCTCTACTTGATTCGTCGTCGCAAATAATTGGTTGGTTTAGGGTTTGACAAAGAAGCCACTCGAGCAGTCGAGTGGCTTCTTTTTTGGGTTCAGACGGTTGAATCATGCATGGAAAGAGCACAGACCCGTCCGTAACCGGACGGTCGATCAATCAACGAATGTCGGGAAGTTTGGGCGTTCTGGTTTCGGTTCTGCTGGAATTGACTATGGCGGTGTCGTCACGGTCGTCTTCATTTTACACACAACGCCTGGAGGATCCCGGGGCGGATTATGTCACCCCTTCCGGCGGCGACGACACCGCCGCATTACAGAAAGCCATTAATCGCGTTCAGGAAACCACTCGCCAAGGCATTGTTCTGCTCGCGCCGGGGCAATATCACATCAGTGATACCATCTTTATCTGGCCCGGCATCCGGTTGATTGGTTACGGTACCACCCGACCGCTTATTGTATTACCCGCTACCACGCCTGGTTTCGGAGATGCCTCACATGAAAAAGTCATGTTTTTTTTCGCCGGAAGGCGTCCGCGAAATGATGGCCCGGTTCCCGATGCCAATCCCGGTACCTTTTATTCGGCGCTCGCCAACATTGACATCGGGATTGAACAGGGCAACGAGGGAGCCGTCGCGGTCCGGGCGCATTACGCTCAGCACTGTTTTCTCGCCCACATGGATTTTCATCTTGGGTCCGCACTGGCTGGCATTCACGAAGGCGGCAATGTGGTCGAGGACGTTCATTTTTTCGGCGGAACTCACGCGATTTGGACGGGGAAACCTTCGCCCGGATGGCAATTCACGCTGATTGATTGTTCATTTGAAGATCAGCGCGAGGCCGCCATTTTGGAACACGAGGCCGGACTCACCCTCATTCGTCCACAATTCCGGCATGTGCCGGCCGCCGTTGAAATTGAGCCGGGATGGGTGGATGAACTTTGGGTCAAGGACGCCCGGCTTGAAGATATTTCCGGTGCGGCGTTTGTTTTCGGGCGCGAGCAAAGTCCTGGCAACGAAATCAACATGGAAGGAGTCGCCTGCCGTGGCGTGCCGGTCTTTGCCGCATTGCGTGACAGCGGCAAACGCTTTGCCGCCCCGGCGGATACTTACATCGTAAAAACTTTTTCACACGGCCTTTATTACGCCGACATTGCCGCCGCGCCGGAAATCGAAACCCATTTTGACGCCTCGCCGCTGGACACGATGCCGCCAGCCGTTGCATCTGATTTGGCCGCCCTGCCCGCCTGCGACACCTGGGTGAATTTGCGTAATTTGGGCGCCAAGGGCGATGGCCAGACGGATGACACGGAGGTGTTGCAAAAAGCGATTGCCGAACATCGGACCATTTACCTTCCGTCCGGTTTTTACGCCGTGCATGACACATTAAAGTTGCGGCCTGACACGGTGTTGATTGGCCTGCACCCTGGCGCGACACAGATTATCCTGCCTGATAACACTCCGGCTTACCAGGGCATTGGCAGCCCTAAAGCCTTGCTGGAAGCGCCCAAGGGCGGTAGCAACATTGTGATGGGCATTGGGCTTTACACCAGCGGGGACAACCGGCGTGCCGTCGCCGCGCTTTGGAAGGCCGGCGCCAATTCAATGATGAACGATGTCCGTTTTCTCGGTGGCCACGGCACACCGTTGCCGGATGGTTCGCGGGAAAACCCGTATAACAGCAGCCACACTGCCGACCCCGACCCCGACCGCCATTGGGACAGCCAATATCCCAGCCTCTGGGTCACCGACGGTGGTGGTGGAACGTTCCTTGATATTTGGACCCCTTCGAGTTTCGCCCAGGCAGGCATGATGGTTTCGGATACTGAAACCGAGGGCCGTGCCTATCAAATCTCAAGCGAACACCACGTCCGCAATGAACTCAAGGTACGCAACGCCGCGCATTGGCACTTCTATGCCTTGCAGACCGAGGAAGAGCGCGGCGAAAGCGGCTTCGCCCTGCCGATTGAAATTGAATCGTCCCATGACATCACCTTTGCCAACTTTCACAGCTACCGCGTCATCAGTTCCTTCCAGCCTTTTCCGTGGGCCGTGAAGGTATCCAGCTCGCGCGACATCCGTTTCCGGAATTTTCACTGCGACAGCAACAGCAAGGTGAGTTTCGACTCCGCCATTTATGACCAGAGTCACGATGTTGACCTCCGTCAGCATGAGTTTGCCTGGTTGAACCTCTCAGGCCAGGTATCCCGTCCCAAAACTGTCAAACCCTTGCTGGTTGCCGCCCGCGGCGCGAAGTTGGAAAAGCTTGCAGGTGGATTCTTCAACATCTCCGGCGGCGCAGTCGGACCAAATGGCGACTTCTATTTTGTGGATGCGCATTGGCAGCGGATTTATCGCTGGGATGTTGCGTCCCGGCAGCTTGCCACCGTCAGCGATTATCCGCTCGAACCGATCAATCTGGCCGTGGATCGGGCGGGAAATCTCATGGTGATTTCCTACGCGGGCGATGGCTTGGTTTACACACTCACTGCCGGCGGCCAGGTCATCCAGCTTGAGCCTGAAGCTGCCACCGACCGCGCGGGGAAGGATGTATACCTGCCCGTGAGCGACTGGCACTTGAACAGCGATTCACTTTCCCATCCGGTTGCCGGTTTTATTTCGCCGGATGGAACCACTGTGATTCCGGTCGGCCCGGATTTTCTCCACGCGGCAACCAGTTGGGGCATCAAATCAAGTCCGCAAATTCGTTCCTTTGGCCTGGGCCGGGCCGTGCCTGACAAACCTTTTTACGTCACTGACGAATCCGAATTGCGCACGTGGAAAGCTGACGTGAACCCGGATGGAAGCCTGACGAATTTCCAACTGTTTGCCGAACAAGGTGGCGAAAGCGTGACGGCGGATTCTCACGGCAATGTGTATATCGCCGCCGGTCAGATTTACGTGTACGATCCGGCAGGCATGCTGATGGACACAATCCAGGTTCCCGAACGACCGATTCAGGTGGTTTTGGGTGGCGCCGATCACCGGACGCTTTTTATTGCCGCCCGGACCTCGCTTTACTCATTGCATATACGTTAACCTGGCAGTTGACGCCGGCGGCGATCAAGATGCCGAAGCATGGTCCCGAATCAAGTAATGGGACTACGGTGATACGAGGCGGTAAAAGACGGCGCTCTGGTTGGGGTCTGGAGTTACACCATACGGACTGGTGGTGCCCGGAAGATCAGTCCAGTTGCCGCCAACGAGGGAATTTGTCTGCACTTGCAGATGGCAGACGATATTGGTGGGCCAGCTCAATGTCATGCTTCCGTTCGACTGTGTTGCCACGGAAAGAGCGAGTGGGGCTGTTAGCTCCAAAACCCGCACGTAATCCACCAGCATTTGTTGGGGGAAAACCGTGCCGGAGTTGATGGCGTTGGTGCTGGGGTTGCCAACATAGTTGCCGCCGACGGCCACGTTCATGATGAAGAAGAACGGCGCGTTGAAAGGTGCCCCAATGCTTTGGGTTTCATACACGTGACCGTCCACCAACCACTGAATTGTGGTGGGGGTCCAATCCAACTCGTAAATGTGGAAATTGGTTGTCGAACCTCCGTTGGGTAAATTGTAAATGGCCGTCGGGCCGCCCGAGTTGGAATGGAGGCTCCCTTGGACCCAGGTCGGAGTTGCGCCATTATTTTCCACGACATCAATCTCCCCACAGGCCGGCCAGCCGACCGAGGGGAAATCCGACCCCAACAGCCATAGCGCCGGCCACATGCCGGTGCCCGCCGGCAGGGCGGCGCGCCATTGAAAACGTCCATACGTAGGTGTGTTGTAAAGTCCCTGGGTCTTCATGCGGGCGGAAGTATAGCCGGTCCCCCCCCCGGATTGCAGCACCACGATGTGCAGGAGGCCATTGCTCACGTAGGAGTTCTGCGGACTGCCGGTATAAGTCTCCAGTTCGCTGTTACCCCAGCCGCCGCCGCCGAGGTCGTATGTCCAATTGGTCGTATTGATGGAAGTGCCGTTGAATTCGTCGCTCCAGACGATGTTCCATTGAGTGGCGGGAGGGTTCGTGTTGCTAATCTGATTCGTGACAGTTTGAAGTTGGAAACCATTGAAATCGGTTTCATCGCCATTTGCGCTATTGCCATAATTTATGACAAGATTCCCGGTTCCGTTGGCCACGACATTGGTAAACTCAAGATAGTCGCTTCCGTTGACCAGGGTGGTGACACCGGCCTGCCAAACAGAAGTCTGGGTGACACCATTGACCGTGAACGTACTCCGTCTTTGCCCGGGAACGGCCCCACTCGCCAGGTTCAGATCACCCGCGCTATAAACATACAGATTGTAAGTCCCGCCAGGCACAAGACCGCTGAGTGAGACGGTATCGGTCACCCCTGCGGTGTCTGAGACGAGCATGGACGCCATCAAGACCGCCCAAGGGGTGTTTGGGTAGCCAATGTTACCCTGTTCGTTGGCTAAAGAAGCCCATGAAAATGGGCTGTAGTTGCTAAAACCTACGGCATTGGCATCATAGGTGCCATTTGTTGCCGTTAAACTCAATTTAACCCCCGAAGTGGCGCCATTTGCATAAACCAAGGTTCCACTGGTGAAAGTGGCGCCATTTGGAGAAGCCGAGTAGGCAAAGCCGCCCAAGCCATTCCACATGTCACCCGGTGAACCAATCACCGCAGCGCCTGACATCGCGGAAGGCGCAGGGGCATTGCCGCCGGCGTAGGCCGCGTTGACGGAATCGTCAATGAAATTAACATCGAGTAATTGGGCATGAACACGGCCCAAACCAGCCACACCCATTACGCCAAGCATGATCAACAGGAATTTTTTCACAGGTTTTACTTTTGTGTCTCGATGTTTTTGTGTGTAACACGGATCACGTTTGTTGTTGGTCGTTGTTTAACGGTCCCGAGCAACGGTGCCGCCAGCCATTTGATTTGACACAACGGTGGAGGAAGAAGAGATGTTTTCATAATATTCATGTTCATTCAGGGGTCGGTGTGCTCGTAAACCCGCACGTAATCCACCTGTATTTCGCCGGGGAAAACAGTTTCCATGTCAGGATTCCCACCGTAATCACCGCCAACCGCCAGATTCATGATGATGTAAAATGGTTGATCAAATGGCGCCGGATAGGGGGCTTCCACCGTGGACCAATGGTCCTGCGTTTCATAGAGCTTGCCGTCCACAAGCCACTGAATTGAATTTGTCGTCCAATCCAAATCATACGTGTGGAAGTTGGTGACTCCGTCATTCTGGAGGAAGGTGTAAAGTCCCGACGAATGAAGATAGGCGCCACGCGGGTCGGCATAGTGAATGGTCCCCTGCACGACCGCCGGATAATTGCCCCTGTTTTCAACAATATCAATTTCTCCGCACGCCGGCCAGCCACGGTAAGGCGAATGCTCGGGCATCAGCCAAAAAGCCGGCCAAAAACCACGGCCCGCAGGGAATTTGGCACGGAATTCGAACCGACCATATTTCCGGGAAAAGAACCCCTCAGTCTTCATTCGAGCCGAGGTGTAGGAAAATCCGTTCGTGGATTCCTTTCGGGCCACAATGTGGAGGAGCCCGTTGCTGACGTAGGCATTTTCAGGGCGGCCGGTGTAATACTCCAATTCATGATTCCCCCAGCCATGATGGTTCCCGGCTTCGAACTTCCAAGAATTCGTGTCAATCAAAGCACCATTAAATTCGTCGCTCCAAACGAGCTTCCAGCCGCCATAAACAGTCAACGTTCCACCACCCAGCAATCCCGATATGGCCAAAGTCGCCCACGTTAAAGAATGCCGACGACGGGTCTGAATCACGCTAATCTGGGGTTGCAGCATTTTCATCGTGGCGATAGGTGGAGCGTTAAATCACCAGGGTCATTATCGAGTGTGCGGGACTGCTGGTTGGCGCCGCTTTCCCTTCGATCCAAAGGTAAAAGGGCTGTTCCGTGTCGGAGGGATTCATCACAACGACCGCGATCGTGCCGTCCGGGTTCAAAAAGGCGGTCGTCAACAAGTCGTCAGCCGTCGATGAGCTGATGATCCGACGCGCTCCCGGCCGGATAAATTTTGAAAAATGGCCGAGGTAATAGAAGGAACTCATGTAAGTCAGATCTCCTGTCTCGGTATTGGCATGAATCGGGGCAAAACAATAGTTTTGAACGTGATTGGGTCCGCCTTGCTGATCCAACAGCACGTTCCAGTCCGTCCAGCCCTCCGCGCCGTTGTTGAAATCGTTGATCATGGAAATTCCGTACTGTTCACCCCATTGCCATTCATGGATGCGGGCTGCGCTAAACGGCGCGTTGCAACCTTCGGTGAACAGCAAATGGGTCTTGGGGAAAGCCTCGTGCACACGCTTTACGTTTTCAAAGTAATTGCCCACGTACCAATGAAAAGCCACGCCCCAGACGTATTTGGCCGCCGCGGGATCGTCCAGGACCGCTTCAGCACGGCAATACATTATACTCCGGTTGTGATCCCAAATCAAAATTTTCCTGTCTTTGAGGCCGCTTTTGACCATGGTTGGGCCCAGGTAGTTTTTCACGAAATCGCGCTCTTCCTCGGCCGTGTAAAGGCACGATTCCCAAGGCTGCAACGCCATCGGTTCGTTCTGCACCGTCAAGCCCCAGATCGGAACGCCCACCTGGGCATACGCTTTGATGAACTTGACATAGTATCTGGCCCATGCGTTGTAAAATTCGGGCTTTAATTTGCCCCCATGCAACATGTCATTGTTATCCTTCATCCACGCCGGCGGACTCCACGGACTGGCAAAAAGGGTGAAGTCTTTGCCGGCGGTTGCCAGCACTGCTTTGATAAAAGGGATGCGGTATTTCAAATCGTGATTGATGTTGAAGCTTGCCAGGGTCGCGTCGTTGTTCGTGACATAGGTGTAACTTTCACTGGAGAAATCGCAGCTGTGGATAGACGTGCGCCCAAGTGAATAACCAATGCCCTTTTGCGGATCAAAATAGGCCGTCAAGATTTCCTGCTGTTTGTCCGCAGGCAGTTTATAAAACGTTTCCGCAGCGGCATCCGTCAGGGCGCCGCCAACCCCTAGCACGGTCTGAAACTTCTTGGAAGGATCCACAAAAATGCACTCCTGCTTTTCGGTGCGCTGCGGCAAATCGGCAAAATGGAGTTCGCCAGCTCTGGCAAGCCGCTGGCCCGTGTCTTTGGCCGTCACGTAGACGGTAACCGGCTCGGAGGTAAAGTCAGCGGCTGAGCTTTGAGCTGTTCCGCAGATTCCGACCAACACAGTTATTCCTGTAAACAGGCCGGCCAAGATAGTGGAAATCAATCGGCGTGTCATAATTGCTCAGGGGACCCAAAATCAACATTCCGCTGAAAAAGTATATGGTATTCAGTTTACTGTAATATGCTTATTGACAGCAAAATCAATATGCCATATTCAGTGGTCAACTCAGTGTTTTTACTACTAATAATGCCAATTGTCAATATTTATATTACAACACCGTGACGAGGCATCCATTTTTGATCACATAATTTGATCACATAATAATAATCTGACACGTTCGCCCATTACGACAACCAAATCAACGGCCAACAAAACCAATGCAGCCCTGTGGCGCAATTACTTTATGAAACAAGGCAGACTGTTCACCATTTCCATGGCAATGATTGTGGCCCTGGGCGGCTTTGTCTGGGGCTTCGATGCCACGGTTATTTCTGGCACCGTGCCGTTCATTCAGAAATATTTCGGCCTGAGTGGGGATCGCGGCGACTTTCTGCTCGGCCTGGCAGTCAGTTGTCTCGGCTGGGGTGTTTTAGGGGGCACCGCCGTCGCTGGTTTTTTCAGCGACCGGTTTGGGCGGAAAAAGGTTTTGATCGCCACGGCGGTTCTCTTTGCAGCAACCGCGCTGGTCTCGGCGCTGACGATTCATTTTCCGGTCTTTGTCGGCGCGCGGGTTTTGGGCGGGGTGGCCGTCGGCGGCGCCATTCTCATCGCGCCGGTTTATATCGCCGAAATCGCCCCGGCGAAATGGCGCGGGAGCCTGGTCTCGCTCAACCAGCTCATGATTGTGCTGGGCATTTCAGCGTCCTTTTTCTCCAACTATTTCCTGGTCAATGTCGGTGAGAACAACTGGCGCTGGATGCTGGGCATGGATGCCGTTCCGGCGACCCTGTATTTCTTTCTACTCTTTGTTGTGCCGGAAAGCCCCCGCTGGCTGTTTGGGCAGGGACGCGAGCAGCCCGCCCGCGAAATTCTGCTGAAAGTGCGTGGCGATGAGAATTTGGAGGACGAGTTAAACAGCATCCGGACGAGCTTTCAGGAAAAAAAACCTCAGGTCGGCGTCAAGGCGCTGCTCAGCCGGAGGATGAGCCTGGTTCTGTTCATCGCGCTAACGATTGCATTTTTCCAGCAGATCACCGGCATCAACGCCATTTTCTATTATCTGCCGACGATTTTCACGCAAGCGGGCGGCGGCATCCACGCCGCGTTCTGGCAAGCCGTGCTGGTTGGCCTCGTCAATCTGGGCATGACCTTTGTCGCCATCCTGTTTGTGGATCGTCTTGGGCGCAAACCGCTTCTGGCCATCGGCGCAACGGGCATGGCGATCTCGTTGCTCGCTTGCAGTTGGGCGTTTCATGCCTCCAATTACCAATTGACCGAAAAGTCGTTTGCCATTCTCCAGGACAATAAAGTTTCCGCCGACCTGATTAACGACTTGAAAAACTCAGACAAAGCTGTTTTCGCCACCGAGGAGGAATTCATAACCGACCTGGAAGCACAATTTGGCGCCGACCGGCTCAAGCCTTATCACGATGCGCTGGTCACCGCCGGGCTGCACATTCACGCGTCGGTTGTGTTGTTTGCCATCATCGGCTTCGTGGCTTCCTTTGCCATTTCGCTGGGGCCGGTGATGTGGGTGTTGTTGTCGGAAATTTTTCCCAATCAATACCGTGGCGTGGCCATTTCCATCGCCGGGTTCTGGAACGCGACCGTCAGCGCCAGTGTCACATTTATTTTCCCGTGGGAATTATCCCATTTTGGCCCGGCGGGAACTTTTTTGGGCTATGGATTGATGGCCGCCGCCGCCTTGCTTTTTATTTTATGGTTCATCCCGGAAACCAAGGGCAAATCGCTGGAGGAACTGGAACATCTGCTCCTGCGCCCGGAGCGTTCATCGAAAGAACGAAGTTTATGAATCGTAAAATTGTCCCGATGCCGTGGTTGCTGGGGCTTTTGGCCGGCGCCCTGGCGACCGGCAGTTGTCCGGCACAGTCCACAGTCAAGCCCATGGGTCCCGGCCCGGCCACGGTGGAAGTCCGCTGCGCGGATGGCCGCTGGCAGCTTTATGTCAATCAGGAGCCTTTCTATATCAAGGGAGCCGGCATCGAATTTGGCTCCGTGGAGAAGCTGAAGGAGCGCGGCGGCAATTCATTTCGCACGTGGAGCACCGACAATGGCCGCGATTCGGGAGAGACGGTTTTGAACCGGGCCTTGACCAACGGCTTGTATGTCGCGATGGGTTTGGACGTGGACCACGAACGGCGCGGTTTCGACTACAACAACACCAACGGCGTGGCCAGGCAGTTCGCGTTGTTGACCGCCCAGGTGAGACAGTATAAAGACCATCCCGCCTTGTTGATGTGGGTGATCGGCAACGAACTTAATTTTGAAAAGAATCCAAAAGTCTGGGATGCCGTCAACGACCTCTCCAAGGCGATCCACCAGATTGACCCCAATCATCCGACCACCACCACGCTGGCCGGGTTCAATCCAGAGGTGGTGAATCTGGTCAAGACCCGGGCGCCGGATCTGGATTTCATCTCGTTCCAAATGTATTATGACATCATCAACCTGCCGCGATATTTGAAGCAAGCGGGTTGGGACAGGCCCTACCTTGTCACGGAATGGGGAGCGACCGGTCATTGGGAGTGCCGCAAAACCGCCTGGGGCGCGCCCATCGAAGACAACAGCACCATCAAGGCCGGCCTCTACCGGACGCGTTTTGAAAAGGTGGTTCAATCCGACCAGAAGCTGTGTCTTGGTTCTTATGTTTTTCTTTGGGGGAACAAACAGGAACGCACGCCGACCTGGTACGGCATGTTTCTTAAAACCGGCGAGGAAACCGCGGCCGTTGACACCATGCAATATCTCTGGACCGGCACGTGGCCCGAGAATCGCAGCCCGGTGCTTGAGGGAATGTGGCTGGACGGCAAGACTGCTTACCAGAATGTCCGGTTGAAGCCCGGCCAGACTTATGCGGCGAGAGTACAAGCCAGCGACCCAGACCATAATCCGCTTACCTATTCATGGGAAGTGATGAAGGAGAGCAAGGAGCGCAAGGTCGGTGGCGATGTTGAATCCATACCCGAAAAGGTGCCGGGAGGGATTGCCGGTGCGCAGAAAAGTGAAGTAACCCTTGAAGCCCCGTCCGAGCCCGGTGCTTACCGGTTGTATGCATACGCTTTCGATGGCAAAGGCCACGCCGCCTACGCCAATATTCCATTTTATGTAAGCGGTTCTGACGAAAACACGCGCGCTGACGCTGACGGCAACGCCGAATCCAAATAATGCAAACTTTGAAATGAATTCCGCCGAATCCGCGAACAACGCCAGATCCCTGCCCCCCACCGGCGGGGCGATCTCTCCATACCCGGTCCCGGAACGGCTGAGATTCACAGAGAAGCTGGGCTACGGTCTTGGCGATACCGCCTCGCATTTTGTGTGGGACATGGTCGGCTTCTGGCTGCTTATTTTTTATACGGACGTTTACGGGATTCCCGCGAAGGCGGCCGGCGCCATTATGCTGATCGCCCGGTTCTGGGACATGGGAATTGACCCGGTCATCGGCATCATCTCGGACCGGACTCAGACGCGCTGGGGCAAATTCCGGCCTTACATTCTTTTCGGTGCGGTTCCTTACGCGGTTCTGGCGGTTCTTACCTTTACCACCCCTGATTTTGGGGTGACGGGCAAAATCATTTACGCCTGCGCCACATACGCGCTGCTCATGACCGCCTACGCGGCGGTTAATCTGCCCTATTCTTCCCTGGCGGCGGTGATGACCTCGGACACCTATGAGCGCGTGGGTGTCAACCAGTATCGTTTCATCTGCGCCTTTGTCGGCCAGCTGGTGGTCACCGGGTTGGCGTTGACGATTGCAAAATATTTTGGCGGCGGCAACGAGGCGATGGGCTATCAACGCACCCTGATTCTGTTTGGCTGCCTGAGCGTCGTCTTCTTTTTTATCACCTTCATGACGACCAAGGAAAGGGTGCAGCCGTTAAAATCACTGGAAGGTTCGATCAAAGGGGATCTCAAGGGTTTGTTCAAGAACCGGCCCTGGATCATCCTGGCCATTGTCGGCATCGTTTCCTTCGTGATGTTTGCCATGCAGAATGCGGCGATCGCCTATTATTTCAAATACTACATCGGCAAGGAGGACAGCGTGCAATTGTTCAACGTCATCGGCACGATTGCCCTGATTGTTGCCTTGCCCTTTTCCAAACCCCTGGCCAGAAGATTCGGCAATAAAAATGTCTTCATGGGCAGTTCCCTGATATCGGGCATTTTCTTTATCGTGCTCTATCTGCCCGGAGAAAAGGACATTATCACCATCTATACGTTGAACATACTTGCAAAAATGGCCTACGCTCCCGCGGTTCCCTTGCTTTGGACCATGATTGCCGATTCTGCGGATTATTCGGAATGGAAAACCGGACAAAGGGCCACCGGCCTGTATTTTTCAGCCGCAACCTTTGCGCAAAAAGCCGGCTGGGGCATCGGAGCCGGCGTGGCCGGCTGGCTCCTGACAGTATTTAACTACGTCCCCAATGCCATACAAACCCAATCGGCCCTGACCGGAATCAAGTTATTGGTTTCCGTGATTCCGGGGATGCTCTATATGTCCTGCGCTGTGTTCATGTTTTTTTACACTATCGATTCGAAGACCACCGATTTGATGAAGAAGGAGCTGGATGCGCGGAGAGAAAAAAGACAATCCATCAATTGATCCTCCGATAATCCGCGCGCCGACCCCATGCATTTTGAGATGAACTCTGGTCCCTGCTTGATAAGCTCTGTAGATTCGCAACCGACATGAAACCCGAACCGCACCTTGGGAGGAATCCGCTTCGCTCCAACCTGCATCCGATCCTCGGAGGACAAGTCACGCTGGAGGGCGAGGAGTTTTACCGGATTGCCAATTACGACCGGATGCGGCCCTTTTTCATGACCGTGGTCAGCGATGCCGATCATTGGATGTTCGTTTCCAGCAACGGCGCGCTCTCCGCCGGCCGCCGCAATGCCGACCTGGCGCTGTTCCCCTATTACACCGATGACAAAATTCGCGACATGGTGGAAGTCACGGGGAGCAAAACCATTCTGATCGTCCGGCGGGGCACGAATCAAATCTGGGAACCGTTTTCGGAACGCGGCCAGGGCATTTATCGGACCCGGCGGAATCTCTACAAGAATTTCCGGGGCAACAAATTGATCTTTGAGGAAATCAATGAGGACCTCTCGCTGACATTTCGTTACGGCTGGTTCAACAGCAATCGGTTTGGCTTTATTCGCCGGGGGTGGCTGACCAATTCCGGGCCGGGCGATGCGCGAATCGAATTGCTGGATGGCCTACAAAACCTGATGCCCTGTGGAATCGGCAGTCAATTCAATCTTGAATACAGCACGTTGCTCGACGCTTACAAGCGGAGCGAATTGATTTCCGAAACCGGTCTCGGTTTGTTCCGCCTCAGTGCCATACCGGTGGATCGTCCCGAACCTGCCGAGGCGCTGCGTGCCACTGCCGTCTGGTCGCTCGGCCTCAAGCGCTGGATTACCTTGTTGTCCTCCTTGCAGCTCGACCGCTTTCGTCACGGCTTGCCGCTGCGAAATGAAACCGACGTGCGCGGCGAACGCGGGACTTATTTCGTCCAGACAACGATGAATCTGCGGCGTGGCCAAACTTTGGATTGGTGGCTTGGAGCGGACGTCGGCCAGGGCTCTTCGGAGGTGGCCACCCTCAACCGGTTGCTGCGGACGCCCACGCGCCTGGGGAGGCTGGTCCAGGCGGACATTAACCAGGGCACCCGGGAACTGGAGCGCATCGTGAGCGCCGCGGACGGCCTGCAGAAAACGGCGCGCCCGCTGAGCAACGCCCGCCATTACAGCAACACCTTGTTCAACGTGATGCGCGGCGGGATTTTTAACGACGGTTACAACCTCCATCCGGATGATTTGCTGTCGTTCGTCACCCAGGCGGACAAAAAGGTCGCGGTCCGGCACGCCGCATTTTTTCGCCGGCTGCCAAAGCCGGCGCGCTACGGCGAAATGGTGGCCGCGGCGGCTGCCACCGGCGATCCGCAGCTTGAACGTCTTTGTCATGAATATCTGCCTCTCACCTTCAGCCGCCGGCATGGGGATCCAACCCGGCCGTGGAATCGGTTTTCCATTACCACCCGGAACGCTGATGGCACGCGAATCCTCAATTATGAAGGGAACTGGCGCGATATTTTTCAAAATTGGGAGGCCCTGGCCGTTTCCTTCCCGGGCTTTGTTTCCGGCATGATCTGCCGTTTCCTCAATGCCTCGACCGCCGACGGTTATAATCCCTATCGCATCACCCGGAATGGAATTGATTGGGAAACCGTGGATCCGCATGACCCCTGGTCCTACATCGGCTACTGGGGTGACCACCAGATCATTTACCTCCTCAAGCTGCTGGAGATTCTGAACCGGCACGATCCCACCACCTTGCAAGGTTTCCTCACGCGCGACATCTTCGCCTACGCCAATGTCCCGTACCATATCAAGCCCTACGACGCGCTCTTGGCGAACCCGAAGGACACCGTCGTTTTCGACCCACAGATTGAAAGACTTGTCCAGCAACGGGTCCGGGCCGTGGGCGCGGATGGCAAGTTGGTGTGGGATGAACGGGGACAGGTGCGCCTGGTCAATATGACCGAGAAGCTGCTGGTTCCGGTGTTGGCCAAGCTTTCGAATTTCATCCCCGAAGCCGGCATCTGGTTAAACACGCAACGGCCGGAATGGAACGACGCCAATAATGCCCTCGTCGGCAACGGCGCCTCCATGGTCACGCTGTATTACCTGCGCCGACACCTGACGTTCTGCCGTGAACTCTTCCAGGGACGGGCGAAGGGCCGGTTTCGCCTTTCTGCGCCGGTTTCCGGATTTCTCGGGGCATTGAATCGGATTCTTGAACAGCATCGCCCGCTGCTCGCGGGGACATTTACCGTCGGTCAGCGCCATCGCGTGCTCGATGACTTGGGCCGCGCCGGGAGCAAATATCGCCAGCGCATATACCGACATGGTTTGTCTGATCGCAAAACCCCGATCACGGGCCAAAAACTGGTTCAGTTTTTGGACCTGGCGTTGGAGTGGATCAACCATTCCATCCGGTCGAATCGCCGGTCCGATGGGCTTTTCCACGCCTACAATCTCGTGCGGTTCGAAACCCGGACTGACCTTCCCATTCGTCGTCTGTACGAAATGCTGGAAGGCCAGGTTGCCGTGCTTAGTTCCGGCCATCTCCCGGCTGAAGAATCATTGGAAGTGCTCACCGCGCTCAAGCACAGTTCGATGTACCGCGCCGATCAGCACAGTTACCTGCTTTATCCCAACCGGCGGCTTCCAACTTTCGTCGAAAAAAATAACATTCCAGCGAAGGAGATTAACCGGTCGGCGCTGCTTAGAAAGCTACTGGCTGACGGCAACCGTCAACTCCTCCAGCGCGACATTGCCGGACGAGTTCACTTCAACGGCGCCATCACCAACGCCCGTGACATCAGCCGTATCCTGAATGAACTTGCCGTCGGCGGTTACGCGAGATTGGTAACCAGGGACGCGGCCATGGTGCTGGATTTGTTCGAGCGGCTTTTTGATCATGAGTCCTTCACGGGGCGTTCCGGCACCTTCTTCGGTTACGAAGGATTGGGCTGCATTTACTGGCACATGGTTTCCAAACTCCGCCTGGCCGTCCAGGAAACCTATTTCCGCGCACTCCGGGCGGGCGTGTCGCCGCGGCTCTCGAAGCGGCTGGCTGAATACTATCACGACATCTGCGCGGGAATCGGTGATTACAAAACTCCGGAGATTTATGGGGCATTTCCCATGGACCCATATTCGCATACGCCGGCGCAAGGCGGTGCCCGCCAGCCGGGTTTGACCGGACAGGTGAAGGAAGACATCTTGTGCCGGTTTGGTGAACTGGGCGTAAGTATTCGTGAGGGCTGCATTCATTTTGAGCCACGGTTGTTGCGCGAGGAGGAATTCCTCTCCACTCCGGACACATTCACTTATTTCGACGTGGCCGGTGATGTGCGAAAACTCCGGCTCAGGAACGACTCGCTCGCGTTCACTTATTGCCAGGTGCCGGTTGTGTACCAGCTCGCGTCAGCGCCATTCATGACAATTGCTTTCGCCGACGGCGGAAAGCGGCGGCAAAATACGCCCTGGCTGGATGAGGAAAACAGCCGCGCCATTTTTGAGCGCACGCACATCATCAAATCAATTGCCGTCGGGGTTCAACTGCCAGCTTGATATGAGCGTGAGCGACACGCCCGATCCCGCAAAGGTATAAATCGTCCGGGTCGGCAATACTTCAAGTCCGGTCTGCGGCAATACCGGAATCTCCGCCGGTTCCGCGCCCATCCGCCGGAACGATTTTCCATTCAAGGAAAGGATCAAAAGCAAAATAAGCTTCGGGTGGTTGTTAAATATCTGTTTCACGATGGATAACTTTGGCATGAACAATGAGAAGTCTATTTCTCACTGTCCGATTTCAGAGGTAAATTTGTAGTTTCCTGAACCCACTTCAAAAACAGCCTTGTCATTTTCCCGCCTTAGGAATTTCACCTCTTCGGCCTGCTCCACGGGTTTGCCGGTCTCGGTGATGCTCCCGATATTCCCAGCCGGAATGCAGACCGTTGCGGCCGTGTTCACCGGCACGGTGACTTCCAGCGTCAGCCGTTTGCCTTCCACTTTCCACGCGGTGCCAATCCTTCCGTGGACCGAATCAAAGCTGGTGCTGGCCCAGGTCAGGCCATCGCGGATGACCGGATCAATCAGAATGGTTTTGAAGCCGGGACTTGCGGGACGAATGCCGCCGATGTAGCCAAACAGGTATTCCCCGCACGAGCCAAGAGCGTAGTGGTTAAACGAGTTCATGCCCGGGTCCTGAAAACCTTTTTCGGGGGTCCAACCATCCCACCGCTCCCAGATGGTGGTGGCACCATATTTCAAGGAGAACAGCCAGGACGGGAACGTATCCTGCAACAGCAAGCCGTAGGCCGTATCCACCTTGCCCGCCTGGGTAAGGACCGGTAGCAGGTAGCTGACGCCGACGAAGCCGGTTGAAAGATGCCCGCCTTTGGCCTTGATGTCCTCTGCCAGATATTGAGCCGCCTTCGGCCGGAGATTTTCCGGCAGCAGTTCAAACTTCAGCGCCATGGCGTAGGCGCATTGGGTGTTACCTTGGATGCGGCCGTCCGCCGCGACGTAGCGTTTATTGAAGGCGGTCTTGATGTCTGCAAACAATTGATCGTATTTATCAGCTTCGGCCTCGCGCCCAAGAACGCGGCAAGCCCGGGCCAGCAAATGGGTGGAATAGGCAAAAAAGGCGGTGCCGATCAAATCCTTGGGCGTATCCGCATTGATCGACAACCAGTCGCCGAAGTCTTCACCCCGGTCCTTGTCCCGAATCAACCCGTCACTGTGCAACTGCATGTAATCCACCCATTTGATCATCGCGGGCAGATGGCGTTCCAGAATGCGCCGGTCGCCATACATCTGATAGATGGTCCAGGGACATATGACCCCGGCATCACCCCAGGCAGGAACCCCGCCAACATCCTGACTGGTATTGGGACTCACATTGCTAAACGCTCCGGGCGGAGATTGGCCGTCGTCCACATCCACCAACCACTTGGTGAAAAAGGCCGCCACATCCGCGTTGTAGGTGGCGGTGCGGATGAACACCTCGGCATCGCCCATCCACCCCAACCGCTCGTCGCGCTGCGGACAGTCGGTGGGAATGCTGATATAATTGCCGCGCTGACCCCATTGGATGTTGGATTGAAGCTGGTTGATCCGGACATCTGAACAGGCAAATTCGCCGGTGCGCGGCGTGTCCGAACCGATGACAATCCCCGTCACAACATCTTTAGAAGGCCGGCCAGACAGGCCGGTGATTTCCACATAACGGAACCCGTGAAAAGTAAAGCGTGGTTGCCACACTTCAACGCCCTCACCGTTGCAAACATAGTGATCTATTGAAGATGCCCCGCGCAAATTCCTGGTGTAGAGTGTGCCGTCGGGATTGAGCATCTCCCCCTGGCGGATGGTGACTTCGGTTCCGGCAGGAGCCGAAACGTTGAGCCGGACGACACCTACCATGTTTTGTCCCAGATCGAATATCCAGTGGCCCGGTTCCGGTTCGGTAATCTTCCTTGGCTTGAGTTCGCAAAGCTCCCGCACCGGTTGCGAGACCTGGTCCTGCAACAGAAGCGAGGGTTCGACCGGCATCGTGACGGGTACCCAACCGGTTTCACTCAAACCCGGCTGGTCCCAGCCCTTCACTTCCCGGCGCGCGTCATAGTCCTCACCCATCATGAAATCGGAGGAGAGAATTGGACTGGGGTATGACTTCCAGGAGGAATCGGTCACGATGGTTTTCGTGCTGCCGTCATCGTAAGTCACTTCAAGCTGGGCCAGGAACGCCGGCATCCTGCCAAAAAACTGGAATCCGCCATTGCCAATGTGGCCGCTGTACCAGCCGTTGGCGAGAAGGGCACCGATGGCATTGTCCCCCTGAGTGAGCAAAGCGGTGACATCGTAGGCCTGGTAGCGCACCCGTTTGCGGTAGTCCGTCCAATCCGGAGCGAGAACGTGGTCTCCAACACGGTGTCCGTTGATGTCAACCTCATAAAGTCCCAGCGCGGTCACATGGAGAACCGCGCGCTGTACGCGCTTTGCCAAATCAAAGTCCTTTCGCAGATACGGCAGGACGGCCGCGTTTTTGGGGATGGTCAAGATCTCGTTTTCGCGGACTTTGTCCGTGTAGTCCCGGCCATCGAATTCGTAGTCCACACGCAATTGTTTGATGTGGTCGCGGGCGGGATCCACGCCCAGGGTCGTGTTATTAACGGGCATGACGAGACGATCGTCTTCCACCCGGTGAACCAAGGTGGCCGTCACGTCCGCGGTCCCGCCTCCGTCGTTGGCTTCATAGGTCGCCTGGCGAATCACCAGACGGGCGGCGGGGTTGGTGGAAGGTGTTCCGGCACTGATCCATTGGGCCGACCATTCACCGGCCGTCAGTATTCCCATGGTCCATGAGGCCGGAAAACTCCAGCCCGATGGCTGGCCATTTCTGTCCCAGACCTGCACATGCCAATAACAAACCTGGTCCGTCTTGAGCGCCGAGCCCGCATAGGCAATCTGCGATGTTTGATTCGTCGCCATCTGGCCGGTGTCCCACAGGTCTCCCTGGTTGTTGGTCAACACCTGCAATGAACTGGCCACCTGAATCTGGTACGCCGTCTGGTATTGCCCCCGTTCACCCGGAAGGGTCGCCACCTCCTGCCAGCTCAACCGCGGGCTGGTCTCGCCCAGACCCAGGGGATCGAGTTTTGATTCGCAGCGCAAATCAACCGGCCGGATGCCCCCGAAAGTCGAACTCGCCGCCAACAAAATCATCCAACCACCGCTCCACAGACAAATTCCCACTTTGACAAATTTCATAAGTCGAATAATCCGGAAGGCTCCTGCGCTCCTGTCATGAAAGAATCATTTAGTGTCATTGAAAATCCGCCAACAGTGGCTTCATCAAATTCAATTGAAAGGCGGTCCGATTGCCCCAATCCTCCTGGCAGGCAAAACACCGGCCTTGGTTCATAATATTCCATTTTTTGGCTTGAATACGACCTGGCACTTTAATGCTATATTTTGGCAATTCCGTTAAGGACGATGCAAGACCATATCTCTACAATGTCACCGGATCATAAATCAAAGCGAACCTGGCTGTCGTTCTCATAATCGAGTTTATGACAAAACAAAACACTCACTTGCAAAAGTCTTTTTCTCTCGCCGGTGAACGTTACCAGCACCTGGAGGTGGACGTGGGCCGCGCGCTAAAACAATTGGCTTCCGTTTCCATCTCGCTTCATTGCTGGCAGGGGGATGATGTGGGGGGTTTTGAGGGCATCGGCAGTGAATTGGGCGGCGGCCTCGCCGTTACCGGCAGCTACCCGGGCAAAGCGCGGACGCCGAATGAACTGCGCGCCGATTTGGAGCAGGCTTTGTCCCTGATTCCCGGTCATCACCGGGTAAATCTTCATGCCTGCTATGCTGAAACCAATGGCAAAAAAGTGGATCGAAATGAATTGGAACTGGTTCATTTCGACCATTGGATCAATTGGGCCAGGTCCCGTGGTCTGGGTTTGGATTTCAACCCCACGTTCTTCGCCCATCCCAAGGCAGCCAGCGGTTTCACCTTGTCGCACCGCGACCGGGGAATCCGGGAATTCTGGATTGAACATGCCATCGCCTGCCGCAAGATTGGCGCGGCAATGGGCAGGACGCTCGGCAAAACCTGCGTCACAAACATCTGGATTCCTGACGGCTTCAAAGACACGCCCGCGGACCGCCTGGCCCCTCGGTTACGGCTGGGGCAATCTTTGGACGCCATTTTCAAAGAGCCGATATCATCAAAACTGAACCTGGATGCCGTCGAACCGAAACTGTTTGGCATCGGCAGTGAAAGTTACGTCGTTGGTTCACACGAATTTTATTTCGGCTATGCCGTCTCCCGCAACAAACTGCTGACCCTGGACGCGGGACATTATCATCCAACCGAAGGCATCGCGGATAAAATTTCCAGCGTGCTGCCATACTTGCCTGGGATTCTGCTGCACGTCAGCCGCGGTGTCCGCTGGGACAGCGACCATGTTGTCATCTTGAACGATGATCTGCTGGCCATCGCCCGCGAAATTGTCGCCAACGGTTTTGAGAAACGCGTCCACATCGGCCTCGACTATTTCGACGCGAGCATCAACCGCGTCGCGGCCTGGACCATCGGTACACGGAACATGCTGCGCGCCCTGCTGATCGCGCTGCTCGAACCGCCGGCCATCAAGGCGGCGGAAGCGGGCGGCGATTTCACCACGCGCCTCGCGTTGCAGGAAGAGGCGAAGACGCTGCCGTTCGGCGCGGTTTGGGATTACTACTGCGAGAGCCAGGGGGTTCCCACCGGTGAAAACTGGCTGGCCGAAGTGAAGCGTTACGAAAAGGAAGTTTTGAGCAAACGAACATGACCATCCCAAAATAATGCAACCCAATCCTCTGCTTGGTGTCGTTTTCCACTGGCTGGGCGGCCTGGCCTCCGGCAGTTTTTATGTGCCCTACCGTGGCGTGAAAAAATGGTCGTGGGAAACCTACTGGCTCGTCGGCGGATTTTTCTCCTGGATCATCTGTCCGTGGGTGATCGCCTCGCTCATGACGAGTGGATTGGTCGAGGTAATCAAGCAGCAGGACCCCGGCACGTTGTGGTGGACATATTTCTTTGGACTGCTGTGGGGTTTCGGTGGATTGACATTCGGTTTGACGATGCGTTACCTCGGTTTGTCACTCGGCATGGGTGTGGCACTGGGTTATTGCGCCGCGTTCGGCACGCTTATGCCGCCGATTTTCAAGGCCTTCATGCCCGGCATTCCCGTCGCTTCCAGCATTGTGGACATTGCCAAATCCACCTCCGGCCAGGTCATTTTGGCGGGGGTGGCGGTGTGTCTGCTGGGGATCGGCATCGCCGCCCTGGCCGGCTGGACCAAGGAAAAAGAATTGCCCGCCGAACAAAAAAAGATGGCCATCAAGGAATTCAATTTCAAGAAAGGCCTGATGGTGGCCACTTTTTCCGGCATCCTGAGCGCGTGCTTCGCCTTTGCGCTTCAGGCAGGAAATCCAATCAAGGTTGACGCCTTGAAAGCCTGCTACCTTGCCGGTGCTGCGGAAAAAGGAATCCATGTCACGGACCCGGGCATTCTTGCCTCCACGAGTGCCAACCAATTTGTGCAGGGGCTTGATTTGGCTGCATTGGGAATGAAGGCCAACGGGAAACCAAGTTTCAATGGTTTGTTGGCCGCCTTGGAGACGAACACGGTTTTTTCCGCAAGGTTTGCCGCTGCCTGTTCCGCTTCAACCAATGCGGTTGCTCGACGTCTGGCGGCTTATGCCACTGGCTTTGCCTCCCTGAGAGCCAACGACACGCTGGCCAGGACCATCAGCAGTCTGGAAGATTTTTCCCAAAAAGAGATTGCCGTAAGCATCGCCCGGGCCGGCGGCGATGTCGTCGCGCTTCAGAAACACTTTGGCCTCTGGCAGGGCTTGCCCCCGCTGGTGGTCCTGCTGCTCGGCGGTTTCACCACCAATTTTATATGGTGTGTGCTGTTGAACGTTAAAAACCGCACCGGCTACCAGTACTTCGCTTCGCACGTTAAAGTGGAACACGCGCATCATGGCGGCATGGGGAGCGGTGAACATGGTCCGGCGGAAACCAACGCCGGCCACACCATCAGCGATCTGAGAATCCCCATGTTCAAGAATTACCTGTTCTCCGCGCTCGCCGGCACCTGCTGGTATTTTCAGTTCTTCTTCTACACAATGGGGGCAACGCAGATGGGCAAATATGACTTTGCCTCATGGACCCTGCACATGGCCAGCATCATCATCTTCAGCACGATGTGGGGCTGGATTTTGCACGAATGGAAGGGCTCCAGCAGGAAGGCGCACCTCCTCATCGCCGGTGGCATCATCACGCTTATCCTCTCCACCGCCATCATCGGTGCGGGAGCCGGCTGGACCAATCTCATGGCCTTCATTCATTCGTTATGACATGCGCCGACACTCTTTGAAAGATGCCGTTGCGTTTGAACAAATAAAACCGCTCTTTCAGGGTAAGAACGCCCCGAAAAAGTTTTTGCGCGCAGTGTGCCCTTGAACCTGCTAGACCTCGGGTGGTCGAAGCGGTCGGTGCAGCATGACCGGAAAACACTCTGGCGCACCTTCACCGG
>JBEKTH010000055.1:0-23215 GCA_049516255.1 Verrucomicrobiota bacterium
AGACATTTCCGCGCACTTTTAATCGGAATAATTTGGTCGCTCGGCTGCGGGTTTTTCTGCGTCTTCAATCGCGCCAGAAACTTGCTCAATCTTTCTGACATCGGGATGGTGCGCGGAGCGGCCTCGGTCTTTGTGCCGGGCAAGAAAATCGTCCCGCGCTCAAATTGAACGTCGGACCAGAACAAGGATCTTTTTTCGTTGGCGTCGCCGCCGCCGACAACTTCGCCGATGCGCGCTCCTGAATACGCCAAGAATTCAACCAAGTCTGCACCGTCTTTGCTTTTTTTCTGATTGTCCTTTTTACCGTCTGACAATCGGATGGCGCTGACAAGCTGCTTAAACTGATCGAGGCTTGGAACGACAATCTGTTTGGAAACAACTTTCCGGCGTTTGATATGCTTGGCGGGATTGGAGAGAATCAAGCCACGCTCAAGGGCAAATTCAAAAACCGTTTTCAGAACGTCCAACTCGTGAACGAAAGTTTCGGAAGCGAGCGCCACGCCACGTTCCTTAACCCAACGGTCGCAATCCTGCTCGGCGACGTTGCGGATTGGTAGATTCCGAAAATACGGCGCGAGTCCCTTGATATACATTTTCCGGCGTTTGACGGTGTTGGAACTCAATGCGTGTTTGTTCGTTTCCAACCACAGATTCGCGGCCTGCTCAAAATTCAATTTTGCATCGGCAGAAATTTTCAGACAGCCAATCTTTGCCCGCAAGTCATTCAACCGGCGGTCGGCAAGTTTGCGGTCTTTGGTTTTGAGCGAGCGGCGAAACTGCTTGCCTCCGCGCTTTAATAAGGCATAGTATCCGTCCGATGATTCGAGCCGATAGAGGTTCTCTGCAACCTTGTGAAAGACTGGTTGCTCGGCTGGCTGCGATGCGTTTTTGCTCATCATTTTCATGCAAAAAACATAGCACAAAAGCCGATGGGTTACAAGTGCGGGTTACAACATAATACTTGCAATCATTGGTTAATCTTCGCAACTGGCTCTGCGATAATAGGTTGGGTTGGTAGCTCAGTTGGTAGAGCAGTGCCCTTTTAAGGCATTGGTCCAGGGTTCGAGTCCCTGCCAACCCACCAGTCTTCGCTCGGAGCGCGAGCGGAGAGCGAAGACTGCCGCGTCGAAACTCGAAGAGCGTAGACGGGCGCATACCAATTTAACCAGCGCGCTCCGATCTACGACTCGGCAAGCCAGCAAAAGTGAAATTCTTCTACGTTTACATTCTCCAGAGTGAACGTGACGAAAAGCATTTTTACTCCGGGTTCACTGAAGATTTACGGGCACGCCTGAAAAAGCACAATGCCGGCGATGTTCCGCACACGGCCAAATTGCGTCCGTGGCGTATAAAAACCGCAATTGCTTTTACAGCACAGGAGCGGGCCGTTAAATTTGAACGTTACTTGAAATCATCGTCAGGTCGCGCTTTTGTGAAGAAGCGACTTTGATCAGCCTTTGCTCGCCGCGAAGCAAGAGCGAAGACTGCCGCGCCGTAACGAAGTGAAGGCGGGCTTAGGGGCCTCCTTTAAATAAGCTCCGAGCTACGACTCGGCAGGCCAGCAGACTGCCGCGTCAGACAACGATTCAACGAACGGCTTTATGGGCCGCACGTATCTCTTCGAATGTTCCAGATGCGGTTACCGCGCGCGGGTATCGGGCGGCGTGGATCGCGGCTGGAACGTTACCGTCCAGACCATCTTGTGCGCCGATTGCAAGGAGCTCTACGACGCGGTGATTGAGTTCAAACCGTCGTCACCGAAGGAAAATAATCCCAAAGCCATGCCCAGGTTGGCCACCTTGTTGAATCGCCTGCCGCCGCGCGGCGGGCGACGTTGGGTCAAGTTCAAGCCGGTCTGTCCCAACTCCGCCCGTCACCGCATCCGCTTATGGAAACAACCCGATAAGTGTCCGAAGTGCGGAACCTTCCTCGAGCCCGGCGCGATACCGTTTCGCCGCTGGGATTAAGCGGTTCAGGGAATGATCACACGCAATTGTTCGCGCGCGACGGAAAAGGTGGCGGGCAGATGGCCGGCCCACTCGCCATCCAGTTGAAAGGAGGCGGAGGCGTCGCCCGTCAGTTCAAAGGCGGGTACGCGGAACCGGTGCCCGGCGTTGACAGGCAGTTTTCGCCGGGCGAGCAAACTGGGCGCGCAACGCAACAGCGTCAGCCAGTTTGCCCGTGGCAAAACGCAAAGGTCCAAAAGTCCGTCGCGCAAATCTGCCCTGGTGAGGATTTCCAGCGGCCCGCCGTAAAAACGGCCATTGCCGATCAAGACCAGTTCACCGGTGGCGCTTTGACCGCCGACGCGCGCAGTGATTTTTGGCAACTGGCCGTGCAACGCCTTCAGGCCGGCCACGACATAGGCCAGTGGGCCCAGCTTTCTTTTGAGCGGCCAGGTCACCAGTTCGATGGCCCGCGCGTCGAGGCCCGCGCCGGCGAGCTGGACAAAGTATTGCCGTCGGCGAACGCCGTTGACCGAAAATTCCACGCAGGGCAAATCCAGCCGCGTTTCGTGTCCGCGCTGCAACGTGGCCCACGCATGGTCGATGCGCAGGGGCAGGCCGATTTCGCGCGCGAAAACGTTGACCGTGCCGAGCGGCAACAGGCCCAGCCGCGCCCGCGCAAAACCGTCCGGTGCGTCGCCGAGGCCATTGAGAACCTCGTTCAGTGTGCCATCGCCGCCGGCGGCCACGATCAATTCAAATCCGTCGGCCACGGCTTCCATCGCCAACCGGCGCGCGTCACCGGGAGCGGCCGTGGCCTTCAACGCGCCGCGCGAGGCGATTTTGTCCAGGTGCCGTCGGAAATGCCGGGCCTTGTCGCCCCGGGCGGCCGGGTTGAAAATGACGCAAGTCCGCACGCGTTAAATGATTCGGCCGGGCCGGTGGTTAGTCGAGGAGAAAGCGAGGCGTTGGCTTGCGCTGAAGGGGGAATTTCGCGAAGCTGGGAAACATGAACGACGTCACAGATTGGAAGATTCCCAAGTGGCCATTCCTGCTGGGCAACGGGTTGCTGCTCGCGTTCGCGTATTTAGTCGTCTGGAAATCGCCGCATCCGATTTCCCAATGGGAAATCATGGCGTGCTTTGCCACCGCCACGCTTGGGGCCGTGCTGGGGGTTTTTCCATTCGTGCTGGATTATCGCGCCATGGGCAAGGCCATTCAGGCCAACGCGCTGGGCACGGTGTCCGAAAAAATCCAGGATCTGGAAAAGCTCGCCGCTCAAATCAGCGCCGCCACCGATCAATGGGACGTCATCCAGGGCCAGGCCGAAAAGACCGCTGTCGGCGCCAGGCAAATCACTGAGAAAATGGGCGCCGAGGTTCGCGAATTCTCCGAGTTCATGCAGAAAATCAATGACAGCGAGAAGGCCGCGCTCCGGTTGGAGGTTGAAAAATTGCACCGGGGCGAAGCCGAATGGCTGCAAATGCTCGTGCACGTTTTCGACCATATTTTTGCGTTGCACGCCGCCGCCGCGCATTCCGGCCAGCCGAAACTGGCCGGGCAAATCACGCAATTCCAGAACGCCTGCCGCAGCACCGTGCGGCGCATTGGCCTGACGCCGTTTGCCGCCGAGCCGGGCGAACCCTTCGACGCCGCCCGGCACCAGGTTGCCGAGTCCAAGGAAAAGCCGCCCGCCGGCGCGGTGGTTGCCGAAACCATCGGTTCCGGCTACACGTTTCAAGGCAGGCTGTTGCGCCCGGCCATCGTGCGCCTGCGCCTGCCGGAGTTGCCGGCCACACCGCCCCCGAAACCCGCCCCGCAGGAATCGCCCGAAGAGGAAAATGTGGAAGGCCAGCTCCCGCTTGGCGCGCCCGATTAAATTTTGACGGCCACGGTCTGGTGGGTCGCGAGAAAGTGCAGCCAGCAGTTTGCGACCGGGCGCGCATAAATTCGCGACAAGGCGCCGGCGTAGAGTTTCAATTGCGGTTCGTAATGGTGGCTTCGCCCGGTTATTTCCCCGGGTTTGAGTTCATCCGTTTTGAAATCCACCAGCCAGATTTCCCCGGGCAGCAACACCACCAGATCCGCCACGCCCTGCACGACCACAAATTCGTCCTCAAGTGCCGGCGGGGTTTTCGCGCCAATGATGGCGTCCACTTCCGCCGGACTGAACCGCGCCGTGAACGGCAACTCGCGTCGGACCCGTTCCGGCGGTTGGGCGCGAATTTTCCGGCCCGGTTCCGATTTCCAAAACGCCGCCACCGCGTCCAAATCCAGGGCCGCACGCTCATCCGCCGTCAACCGGCCCGCTGCTTCCAGCCGCCCGGCTTCCGCGGTGAGCGCGGCCAGGTCATCCGCCGTTTTCAAAGTCACGTGCTGAAGAAGTTTGTGGTGTGCCGTGCCCGTTTCCGCCGCCGTGAGTTGTGGAGGGCGGAGGGCGGAGGGCGGGTTCAAGCGCGCATGCCCGGGCCGTTTCCGGGAAGGCGGTCCCGCAACCTGGGATGAAATCTGAAACATTGGCTCCGCTTCATCGTCCCCTTCCTCCGCCTGCCGGCGCAGCGCCGTGACCGATGACTTGGCCGCGCGCTGCGTCGCCGCGCCGAATGGATATTTCCACGCCAACACGTCGCGAAGTCTTTGCTTGGTTTCCTTGTCGAGTGGCGGGATTTCGATCTCTGACGGCCGGCGTTCGATTGCTGATTCGAGTGCCCGTCCCTGATCTTCCACAACCCGCCAGCGAAGATTTGGCCATTCACCTTCGGTTGTCCTTTGGGTTTGGGACCCGGCCCTTTGAGCTTGAAACCACAACCCCAGCCAGTCCGCGTAACACTTCGCCGAAACAATGGCTTGAGTGGTCACCGTCTCCGGTTTGAGCCAGAGCGATTCCCATTTTTTCTCCGAAATGGCGGCGGTTAGAATCAAGGTGTCCCGGGCGCGGGTCATCGCCACATAGAGCAATCGCAATTCCTCACCGCGTTGTTCACGGCGTTGGTGTTGTTGCGCGAGCCAATGCGGCAAACTCGGGTAACGCGAGCCCGTCGATGGCGGTTTGACGCGCGGGCACAGGCCCAATTGTTCGTCCAAAATGATTTCGCCGTGCAGGTCCTGTTCGTTGAAGGGCTTGCCCAGATCGGCCACCACCACCACCGGAAACTCCAGGCCCTTGCTCTGGTGAATGCTCATCAGCCGGACGGCATTTTCCGCCGCGACCGCCGGGACGTCCGGTTCGGCCTCGGCGGCCTGTTGCGCCTGAATGAATTTCAAAAAGCGAAACAAGCCCTGCCGTTGAAATTGGTCAAATTGTTGCGCCAGGCCGAGCAACCGTTCGACGTTTGCCTGGCGTTGTGCGCCGCGCGGATGCGAACGCAGCCACTCGGCGTAATGCGTTTCGGCCAGGATGCTTTCCAGGCATTGCGACAACGACGTGCGCCGCGCCAGTTGCCGCCAACGTGAAAAGCGCTCGAGAAATGCGGAAATCTTCGCTGCGGTTTCACTTTGGACTTTGACCTTCTCATCGCGCCGTAGCTTTGCGAAGGCGGATGGACTTTGGGCCTGGTTGAACGCCGTCCAAAAATGCGCGTCCCGGGCCGCGAGCCGGATCGTCGCCAGTTCATTCAAAGAAAACCCGCCCAGGGGTGAGTGCAACACGGCTATGGCCGGTACATCCTGCAACGGATTGTCGAGAAGTTGGAGCAGGCTTAGTAAATCAGCAATTTCAACTTTATCGTAAAAGCCGCCGTGTTCGATGACAAAAGGCACGTCGGCACGCTCAAATTCCTTCGCATATACCTCTGCTTTGTTCGCTGGCGCGCGCAAAAGAACAGCCATATCCCGCCATTCGACCGCGCGTTCGGCGCTTTGCTTCTCGTCCCACACTTTGTGATTTTGTTCAAACAGTTTGCGAAGTCGGTGCGCGACCAGCCGCGCTTCCTTTCCGCTTTCTTCCAGTTCCGCCAAATCGCTGTCGTCGGCATCGCCGGCCACCGGGCTGCCATCGCGGCCGCCTTTGAATCGCAGCAACAGTTCCGCGCGCGGTGAGGAGTTTCGGGCCAGGCTGAGCGGTGCGCGATGTTCCGGCGCGCCAAATTGCAATCGCGCCCCGGCGTCGTAATCCACGCCGCCGGCTTCCCCATGCATGAGCTGCGCAAAAAACGAATTTACAAAGCCCAGCAGGCTCTCGCGACTGCGGAAATTTTCGGTCAATGGAATCGTTTGACCATCGCGCCCGCGCCACGATCTGGCGTAATCGCGAAAGATTTTTGGGTCGGCCAGCCGGAAGCGGTAGATGCTCTGCTTCACGTCGCCGACCAGAAAGCGGTTTCCTGTCAGTTTACTCTCTTGTGACGACTGTTCTTCTCCCTCTCCTCCGCTAGCGGAGGAGAGGGGTGGGGTGAGGAGGCTTTTGGTTTCGAATACGGCGCCCCTCGCCCCAGCCCTCTCCCCGCTCGGGTGGGGCGAGGGAGTCGAAATGTCCGTGCCGTCATGTGAAAGTGCAGAGATGATTTTGTCCTGCGCGGCATTGATATCCTGATACTCGTCCACCAGGACGAACCGGATTTTCTCGCGCCAACGCCCGGCCATGGCCGTGAGGTTGCCGGCGGAACCCCAAAGCAGTCTCAGGGCGAATTGTTCCAGGTCATGAAAATCCAGAACCCCATCAGCGCGTTTGCGCTCGGCGAATATTCCACCGAATTCCTGCGTCAGTTGCAGCAGCGCGGTCATGTGGCCTCGAACCCAATCCCAGTCCTCGGCCAGCGGATCGCGGCTGCTTTTTGCCGGCATGAGCGAATGCAGAAACGCGGCCTCGGCGAAAAAAGCTTCAAGCGGTTTGCGCAGCGCGGTTTTTTTGCGTGCCGGATAATTTTCGTCCGCCGCCAGGATTTCCCCCAAAATTATCCCGGCTTGTTTTGGTGAGGGATCTGCCGCCAGATTTTTGAGAATTTCCAGGCACTCGGCGGCCTTTTCATTTTCCAGCTTTAACTCGTCGAGCGCGGCCAGCCATTCCGCACGCCAGCCGGTGATGGCGTCACCCAGCCATTTGCGCCATTCCACTGGCTCCGGCGAAGCGAACTGTGTTATTTGCCCGGTCAGCCAGCGGTCGGTGTTGGGCCGTGTCTGGGCGTAATGATGCAGCCGCAGCAGCATGGCGCGGATGGGCCGGTCATCGCCGTTGCCGTAAATTTGAATCAGATTTTGCGCGGCCACGGAAAGTCCGGCCTGCCCGGCGTAGTGCGATTGAAACTGTTCGTCCAGTGTCTCCTCCGCCAGCAGGCGGGCTTCGCCGGTCTCGAGCACGGCCAGTTGCGGATCCAGGCCGAGCTCGTGGAAATGTTCGCGCACGAGCCGCAGGCAAAAACTGTGCAATGTGCCGATGGGCGCGGTGTCAAACAGCGCGAGTTGCTCGGCCAGGTGTTGTTTGAAGGTTGAGTCGCCTTCGCTTTGCTTTGGCGCGTCAGGGAGTTGAGTGTTGAGGGCAGCTTCGAGCGCAGCGCGAAGGCGCTGCTTCATTTCCGTCGCGGCGGCTTCGGTGAAGGTGACCACCAGGATTTCATCGAGCGACGCCCGCTCCCGGCAAAGGCAATCCAGGCAACGCGCGACGAGTGTGTGGGTTTTGCCTGTGCCCGCGCCGGCCATGACGAGCACATTGCCGCGCGCGGCGACCGCCTGCCGCTGGGACGGCGTGAGCGAATCGGTTTGGGTGCGCGTGGATTCCATCCGACAAAATTTTAGCCACAGATGGACACAGAGGAAACATAGATTTATTTTGTGCCTGAATGAGCGCGGCTGCCAACATGAGCTGGAGCCAACGTTCACTGGACTCAAAGTTCGCAGACTGGCGTCCACCGCTGTGAGGTTCGCGAGGTGTGGATTTTTGTATGTGATTTTCATGGCGCTCAGGATAACATTTGCTCATGCCCCAAAGCTTCCGTCTCAAGGATCAGCCCGTCAGTGAACGTCCGCGCGAACGGCTCGTCGCGCATGGCGCGGACGCCCTGAGCCATGCGGAATTGATTGCGATTCTGCTGCGGACGGGGTTGAAAGGTGCCAACGCCGTCGAGATCGGGAGGCAACTGCTGCAAAAATACGGCACGCTTCAGGCATTGGCACAGGCTTCCGTGGACGATCTGCAAAGCGTCAAGGGCATCGGGCGTGACAAGGCGGTGACGTTGATGGCGGCCTTCGCGTTGGCCCGGAAAATGGCCGGGGAATTGCGCCACGAAGGGCCCGTGCTCGAAACGCCGGAGGCGATTGTGAATCTGTTGCGCGAGGACAACCGGCTGCGGCAGGTGGAGACGTTTCAAATCATTTTGTTGAACACGCGGCGGCGGCTCATCCGGGTGGAGGAAATTGCCGACGGCACGCTCGACACGATCCTGGTGCATCCGCGCGAGGTGTTCAAAGTTGCCATTGCCGCCAACGCCGCCGCCGTGGTGCTGGCGCACAATCATCCCAGCGGCGACCCGGCCCCGAGCGAGGCGGACATCAAGGTGACGCGCGATCTAATCCGCGCCGGTCAGCTGTTGAAGATTGAAGTGCTCGACCACGTCATCATCTTATCCAAACGTTTGGATAAGATGACTTATGCTGAGTGCTGGATTATGCCAAGTTGGCAACAGCCCAGTGTGCGATTTAGAGTGAAAACTGCGCGGCCACCTGATTGGCACTTGGCATAATTTGGGGGTGGCGGAGGACCAGTAATTCCGGCTGGCGGCGATGCGAAGTTGATGCGGTGATGGAGGTCTATGATCAAAAGACCCCGTTACGGTTCATACCACGTCGGTCGGCATGCTTGTTCCTCCGACCTTCAGCTAATTGACGGAGCCTTCGCCACGCACATGCGTGAGCACGGCTATTCATCGAGCGCCATTGCACAATATCGGTATTACCTCGTTCGCGTTGCGGGGTGGCTTGCGGCCCATCGTCGCCGATTGACCAGTCTTACCCGCAAGGAGCTGCCTCGACTGGCACGCCTGATGGTGCCGAAGGCGACTCATCACACACATTTTGGTGTGCTCAATCGGTGGCTAAAGTTCCGCCAGTGCTACGCAGCAGCACCGCGCGAGCCATGGGCCTCTTGGCTCAGCGACTATGGGGCATTTTTGAAGGACCACCGGGGCTTCGTGGATCTGACCGTTGAAGGATATGTCGCGTTTGCACGGCGTTATCTCTCGTGGCAGTTTGGCGACCGCGAAGCACGCTGGGCTGACGTCCGCGCTCAGGATATTTGGCGGTACGCGGAGCTTTGCGCGAAGGGGCACACTTCCGGTTACGCCAAGTCCCGCCTCAGCGCCTTGCGACGGTTTCTCGGTTTCGTTCAACTGCGCGGCGCCTGTCCAGGGCAACTGGTGCAGGCGATCCCAAAGGTGCCTAACTTTCGCCAACACTACAGTCCCGGCGGGCTTACGGACACTCAATGGAAGAAGTTGCTCCGATCATTTGATCGACAGACGGCACAAGGCTGCTGTGAGCACGCTGCGGCGCTCTGCATGATCGAGTTGGGGCTGCGCAACTGCGAGGTGGTCCATCTTCGGCTGCAAGACATCGATTGGGAGGCGGGCATGGTTAGTGTGCCGGCGATGAAGACCGGAGTAGCCCGCATCGTCCCGATGCCTGCGACAGTGGGCGACGTGCTGCGCCAATAGATTAAACGTTTTCGTGGAGCCAGTCAGAGTGACCGCGTATTTATGCGGCACGCCAAGATGGCCGGAACCCCGGTCAGCACCCATTGCGTGCGAATGGCAATGCGGCGCGGTTACCGTCGTTGTGAGTTTCCCCAGCCTGGGGCGGGACGCATGTTTTGCGACGGACTTTCGCAACCCGTCTACATGCGCACGGGGCGGATCTACGTGAGATCGGCGATCTCCTTGGCCACCAAGACATGATGACTACCAGCCTCTACACTGATGTTACCGTCTCCGACCTGCGCGCGCTCGTCCAACCCTGGCCCATCACATGAAACCCACCACTATGCATTCTCGGGTGCGCGCGTATCTCGCGCACCGTCGTAAACTCGGATTCATGCTGAGCAGGCAAGCCTATCACCTGCGCAAGTTCGCCTCATTCGCCGACAAGACGGCGTCGGGGCAACCGCTCACCACCGCCCTCGCGCTGCAATGGGCGACGTCGGTCGGCCACAACCGATGCGGATATCACGCCATGCGTTATTAGTCGGTACGCGGCCTGGCGCGCTACCTCGCTGCCATCGATCCGCTCACGGAGGTGCCACCGGCACGGATGCTCGGTTCAACGTGCATTCGGCGCCAGCCGCACATCTACACGCCTGAGCAGGTTCGTCTCATGATGAAGCGGTCGCGGCAGCTCCCGCATCGGTCCTCCTACACTGCACTCCGGTCACAGACATTTGAAACAATGATCGGGTTGGCGTTCTGCACGGGTCTTCGCCCGGCTGAGGTGTGCAAGTTGCAGCTCGTCGACTTCGACCCTCGGGCGCGCACGATAGTGATCGCCCAAACGAAGTTCAGTCCGCAGCGGACCTTGCCATTACATTCGACCGTCGTGCGGGCGCTGGAACGTTACCTGAAGGCGCGACGGCGGATCATTCCGTTCGGCGATCATTTCTTCGTCGGTCGGCGCGGGGTCCCTTTCACGCCTAAGAAGATTGGCAATTACTTGCACTTGCTCGTCCGTGGCATCGAACCCAACGGCGCGCGATCCATGGTTCGCTTTGGAGATTTGCGACACACTTTTGCCACCCGTTTGATCTCTGGCTGGAGCCGCCGAGGCGAACCGGTGCCGCACTATTTGGTGCTGCTATCGCGCTACATGGGGCACAAACAATTCAACGCCACCTGGTGGTATATATCGCCTGACTGCTCGTCGCTGAAGAGCGCGATGCAGCTCTTTCGACAATTTCAGCAAAATCAAACAACCAACGATTCCTCACTATGACTTCCAATCCATTCCCCATTCTCGTCGAACGTTTCTTTACCGATCATCTTCGAACACAACGCAACGTCAGCCCGCTTACGATTGAGGCCTACAGTGATACTTTTCGTATTCTGCTGAAGTACCTCGCCGAAAAGCATCGCCAGACGATTGATCGGCTCACCTTCCGTGAGTTTGGGGCCGACGATATTCTGGCTTTTCTCGACCATCTCGAATGCGTGCGTGGTAATTGCGTGCGTTCCCGCAACGCGCGTTTGGCCGCCATCCGGGCCTTCGCGCATTTTGCCCTGGCCTATTCCGGTCCTGCTTTTGCGGTCACCAGCCAGCGGATTCTGGCGATCCCATGTAAGCGCACCGCGAAGCCAGTGCTGACCTTCATGAACCGCCAAGAGGTTATGGCGGTGCTCGCCGCCATCGACACGACGACGAACTTCGGCCGACGGGATCATCTGTTTTTCAGTCTCCTTTATCAGACCGGTGCTCGCATCTCGGAGGCGTCACAACTTTGCCCTGATGACGTTCGGGATAGGTTTGTGCGGCTGCACGGCAAGGGCCGAAAGGAGCGGGCGATTCCAATCGCAAAAGATTTGATGGCCCGGCTGCACGCGTGGGTGAAGACAAACAAAGTGTCGCCAGACCACCCAATATTCGCAAACCGGCAGCGTGCCGCGCTGACCCGCGAAGGCATCGCGCTCCGTCTCGATCTTGCAGTGCGCAAGGCAGAGCAGACTTGTCCATCATTGCGGGGACGCCGAATCACCCCGCATACTTGGCGTCACTCAACTGCGATGCACCTGCTGCAAGCCGGCGTGCCGCTGGAAGTCATCGCTCTCTGGCTCGGCCACGAGCAACCGGTCGTGACTCATACCTACGTGCAGGCCGACATCAAAATGAAGCGGGAATGCATGAAGCTTCTTGAACAACCCAGCAAACCACGACGCAAACGCGAACCTATGCGGTTCTCCCGGCTGCTATCATTTCTGGAGGCTCAATAATTATCCTAAGTTCCAATTTGGTGGCAACCTGGTTTTACTCACTGGGCTGTACTCACTTGGCATAATCCAGCACTCAGCATAAATCATGGGCCGTGCCACCGCGGAACGGCCGAAGGATTATGCGTCGCTGCGGGAACTGGGATATTTTTATTCGTGAACGGATACCGGCCAAAAACAGGACTTGCAATTTGTCATCTATAGATTACAATCAAAATGATCGAAAGGGAAGTCAAGAAGCTGGAGCTTCAGAACGGATTGGTTCCGTTTGACGAGTGGTTTGATTCCCTCCGGAACAAAAAAATGCAGGTGGCGGTGGATGCCCGCTTGGCCCGGGTGCGCGCCGGAAATTTTGGCGATTGCAAACCCGTGGCGGCGGAGTGTTTGAATTGCGGGTCGCGTTTGGCCCGGGACTCCGCGTCTATTACGGACTTTACGGCCGGCAAATGGTCGTCCTGCTGGGTGGCGGTGATAAAAGCAGCCAGTCGCGCGACATCCGCCGCGCGCAACAGCTGTGGCAACAATTTACAAAGCATGCGTCTTAAAAATTACAAAGATGACTTGAACCGACGGCTGCGCGATCCCGAATATGCCGCCGAATATCTGGCGCAAGTGCTGGCGGAAAAGGACAACGCGGCCTTCCTGATCGCGCTCAAAGACGTAGTGGAAGCCGGCGGTGGCATGGGCAATCTGGCTGGCCGGGTCGGGCTCAAGCGTCCCAGCCTATACAAAATTCTGTCAAGAAACGGCAATCCGACTCTGGAAACGTTGCAGGAAATTTTGAAGCCCTTGGGTTTGCGCGTCTCCGTCGCTTTGAATGAAACGGCTTGAATCGGGCTGCAGAATTGTCCGTATAATCCGCGAGTTGGATTGCGCAGGATGGTCTATTTCCCCATCTGGCCGCGGGTGACGCCGAGTTGATTGAACAATTTCAATTCGCGCCACAGTTGGGTGCCGGTGATTTCACCGCGCAACAACCGGCGGTATTGGGCGATCGTCCGCGTCACCTGCTCCGGCGTTTCGTTAAGGAATTCCATGCGGAAATGCCGCACGCCCAGTTCGATCATCCGCGAAACATACTCCGCGCCGGTCTGCGCCAGCGCGTTGAAGACGGTGTTGCGGCAGCCGACGTCGGCCTTCACCGGGTGCTCTGCCCCCACGCGGTCGCGCAACTTTACATCGTGAACGTCGCACGGGCGGCCGCAATTCCGGAAATCCGTGCCGCTCGACAAAAACGCGCAGAACACGCAATGCTCCATGTGAAACATCGGCATGTGCTGGTGGATCGTGACTTCGAACCATTCCGGCGGCGCGGCCGACAGCAGCGCTTCCAGTTGCTGAAAGTTTAAATCGTAACTCGCCGTCACACGTTCCAACCCGAACCGGTTCTTGAAATAATCTGCTGCGGGCCGATTGGCCACGTTCAGCGAGAAATCGCCGATGCGCCGGTCACTGGCAAAAAACTTCAGGTGATCGTAATTACGGACCAGGTAACCATCGGCGTTGCAGGAACGCACCTGTTCCAGCGTCCATTCCTCGCCGGTCTTGAAGATGCGCGGAGGTGCCACGAAGACGGTTGGGGGGGAGTCAGCATTTGGTCCCCGGCTCTCGACCCGCGACCCTCGACACATCCGCACAGCTTCACGATATTTTTTGGGGTCTTCAAACTCGCAATAGACCGTGGCCACGCCGCATTGCAGTACGGCTTCGAGTTGGGCGAGGTTGCGGACGAGGACGATAAGGGTCGGGTCCGGGGTCTGCGATCCTGTGTCTGGGGCAGGGGTACGCATGGCTGTCCCTAAATCCAAGACCCCGGAACCAAGATCCGAATTCAGCGTCCACCGTTTCGGTCGTGCCCGCAGTTTCTCCAACTCCGCCACGGCCCCGCGGCGCAGGCGGTTCAATTCGCTTACCGGCAACAAAACGTTGCCGGCCAGATGGTTCTTGAGGTCGCCCAGTTTAAAGGGCGTTCCGCCCAGCCGGCCAAGTTGCCCACGCAAACGTTCGGTGGTCAGTGGTTGCTTCCCGGCTTGAACCAACGGCATGGCAGATTCTGTCCGGGTAACGTTTCCAATTTCATCACGGGCAATCAGGGTAAGCGGTTTGTCCATCGACCCATGAACTTCGACCTCGATGGGCCGCTGAAACTTTGGCGTGTCGCCCGCGAAACTTTGGCGCAATCGCCGGTCCAGTTCCGGGTCGTTGGTCTTCCATAGTTTGTCGCCGACGTGGACGCGCGTGAAATCGATGTCGCCGTGGCCGAAACGCAGCTCAACGGGTTGGGCATTTCGGACTTTGGACCCTGGACTGTGGACTTCATATACCCGTCCGCCTTCCTCTTTTTCCTCCGGCTTGCCGGCGTCAAACACCACGCCGTCGCCGGGTTTCAGCGGCGCTTCGAGTTCAATTATTACCGCGTCGCGTAGAACTTGTTTCACTTCGCCGAGGAAAACGCCACGCTTTTTGCCGAAGCGGGCATGGACGAGTCGCTGGTTGTTGGTGCCGCCGAACCAGCCGGTGTGGAGGCCGCGCGAAAAAGCCATCTCCATTTCGTATTTACGATTTACGATTGGCGATTGACGAGCTGGCTGGTTTGGCGCGCGTAAATCGTCGTTCGTAAATCGCAAATCATCCAGTGCCTGCCGATAAATCCGGGTGATATTGGCCACGTATTCGGGAGACTTGAGCCGGCCCTCAATTTTCAGAGAGGCCACGCCGGCGCGGATCAGGTCCGGCACAACGTCCAAGCCGGCCAGGTCCTGTGGACTCAACAGGTATTTCCGGTCACTAAGCAGAACCAGGTTGCCATCGGAAATCAACTCATAGGGCATCCGGCAGGCCTGGGCGCATTCACCACGATTGGCTGAGCGCCCGCCCAGCGCTTCGCTGGTCAGGCATTGGCCGGAATAGGCGACACACAGTGCGCCGTGAACAAAAACTTCCAGGGGCATGGTAGCCGCACTTGTCAAAGTGCGGCCACGGATTTTCTCAATCTCAGCGACGGAACATTCGCGGGCGAGCACAACCAGGTTGCAACCCAGTTCGCGGGCGAACTCCATGCCGGCGGCACTGGTAATGGTCATCTGCGTCGAGGCATGAATCGGAAAATCGGGCGAAAGCCGGCGAATGAGCCGGCAGATGCCCACGTCCTGCACGATGACCGCATCCACGCCGGCGGAAATCATCGCGCGCAGATATTTTTCTGCGTCGGCGAGTTCGTTTTCAAATACGAGCGTGTTGAGCGCTACATAACCGTGCACGCCGCGGTGGTGCAGAAATTCCATCAGTTTCGGCAAATCGGCCTCGGTAAAGTTGTGCGCCCGCATCCGGGCGTTGAACTTTTCGAGGCCGAAATAAATCGCGTCCGCCCCGTTCTCGACCGCGGCCCGGACGCAGTCCCAATCGCCGGCCGGCGCGAGCAGCTCCGGCAACCGCGGATCGCGCCCGCCTTCGCTGCGCTTCGGCGAGGCAGGGATTGCGGATTGCGGATTGGATTCAAGCTGAACGTCACCGGTCATTGCGATTTCAATCTAGCAGCGAAAGGCGGCAGCACAAAGCCTCTTCGCGCGGGCAGCATTTTGAACTTGGAAATGAGGCTGGATGCGCCACTTTTAGCTCGTGATTCATCCAACGGCCATCATTCACCCCGGGGCGAAATTGAATCCCACGGTCCGGGTAGGGCCCTACGCCGTGATTGACGGAGGGGTCGAACTGGGGGCGGATTGTGTCATCGGGCCGCACGTTTATCTCACGGGGCTGACCACGATCGGTACCGGCAACCGTTTTCACGCCGGTTGTGTCATCGGCGACGCACCGCAGGACCTGAAATACAAGGACGAACCAACGCGCCTGCGCATCGGCGATCACAACGTCTTCCGCGAGCATTTTACCGCACATCGCTCGACGAAACCCGACGCGGAGACGGTCATCGGCTCGCACAATTTTCTCATGGCCAACACGCACGTGGCGCATAATTGTGTGGTTGGCAACCACGTGATTCTGGCCAATGGCGCGTTGCTGGGCGGACACGTCGAGGTGCAGGACCGCGCGTTTATTTCCGGCAACTGCTGTGTGCATCAGTTCTGCCGCGTCGGCACGCTGGCACTGATGCAGGGCAACTCGGTCATCAGCAAGGATTTGCCGCCGTTCACGGTGGCGTTGCGCGTGAACGAAATCTGCGGGTTGAACAGTGTCGGCTTGCGCCGTGCCGGATACACCGCGGAGCAACGTTTGGAATTGAAGCGGCTTTATCATCGGCTGTTTCGTGGCGGGAAAAATCTGCGCGCCGCGTTGGGCGAGGCGCGGGAAAATTTTTCCGGCGCCGTGGCGAAAATTCTGCTAGACTTTGTGGCGGGCGCCAAACGCGGTGTTTGCGCGGATTTGGGGCGCGTGACTGTCAAAGGCGAAGAGGAATAGATGAGCATGTATCAAATCGTCGGCGCGGACAGCCGGCAATACGGCCCGGTATCCGGGGAACAGTTGCGGCAATGGATTGCTGAAGGCCGCGCGAATGCCCAAACGCAAACGTTCGCGGAGGGCGCGACGGGATGGAGCCCGCTGGGCGGGTTGCCGGAATTCGCGGGCCATTTTGCGCCGCCAATTCCACCGACAATCCGACCACCGGTTTCCGGTCCGATCCGGAAAACCAATTCCTATGCGATGGCTGGACTGATTTTTGGCATCTTGGCGTTTTTTTGTTGCTGCAAATTCCTATTCGGCGCGCTCGGTATCATTTTCTCGCTCATCGGCCTTTCGCAAATCAACCGGCATCCTGAATTCTATGAAGGCCGCGGCCTGGCCATCACCGGGCTCGTCCTTTCCATTTTAAGCCTGTTGCTGGCCGTGGTTCTCATCATGATTGCCGTGGCAACCGGCAATTTTCATAATCTTTATCTCAACTGGAGCTTTAATCATTCCTGAGTCAGATGACGCGCGCCAATTCACAAACGGTTCCGCCCAAAATCCCAGCGCCACCCTCGTTGACCATGTTTGTGGTCGTCGTGACGAGTGTGACCATTGTGGGCGCGGGCGCGGTGCTGTATTTCTTTAATCCCAGCACACACGGGTTTTATCCCGTGTGCGAATTCCATCAACTGACCGGGCTGAACTGTCCGGGCTGCGGCGGGACGCGGGCGGCGTATCAATTGTTGCACGGGCACATTTTGCAGGCGCTGCACGACAACGCGCTGTTCGTGTTGTCGCTCGTGGCCCTGTCCGGGCGTGGCGCCTGGTTGGCGGCACGCAAGCTGCGCCAGCAACCCGCCGTGCCTTTCCTGTCGTCCAAAGCGTTGTGGGTGTTTCTGGCCATCGCCATGGTCTTCACCGTGTTGCGAAATCTGCCGGCTTTTTCCTGGCTTTCGCCCTAAGCCGGGGGAACTTTTTGGCTTTTGCCGACGCACGTTCTCGTGTTCAATCGTTGAACTATGAGTCTGACACATCCCTTAACCACCACGACCTTTGACCTGCCTGGCTATCGTGTAACCAAGTCGTTCGGTGTGGTGCGTGGCATCATGGTGCGATCACGCTCGGTCATCGGCAACCTCGGCGCGAGCATCCAGAGCATTTTTGGCGGGAACATCTCGCTTTACACCAATCTGTGCGAACGCGCGCGCGAAGACACCTTCAATCTGATGCTGACGCATGCCGGCGAGCTCGGTGCCAACGCGGTCATCGGCGTCCGCTACGACGCAACGGAAATTGCGCCGGGCATCACCGAGGTGCTGTGTTACGGCACGGCGGTTTACGTGGAACCGTCACATTAGTTTATATGGCTGGACACAGCAAATGGGCGAAGGTCAAGCATTTCAAGGGCGCCATCGATGCCAAGCGCGGGAAGATTTTTTCCAAATTGGGGCGGGAAATCACCATCGCGGCGAAAATCGGCGGCGGTGATCCGGACATGAATCCGCGTCTGCGCATGGTGCTGTGGAAGTGCCGCACCGCGAACATGCCGCGTGAAAACATCGAGCGCGCCATCAAAAAGGGCACCGGCGGCGGCGAAGGCTCCAATTTCGACGAATTGACCTACGAAATTTACGGGCCGCATGGGGTGGCGCTGCTGGTGGAAGTGAGCACGGACAATCGGAACCGCACGGCTTCGGACATTCGCAGCATCGTTACCAAAAGCGGCGGCAGTATTGCCACGCCGGGTTCGGTCAGCCGTTTGTTTCAACGCAAGGGACAGATCATTGTTTCCCGGGAAGCCGCGGGCGAGGACCAACTGATGGAACTGGCGTTGGAAGCCGGCGCGGAGGATTTCAAGGCTGAGCCGCAGGGGTATGAAATTCTGACCGAGCCGGCGAATTTTGAAGCCGTCCACAAACAAATCGAAGCCAAAGGCATCAAATACGAAGCGGCGGAAATCACGTCCTTACCCACCCTCCTGGCGCCGCTGATCGATGAAGCCGGGGTGACCGCCGTCAATAAATTGATCGAAACTCTGGAGGAGCATGATGATGTCCAAGAAGTCTTTTCCAACGCCGACTTTCCCAACGAGGCGGTGAAGGCATGAATCCCCGCCCGGCCTGAAGCATGAAGGCGTTAAGTGCTGATTCTGTTCTTGCGCGGCTGCTGGGCAAACTGACGGCGGCGATTTTTCGTCATCCCCGGTGGTTTATTTATTCGCAGCTGGCCCTGTTCGTGGTGTGCGTCCTTTACACCGCCGGGTTTTTAAAGGCGGACATGAACCGGGACAATCTGGTTGGTCCCAATCATAAGAACCACCAAAATTATCTTCGCCTGCAAAAGGAATTCCCCCAACAGGGCAACGATCTGGTGGTGGTGGTGGAAAGTGAAAACATCGAAAAAAACCGGCAGTTCGTCGAGCGCATCGCGGCGAAGATGGAGGCGGAAACCAATCTTTTTCGCGACGTTTTTTACCAGAAAGATCTGGCCGTGATGGGGGCGAAAGCGTTGTTGTTTGCGGACAAGGATGATCTGGTGGAACTGAAAAAAAGCCTCAACGATGATTTGCCATTCATCCTCCAGTTCACGCGAACCACGAACCTCGTTTCGTTTTTCGACCAGGTCAACACGGCCTTTCGTACGGCACCCCGCGAAACCAACGCCCAGACGGTATCGCTGGTCCAGGCGTTGCCGGCGCTGACGCGCATCGTGAACCAGGCCACCGCCGGCCTGCAAATGGCCGGAACACCACCCTCCCCCGGGGTCGCGTCGCTTTTTAACGCCGGCAGTGAAACGAATGTTTACATCAGTTACGATCGGGGCCGGATTTTCCTGGTGACGACGCACGCACCCACCGACGACCTCAGCAGCGACGCCATCGAACGCCTGCGCCAGCTGGTTGAGGAAACGCAAACCGAGGTGCCCGGTCTCAACGTGGGGTTGATCGGCGAACCGGTGCTGGACTATGACGAAATGAAGCAGTCGCAAAAGGACGTCACCCTGGCGAGCGTCGTGTCACTGGTTCTCTGTGGATTGATTTTCGTGTACGGTTACAACGAAACCGGGCGGCCGATCAAAGCGAACATCTGCCTGGTTGTCGGGCTGGCCTACACGCTGGCGTTCGCCACACTGACCATCGGGCATTTGAACGTTCTGACCATCACGTTTGTGCCGATGCTCATCGGTCTGGCGATTGATTTTGGCGTGCATCTCATCACGCGCTATGAGGAAGAACTGCGTCACGGGAAATCGGCGGAAGCCGCGATGACCAAGGCCATGGTCTTTACGGGCCAGGGAATTTTTACCGGCGCCTTGACCACGGCGGGAGCTTTTCTGGCCATGGTCTTCACCCACTTCCGGGGCATCCAGGAAATGGGCCTCATTTGCGGCGGCGGTTTGCTGCTTTGTTTCGTGCCGATGATGACCCTGTTGCCGGCCCTGTTGTTGCGTGGGAGGCAAAATGTCATTGACCACCAGACCCGCGAAGACGAAACCCGCGCGCGCGTCGAGAACATGTGGTTGCAGCGTCCCGTAATGGTAACGACGATCACCGTCGCCCTCTGTGCGTTGGCGCTGGTGCTGGCCCGGAAGGTTTATTTCGACTACAATTTGCAGAAATTGCAGAGCATCGGATTGTCATCCGTGGTCTTTGAGGACAAGCTGTTCGCCGCGGCGGATAAATCCCTGCTGTACGGCGCCGTCACGGCTGATTCATTGACCAATGCCATCGACCTGGAGGATAAATTAAGAAGGATGCCGACGGTGGCCGATGTGGAGCCCCCGGTCAGCCTGCTCGAAGACTTTCTCAACTTCCGCAACGCGGAGAAACTGGGATTGATCGGCGAAATCAAACAGGAGCTGGCACCGTTGAAGTTCGGCACCCCGGATATCAGTCCGGTGGACGTGCATGCGCTCAGCCGGACACTCTATTCACTGTATGGCTACCTGGGTGCGGCGTTGGATGCGGTGGGGAATAGTGACCCGGAACTGGCGAAGCAATTTGTCTTGTTGCGCGAGTCGATCGAAGAATTGCGCAAGGCGATGTTGCAAGGCAACCGTCAGGCATTGGTGGAGCACGCGGACAAATTGGCTCAATTCCAACAGGCGCTCTTCACCGACATGCGTGCGACGTTTCAGTTGTTGCAAAACCAGGATGATCGCACGCAGTTGCATGTGGACGATTTGCCCCAGGCCTTTCGCGATCAATTTGTGGGCGTGACCGGGAAATTCTTGCTGCAGGTATTTCCCAAAAATGACGTCTGGCAGCGCGAGAATCAGGAAAAATTCATAGCCGACTTGCGGACGGTGGATCCGAATGTCACTGGCACGCCGGTTCAACTTTACGAATTTGAAGAGCTGCTCAAGAACAGTTACATCCAGGCGGCCTGGTATTCCCTGGCGGCCATCACGCTGCTGGTCTGGTTTCACTTCCGAAGTATCGGTTCGGTGATTCTGGCCTTGCTGCCGGTTGGTATTGGCACACTCTGGCTGGTGGGGGTGATGGGATGGCTCGGGATTCCCTTCAATCCCGCGAACATCATGACGCTGCCGTTGGTCATCGGGATCGGTGTAACCAATGGCATTCATGTTCTGAATCGTTTTGCTGAAGAACGCACACCGGGCATTCTTGCCCGCAGCACAGGCAAGGCGGTGTTGGTTTCCGGGCTGACAGCCATAGCCGGCTTCGGCAGTTTGATCCTCGCCAAGGATCGCGGCATCCATAGTCTTGGCTGCATCATGTCCGTCGGCATTGCCACTTGTATGATTGCGGGATTAACTTTTTTGCCGGCCTTGCTGAATCTGCTGGGCCGCTGGCGTCCGTTGATAAAAACAAATCAACCCAGTGTCGACAATTCAACGCCGACACTGGGTCAGGAGGAACCGAGGTCAAAAACCTCAAGTGGAAGGCAAAATTAAAGCAATTCGTCGAAATGTCAACCTCAATGTTAAAAATAGCTCAAAAATGACAATAATAACAAAATCCAAACTTCCAATAACGTTAACGTAAAATAATTTAATGCCATTCGGTTCTTCAAGCTTTAGAAAATTCGCAGTCTGCTTGTGGATTTGTTCGTGGCTACTGGCGGCAAATTTTCCCTTCGGCGCCTTCGCTGCGGATAATTTTGTTGCCGGGCCGCTCTTCAGTCAATTTACGCTGACGCTCGATAACGGCCACCGCACTGAAATCATGGGGCCATTTTTTTACGATCAGGCAAAGGATTCGGAAAAAATTTGGGCCGTGCCACCGTTGTTCTCACACGGGACCGATCCGGCGGTGGAATTGGAAGAAGACGATTTGTTTTATCCGGTGCTCACCTACCGGCGTTTTGGGACGGAATATCGCTGGCAGTTGGGCCAGTTGCTGAGTTTTGCCGGTGGGGAGGGTCCGCAGGGCGGAGGCCAGACACGTTTCACACTTTTCCCGCTCTACTTTCAGCAACGTTCGCCCATTGAGAAAGAAAACTACACGGCGTTGGTACCCTTTTACGGCCACCTCCAGAACCGGTTGTATCGCGATGAAATTTTCTTCGTGATGTTTCCGATTTACAGCCAGACCCGGAAGAAGGACGTGGTCACGGACAATTACTTGTTTCCTTTTTTTGATTTGCGGCACGGCGACGGGATGCACGGCTGGCAATGCTGGCCGTTGGTCGGCACCGAACACAAGGAGGTAACCACCCAGACCAATGGCTTCGGCGAAACTGAAACCATCGGCGGTTACGATAAATTTTTTGCGGTCTGGCCGATACATTTCAGCCAAAACACCGGCATCGGCACCGCTGACCGGGCGAAATTCCGGGCCGATCTTCCATTTTACGCCACGCTGCGTTCCCCCAGGCGCGATTCGACCTCCGCGCTCTGGCCGTTTTTTACCTGGGTGGACGACCGCGGGGAAAAATACCACGAATGGGAGGGGCCGTATCCGTTTGTGGTGGTCGCTCGCGGCGCGGGCAAAACCGTTACCCGCTGCTGGCCGCTGTTCAGCCGGGGGCATGATGACTCGCTGGAGAGCGATTACTATCTGTGGCCGCTTTACGTGCACAATCATCTTCACGCCGGCGCCCTGGATGACCAGAGCACGCGCATCCTGTTCTATTTATTCGCGAATGTGGCGGAAAAGAACCTGGACGCTGGAACCGGCCGCCGCCGGGTGGATTTGTGGCCGTTGTTTACGTATCACCGGGATTACAACGGAGACCAGCGGTTGCAAATACTCGCGCCCATCGAGCCCATGCTCCCCAATAACCCGGGCGTGGAACGCAACTGGTCGCCGTTATGGTCATTGTGGCGCTCGGAAAACAATCCCCAAGCCGGGGCGGCAAGCCAGTCGCTGTTCTGGAATTTTTACCGTCACGAGACGGCGCCCGCGGCAAAAGAATGCTCGCTTGTTTTCGGTCTCTTCCAGTATCAATCCAATGTCGGCGGAACAAAAGTGCGCTTGTTTTATATTCCCGTCATTACAACCAAATCCACCATTCGCCAATGAAGAACAAAGGAGACAAACGGCGCGGGAATCCATGACTGGTAATTCGTCAGTCTGCACTCTACATTCTGCCTTCGCGAAACATTATGTTTGAAAACATCGGCGAAATCATCCTGCTGTTCTGGCGCACGATGCTGGCCCTGCCGTTGGCCTGGCGGCAGCGCCAGAAGGTGTTCGAGCAGTTCTTTGAAATCGGCAACGCGAGCCTGCTGATGGTCTGTGTGCTGTCGTTCTTCATCGGCGCCGTCATCGCGCTGCAGACCGGCCCGGTGCTGGTGGAGCGCAGCCTTTCCAGCGCCGTGGGCGGCGTGGTGGGCATCTCCATCGCCAAGGAACTGGCGCCGGTAATGATGGCGATCCTGATCGCCGGACGCATCGGCTCGGCCATGGCGGCGGAGATTGGCTCGATGCGCGTGTATCAGGAAATTGACGCCTTGCGAACCATGAACATTGACCCGATCCACTACCTGGTCTTGCCGCGC
>JBEKTH010000056.1:0-22376 GCA_049516255.1 Verrucomicrobiota bacterium
CGGGCGGACAGCCTGGAAGCCATGAACACGCTCCGCGCCGATCCGGACCATTTTGATTTGGTCATTACCGACCACACGATGCCGGGCTTGCAGGGGGCCGACCTGGCCGAGGAATTGGGCGCCCTTCGCCCGGGTCTGCCGGTCATCCTGATGACCGGTCTGAACCAGCCACCGGATCTGATGGCTTCCCGGCACGCGCCCCGGCGGTTTGTTTTTCAAAAGCCCATGAATTTTGTCGAGCTGTCCCACCGCTTGCGCCAATTCCTCGACCGCCCGGACGACCCTGCCCACGGCCATTCACAGGCCAAACCGATGGCAGCCAAAAAGCATCAACGCATCGGATGACCCGCCAGCGGTTTTTACCGCCACGACGCAAAGAACGCCAGGTTTTCGTTTTTTTCAGAACCTGGCACCCCGGTGCTTTGGCGATGAGAGCACATTTCACAGCAGACGTCAGATGCCGCGTTCGATGTGGTGCAACCATCCGGCACGCACAAAGGCAATGCCGACCCGGAATCGTCATCTTCTCACCCAGAGTAAAATCAGCAAATCCAAGGCAAAGAAAATCACGATGATGACCTCCAGCCATAACATCCTTTGCTCGTTCAGTTCCGTGTGGACGACGCTGTAAAGCTTGTCGAGCTGGGCGAGGCGTTGCTCCACGCTGGCGCGCCATTGGTCGAGATAAAACCGGTCGCGTGCGCCGAGATAAACCCGGGCGAGATACCAGTCGCCAAAAAATTTTGTGATGTGTGTGACCTCATCGGTGAGTTTCGCCACATCCACACGGAATCGGCGCAAATGGCGCAAAACCTTGTTCGCCCGACCGAACAAGGGTACGTGCTGCCGTTCCACGTCGTCGTAGGCCCGGTCCAGATACGTGTCGAGCCGGCGATCCATCACGCGAAATTCCTCCAGTTGCAGGTTCGCCAGTTCCAGCGCATACAACACGTCGTCCACATAGCCCGTCAAATCCACCACCAGCGCCGCGTCCCAGTCAATCACCGCCAGATCCGTGTTTTCAAACGAGCGCTGGACGCGCAGCACTTCGGTCACCTGCGCCTCGCTCAACCGGTCCGCCGCTGTTTCCGTGAGCAGCCCCGCCACCTCGCGCCGGTGCCCCTCGAGCCAGCGGTTCACGTCATTCACCCCCGCCAGGTCGGTCAGGCAAAACACCGTGTAGGCCTCCGGCGGCGGCGGAAATTCCGTGCGCGCCACCATCAACCCCTTCAGGCTGTCGCACACCTCCGCACAAAGCTTCAACGCCACCGCATCCAGGATCTCACCGGTTTCCAGCTTTGGATTGTGAAAGGGCATCAGGTCCGCCGGGGCGTCCGTTTCAAACGCCACCCGCATCATTACCGTCACCACACCCACGTCATAAACGCGAATCAGCAGGCGAACGGGTGCGCCATGCAACCGGCCGGGCAACGGGTGCGGCTCGATGGCCAAAGGTTTGTAAAGCGGCATGTCCTTCGGCAACGTCCGGTCCATCCGGATTTCAAACGGGAACGGTTTTTCCGACAGGATTTCCTGCACGCGCGGCGTGATGATTTCGTTGGCCACGTCAAACGCGTAAAGATAGATGACCTCGCCTTTCATTCCGTTGGAATGCTACTCCCCGGACGCGGTTTGTCGAGGCCACCGGTCCCCCCCGGCCGAACCGCGAAGGGCGATATATTGAAATAACGTGAGCGCCTTCCCTGATTCGAGCGTACGTTGTGGTATGCAGGATAAGGCCCGGGAATTCAAAACCACCCAATACGGTCCCATGCCGGTTTTGGGCGTGCCGGTGCAGGTCCAGTGCGAGGGCTTCAAGTGCATGGCCTTTCGTGACCGGGAGGGCCGATGGGTGGATCTTTTCAGTCATGAATTCGTGCGCGGGTCCTGGGCGTGGTTTACACTTGATGGCGCTGACCGGTCGCCTTTCACCCGCACGCTGCACCCGTGCGGGTATTTTTTTGCGCCCGGGCGCGAAGATTTTGACCGTGAACCCGCGAAAGAAGTTGGCCCGGCCGGTGGAGAAGTAAAAACCCTCGAGCGGTTCACCGGGCTGTGCCAAACATTGAACGTTCCCCCGCACTTTGGCTCCGGTGGTTTATGTTGCGCCAGAAATTACTGAAAGGGCCGGCCCGGCTGTTGCTGCTCACCTTTGTGTTGTCAACCCGCATGGCCGTCGGCACCCCGACAGCTGCATCGCAGTTGTCGCCGGTTTCAGCGGATGTTCTGTTTGAAAAGCAACAGCAGTCGTGTGCACGTGGGGATGTCCTTTGCCAGTAATTCCCCGTTCAGCGGCGTGTTCAAAAACTCGCTGTAACCGGGCAGGCGCCGCAACTCCGGCGAGTCCAGATCGCGGAAGGCCATGGCCGAATTGGGAAAATACCGCTCCTGGATCGGCCCCTGAATCAGACGGATGATGTGACGATGGCGCGGGTCGTGGCTTATTTTTTCGAAAAGCTCCACCAACGCCGCCTTTTCACCCTCCAGCACCTGCATGAACGCACCTCCCTGATATAGCAGCAAGCCCGTGATGCCCGCCCGGGTGTTCCGCCGGACGCTGCCCTTGAGCAATTCCATCAATTCGGTCCTGCCCAAAGGCTCGGTGGCGGTGCTCGTATAGACGATCCGATATAAGGACTCCATAGCCCGTTGGATTTAGCTTCGGTCCTGCTTCTAATAAAGCAAATAAAATCTTCTGACAATCATTTCAGTGGGAAGCCCGCCAGACTTGAAGCCGCCGGCGGATGTCAAAAGCCCCAAGCCGCCGAATGAAGAAAACGAAGCGCGCTGGCGGACAAAGTCACAACCCCTTCCGGGTCGATGTTTTTTTCACTTTGTTTGAAAGATTATGCTTTCGAATCCGTATTAGTAGTTGGGATCAAGTGTAATCCCTTGAACATGTCACGCGTATTGGTCATGGATGACGAGGCGGATACGAGGATTCTCATCGAAGAAATCCTTGAATCCGCCGGTCACGAGGTGATTTTGGCCGCCAATGGCCTGGAAGGCATGCGGCAATGCCAGTCCATGCCGGTGGACCTGGCCCTGGTCGATCTGTTCATGCCCAAGCAGGAGGGGCTGGAAACGATAAAGAAACTCAGGCAACAGTTTCCGGATTTTCCGGTTATTGCCATGTCAGGAGATTCATTGGCCCTGCCCCTGTTGGCGGTCGCCCAGCGGCTCGGGGCGACGGCGGTGTTGCAAAAACCCTTTTTACCTGAGGAGTTGCTGGAGGCGATAAAACACGCGTTGCCGCCCGAAGACCGGCGACCGGCAAAGCCATGACCCAACCGACTCGTCAGGCATCGCGCTGGATGGACGCTCAGAACCGGATTGACGAAAAATGACAGTCACGATTGACAGGGCGGATTGCAAGGATGATTGGATGGAAATCGTGTCTGACAATCTCAGGTCGGGAAATACGGTTGCCTTGGAGAATTTCGATTATGCCAACGACCTCGACAAGTGCTACATCCTGGCGCGTCAGTTTCACGTGAAGCTGTTTATCGATGCCGATTTAACGATTTGCCATTTTTTAACTTCACTTGCAAATTAGACACATCGCGCAGCCTTGTCTTCGGGCGTAATGGAATCGTAACAAAGACATTCTTGTCCAATCGGTTTCGCTTTGCCAAGGTTTCGGCGATGAGAAGACGCGAATGTCCTTTGCTCGCGCTGCGCGCCGTATGAAACACTATCTATCCACCATCCTCGCCCTGGCCTGCGCCGCGTTGGTCGTCGCGCTCGTCGTGATCAAACGGGGTGATAATGCGCAGCATGAAAATGACGCCGGCGCGCTGGCCAGTTGTTCGAACCAGTTGACGCTGGCACAGGCGCAAATCACCGGCTGCAATGAAATGATGCTCACCTTGTCCAACAGTCTCGACGAGAGCCAGTCCGCGTCATTGACGCTTTCCAACCAACTGATGGAAGCCCAATCCACCCTTGACCTCGCCGCGGCACAGGCCACCAACCTGCTCCACCAGGTCGCCGAGGCGCAGTCGGAAAATCAAACTTTCGGCCAGCAGATCATGGATTTGACCAACCAGCTGGCCGGCCTCACGGGCCAAATCGCTTCGAACCAGGTCGATCTGGCTCAGGCCAACAAAGATTATGCGCTCCTGGAAAATCGCCTGCGCCGGGATGTGGCCGAGCGGGTGGTGGCGGAACGAAAATTCAACAACCCTTCGGAACTGCAGGCGCAAATGAAGTATTTAAAGCAGCACCCAGCCGAGGAGGTATCCGCCGACAGCATCTATGCCGGTTTGGAGGTGGAGGTGAAATCCAACGCGTTCCATGTCATTGCCCCGAACTGATCCGGGTTTCTTTAACCGCAGAGGCGCGGAGACGCGGAGTTGTTGAAACAATGTGTTAAATCACATTCCAACGGAAATCTCGTAAAAGTCCTCCGCCGGCCTTCGGAGCGCCGAGCGCCGCCTCGGCTCCGTGGAACGTCCCTTGCCTTGTGCCGAGGGGTGCTCGGCGCTCCAGTTTTGCAGGGATTCATTCAAGATTGACGATTTTATGTGGGCATTCAGCCAGGGTGGCGCCTGCGGCACAACCTTGGGTTGAGTGAACAAATCCCCTTGGGATTTGCGAATATCGCCGGAGGCGGTGGCCGGCATGAATCACAAACCGGTTCACAACCGGTCTGGAGTTGTGCAGAGGTGGGATGTTCCAATACACCGTTGGCCTGTCAATTGCCAGAATTTCGCACCCTTCCGTTGCGGGTCGCATGAATATCAACCGCTTTTCCGCTTTTTCAGCGGCACAATTCCAGCTAAACAGTTCCGACAATTATGAAATGCACGAATAAAATAGCATCGGGTATTTGCAGCATGACGGCCCTGACGTTGATGTCAGGTTGCGTGGTTCGGCCCTATGGTGGCGTGGTCGTTGAAACGCCGGCTCCGCCACCGGTGGCGGTGGTGGTGACGGTTCCTGACGATTACATCTGGGACGGTTACGAATATGTGGGCCTGGTGGGCGGTGTGTATTTCTATCTGGGGCCAGGCAATGTCTGGTTCCGTTGTGAACCATGGAGGCTTCAGCGCTTTCATGACTGGGAAAGAGTTCATCCGGATTGGCATGCCCATGCCGTCCCCAACGAACATTACCGCCGCGACGCCCAGGGACATGAGCATCCATGGCACGGGGACCATGGCCACGGTCACGATCACGACGACCAGCATTGAACGACCTTCACGTCTGCGGAGTTGCAGCGGGAAACGGACTGAAGGCGTCGGCGTCGGCAGTGGTGAAAATGTCGAAGGAACGGGTTATACGAGGCCCTGGTTTGTCGGAGATGTTTGGCACTCGCGCAGTTCGTCCTTCCGAAACAAACCCCGCTACAACATTCAGCACGTTCAGCGTCCTGCCGCGCAACGCAACGGACAGGTTCCGCAAGCACCTCATTACTAGAGCCCGAACCTTGATGGTTATTGGGTCTGCGTGGTGGTCGTCGAACTGGCGGGCACGGCGGGCGTCGTGGTGGTCGTGCTGGTTGTGGTGGTCGCAGGTGGTGGAGTTGCGCAGCCGGATAGCGATGACGCAATGACGACAGCGGCGAAACAGGCGATGATAAGTTTTTTCATAAGTGTATTTTTGTTTGTTTGTTTGCTTTACCGGCACGTAAATACGCCAACGGCTGTTCATGTGCTATGGGGTGTAACCCTACCATGGACTCGCCGGTAAAAATATCCGGGGCATCGCGTCCACCCTCCGTCCCGCATTGCGGGTCTGCGGAGGACGCGCCGCGGTATCCGTTGGTTGGGTAGGGCCAAACGGCAGCGCAGCCCTGCCCCGGAAATTCGCCGCGCGAGGTTCAGCACCTCCAGTCAGGAGGAACGCCCCCCATGAAGGCTTGCCGGTTTGCGCTTAATTTCAGCTGCAGTTGGAGCAGAATTCCTTGACGGCCTTTTCGACCGCTTCCCGGGTTTCGCCGGTGCGTTTCTGAATCCGGCCCAGCAATTCATCCTGCTTGCCGTCAACGTATCGCAGATCGTCATCCGTGAGCTTGGCCCACTTCTGTTTCAGCTTGCCCTTGGTGATGTTCCAGTCGCCCTTGATTTCGAGTGTGTTCATATCGGTTCGTTATGTTTTTGGTTTCTGTTTGCCGCAAGGCTCTGCGGTCAGCGAAGCAATAGAACCACAACCACAATGAGCAGTATGAGGCCGACCGAGCCCCCGCCAATCCAGATGGCACTGCCTAGCACGGGCGTGAATAATAAGAGATGCATAGTTTGTCTTTCATTTTTGATGGCAGGTATTTGCCGTCGTTTTCTGAAATGAACCTACGCGACGAGCCGTGGTGCGGCTATGGGGTGTAACCCGACCAGGGCAGATCAGCCGATGGCGCCGCCCATAGCATGCCGCCTTTTGTTCAGAACGGCGATATATTGAAGTAAAGTGAGCGCCGTTCCCGATTCGGGCGTATGCTGTGATATATGCAGGACAACGCCCGGGAATTCAAAAAAATCAAGTACGGTCCATTGCCGGTTTTGGGCGTGCCGGTGCAGGTCCAGTGCGAGGGCTTCAAGTGCATGGCCTTTCGTGATCGGGAGGGCCGATGGGTGGATCTTTTCAGTCACGAATTCGTGCCGCGAATCCTGGGCGTGGTTTCCACCTGATGGCGCTGACCGGTTTAATTCAAGCGCGCCCGTTTTGACAGAATCAACAAAATGAACAGGATTTTGGATTCTCCCCAACTCCCAACTCCCAACTCCTGTCTCCCAACCGCATTCTGTCATCCTGTCTAAAACTTACGGCAATCTCCAGTTGCCGCGACCGGGGTGCAGCAATAATCCCACTGGTCGCACCCATTTGCCGCGCCCAAGCTCAGCGCCGGCGGGAGCCCGCAACGCGGGAAAAGGTTGCACCGCGCTCCGTCTTATGAGCTTTTCGTGCGGAATCCGCCCATGGCCCAGATGATAAGGCACAGCAGCAGAATCAGGCCAAGCCCCCCTCCGCCGATGACGGGACCGCCAAAGTAAAATCCGCCGCCGCCGAATAAGAGGAGAAGAACCAATACGAGTAATAATATATTCATGCCCACATGATAACACACCGCGGCACGGTTCCTATGGGGTCTTCACCCCAGAGGCGAACGCCGCTTCTCTTTCACGCCATCCGGTGTTTACCGTATAGCCATCCGGCCGGAACCGGCTAAATTATCCGCATGAAAACAAATCAACTCCGCCGGACGCTGCAGATGCTGTTATTAAATGTGACCCTGGTGGTTTTAGCCGCCGGGTGCGCCACCCACGACGAGAGATCCTATAACCAGGATTTTAATCAAAACCTTCCCACCTCACCCCGATACACCATTGAGAATATTGATGACACCCATTTTCAAGTTATCGTCCATCAAGGTTCGCCTCTGCCGGGAACCGAGCGCATCATTTATGTGAAAAAAGTGGCTTCAACAGTTGCGGCCACCGAAGCCGGGCGCCGGGGCTGGCAAAACTGGGACCTGGCTTACATTCAAGAACGCGATCAGGGGTGGATGCACATTGTTATAGCCAATGTCACCCGTAAAAACGCGGTCGCCATGACATCCGGCCCGACCCAATAACAACCCCTGGATTTCAACCGCCTGGACGCAAAGAACGCCAAGGTTTCAGCCGCAGATTTTCACAGATGTTTTTATCTGCGTTTCATCTGTGGCCATCTGTGGCTCTGCTATCCCTCTTTTCGGCACATCCAGGGTCCAACTCAGGGAACTTCCAGCCGGTAGAACTGTGGCGCGCCGGTGTTCCAGTTGGTGAATCCAAAATTGGTCTGGGGGTTGGCAACACTTCCCAAGGTTGACCAGGTTGACATCAGGTTGGTCGCGCCCTGGACCCGGTAGGTGACGTTCGTCAAGCCCGTCCAGCGGAGATTTTGCGTTGAATTTGAAACGGTCAAACTGAGCGAAGGCGGCGGCACGTTGAAGACCGTCCATTCCAGCCGCACCACCGAATATTCCGGAATCGTGACGGGATTGTTCGTCAATTGCGACTGAATTTGGACGGCGCTGTCGGGTGGCGGCGCATTGGTCGCGCTGGGATCGCTGCCGGTCACAAAGGTTTCCAAAAATTGATTGGTCACGGCCACACTGTCCTGGACGATTTGCACCGGCACGGCGTTGGAACCTTTGTTGGTGAGCACCACGTAGCGTTTGCCGTTGCCGCCCTGATACGCCTGCGCGTAAATCGCCGGAATCGTCTCGATGCCATTGGTGTCTATCGGGACCGTTGAGCCGTTGGTGCCGACGTCAGTGGGATACACCGCAATGGATCGGGTCAGTGCCCAGTCCGCCACCGACGAGCCGCAAACCTGTGCGCTCAGGAAAAAGCCGAACGGCCAACCGGCGGTGTTCGTGGTGTAACCGCCGTTGTAGGCGGTGGCGACCGGTTGGTCAAAGGTGTTGGTCTGGTTGATCCCAGCCGCGTTCAGCAATTGATAGGGGCCAACGAAACTCATTTGCGGCAGGGTGGAAAGGCGCAACAAATATTCCGCCGCGTAAATGCCGCCATACAACGTCGTCGTGGGCGGATATTGCCCGCCGGCACCGTCACCGCGCGCCGGCGCAAATTCCGAAATGAGAAATGTCACATTGCTGGTGTTGTCCGGTATCAGGTAATTCGTCATGCGGGCCGTCGTATTGCTGGCCAGTTGCCAGTTGTCCAGGGCCATCAAATCGGCAAACGTGACCCCGCTCGTGGGCAGCGCCGGATAATGATGATACACCACCGCGTCCCAGTATTTATCGCTGTAATTCTTCAGGTCATTGTCCCAGATGTTGGGTTCCGGATAACCTGCGTCATTGAAATAAATGGCCACCACCGCGTTGGAATCGGCCGCCTTGATGGCGTCGCGATACGGTTTCATCTGCGCGACATAATCCGTTGCGTCCAGGAAGAAAGTGTCGGCGCCAGTGCCCGCGAGCGTGTAAGGCTCGTTGCACAGTTCCCAGACCGAGACCGGAATATGGTTGCTCACGGCAAACGCCGCGAACGCGCCGGCGGAAGCTGCCGAGTCCGTGAAACCATTGATGGTGACGACAATCTTCGCCCCGCCGGTGTTCCGGCATAGCGCCGCGAAATCACAGAATTTCAGGCCGCCCTTGCCGTTGCCCAATTTCGCGGCCGGCCAGAGGAGATTGGTTTCCCACGACGGAAAATTGGTGAACCAGTTGGTCAGCGTCAACCCGTTCGTCCAGGCAAAGGCGTCGTCCATCGAGCCGCCCGGATACCGCAGCCAGCCCGGTGAAAGTGCCGCGGTGATCTGCTGGAAATTGGTGTCGGAATACTCCACCGCGCTCGCCTGTAGCTCGGTGCAAAAACCGGCAAACCCCGGATTGAGCGGCGTGGCATTGGTCGTCGTGAAGGAAACCGGTACGACGGCCTGTGCCATTGCCCGGGGTGGGTAAAAAAATCCCGCCAATAACAACAGCCATAGGGCGCTGACGACAATCTTTGCGCGTGGCACAAACACAATTCCATCAATCCCGACGCTATAATCGGGCGATTTGTTACATGCCCCATCCGATTTGAACCGCCAGGACGCAAAGAACGCCAAGGTTTCAGCCGCAGATTTTCACAGATGTGTTTATCTGCGTTTCATCTGTGGCCCGGCAATTTCTCTCCGTACGCCTACGACGTTGCCTCACTGGAATACTACGCGACCCGGTGCTGGCGCAACCATCGACGGGTCTTCACCGCGAATGGCAGCAGCAGCGCACACGCAAGCAATGTGACCGTGGCTGGTTCCGGGACGGCCACCGCCGCCACGTCCGAGAGGGTCGTGCCGACCCGGATCTCGTCGAGTTCCTGTCCGGCATTGCTCTGGAAGTAGAAGTCCTGCGCCTGGAACGCCGGACCCGAGAGCAGAACCGAGGCGTTCGGCGGGCCGAGGATCAGGCCGGGATCCAAGTACAGGTTCACCAGCGTACCCCCTCCGCTCCACTGAACCAGTTGCAGGATGAAGAGATCGGCGCCGACGCCGGTAACGGACCCGGCCGGCAGGCCGTTCAGGGTGACGGCGTTGCCGGTGGCCTTGTCCACCTCGATGTCCGGGAGGACCGCGGTTGGTTGTTGGATGTCAACCTGGGCGCCGGGGACGGCTCCGACGGAATTCTGTTCCAAAAAGCTGATCCAGAGGTCACTTCCGGAATTGCTCAGCGGTGCGGCAAAGTTGCGGGACGCTCCTCCCCCCACCTGTGTCAGGAGTGCGTCGCCGGTCGAAGGCAGTGCCGTCGGGTAGGTCAGTGAAGGCGGTTGATCGACCATCCCGCCGCTGAGTTGCGTCCAGGGCCCGGGCGCCCAGCCGGTTCCACCGGCCATGGTTGCCAGCGGCGTATTCGGCAGGTAATTGAAGCCCTCGTATGCGAGGATGCTCGCCACAGATTCGCGGGCCGGTCCCAGCACCAGGAAAAATACGAGCAAAGCCGCCAGGTGGTACATCGTGGTGCGGCGGGCCGTGTGGAATATCGGGTTCGTTTTCATATAGGGTATTTGGTTTTAACTTGGATTTTGCATTCGTCAGGATTCGTCCGCCCATCATTGCTGATGATTGCTGGCGCCTGCCGTCTAACGGTTTTCCAAAACCAAACCGCCAGGGCAGCGTCAGCAGCCTTCTAAACACTCCCTTATCCGGACTATTAACGCTCTTATACGCCGGCCATCCTGCCGGTCAATGAAAAGTTATTCACCTCCCGGCAAATGCCGCACGCCGGGGCCGGGGTGCAGCAGCAATCCCGACGGGATTGAATCCATCAGCCCAGGGTTGCCCCGAACGCTTTCGGGGCTACCCTGGGTGATAGGCAAAAATAATTCATACCCCCAACGGGGTTTCACCAAAAAGGCGGCGGGCCGATTGAACCCATTCAGAGACCTCTGCAAAACATGTAGCGTCGGGGCTGTGCCGCGATAGGTTTGTCGGAAATTCCAGCCTTTCCGGCCACAGGCCGGACGCTACAACTTACGGAAGCGCGGCTTTGCAGAGGTCTCCAACGGGGTTTCATCAAAAAGGCGGCGGGCCGATTTAACCCATTCAGGGTTGATGATTTTCTATGGGCATTCACCCAAGGCAGCGCCTGCGGCACAACCTTGGGGTGAATGCTCAAATCCCGTTGGGATTCTCACGGCAGCCGCCATTCACCGCGCTCGATGTGCAGCTTTTTCGACAGCCATGGTAGGGTTATACCCCATATCCATTTCCTTCCAAAGGGTAATCATGATTCCCATGAACGAGCAGCCAACCTTGCCAACTTCCCAGGCAGCGTCTCCGGTGCGACGCTTGCTTTTGGCGGAATCCTGTCTGGTCAAAAGCTCTGGCCTGAAGAACAACCCCGGCCTCCATCAAACCGTGCTCCCATCCAACAGCCCCCCCGCCTTTCTCCAAAAAATACTCATGTCAACCGGTTACCGCCGCGGTGGCCTCAACGTCCAATTGCGGGGGGTGGAGTCACCAGACTCATCCCCAAGGAAATCAGAGACTCTTCGCGTCGTCTTCCGCATTTCTCCAGAGACCACGGTCAACGTGCAGCCATAATCCGGCGTCGCGGATTTGACCGCCAAGGCACAGAGGACGCCAGGATTTCAGCCGCAGATTCACATCCACCCTCCGCAGGAGTGCCACGGAGGACGGGCAGATCTTCACAGATGTCTTTATCTGCGTTAATCGGCGAAATCTGCTGATCAACTCCTTTGTGTGCCTGGCGTGCCGTGGATGAGAGCGGTTTGCGTTTGATGATCGCGGAGGGGGAGCGCGTGCGTCTCCACCCTCCGTAGCAGCACTACTGCGGAGGACGGGCCGCGCGCTGCGTTCGGCGTCGCGCCGGACGCTCCGGGGAATGTTCACAACGGGACGTTGCGAACGGCGACCGGGACGGTCGCGCTCCCCAGTTTGAGTTGATATTGCGGCAAATCCATACCGGTAATCCTTATGACCTCCGCACGAAACCTGGCGGCATCGGTCGCTTTGGACTTGTCATTGGCCTGGTAAAAGTGCATAAATAACCCCATCAGAAGCCAACATTGGCCAAAAGAGGCAGGCTGAATTTTACACCCTTTATGAAAACCGGATTTCTTCGTTGCATCATCTGCATTCTATTGGCGTTGCCCGTGGTGGGGCGGGCCCAGTTCATTTTCACGACCAATACCGACGGCACCCTCAACGTTTACCAGTACACCGGTTCCGGCGGGGCGGTCACCGTTCCCGACACGACCAATGGCCTCCGGATCACCACCATCGGGAATGATGCCTTCAGCCTCGTCTCCGGCTTGACCAGCCTGACGTTCGGCACCAATGTCGCCAGTATCGGCACGAATGCCGTCTTTCAATGCGTCAATCTAACCGGTGCCTCGATTCCCGCCGGCGTTACCAACATCGGGCCTGGTCCGTTCTTCGACTGCCAGAAGCTGACCGTGATATCGTTGAACGCCTCCAATCAGGATTTTATCGTCACGAACGGAGCGCTGTTCAACAAGTCCCTGACCTCGCTCATTCAATATCCCGGCGGCTTGGCCGGCAGCTATACCATTTCCGCCATCGTCACCAACGTCGGCGAGGCATTCATCGGCAACTCCCTGACGGCGATCGCGGTGAACACGACCAATGCGTATTACAGCAGCACCAATGGCGTGTTGTTCGACAAGAGCCAAACATACCTGATTGAATATCCCGGCAGTCTGGCCGGCGCTTACACCGTGCCCCACAGCGTCACCACCATCGAAGGCGCGTCCTTCGAATACTCCATGGGTGTGACCAGCGTCACGATCGACACCAATGTCACCAGCATCGGTTACGCGGCGTTCTATGACAGCGCCGGCCTGACCGGGATTACGGTGAGTTCAACCAACGCCTATTACAGCAGCACCAACGGCGTGTTGTTCGACAAGGCCAAAACCACGCTCATTCAATATCCCTGCGCCGTCGGCGGCAGTTACACCGTCCCCGGCACCGTCACGAACATCGAGGACGGCGCTTTTGGCAATTCCTTCGGCCTCAGCGAGGTCATCATTCCAGATAGCGTCACCAGCATTGGCTTGGAATCGTTCTACGCCTGCTGGAACATGGCCGGCGTGTCCCTGGGCAATCACGTCGGCAGCATCGGGGTGGAGGCGTTCTTTGAATGCACCAACCTGACCGACCTTACGATTCCCAACACCACCACCAACATTGCACAGTATGCCTTCTATTACTGCCCTGCCCTGGCCAGCGTCACGTTTGGCAACGGCATCCGCAACCTCGGTTTCGAGGCATTCGCCGATTGTCAGAGCCTGGCGCAGGTTTGTTTTTCCGGGAACGCCCCGGTGGACGGCGGCAGCATCTTTTACTTTGATTTTTCGCTCGGCGCCATCAACTACGTGAGCAGCGCCTCCGGCTGGGGGCCCACCTACGATGGCATTCTCACCACCCCCGTCTCCACCTGTGGCGGGGCTGCGCCGGAACTGGTTATCAGCCAGGCCGGCACCAACGTGATTTTGGCGTGGCCGGACACGTTCACCGGGTACACGTTGCAATTCACCACCAACCTCGATTCCCCGGCCGTCTGGACCAATGCGCCGCCGCCCGCGCCCGTTATTTTTAATTCAAACTACACCGTGACGAATGCCATCACCGGCCCGCCGAAATTTTACCGGTTGCTGGGCCCTTAACCCAAGGAGGGTTTCGCGCGATGAACGCGAAGGGAACGAAGGAAGGCGATCCTGGTTAAAAACCTTCGCCCTTGTCGCGGCCTTCGCGCCTCCGTGCAAATTTACAGAAGCCAACGGAGACAACAAAGACGTTTGACAGGATTAACATGATGAACAGGATTTGGTTCTTCCTCAAACTCCCATCTGCCAACCGCATCTTGTAAATCCTGCCATCCTGTCAGAGAAAATTACGGCAACTCCGATTGTCATCGCGAGCAGGTCGCCAGACACCACGACCGATGTGAACGAGCAATCCCGACGGGATTGAATCCATCAGCCCAGGGTTGCGACAGACACCCTGGGTTATAGGCCAGACCATTTCATACCCCAACGGGGTTTTATCAAAAAGGCGGCGGGCCGATTTAACCCATTCAGGGTTGATGATTTTCTATGGGCATTCACCCAAGGCAGCGCCTGCGGCACAACCTTGGGGTGAATGCTCAAATCCCGATGGGATTCTCACGGCAAATGCCAGACACCGCGGTCGATGTGCAGCAACAACGCGAGGATTTAACCGCCAAGGCGTAAGATGCGGAGAACGGCTAATGCGGATTGAGAATGTCTTCCTTTTTCACGCCTTTGACTTCGGCCACAGCGCGCAAAATGGCATTGAGCGTGCCGATGCGCAATGGGTTGTGGTCGGGAACCGCCAGCCGGTGGTGACGCGGGGAATCCATTTCCAGAATGACATGGCTTCCCTCCTGGTTGACCCGGTGGTAGCCGTGATGTTTGCAGAGCAGCTTGATTAAATCCGCGCCGCTCAGATCGCGCGGCAGTTTCATGCCCCGGCCAGAAGCTCGTCCCGCACCAGATGCAGCCGCACCGCGGCGGGCTTGGGCTGGTCAAAAAAATAAGCGGACACCGCCTCACGCACATTGGCGCGCAACTCATCCCACGTGTTTCCCTGGGTGAAAATGTCGTGCGACAGACACTCGGCCACATAGCCGCCGTCGTTTTCCTGCGTCACAGTGAAGACGATTTCCATGGCAGGACTATCGCCCGAAATCCGGTAAAAAACAAGACGGGAATTTGACCGCCAAGATGCCAAGACGCGGAAAAAATGCGGGATAATCACGACGGAAAAGCCGTGTCAAAGTCGTAGCCGCCTTGAAAATCCTTTTTGGTATCCGTCTCCTGTTTGGTCAGCAAGCCCGCTTCGATGAGGTTGAACACAATTTCACCAAAATCCTCACACTTGAAAATCCCCCAACTGCTCAACTGGGCTTTAGCCTGCTTGCCGAACGATTCTATGGCGTGTTTGCGGAGAGCCTCCAACAACTTACTGCCGGAGACATGAACAACACCGTCAGCAGCAGGAATCTTTAAACCGTCTTGCAAGGCCTTCGTCAACGCTGCTCCAACAAATAGATAGGCATCCTTGGCATACCGTGGATCAGAGGCGACAATCAACTCGTATAACATTTGTACCGGCGAACCAGACGTGAGAGTTTCGAGCGGGATGCATTTGCCACTCTCGGCCGCGTCTGCAAACTCCTTTCCACAAACCTCACACAAGTCTCGTTTGGTTATCTTGTCACCGACGACTTGGGTGATGTGGATTGTCGCGTCGCGTTCGTTGCATTGCTTGCAAAGCATCACGCCCAGCTTATCACAATGTTACGGCAATCGCCATTCGCCACGACCGATGTGCAGGAGCAAACCAGCGTCGCGCAGGATCCCGCGTTGCGGGACTGCTGGTAACGCGTCGCCAAACGTGGCATCCTTCACCGATTGGAAAATCCACCAACCAAAAGCCTCCGGTTGCGACTGATCGGCTGGGGTTTGGTCGGCCAGATCGTGCTGATGGTTCTTTTGTTTGTTCCAGGAACCCTGAAATTCTGGCAGGGCTGGGCATTTATGGCCGTAAATCTCGCGGTCACGATTTTCTTTTGCGCCTATTTTTACAAACGCGATCCCCAATTCCTCGCCCGTCGGCTGCTGCGAAAGGAAAAAATCGGCGCGCAAAAATTCATCATGTTCTTGTTGAAAAATGTTTCCGTCATTTCCTGGATGCTGTGCGGTTTGGATAATCGTTTTGGCTGGTCACGAACCTGTTTGGCGCCGGTGCCGTGGTGGCTGACGTTGCTGGCATTGCTCCTCTATGCGGGCAGTTATCTTTTATTTATTCCGGTGGGTAATGCGAACCGCTTCGCCGCGAGCATCATTCAAACCGAAGCCGGCCAGACCGTTGCCGACCACGGCCCTTACCGTTTCGTGCGACATCCGATGTATTCAATCTCGCTCCTCGTCTGGCTCTGGATTCCGCTGGCGCTCGGCTCGTTCATCGTGTTGCCCATGGTTGCGCTCATGGCCCCAATCCTCGTGCTACGATTGCTCAACGAAGAAAAAGTGCTCCGGCGCGAACTGCCCGGCTATTCCGAATATTGCCAGCGCACTCCCTGGCGGCTGATTCCTTTTGTCTGGTAATCACTGGCCGGATGTCCCGGCTCCAGCCAGGCTTGTCTCGGCGACCTGTTTCACACCCTCTCGCCCCGCGATTGAGCCACTTCACACAAGCTGCTACACTCGCGCGGTGAAGATTTCCATCGTCGTCCCGGCCTTCAACGAGGAAAAGCTCCTGGGCGAAACCCTGGCGCACATCAAGTCGGCAACGAGCGCACTGACCAGAATTGGATGGGATACTGAATTGATTGTCTGCGACAATCATTCCACCGACCGCACGGCGGAAATCGCGCGGGCGGCGGGCGCGACCGTGGTCTTCGAACCGGTCAATCAAATCTCCCGTGCGCGGAATTCAGGCGCGGCAGCGGCCAGCGGCGATTGGCTGGTCTTTGTGGACGCCGATTCCCATCCGAGCGCGGAATTGTTTGCCGACATGGCAGAAGCAATCCGACCCGGCAACTGCATCGCCGGCGGTGCCACCCTTGGCTGGGACCAGCCTTTTCTCGCCGAGCTGATTACGCCGGTGTGGAATATCGCGAGTCGCTGGCGGCGATTGCTGACCGGTGCGTTTATGTTCGTGGAAACGGCGGCGTTCCGGAAGCTCGGCGGCTTCAGCCTCGACGCGTTTGCCGGCGAAGAACTGGATTTGTGCCGGCGATTGAAACTCCTGGCTGCAGAAACCGGAAGTCGAATAGTTATCCTGCATCGGCATCCCATTGTCACCTCCGCCCGCCGGATTCGGCGTTACACCGTGCTCCGGCAGATCTGGATGATATGTCTCCTGTTGTATTACATTATTTTCGATCCGCATCACGTCACCACCAGCCGCGAAGCCGCCGGCCCGTGGTATGACGGACGAAGGTCAAGAGATGAACCAGATCACGATGGGGAGCGCGCGCGTCTCCACCCTCCGTAGCAGCGCTACTGCGGAGGACTGGCCGCGCGCGCGGCGGTCGGCGTCCCGCCGAACGCTTTTTCGGAAGGATGTTCGCAACGGGACGTTCCGAACGGCGACCGGGACGGTCGCGCTCCCCGCGCAATTCAACACATCAAGTGTCCAACCGCGTAAATCGACAGCGTTCACATCGCCATGTGGGTCGTCGGATCACGTCAACTGTTGTGTGAACCCTCAACTTTCAACCTATTCAAAAAGCGGCACGCCCAGATCAATTGATCAGAAGCGCGGATCGGATCAAGCGCAAAGACGGTCGAGGACGAGGAGGATTGATAGACGGCGCGAGGGCTGAGGAGTTATGGGTTGGAGAGGCGGAAGAAGCGGGCGGGTCCGGCGGCGGGATTGGTCATCAGAAAACTGGTGAGGTTGGTGCCGCGGGTGCCGGGCACGGAAAGCCAGGTTGGGCTGGCAAGGTTGGTGGCGGTATACAGGTTGTAACCGGTTGCCGCCGTTGACCAGCTTAACACCACATTGGTGCCGCTCTGGAGGATGCCCAGCACGGGAACGACGGTCGCAGTGGCGCTGCGCTTGATGACGATGGATTCGGGCGTGTCGAGGTTGGAGGCAAAGAGGGAGCTGTTGCCGTTGGTATCGAGTTTCGTGACGGTGCCATCATAGTAGTTGGCCACATAGAGGTTGCCCGCACTGTCGAAGGCCATGCCGTGGGCGTCGGCGTAGGTGTAACTTTGGCCGGGATAGGTCGCAAACGGCACGGGGACGCCCGCCGGCGAGAATTTGGCGATGTTGATTAAATTATTCGCGAAATTAGTCGCGCAATAAATGTTGTTGGCATTGTCAACGGCCAGACCCGGACCTGGGGAATAGAAATCGGCAATGCCGGCAAAAACGGAGGAGTGGCCGGTGGGAGTGAACTTCGAAATGGTCGAGATATTATAATTGATGGCGTAAATATTGCCGAGGCTGTCAATGGCCAGGCCCTGCGGGTCGTTCAAGATGAGGCCGCTGCCATCGTCCGTGCCGAAGATCGAGCTGTTACCATTGGGAGCAAACTTCAGGACTTGATTGTTGTAGGAAGCCGCCATATAGACGTTGTTGGAGCTGTCAACGACGAGACCGATGGGCAAACCGCCAGCAAAAGCAAAGACGGACGGGACGCTGTTGGTATCGAATTTCTCAATGGTGCCTACGCCATAGTTTGCCACATAAAGATTGCCCGTGCTGTCCAGCCCCATCCCTCGCGGGTCGGCAATGGAGATGGTCGTGAAACGTGAACTATTACCTGTCGAATCAAATTTTTGGATGAACTGGCCGTTGTCGGCGTCGTAGAGATTGCCGGAAGAGTCAAACGCGAGGCCAATCGGGAACGCGGTGCCGCCGTTTTGGTTGAAGACGGTGCCGTTGCCGTTGGTGTCGAATTTCACAATGTTATTGTTGTCTTCTGTGGCTAGGGTGCCCTCGTTGGCCACATAAAGATTATTGTTGGTGTCAAAGGCGATAAATTCCGGGTAATCCAGGCCGGTGTTGGCGAACACGGAGCCGGTGCCGTTCTTGTCGAATTTCGCGACGGTGGGTGTACTGCTGGCGGGCAGGTTGTTGGCCACATAGAGATTGCCCGCCTGGTCAAAGGCCACGCCAACCGGGTTGTTCAGGTAGGAGCTGTCCCCAAACTGGCCCAGGGAAGTGCCAGTTGGTGAAAATTTGGAGATAAAGTTGCCGTCGTTGGCCACGTAGAGGTTGCTGGAAGTATCAAAGGCCAGTCCTTCGGGGCCGTTCAAGATGGTGCCGCTGCCATCGTCGGTGGCGAAGACTGACGCCACGCCATTGGTGGTGAATTTCTCAATGTTGTTGTTGCTTTCGTTGGCCACATAGAGGTTGCCCGCTTTGTCGAAGGCCAATCCCGTAGGTTGATTTAGAAGCGAGTTGTCACCGGGATCGAACGCGAAAGTTGATGGCACGCCGGTAGTGTTGAACTTGGTAATGGTGTTGTGGCCCTCATTGGCCACATAGAGGTTGCCCGCCTGATCAAAGGCCTCGCCTTCCGGGTTGCCCAGGGAGGCCCTCGCAAAAACAGAGCCGGTGCCGTTGGTGGCATATTGGTGGATGGTGCCTTCGAGCGCGCAGCCCACGTAGATGGTGTCGGCGCGGGCGGAAATGATGGACAGGAAACCGGCAAGGCCGGCAATGATGAGTGCCCCTCGGCACAGGTATGAATTTTTCATGAGGATAAATCGCCCCTAACTCCGGCTCCGATTATCGCAAGCCACATCCTTTGTCAATTCATAAAAGAGAACATTCGGTGCTTGCGGACGGCCACCCTGTTTAGACTTTTTCGGCACGCCCAGATCAACCCCGATAGTCATCGGGGCTGGTTGACAGATCCGAGATCCGGATCAAGTGTTTTAACCGCAGAGGCGCATCCGCCTTCGCCCGCTTCGGCGCGACGAGGAGAATGCCAAGGTTTTTAACCACGAAAGACGCCAAGTACGCGAAGAGGCAAAGGACTTTTCAGCCACAGATGAACACAGATTGTCACAGATGTTTGTATCTACGTTTCATCTGAGTCCATCTGTGGCCCGGAAATGCTCATTTAACTCGACTTCGGGCCGGTCTCGTGCTACCAATGCCCGCGCAAGGCTGGGGCAATCAATCAGAAAGGAACCTGCTCATGAAACTGACCGCAAAACCGTTGTGCGTGATGACTGCGGTGCTGGCGCTGGCGACCGGGGCCGGGGCACAAACCTACACCGTGCTCAGGAATTTTAATCCCAACAGCAACGCGACCGGATACCAACCTACAGGGACGCCGGTGCAGGGACCGGATGGGACGTTATACGGCGTCGCCACTTCAGGGGGGTCGGGCGCGTCGGGGGTGGTGTTCCGGATTCAAACCAACGGAACGGGTTTCACGGTAATCAAAAATTTCCCGCTCACGAATTCGGTCACGGGTACGAACAGCGACGGGGCGGGTCCGCTGGCGGGATTGATATTGTCGGGTAGCACGCTTTATGGCACGACGGGAAGCGGCGGTTCTTCAGGACAGGGAACGGTGTTCAGCCTGAGCACCAACGGAAACAACTATACGGTGCTCAAAAATTTCACGGCCCTTGATCCCGTTGCCGGCACCAACACTGACGGAGCCAGTCCGGGGGCGGCGCTGCTGTTGTCGGGAAGCACTTTGTATGGAACGACGCAGTATGGCGGCGCGGGCAGGAACGGGACGATATTCCGCGTGAGCACCAACGGCTCCAATTTCACGAATTTTTATAGTTTCACTTCCAACGGAGCCAGTGACGGGGCGAATCCGACGGCGCCGTTGATATTGTCGGGCAGCACGCTTTATGGCACGGCATCGGCCGGAGGTGATGATGGCATCGGGACGGTGTTTAGCGTGAGCACCAACGGCACCGGCTTCAACCGGCTTCACAGTTTCAGCGGCACGGGCACCGACGGGGACTCTCCCTACGGCGGACTGTTATTATCCGGTGGCCTGCTTTATGGAACGACGGCGTTTGGGGACAATGGATCCGGTGACGGCGATGGGACGGTATTCCGGGTGAGTGTGACCGGCGGGAGCAGCTTTACCAATCTTTACAGTTTCACCGGCCCCGACGGGTCTGGTCCCGAGGGGGAACTGGTATTGTCGGGCAGCACGCTTTATGGGACGACATCGGGCGGCGGCGCCTACAACTATTATGGGACGGTGTTCCAAATCAACACGGATGGCACAGGTTTCGCCGTCGTTGGCAGTTTGAACGGCGACAACGGGGCTGGGCCGCAGTATGGGCTGGTGTTGTCGGGCAGCACGCTCTACGGAACGGCGGTGAACTACGGGTTGTTGCCGACGGTCTTCGCTTTTGCCAGCGGCACGGTGTTCAGCGTGGATGTCAGCGGCGGTGTTCCGGCGGATCTTTGTGTTTTCCCCGGAGCCAGCGGCGCGGCTTTTCCGGAGGCGGGACTGGCCTTGTCCGGCAATACGCTTTTTGGGACGACGGTGAATGGCGGGGGGAACAACAATGGGACGGTGTTCGAGATCAATACCAACGGCAGCGGCTATGCGGAAAACTGGGATTTCTCAGCGTGGAATAACAACGGTGACAATTCCGACGGGGCGCGGCCGGTGGCGGTGATGGTGTTGTCCGGCGGCGTGTTTTATGGCACCACCCAATCCGGTGGCACGAACGGGTGGGGCGCGGTAATCAAGATGAATGCGGACGGCACCGGCTTCACCAATATTTACAGTTTCACCAGCCCCTACGACCATTCGGCGCCGTTCGAGGCCCTGGTGGTATCGGGCAGCACGATTTACGGGCCGGGCGGCGCCGGCAGTTACGGGTCGTTGTTCAAGCTCAACACCGACGGCACCGGCTTCACCAATTTTTACAGTTTTACCGGTGGCAGCGGCGGCAATGGTCCCGGGGGATTGACGTTGTCGGGCAACACTCTTTACGGAGCGACCGGGTCTGGGGGTGTGGGTTACGGAAACTTGTATCAGGTTAACACCGATGGCAGCGATTATACCAATATTTACAGCTTCAGCGGTGGGAGCGACGGGGCAACTCCGGGCGCCGTTCTGGTTTTGTCGAACAATGTCCTGTATGGGGCGGCATTTTACGGTGGCACGAACGGTCAGGGAACCGCTTTCAAGATCAACACCGATCAGAGCGGCTTCACCGTGCTCCATACCTTTGCGAGCACCAACAGCGGTAGCGTGGTTCCGGGTAACCTGTTGCTGTCGGGCAACACCCTCTACGGCACGACCGCGAGTGGCGGCAGTTCCGACAACGGAACCGTTTTCCAGATGGATACTTCAGGCAACAACTTCACCGTGTTGAAGAATTTCGCCGGCGGCGACGACGGGGCAACTCCCAACTCGACCCTGGTATTGGCAGGCGGCACGCTCTACGGAACCACCTATAGCGGCGGCCTTTCAGGTGATGGAACGGTGTTCTCGCTGGCGTTGTCTTCGGTTGTGGTTCCCATCCCGCTCAGCATCCGGGGCATTGGTAATGCGGTGGTGTTGAGCTGGACCGATCCGGCATCGGTATTTTCCCTCCAAGCCGCCCCGCTGGTGACGGGCACTTACACCAATGTGCCCGGCGCCAGCAGTCCTTACACGAACGCCATCGGCGGCGCGACGGAGTTTTTCCGCCTGCAGGCGAATTAAGGCGGGCCGGTTTCAGCTTAACGCTCGGAATACAACCGGTTCATCTGGCGCAGGCGGTCGATCTGAGATCCAGATCAAGCGTTTTAACCGCGGATGAACACGGATGGACACGGATTTATTGACCGCGAAAGACACGAAACACGCGAAAAAGGCCAGAGGCCTGGGATGAACGGCAGAACATTGGAGTTGGACAGAAGGAAACGAAGGGAAC
>JBEKTH010000057.1:0-22348 GCA_049516255.1 Verrucomicrobiota bacterium
CGTCTTTCACGCTTACGAGATGGCGGATCATGGTCTGCAAAAATTAAGAATTGCCCGCCTTGAATGGGATGAAAATGGCTGGCCGGTCATCAACCAGGATGCCTTGAACAGGTACAAAAGCCTCCTGGTCAAGTAATCCGCGTTATCGCTTTCATCTCCTATGGCATTTATCAGCAACTCGGATTAACCGGCAAATATAGAATGAAAACCCCAAAACTTTCCGTCCTCGAAAAAATCGGCTTCGGCGCCGGCGACATGGCGGTTAACGTCGTCTGGTCTTCGATGGCGCTCATCCTGACGTTTTTTTACACCGATATATTTGGTTTGAAACCCGCCGACATCGCCTTGTTGATGCTATTGCCGCGCTTGATTGACGCGTTTGCGGATGTCGCGATGGGAATGATTACCGACAAGCACATCACCCGGTGGGGCCGCTACCGGCCCTATCTGCTGTTATTGGCCGTTCCCTTCGGACTCTCCGTCATGCTGGTGTACACCACGCCGGCATTGGCCTACAACGCCAAACTCTTATGGGCCTACACGACCTATACCCTGATGATGCTCGTCTTCACTTCGGTAACCATCCCGTACATTTCACTGATCGGGGTTTTGACCGAAGACCCGCAGGAGCGTTTATCCGCGAACGGCTACCGGCTCTTCTTCGCCAAAGTCGCGGCGTTCATGGTAACCATCATCGTGCCGTTGATGGCCGCCCGCTGGGGAGTAAACCACCTCGCCCGGGGATACCAGATTTCGATGGCCTTGATGGCGGGAATGGCCACCTTGCTGTTCCTGTTCTGCTTCTTCACGACGACGGAACGCGTGAAACACAAAGTGGAAAGCAAACCCTTGCTGCTGCAACTGCAGCTCCTTTTCAAAAATGACCAGTGGGTGGTGCTGGCGGCCGTGTGCGTCATTGCCACCATCGGCTACGTCATCCGGGGATCCGTGGCGGCTTATTATGCCAAATACTACCTGTACGGCAACCTGCATGCCGGTCAGGGCGCGCTGTCACAATTCCTCGCGACGCATTCCTTGCTCGGCAAATGGAGCGGCGCCACCACCGGCGATGCCGTCTTGCTGTCCAACTTCCTCACCACCGGCGTGGTCGCCTCCATTCTCGCCATGGTCGCTTCCACCTGGATCACAAAGCGCTTCTGCAAGGTCCGGCTCTTTCGCGGGAGCCAGATCGCCACGGCCGTGTTCAGCGCCATTCTTTATTTTGCGGTCAAACCCGGTGACGTCGTGGTGGCCTTCGTCCTCTATTTCCTGGTTTGTTTTGTGGTTGACCTGCAGGCGCCCGTTTTTTGGTCCGCCATTGCCGAGGCCGTGGATTACGGTCATGTCAAAAACGGCAAGCGCGTGGCCGGGATGTCCTTTGGCGGCATTTCCTTCTGCCAAAAAATGGGCATGAGCCTCGGCGGGGGCGCCGTGGGCGTGCTGCTCACTTATTACCACTATGTGCCCGAACAGGTACAAAGTGCCTTTACGCTCACCGGCATCGCCCTCTCGCTTTCCGTCATCCCCGGATTCTTTCACCTGGTCACGGGGTTTCTGATGTTCAAATACCGCATCACCGACAAATTTTACAACGAGATGATGGCGAAGCAGTCCTCCCAAACCGGTCCGGGCGAACCCGTCCTCAAGGAGATGCCAGTCGCCTGAATTTTGCCGGTCACCGATCCTTTACCGGAATCCACCATGAAAATATTGCAACCTCTGATTCAACAACGTGCCGATCCATTTATCGGCAAACACGCCGACGGCTATTACTATTTCACGGCCTCGGTGCCGGCTTATGATCGCATCGAAGTGCGCCGGGCGCGGACGATTGCGGATCTGGCGAAGGCCGTGCCGGTGGACGTGTGGCACAAACCGGACCGAGGTCCCATGAGCGAGTTGATCTGGGCGCCGGAAATTCACCGCATTGACCATGCGTGGTACATTTATTTTGCCGCCGCGCCGACGCGCGCCATCAAGGACGGACTGTTCCAGCACCGCATTTATGTGATTACCACCAACGCGGACAATCCGCTCGAAGGCCAATGGACGGTGCCGGGCCGCGTTGACACCGGCATCGACAGTTTTTGCCTGGACTCAACCACCTTCAAGCATGGGAACACACGCTACCTGGTATGGGCACAGAAGGACCCCGCGATTCCCGGAAACTCGAATCTTTACATCGCCCGCATGAACAGCCCGGCTCAACTGGCGATGCCGCCTATTCGCCTTTCCCAACCCGAATTTGATTGGGAGACCCGTGGCTTTTCGGTCAACGAGGGCCCTTCCGTGCTGATCCGCCACGGCCGGGTTTTCATCAGCTACTCGGCCAGCGCGACGGACGAGAACTACGCCATGGGCCTGTTGTACGCCCGGGATGATGCCGACCTGCTGGACCTGCGCAGTTGGAGCAAGGTGCCGCAGCCGGTCTTCAAGACGTGCTACGAACATGGCGTCTATGGTCCCGGCCACAACAGCTTCACGGTGGCCGAAGATAGCACGACCGATCTGCTGGTTTATCATGCCCGCACCTATGCCCAGATTCAGGGCGATCCCTTATGGGATCCCAACCGCCACACATATGTCAAGCCTTTGCGATGGGACGACCAGGGCATGCCCGTCTTCGGCCGCCCGTCCGTGGTCGAATGACCATTGGCCGGGTCGGCTTTTTGCACGCTTCCGTTTGCTTTGCAATTTGTCCGCGCCTCGCTTTACCAATATTAAATTCGCTAGACAAATTGGATGGTCGGGCGCGTCATATCAGTGGAATGCGGCGGGAACCGGAACTCGGACGGCTCTACGACGAGCACGCTCAGTCGCTTTATGCCTTTCTCCTCAATTTCACGCGCGACGAATCCGATACGCGCGATCTGCTCCAGGAAATTTTTGTCAAACTCGCCCGCGACCCCGGATTGTTGGACGGCGTTCGTGACGAACGCGCGTTCCTCATCCGGCTCGTCCACAATGCGGCGACTGATCTGATCCGCCGGCGCGGCACCCGGGAGCGGACCAGGGAGAATTTCGCCGCCGAAACCATTTCCCCGTTCGCGCCGGTCCACGATCCGGATGAACACGCCTTTCGCGCCGGACTGGCGGAGGCGCTGGCCGAATTGCCCCCCGACCAGCGCGCCGTCGTCCACCTGAAACTGTGGGAAAGGCTGACCTTCGAGCAAATTGCTGCCGCGCTGGACATTCCCCAGAACACCGCCGCCAGCCGTTATCGCTATGGCTTAGACAAATTGCGCCACCGCCTGCGTCCCCTTTACGAGGAAATCAAATGAATCACGACGATTTTGAACAAAGACTGCAACGCCAGCCGCTCCGGCAGGTTCCCGCCGAATGGCGCGAGGAAATCCTTGCCATGGCTGGTCGAGCGTTGAGGGCCGAGCGTCGAGCGCAAAAACAGCCTTGGCCCTCGACTCTCGACTCTCGACTCTCGTCTGTTTTCTGGCCTCATCCGGTCGCTTGGGCCGGTCTGGCCGCAATCTGGATTTTCGTTTTCGCCGTGGATTTCTCGATGCGCGACCGTGCGCCGGCCGTCGAAGCCAAATTTTCACCGCCACCGGCGGAAGTCATTGTGGAAGTGCGTCAACAACAGCGGCTGCTGGCCGAATTGATCGGCCCGCGTGACGTTCGCGAGGCAGACCGGTCCAGATCCTTGGCGCCGCGACCCCGTAGCGAGTTCATGGAGCATTTGGCAGCCTGAAATTGGGAGGGACGGCGTGTCGCCGTCCCAAATACAAAAATGGGACGCCGACATGATAATCCCTCCGGAAACAAATTTATGAGCGAAAAACCCGGTAACTTCTGGAGCAAACCGTGGAAAGGCCCGAGTGGTTTTTTTCTTTTTTGGCTGCTGATACTGGCCGCCGCGTTTTTGATAATATTCTCCTTTGGCCTGTTTGCCCGAATAGCCGATTCCATTGCTGATTTGGCTCTGATAGCCTTGATCCTGGCCACGGGCATTGCCGTGGCAGGTTTTTTGATTGTTTCGTTCCTTCGCTGGCTTTGCTGCTGGCGAAACATCAAACGTTTCCTGTTCGGACTTGCCTGTTTGGCCACGTTAATTGCACTGTTTTACGCTGAGGAAGATTGGCGGGGCAAACATGATTGGGACCAGTTCAAACACCAATGGGAAGGCAAAGGGGAAAGGTTCGGTGCCGCCGGCGTCATTCCGTCGCCCGTGCCTGATGACCAAAATTTTGCCATGGCGCCGGTTTTTGATACCGTTGACAAATTGATGGACGAGAAGTGGCGTGCGCAGCACCGAAATCCGCACGCAGACAAAAACGGCGATCAAAGGGAATGGGACACAAATCTCGTGAACCCGCTGGAGATGAACATTTCTGAAAATGGCGAAACTCCTACCAATGGGATTGGCAATTGGCAGAAATCAACCGTGAGCGATTTAAAAGCCTGGCAGCAGTATTATCGTGCACTGACAACCATGACGAATGAATTTCCCATTTCAGCGCAGCCGCAATCGCCGGCTCAGGACATCTTGCAGGCATTGAGCCGCTACGATTCGACCATTGAAGAATTACGCCAGGCGGCCCGGCTCCCTTATGCCCGCTTTCCACTCAGTTACGACCATCAGCCTCCCGCCATGATTCTGCTCCCGCACCTGGCTGGTCTGAAGCGTTCCTCGCAAGTATTGCAGTTGCGCGCCATCGCCGGGCTGCAAAACGGTCAAAGCGATCAGGCATTGGCCGATGTGAAACTCATGCTGCGACTGGGCAATTCCATCCACACCGAACCTTTCCTGATTTCCCATCTGGTGAGCATCGCCATCATGAATATCACGTTGCAACCGGTCTGGGAAGGTTTGGCACAGCGCCAATGGTCGGACGCCCAACTCGCGGAACTCGATTCGGAATTGGCGAAGCGTGATTTCCTTTCCGATTACCGTGTCGCCATGCGTGGTGAACTGATGTTGTGTGAAATCGGCGACGTTGAGTACATACGTCACTTTCCGGAACAGATGCCTGAGCTGACTGAATATAGCGGTGGCGACACGTCGTCGCGCATACTGGCGCGAATCCTCTGGCAATCAATCCCCGACGGCTGGTTTTACCAAAATGAATTGCGCTGCGCCCGCCAGGTCCTGGAAGTTTATTTGCCGTCGGCGGACGTCGACCGGCACCTGGTCCGGCCGGAAGCGGTTCAGCACGCGGACGACGACGTCGTAGCCAGCACAGAACATCCCACTCCGTTCAATATCATGGAGAGACTGTTTTTGCCCGCACTCGGCAGGGCTGTGACCAAAAGCGCCCAAGGGCAGGAGTCGGTGGATTTGGCCCGCGTTGCCATCGCGTTGGAGCGTTATCGCCTCGCGCACGGGGAATATCCCGAATCGCTAGAAGCCCTCGTGCCGCGGTTCATGAAACAAATCCCGCACGACATTATCAACGGCCAGCCGTTGCATTATCGCCGGACCTCCGACGGCCAGTTCGTGCTCTATTCCGTCGGCTGGAACGGGACGGACGACGGCGGGGTTGTTAGTTTCACCAAAAGCGGCAGAGTGGACATGCTCAATGGTGACTGGGTCTGGCGTTCTTCAGCGATAAAAAACTAGTTGTGTAAACTTCCGGGGCCGGCCAGCCGCTGCTCGCAACCGGTCCACCATGGCATTCTGCGACGGCGGATGCCATTTTCGCCATTAGCCGGGCACAGCATTTGGTTGCGCGATATCGCCAATCCGGGTAAACCTCACATCAGCGCAGACTTGTATCTGTCGATCAGCAAAAGGATTACTCCCAAAATGCACTCAACCACGAGGAAAACGACACTCGACCAATGCAACATTGGAACTCCAAAGTAGAAAATCAACCATAACACGATGCAAATTATTGGAATCTTGGGGCCGTCGGTGAACCACAGCTTGATGGCTGCAACCCAAAACAGGCCCAAGGCGATCAATCCAAATGGTATCATACCTCCGGCCTCTGAATTCTTTTCGACTCTGCGTCTCTGCATTTTGGCGGTTGATTCCGCATCGTCTTTCGGACACTTCGGCGAAGCGTCCCTCTACCTTTATTTCGCAGGCAGGCCGATGTCCTGGCTCAGTTTGGCGGCGGCTTCGGGGTTCACCCATTTCACCAGCGAAATAAAATTCACCAGCGCCGGGCTGTCGGGTTTCACTTTGAACATGTTCCGCAGGGCGTGCACGACCTTGGTGTAGGTGTCCGCGTATTTTTCGTGCATCAGCCGGGAGACGTAGGATTCCATCACGGCCTGGGCAATCGGATCGGTTTGTCCGTCGGGCAGATAGGGCAACAGGCAGAAGATGCGGACCAGGGCCATCGGGTCGGCTTCAATCAGGACCAGCCAGCTTTGTTTGACCTCGTCGGAATCGTATTTGGCGTGCAGCCGGTCGCGGATGGCGGTGGCAATTTCGCCGGGCGCGGTCCGCTGGGCCAGGCGGGCCTTGATATTGTCCCAGGCGACGTGCTGCGCCTGTTCGGGAGAGGCTCCGGCCTCGGACTTTTTCAATTCCGCTTCGAGGTCTTTCAAGCCGAGTTCCTTGCCGACCGCCAGGCCGAGCGCTTCCGCCTCGTTCTTGCGAATCCGGGTCGAGGCCATGATGGCCTTCACCACCGGCCGCTGTAGCTCGGCTTTGATCAAGCGCACGACGCCGACGACCGGTTGGGGTGATGGCGCCTTTTGATTGGGGATGAGATGTTTGACAAAGGTGGCCATCACCCCCTCGAGTTCGGGCACCTTTTCCATCCGCAACGTGAGCACATACTTCAGGGTCCGGCCCGTCCGGCCGACCTTCCCGATGTTATTGACGACCATCAGGCGCTGGTCTGGGCCGGCGATAAAGGCCAGCAGGGCTTCCGCCTGGTGAATCAGTTTTTCATCCAGAATATCCTGGTCGTTGGTGACCACCAATTGCTCGATCACCGCGGGCAGGCGCTGGGCGAAAATGCCCTCGGGCGTTTCGGTGTTTTGGTGGTTGTAGTAATGGAGCAGTTCCAGGATGAACGAGAGTTTCAGGAAGGCGTTTTTCTGCGCCTGGGCTTCGGGGGTGGACGCCTTGCTGCGCTGGATTTTCTGGTGCAGGGCCGTCAATTCCTTCCGTTTGTCGGCCGGGAGGGCGTCCTTGGGGAGCACCGTCTCGAAATCACTTTTGAAGGCCATCACGATTTCATCCGGCTTGGGTCGCGGATTGAGTTTCGCGTCGGTGGTCAAATCGTTGAAGCCGGGCAGGGCGGATTCGCCGAATTCGCGGACGATGCGTTCGCGCGGCACGTGGCCCTTGACGAAACAGCGGCTGGCCCGGACGTTTTCCGGGGAAAAGAACAAATCCGGCTGCGCGATCAGGGACTGGAGCATTTTCGTTTCGAGGGGCGTGTCCAGGCGGACCAATTCCTCGACTGCCGGCTTGATGGCTGCGGCGAGGTCGCGCTTGGTTTGCTCCAGTACCTTCAGAATCGCCGGTTGTAAGACGTTGCCTTCGATCTTGCCGTTGACCAGCGCGGCACAGACCTCGTTGACGTGGGCGTTGTGCTCAACCAGCCGGGTAACCATGACGCCGACATCGTTGATGGGTAATTTGCTGACCAGCCCGGCGATGAGGTTCACCAGTTCGCCGTGCGATTTCTGGCGGTACTCGATGGTTTTTTCCAGAAGCGTTCGCAGCGACTTGTTCTCCTGTTCCAGCGCGCTGCGCTCGGATTCCAGTTGGTCCACGCGCGTGGCCAGACCATGCCATCCCTGCTGGATTTCTTCCATTGAAGTGGGCGGGCGGGTGCCGTTCTCTGTGTCTGGCTTTGCCATGAATCAATATTCCACAATTCCAGCTTTTTTTTCCATCAATTTTTACGCCGCAATTTCTGGGAGCGCCGGCATCCTGCCGGCGAGTTGGAAGTTGAATTACTAAACTCGCCGGCGAGACGCCGGCGCTCCCAGGTTGGCTTACGAATTGACGACGTGCAGCGGCAGCCGGTCCTGGAGCTGATGGGCAGCGGCGGCCGGGGAATCGAAGCTGTGACAGCCTTGATTGGGCAACGCGCCCGCGAAATCGCGATAGAGCGTGATGGCGACGTGCTCGTTGCGGCGGATGCAATCCTTGATGGCTTCGGGGTCCTTCTGGCAATGAATCAGTGTTTTCCAGGAATAGATATGTTTGGGTTTGTGGAAGTCGCTGTTGGCGATGAACGGCAATCGTTTGAGGCCGATGTCGTTGAAGATGTTGTTGCGATTGGCAATTTCCCAGGCGTCCAGCAGCGGTGCGAACTTTTTCTGGTTTTCCCACAGGTAGAGCGTGTTCTTGCCCCACTCGCTTTTCATGATGTGCGGGTGCGACGCCACGGCCAGCGCGCCTTGCTCGTGGATTTTTTCGATGATTTGGGGAATGTCCAGGGCCGGATCCACCGGCGCTTTCAAATCAATGCCGAGCAGGTGGGCGGAGGTCTTGCGCGTGTAACCGTCCTTGTTGAATTCGATGCCGGTCATCACCAGCATCTTGTAACGCCGCCACGCGCGCTGGCGTTCGCGCTCAATGACGGTGAAATATTCCTCCACCTGTTCCTGGCCGAGTGTGCAGTTGGCCAGTTCCGACAACTTGCCCAGCAGGCGGCTGGGGTCCGCCAGATGGTCGGTGATGCAAATGCAATCGAAACCGCGTTCGCCGTAGAAATCCACAATCTCCGGCACGCTCAGTTTGCCGTCGGAATAATTCGAGTGGATGTGAAAATCGCAGAGCAACATCTGCGCCTGCTCGCTGTTTCCGTTCCGGGCTGGGGCGGAACGCATGACGCGCTCCGGCGCGGGTTCGAACAATTTGACCGCCTTGCGGCCGGGCGTGTCGTCGCCGGCCTCGGCCAGGATGAGTTCCGCGATGCGCAGGGCGGCATCGGGGCGGCTGACCGATTGAAGATTTTTACGCCATTCCGACCAGAGCGCGGCGCGTTTGGTGAAGGCCTTCTCCACCAGTTCGGCAACCTCGCGGTTCTTTTCCCCAATGGCGCCCAGGTTAAGGCGCCAGATCAGTTCCGCGTTGCCTTCCTCCTGGCCGGGGATGACCTGGTTGACGACCATCGGACAGCGCGCGGCGATGGCTTCCTGCACGGTCGCCCCGCCGGCCTTGCTGATGACCAGATGGTGCGACATCATCAGTTCGGGCATCTGGTTCGTCCAGCCGAGCACGCGCACGCGGTCGGATTGTTTGCGTGTGCGCTCAATCAACTCGGCGCGCAATTTGGCGTCGCGTCCGGCGGTGATGGTGAGATGCACGTGGTCGAGTTCGAGCAGCCGGTCAATGGCCTTGCCGGCCTTTTTCTTGCCGGTGTTGATGATGTACAGCACGCGACGCGGTTCGTCTCCCACCGGCGCCGGCAATTCCGCCACCGGTTCGGCAAACACGGGGTTCACCGGGAATCCGAGCACCTTGATTTGTTTTTCCGGTACACCGCCTTTGCGTAGGACTTCGGCGGAGGCCTCGTTGGCCACGCAGAACAGATCGCTGGGCGCGCGGAACCACGCGGAATTGATGGTGATGGAATCCGTAACGACGGTGATGAGCCGGAATGGCCGCTCGTGATGGTGGTGGTAAATCTTCCGGATGACGTGGCCGTAAACGGGATAGGTGGAGATGACACAGTCCGGCTGGGTTTCGGCCAGGATTTTCTCGAGCGTGCCTTGCAGGCGGGTGAAATTGCCAAGCTGCTTTTCAACGAGCGGCGATTTGTCGAGCAGCGAGTAAATGCCGCCCCAAAGCCGGGGGGCGTATTGCACCACCCCGAGATAGGTTTTTCGGGCGATCGTGTTGAACACGCCGTAGCTGTCGGCGAAGAGGTCAACCACCTCGGTGCGCGCGTCCTCGTCCAGCAACTCAATCGCGTCGCGCAAACTGCGGGCGGCGGCGTTGTGCCCGTCTCCGAATCCGGCCGTCAATATCAGGATTTTCTTCATGCACGTCCTCGGACAATTAAACGCTAGTTTAAACATGTTACGGCTGTGTGACTGGCAGGTTAACTTTTATTCACAATTTATTCGCAACGGAATGTGAATAAAATGCGACGGTTTCCAGGCTGTTGGAGAATGGTTCGACGCTCTCCAGTCCTTTTCGTGGTTTGCTCTGGCTTGAAATCCCGGCTTTGGCGCGTTTTGAAACGGAACATTTGTCTTGCTAATTATCATCGTTTTAGTTAGTTATAACCGTCATCCATTAAAGGCAGACGTATTGCCGGCAAATAAACGAAAGGCAAAACCATGCACCTGTTATTAATCGCGCCGCTCCTGGCCAGTGACGATTGGGTTGCCCCCAGCGGGGCCGGGTTCATTGTCATCCTCACCGTTCTGGCTCTGTTGAGCAGCCGTAAATAATACCCACTACCGGTCGGCGGTCAGCGGGTTGGTCTCTTTGAGGACAGGCACCAGCGATGATTTTGGTGCTCATGCCCAGGGCCTTTTGCATGCCTTAAGGGTACTCCCGGATTTTCCCGGCACACCACTGCCTAGATCGCCTGTACCTTGACAACATCAATCAATTCCTCGCCGGTGGCAAAGCACCTCCATTTTCCATTTTTGTCAACGGTCGCCAAACACCTGTGGCCGTTACACTGAACCCAATGCGTTTCTTCGGCTGGCGGTGCTGTCAGGTACAGGTCAATTTTCGATTGACGAAATTTAACGGGACAATTCATCGCCCCAAACATCACCCCGGCCATGAACAACCGTTAGTCACAAATTGTCGCTGTTTATGTTTTTTTTGCTAAAAAGTTAAACTTAAGGATTCAAAACGCACTTCTGCCGGAATTCAAATGCAGTTGATAAAATCTTCTTTCTGAATCACAGTGTCATCGTGCCTTCAGAAACATTTAAAGCGAGCCGGTGGACACGCGGCAATTTTCTTTTCCGCACGGTCATCGAAGTGACCGACCGGTCAATTATCCGGCACAAGCGGTCGTGGTTCAGCCGCGACGAAATCAGCATCAGCATCGCCAAGGTGGCCTCCGTTCACATCCGGACCGGCCTCCTGTGGTCGGACATTCTGATTGAATCGTCCGGCGGCAGCGATCCGTTGATCAGCCACGGCCACCGGAAGGCGGACGCGCGCCGCATCCGTGAGCTGGTCGAAACCGCGCAGGGAAGTTTGGGCGGCCCGGAAAAGTTGAAGTTGTCTTGAACAGTGGCGCAGCGTCACACCACTTTAATTGAAGGATGGAAGCGCGATATCTGCCAATGAAATTATTCGGCTGCATTTCCGCCTTGCTGCTGGCGGGTTCGCTGTTGGCGCGGGCGGATGACGACACGGTCACCATGCCGGACCTGATTCAGGGCGCGCAACAATGGGCGCACGAAAATCTCGACACCAATGTTCTCAACGCCCTGCCCAGGGTGGAAGACCCCGCGGTGCAACAATTCTTTCGCGAATTGCAACAGCGCTATCAAGGCGACTACGTGGTGGATCTGGCGTCGCTGCGGGATACGGCCCGGTCCGTCCTGTCGGTGCTGGAAGGCAGCGAGGATACCCGGCCCTACGCCGCATGGCTCAAGGCGCAGATGGATTACCTGGATGTCGCGGATGAAATCCGGCTCAGCATTCCATCGCCCAACGTTGAAACCAACCAGCCGCCTCCGCCGGTGCCCAATCCGCCGCCGCAAACGGAACGCGAGCTTTGGATGAAAAAAGTCTCGGTTGTTCCCTGGCCGGCTTCAGCCAAGGAATTGGTGCCTGAGTTAAAGCCGATTTTTACCGCGCAACAGGTGCCGCCGGATCTGGTCTGGGTGGCGGAAGTGGAATCAGACTTTGACCGGCAGGCGCTGAGTCCGGCGGGCGCGGCGGGATTGTTTCAGTTGATGCCGGACACGGCCAAACGATTCGGTCTTTCCCTGTGGCCGCGCGACCAGCGTTTTCAACCGGAACCGAGCGCGACCGCCTCCGCCCAGTATCTGAAATATCTTTACAATCGGTTCAAGGATTGGCGGCTGGCGCTGGCGGCTTACAACGCCGGGGAAGGCACGGTGCAAAAACTTCTGGACCGCTACCAAACGCACAGTTACGACGACATCGCCGAACATCTGCCAGCGGAAACGCAACTGTATGTGCCCCGGGTTGAAGCCGTCCTCCAGCAGCGAGAAGGCGCGGACCTCGAACAACTCTCCGCGCCGCAAAATTGAATCAATTTCCTCGGGAATTGTACTTAGGGTTACACCCCATGGCACCGGTGCGTTTCCCCGGTTACTCTCATCCCATGAAAAACAAAAAGCTTTTCTTCAAAACCAACGGGGTTGGATTCGTATTGGGTGCTGCACTCCTGACGATGCTGACCGCAAACACGGGCTACGCGGATGGGCTGCACGTCGGGATAATCGTGTCACCGCCCGTGGTGGTGGTGGCACCGCCGGTAGTGGTGGTCCAGGACGACTACGTTTATTACCCCGATTATGGCATCTATTACAACAGCCACCGGCACCAATACGCCAATTTGGAAAACGGCCTGTGGGTGATGCAGCCGGCACCGCAGGGTGTCGCGGTTGACGTGTTGCTGGCTTCACCGTCAGTGAGGATGGATTTCCATGATTCCCCGGCTAACCATCACGCGGAGATGCTTCGGAAGTATCCAAAAAATTGGCGGCCCGACGGTGCGCACCAGGACCGCAAGGATGATGTAAGGGATTCCGGGCCGGATCACGACCGGAAATAGCCGGGACCAACGGCTCCAGTGATTTGCCCGGGCCGGTGCGGCAACAGCGGTCCGGCAGCTGTCCCGGCCGGAACCGCCGTGAACGTACAGACCGTAAAGAGATTTCAAGGTGAATAATGAATGGCGATGGGTTTAGAGTAATCATTCGTGCCCGGAATACATTTATTTCGGCCAGATTGGAACTTGAAAGCCAGCGGGCATTTGCAGTGATTTATGATTCCAGGCTTGACGACGCCAAGGAGGTGGTCGGCAGGGAAAGAATGGAGATTGATGTCCGGTTTTTACAACAAATCACCGAATCCGAATATCTCTACAAAAAGTTGGTTGAACTTCCGGAACCAGACCGCTCCGTCCCGGCGATGTTCAATCCCGGCTTGTCGGAAAATGGAACGGCCAACCGGATTTCCTTGTAGGACAAATGTAGTACGGGTGTTTCATGATTGGAGCACCTGATGTCTCATGCTGGTCAGGATGGCATTGCGTCCGCGCCGACTTTGGTGGAAACGCGTCCGCACCAGTTGCCGCGGTCCGTCAGGCGCATACCGTTCAACGCCAAAATGGAAACCCGCTTCATCCTGATAACCCATCGGAATGTTTATTGCATTCCTTAGCTGCGCGACGATTTCACGGAAATACGATGAGGATCCGTGCTTCGAGAACTCCCGGTGCAAACGGCCAACTGTTTGTTCAGAGCTTGCTTGCATGGATAACGTTACATCTCAACAGGTCGGACCGCGACTAGGAAAACCCTTGCTTTCAATCCGGGAGCACGAGCTTCAAATCATTTCTGCAACCGGATATCAACGTTAAGGACTTGTCACGTTACAGGGGTGAACGCCCCATGGCAGACCCGCGATTTTCGGGTGACACTCCTGGCGATGAACGATAAAACACGGCTTGTGGAAGTGGAATTTCCGGCTTATGCGGTGGCGGTGGCAACCATCGCATTCACTTTAATGGTTGGCACCGCCATCTGGAAAAGCTTGGCTGGCAGATATCCCTGGCAAACCGGTAGCGGCATGTGTCCCATGCGAAGGAGTTGTTCTTTCCAAAACAAAAAAGCCCGAACGATTTTCTCATTCCGGCTTTCGTCTTCAAACGTCAACGCCCAATTCTCAACTGGTTACTTTGCCATCATGGGGAACAGAGCCTGTTCGGACTGCGCGAAGCCCGGTGCCTCCGCGTGGTTCGCCGGGCGAATGAATTTTGTCCGGCCGGTGCCCGACGCATCTCTCACCTTCCGGGCGAGCCGGTCGAAGCGCGCGTGAATCCGGTCCAGGCCTTCGTCGTCGCTGTCCGGTGGTTGGTACTGGTCATAAACACTTTTATTGTGTCTCATGCAGCTACCATGGACTGGCAACGGCGCGCCCGCCATGGGGTGTTCACCTGAACCCGGTCCTGCCCCTGTCTGAGATTTTCGTTTCAGCCTCCTGACTCCCATCAACCAACTTTTTTCAGTCTGTTACCCTCCTGCGAACACCGGTCGAAAGTTGGCCTCGGTCAGGATGCGGGCGACTTCCGCGCGTTTGTCGCCCTGAATCTCGATCTGGCCATTCTTGACCGTGCCGCCGGTGCCGCAGGCGCGCTGCATCGCCTTGGCCAATTGCTCTTTTTCCGGCAGCCCGATGCCGATAAAACCTTTCACCACCGTCACGGTTTTGCCGCCGCGCCCGGCCGTCTGCCGGATGATATCCACGCGTCCGCGATTCTTCTGCGCCGGTTTCGCTGGCGGCACGGAATCCGTTGGCAGATGTTCCGTTGCAGGCGGGAGCCCTGCGCTAAACAAGGCGGCAAAGGGGTGATGACTCAAACCTGGTCCGCCGTCGGTGGGAATGCGTTTGCGTTCGCTCATGCGTGTTCTGCACGAAAAGCTAAAGGCTAAATTCCAAATGCTAAAGTATTTTTAGCGTTCAGACTTCTTGCCTTTAAATTATCCGATGTTGAAAGTTTTCCCTTTTCAGCCTTTGGCCTTCAGCCTTGCACTGGTTGCGGCCCTGACGACAGGTTGAGAACCCGAACATCGGAGGAACCAAATGAACAGATCTGTCTGCCATCAGAGCCGGCCAAATATACTCCATTTTCCTCCTTTTGCCACCCCGGCACGTGAAATCCTGCGGCTTCGTGGCACGAAAGGCTGAAGGCCGAACGCTAAATTCCAAAGTGAAATCAGTGCCGGCGTTGCCGTAAGGCTTTGCCATTTGGTTTATGGTTGACTTTTCATGTCCATTAGGTTCCAATATGTCCCTCATGAGTGGCAGCCAGCTGTTCATCCGGTGTTCCGTGCTTCTGTTCTTTGTCCCCACCGTGTATGCCGGCCCGGGCGATCTCTCGATGTCTTCCCAGGTCCAGTATCCCACCGTCATCCAGGGTTATCAGGACCCGGTCACCGCACAGATTTATAACGAGGCTGCGCCCGGTTCCGATCCCGTGAATTTCAGCGTGTTCGCCACCTTTCCCTATGGTAATTCTTCCACCTACTCGGGGACCAGGGCGGCCGACGGTGGCAGCGGCTACCTTACCTTGCCGTTCGCGTTCAATTCGGGCTTGGTGAGCCCGGGTTCGCAAACCGTCAGCGCCCCGCTACCGATACAGGCGCGGGCGAATCACTCACGCAATCCCACAGCGTCCTCGTTCTGGCGCACGCCGACCCGGCTTTTAGCATCGGTGGGAATGTCGTCCAGTTGTCGTCCCAGCCGTTGAGCCCGGCCGCACAGGAACCGTCGGTGGACCCGCTGGCCTTTGGCGCCACCGGCGGCGGTGAGAGTTTTGCCGCTGGCGCGCCCGGAGTGATCAACGACCCGGTCGCGCCGACCGCCGGGTTGGATCTGGACAGCATCACGGCCATCGGCGATCCCCAGATCACGCTGAGCCTTGCGCCATTCACAGACCTGGCGGCCGACGACGATCCCGCCTTTGGCGATCCGTTTCAAATCCTGGTGGACGGTTCGGTTCCCGGAGTTTATTTCACGGATTTCGAGTTGAACTACTCGGATGAGCAGGATCTTCCCGGGGCGGATGCGACCGGGTCGGAACACGCTTATTTCGCCGTGCAGGTGACCGTGACATCCGGCGGCGTCACCGGGATGGTGGTTGTTCCGGAACCGGGTTCTGGTGGTCTGTTGGCTTTGGGCCTTCTGTCCGTGTTTCTCGTCGCGCGTCCGCGCCGGCGACTCATCGCTTAAGCTGGGCAACATTCAAAACGCGGGACCGGCCTCTTCACATTTCACACGCATCGGAATACCCGCCCGTGAGTCATGGCTCTGACCATGCCGATGGTATAGTTTAAGACGGCATGCCTGAGTGCGTCCCAAAGCGTGTAATGCCAGCATGTCTCCATGCCGTCCATGAACGTAATCAGTCCGCGACGCGCCATGGTTTCATACCGCTCCACCCGCAACCGTTTAAACTCTTCCACCTCGCGCCCTTCGCCAAAGGGTTGCACCGGCGCGCCCTTGTCCCGGAGCAAATCCCGATGATTCCGCAGCAGCGCCGAAAAGGTGTTCACCACCGTCAACTGGCCCATCCAATGTCCCAATAAATCAATCTGCGCACCATTCTGGTTGGCTGTGGTGAAATAGACCTTGCCGTTTTGGGTGGGCGTGAAAATGGTCGCGCTTTGCGATTTCAGTTTGAAAATGTTGCCGCAGCAAACCACCACCAGGCAGTCCCTTTCCGGCGAAACCAGCAACGCATAATTTTGGCGGTAATTGGGAATCCGGGGATCGGGCGCCCAGCCCAACAAAATAAATCCGCACTGGAGCGCTTGATTTGTCCACCGCTCGGCATAACCCGCGACCTCCGGGTAGGGCGGTTGCGTTCCCAGGTCGCCGTACTGCCAGACCAATCGCTTCTCCAGCCGCCCAGTCACTGCTATCAAGACAATGAAAAAAACCGGCATGACGATGAAAACAATGATGGAATGAGTCGTCATAGTGCGGTTTTGTTTTCTGAAGCCCCACATTTGTGCTGCTCCCAACCGATGTCAACCGTGAATATGTTGCCATTCCTTTTCTTCGGGAAAAAGCGGCTGTGTCTTGATTTGATCGGTAGGGCCGAGCTGCCGCCCGGCCTTTGCCGAAGCCGGCGGTGCGGCATCACCGCTCTGCCATAGACAATATTATTGACGGACAAGGGTCCGCTTTGTCATCTCAACATTGTGATGAAACCTTTTACCTTTGCTCTCGGGATCGTGTTTGCATGTGTCGGTCTGGGCGCGCAAACGAATGTCTGGCAGCCGTCGCCGGGACATGCGCAAGTCCTGATCTGGCCGGGAGCCGGCCGGATGCGCAGCCGGTACCGGGGGCGGAATATGTCACGAACACTTTGACGCCAAAGGGCAAGCCGTTGGTTTGGGTGTGCAATGTTTCACAGCCGACGATGACGGTCTATTCGCCGAGGGCGAAAAACACCGGCGTTGCGATGGTCGTATTTCCCGGCGGAGGCTACAATGCGTTGGCCATGGACCTGGAAGGCACGGAGATCTGTGATTGGCTGACGTCCAAAGGCATCACTGCGGTGCTCTTGAAATACCGCGTGCCAACTCCGAGAAGGGAGGCATATGGGGCGTCGCAGATGGCGTTGGAAGATGCGCAAAGGACATTGGGGCTGGTGCGCTTTCACGCCGCCGGGTGGCAGATTGATCCGCACAAGATTGGTGTCATCGGTTTTTCGGCAGGGGGGCATATGGTGGCGGCGATGAGCACGCATTTTGACAAACGTTTGTATCCGCCGGTGGATGCGGCGGACCAGGAAAGCTGCCGCCCGGATTTTGCAATAGCCTGTTATCCGGGGCATCTGTGGGGCGGCGATGAAGATTTAAATTTGAATCCGAATGTTCCAGTCACCACCAATACACCGCCTACGTTTTTGTTACAGGCGGAGGATGACCACGTGGACGGTGTCGAACAGTCGCTTGTTTATTACATTGGGCTGAAGAAGGCGGGGTCCCCGTGGAGATGCATTTGTATGCGCAGGGCGGGCATGGGTTCGGGCTGCGGCCATCGAGGTTTCCGATTACGGGATGGCCTCAGTTGGCGGAGGCGTGGCTGAGGACGATCGGAATGATTCCGGAGTGATTCGTACGTCGGGAAAGGCTGAAGGATAAACGCCAAATGCCAAGGTGGTTTTCAGGGCCAACGGCCAACCGCGTGAACACAGAGATATTAACCGCTCATTCACGCTCATCAGCACGGATAAGCGAAGATTAGCGGTTTGGTCCGCTGCTTGTTCAAAATGCGGACTAACTCCTTCACGAGGCAATTTGAGCCGCCACTCGTCGCGTCGAAGCAGCGCGGAGACGGAAGACGCCAATCATCCTTCGTCCCGCAATGCGGGACTATTGAGGACAGGGGGCGCAGAGGTTTGACACGGATCGCATGAATTCTCACGAAGCCAAAGGCGAAACAATTCCCCCTCTCCGCTAACAGAGCTGGGGGAGAACGGCCGCTAAGATTTTCGCAACCACCAGCGTCGCGCAGCAACGAGAGACCATATCGCTTCCACCAATCCAAATGGCCAGGCGCCCTGAAGAAATCCATAAATTGAGCCTAATGCGCACGCGACGGCAAATCCCAGGATGAACCAGCCACTGCGATCTTCCATCGCGTAACACACCAGCATCGCGGTGACCGCAAACAAACCAAAAAGTGTGAGTCCATCCATCCGTAATTTCAATGATGGGACAGGACACTTTGTGTGCCAAGATTCATTTTGCACTGTAACTGCACGATCAGACATCGGGCAAATCCCATGCGTGAATTTTCAGTGGGAGGGCGGACAATGCTTCTTGGGAATTTGAACCACCGAGGCGCCAATCCTCCTTCGTCCCGCAATGCGGGACCATTGAGGACAGGGGGCGCAGAGATTTGACACGGATTACACGAATTGTCACGAAGCCAAAAGCGAAACGATTCTCCCTCTCCTTGGAGGAGGGGGCAGGGGTGAGGACGGTCATTTTTGCCAATTTGTTTTACGCTCGCCCTCATCCTGACCTTCTCCCCGGGGAGAAGGAATAGCAGGCGCACGCTTCTGATTTTGCGGGTGTGCATCCGGCCAATCCCGGCGCGCGGATTTTCAAGGAGACGGCGAACGCTTCTGCTTTTTCCGATTCCGTTGGTGAAGACGTCTGGGAATGGACGGACTGAAAAATGTGTTCCCCTTGTGGACTTCCCGAATCGCGTGGCACACGGTGTCAGCGGAGGTTTGTTTGATGAGATAGCCCATCGCGCCGGAGTTGACCGCCTCGATGATATACGCTTCATCAGTGTGCACCGAAAGTATGAGCACTTTGGTGGTGGGGATGGCTTTGAGAATCTGGCAGGTGGCTTGCAATCCATTGAGCAGCGGCATGGTCACGTCCATCAGAACCAGTGTGGGGCGAAGTTTTTTGACCATGGTGACGGCCTGAAGGCCGTCTTTTGCTTCGCCGACCACTTCCAGGTCACCTTCGAGTTCCAGAATCTTTCTGAATTCCTTACGCACGACCCCGTTATCGTCCGCCAGCAGAACAGTGATTCGTTTCATGATCGGTGTTACGGCACAAACGTCGGTTTCAAGTACGTAACTGAAACTCTGTCAATTGCCTCAGTCCGTCTATGGGGTGTTCACCCCATATACAGACTGAATCAGTCAGCCGATAATGGTCAGGGTTCGCGGTTCGCTGTCGAAGGATCAGGCGTTCCGCATGACAGGTTCGCGTGCGGGGGGCCGCTGACGGCGGCCGCTGACGGCGGCCGCTGGAACCAGGCATTGAATTTTTATGAAACGAATCACCGTTTTGCTGGTGGAAGATCATACAGTTGTGCGCCAGGGATTGCGCAACTTGATCGAACTCGAAGATGATTTTGAAGTCGTCGGCGAAGCGCACACCGGTCGCGAAGCCGTCGTTCAAGTCAAAAAACTTCATCCCGACGTGGTGTTGATGGACATTGCCATGCCATTGCTCAACGGTTTGGAGGCCACCCGCCAGATGCTAAAAGCCAACCCCGCCACCAAGGTGCTCATGCTCTCCGCACACAGCGATGATGCTTATGTGAAGAACGCGACCGAATCCGGCGCCATGGGTTTTCTGCTCAAACAAGCCACTGCCCACGATGTGTGCCTGGCGATCCGCGAAATCCACAAGGGGAAAAAGTTTTTCAGCCCCATCATTTCCCGGCGTCAGGAGCGCATCCATCCGCTGGCGCACGACCGCGCGGGCGGGTTCACAGAAAAAGCCGCCCCGCTGACCTCGCGCGAGATGGAAGTGCTGCAACTGATCGCCGAAGGCAAGGCCAACAAGGAAACCGCGGCGGAACTCGGCATCGGCATGAAGACCGTCGAGAAACATCGCGAACATGTCATGCAGAAGCTCGACATCCACGACACCGCCGGACTCACCCGCTACGCCATCAGCGCCGGCATCATCGAGAGCAGCGTCCAGTTGACCATCGTCTAGCGGCAACCAACGCGCACCGTGTTTGGAAACTGGCCGCAACGGTGCCCGTGCGGAATGACGGCCGGCCGCGATGGACATGGAGATTTTAACCGCTCATTCACGCTCATCAACGCTGATAAGCGAAGATTAGCGGTTCAGCCCGCTGCTTGTTCAAAATGCGGGACTGGCCCCTTCACCTTCACGTCCAGCCTTGATTGCCATGTAAACACCTGCCAGGCTGATCGCCATGGTTAGTCTCCAGCAACGGTCTGGAAAAATCTTCAAAAAATTGTGTTTCGCGCTGCTGGCCGTAACCGTCTGTGGGGCCCAGTATGAGGCGAATGAGAAACCAGCCCCTCCACCCAAAGAATTACGTACCGATCCCCGGCAACTTTGCGTCGGTCTGCAATGGGAATCCATCCCCGGGTCAATGGCCTATGAACTTCAACGGGCTAAAACCCCCGACGGCCCATTCAAGACGTTGCCCAACAAACTTCCGCAATTGACAATTTACAATGATTTTATTGGAAAAGGAGGCGTGGATTTCTACTACCGGGTCCGCAGCATACAAACGAATGGCGAAGGTCATCTTTTGCCTTCTGATTGGTCGAAGCCGGTGAATGGACATTCAGATGCGCTGAACCGGGACCAATTGCTTACGGAAGTGCAAAGGGCGAGCTTTGATTATTTCTACCTGTATGCCCATCCAACATCGGGGTTGGCACGCGCTTCAGTCAGGAAATACCCCGACATGTGTGCCATTGGCGCAAGCGGCATGGGGTTTTTCAACCTTGGGGTGGGGATTGAAAGGGGATTTATCACCCGTCGCGAGGGTGCAGAACAGGCTTTGAAGGAACTAAAATTTCTCTCCGGAAAGGCGGAGCGTTTTCATGGCGCTTTTCCGCATTTTATCAATGGTGAAACGGGTGTTGTGATTCCATTCACCAAATATGATGACGGCGCTGATATTGTGGAAACGGCGCTCCTGATGGAAGGCGTCCTGTTTGCGCGCGAATATTTTTCCCGATCGGACCCGGAAGAAGTTGAAATCCGGGGGCTGGCGGACAAGCTCTGGCGTGATGTGGAGTGGGATTGGTTTGTCAACAAGACGAGTCAAGTCCCGGCGATGATCTGGCATTGGTCACCCAAATACGGCTTTAAGAAAAATCTTTATATTTTGGGGTTTAACGAATGTCAGATTGTGTACGTGCTGGCACTGGCCTCGCCGACTCATCCGATAGAAGCCAGGTCCTATTGGGAAGGATGGGAGTCGGCGGACTACGCATCGGATCACACTGAATTTGGGATTCATTTGGAGCTGGGGAGCCGCGGTGCCATCAGCCCGCCGCTTTTTATGACGCAATTTTCATATTTAGGTCTGGATCCTCATCAAATCTTTTTTCATGGCACAAGTTATTTTGACCATTTCACGGATTTTTGCCGGGTGCAAATCCGATATGCTGAATCTAAAATCAAAGTCTACAAAGGTTATGGCCAGCTTTGGGGCATTACTGCCAGTTCGGGACCGGACGGTTATCGGCCCTTTGCACCCGGAGTGCGGGACAACGGCACGCTGGCTCCGATGGCCGCAATTTCTTCAATGCCTTATGTCCCCAACGAGAGTATGGCTTGTCTTCTTGAAATGTATCAAAACTATGGCTCCACCTTATGGGGCCCCTTTGGGTTTTATGATTCATTCAATTTGTCGCGCGATTGGGTGTCAAAAACCTATTTATGTATTGATGAAGGTCCGATTGCGCCGATGATTGAAAATTACCGTTCGGGCATGTGCTGGAAGATTTTTATGAAATCCGAAGAGATACAATCGGTGGTAAAGCTGCTGAACAATGGTGAAAGTTCGCATTCCAGCACGACTGTAGGACCTAAAACGGACACCAAAGGAGTTGAAAACGGGTTATAGTCGGGTAATAACTGACGTGACGTCACTTTTTGGGGCCAAGGTACCACCGCAGAGAACCGCCGAGGCGCCAAGACGCAGAGGTTTGACACGGATGATCACGAAGACGAGCTTTTAACCACGGATGACACGGATGGGCACGGATTTTAGCCTTTCTTGCCGCGCCGTAGCTTTAGCGAAGGCCAGGAGCCTTCGTTTTATTGCACCCGGCAAGAGCGAAGATTTGTCAAAATGCGAGACCGGCCCAAAGGAAAGGGGAGCGCGATCGTCCCGGTCGCATCATCCGGCGTCCCGCCGGATGAATCGGTGTGCCAGGATACGTTCGGCGAGGACGCCAAACGTTGCGGGTGAGACGCCCGC
>JBEKTH010000058.1:0-20817 GCA_049516255.1 Verrucomicrobiota bacterium
ATGCCAATCATAACCGGGTGGCAGTAGCGCTGTTGAGTCAACCAGATGAGCGGCCAGGCTCGGCATCGGCTGCCACAGACTGCGTTTGCGACTGAATAGAATATGTTTCCAACCAAATACCCAGGCCGTCAACCAACACCACGCCGTGAACCGTGATTGCCAAAGCAGGCATTGCAGGAAGTAGACGGGATTAAACACCTGAAACTTGGTGATGGCCATCCACTGGCCCCGGTCATGCACATAGAACGGGCACAATTTTGCGTGTGGCTTTCCGAATGAACGCATGGGAATACGACAGGCAATCAACGCCTCTCTCCTGGCGATAAACGTGCTGGTCGTGTCAGGGACGGTTCTCCAGAATGGCAGCCGGTGCGGGTTGATGATTTGGTGCGCCATCTTCTTGAATGGCTCGTAATTTTCCGCGTGGTCGTAGGGTGACGCGAAGTCGACCTCCGGATGGTTCTTGAACAGGTTGAAGGTCTCGAGGAATGCCTCCGGCAGGTAGAAGTAGTCGTCCTCCAAAAAGCAGCAAAGCTCGCTGTCCCGTTGCTCGCTCAGGATGGTATATTGTTCCAGAAACGTGTCGACATGGGTTTTGTTGATGTCATGGACAATCTCGACGCCGGGCCATTCCGTGCGGAAAAAACTCTCATACTGCGGAGGGCAATCTCCCAGCAATACCCACAACTTCACCTTGAACGCACCGATTGCGCGCTTGAAGGAACGGAACGCCACTTTGGTCAGCAGAAACTTGTCGCCGCCAAACTCGGGAAAGTTCGGCGGCCGTCCCATCTTGTAGAACACACGGTAGGCGGCGGCGAAGTCGAATTTGCTGGCGTCATTCATGGCATGGGAACGGGTGGAAGGATTTCAAGGCGCGGTGCGTTTGTAAAACTTCCAGCACGGCGGCACGGCCTCGCCGTTTTTGAATAACCCCTTTACCCGGTCGTATTGATGCACGATGGGCACGATGGAGCCGTCTTCATTGCATAGATAGCCTTCAGCGCTTTTGCGTTCGGAGGGGACGATTACCCTGTCCAGGGTCAGAAACGGCCCGCTCCAATTGTTATAAATATGAATGGGGTCGAGCAGTTTCTTGTGGACAAAATAGGTGTGCAAGGCCTGGTCAATTCCTTCAAACAGAGCCCAAAAGAATGCCCGGTTGAAATGGCTCGTCATCAGTTCAAGATATTGCATGGTGGTGTCAAAATCGGCCACGGTGGTGCCGCAATTTATGATCTCGCGCCGGGCGAGCCTCCCCATTTCCAACAAGCCGACGGTTTCACAGAGATGTTTAATGGCGCACCTGGACTTGATGATGATTTGGCATTCCGTGGTTACCGAAAGTCCGGAATGAAATGGGAACGAGAAGGGATCCTTTTGGAACACGATGTCACGGATATCCGCCTGCAAAACATACTTGGGTTTGTGCTGCAAACCGGAAAGGTACTGGTAGTAACAAAAAAAGCGTGAACAATTGATCACCAGATACCTGAAATCCTTTTCGCTAAACCGATGGTGTCGATAATAACCGGATATCATTTTCCAGGCCCAGGGGAGGCGGTCGGTCAGGTTGGCGACCACGGGCATTCCCCGATAATCGAATTCAACGACTGTGGCCTGATATTTCCTCAGCACCTCCCGGCTCTGATCCGAAATTCTGCTTGCGAAAACCACCACGCTGTCCTGATAGCCGGAGAGGCGAAGCGAATAGAAAAACGGTTCGATGGCGTCAGCTCCCAATCCCCCGGTTGTTGAGGTCAGAATCATGTTCATAAATCACCTGCCCGGAGAGCCTTTTGACACATTGGAGCCTACGAAAACCAAATTCCGCCCATAGGAAGGTTGCAGCTTGTTATCATGGCGGAACATGTCAATCGAGAGTACTGTAACAAGCGCTTGTAATCTTTGCAACTGCGTGCTTCCAAAACAATAAAGACTGTCAGCCCAATGTGAAACTTTTGGATTTGCCGCCTTGCATGGTTATCAGCCAAACCGCGAAGAGTATTGTGAAGGCAATGCCGGCTGCGACCGGCATGGTCTGCAACAAGGCGGCAGAAGATCGCCCGCGCACAAGCAGGGTCAGCCAATAACCCAGTCCCAACGCGCCGTAGAGCAGCGATATTTTCATCCACCGGCTGGCAAGTGCCCAAATCGCGAGCGCCTGGAGCAAACCAACAAAAACCATGGTGACGGCAAGGCGGCCAATCATTGCTCCGGTTTCCGGCGATGATCTGCCCAGGATGAGTTTCACGCAAAAATCACGCATCATATACAGTGCCGTCGCGCCAAACACCAGACCCAGGAGGTAGAGCCCAAGCAACTTGAATTGATCGCCGACAATGCCACCGGAGCGGGTGCCGGAGCGGGAAGTGAACAATATCGTGAGCAGGGGGGCCACGGAAATCGGCAATGCCGCGGCCAGCCGCTCGGCGCAATTATAAGCGTCATTGTCCGCGCCGGAAAAGAATTTTTTGGCGACGAGCAAATCGCCTTGTGTAAAGAAATATCCGCCACCGACACACGCCGAGCTGACGGCCAGATAGTAGACGAATTCGCGGTTCCAGGGCGGGATGGCTTCGCCGTGCATGATCAAATCGTTTTTCCAAAAAAGCAGGACCAGGTAGGCCAGCAGCGCGAAGGTTGAGGCCAGCACGGCGGTTTCCGGCGACGGCCATTTGAGCGTAACGAACCAGCCAAAGCAAACCCGCAGCAACATGGCGAGCAGCCCGATGAACGCAAGCCGCTTGAACCACGCGAAACCCTGGCACAACGCGCCGGCCAGGGACGCCCACAGACTCAGCAACGTGCAAACCAGCGTGGCCAGCATCAGCGTTGGGCTGTAATGGAAAAAGATGCTCAAGGGTTTGATGGCCATCACCGCCACCACCGAGCCGGCCAGGGTCAGGCGGAATAAAAATTTCCGGCAGCCTGCCAGCAACCCTTGCAGCCGTGCGCTGTCACCGCAGGCATTAAAGTGAGCAATGTAATGCGCGACGGCAAACGTGGCGATGGCTGGTACCAGACTCAGCAGCGGCATCAGTGCGTTAAGCGCGCTGTTCGCGTTGCCGTATTGGCCCTGCTCCTTCAAATGCCGCGCCATCACGCCTTGAAAAGCCATGTTGCCCAGCCCGGTGGCAAAACTGATGGCGGAGAAAATGATGCCGCTTCGCAGCAGGCTCCCCGCGCGTAAGCCCGATGGGGCGTCGTCGGCTGGGCTGGGGCGGTTCATAAGGACATTTTCAATGGTGGAACGTCAGTCATTCGGAAAATCAATCCGAGGACGCGCGGATGTTAGTTGGCGGCCCTGGTTTTGTCCATCTGCGTGACTGGCGAGCCGCTAGGAATTTCTGGCGGTGCCGGGCGGAAACAACTAAACTCCCGTTTCCGAATGAAAATGGTTTTTATCACCGGCGCGGCGGGTTTCATCGGCAGCAACCTGGTGGAACGCCTGCTCGCCGACGGCAAAACTGTTGTCGGTTGGGATAGTTTTTCCACCGGCCAAAAAAAATTCCTCGCCGGCGCGGCCGGGAATTCGCAGTTCAAGTTCGTCGAAGGTGACAATCTGGATCTGCCTGCGTTGACCAAGGCCATGGTGGGCTGTGACACCGTGTTTCACCTGGCGGCCAACGCCGACGTTCGCTTTGGACTGGAACATCCGTCCAAGGATTTGCAGCAAAACACCGTCGCCACCTTCCATGTGCTCGAAGCCATGCGGGCCCATGGGATCAGGCGCATCGCCTTCAGTTCCACCGGCAGCGTTTATGGCGAGGCGGAAGTCATTCCTACGCCCGAGAACGCGCCGTTCCCCGTGCAAACCTCACTTTACGCCGCGTCCAAAGTGGCCGGTGAGTGCCTGATTCAATCCTATTGTGAAGGCTTCGGCTTTGAGGGCTACATCTTTCGATTCGTTTCGATTTTGGGGGAACGCTACACACATGGGCACGTTTTCGATTTTTACCGCCAGTTGCTTGAACACCCCGACTGCTTGAGGGTTCTGGGCGACGGAACACAACGTAAATCATACCTTTATATCGGCGATTGCGTGGACGCCATGCTGCAGGTGATTCAGATGCAAACTGCGTTGAAAGCCAGACACCGCGTTGAGATTTACAATCTGGGTGCCGACGAATACGTCCGGGTCAACGACTCCATCCGCTTTATTTGTCAGGCGCTCGGTCTCAAGCCCAAGCTCGAATATTCCGGTGGCAACAAGGGCTGGGTGGGTGATAATCCGTTCATTTTCCTCGACACACAAAAAATCCGCGCCACCGGCTGGAACAACAAACTCTCCATTCAACAGGGCATCATTCGCACGTTGGAATGGCTGCAGCAGAACCGGTGGGTGTATGAACACCGAAAATAGTGGCGGGTGAAACCGGCCCTCTCCCTTATGCACGAGATCACAGCGACCCAGGCGATTATCGTCCGCGACAATGATACAGCGGCAGTAACCGGCAGGTGCATCGCGGCGATACCACGGCTTATGTCCGCGTGGCAAGCGGGGCATGCGTTAAAAACATAGCCGATCCACGCGACCCTTTATTTGCATTCATGAAGATTGTTATTACCGGCACGAGTGGGGGTATTGGCCACTATTTGGCACGGCATTTCGGCCGGGCCGGACACGAAATCTGGGGGTTGGCCCTCTCCTCCCAAAAGCAGTTTCAACAGGAGTGCGAAACGGAGGGCATCTCTTTCCGTTACTCACAAGCGAACGTCGCCGAGTGGCCACAAGTATCGGGCTTCAGCCGCGAGGTGGCCGCCGCATGGCCGCAACTTGACGTCCTCATCTGCTGCGTCGGGGTGCAAGGCCCGCTCGGGCCAGGCATGGCGGCGGATCCGGTTGCCTGGAGCAACAGCGTTCGCACCAACCTAGACGGAACCTACTATACCATACGCGCCTTCCACGAACTGTTGCTGCGCCACGCGATTCCGCGCGCCAGAATATTGTGCCTCTCTGGCGGGGGTTCGACGTCGCCGCGCATCAATTTCACCCCTTACGCGGCGGCAAAGACTGGACTGGTGCGTCTGGTCGAAACCCTCGCTTTGGAGTGGTCCGGCGGCACCATCGATATCAATGCCGTTGCGCCCGGAGCCATCAACACACGCATGACGGAAGAAGTGCTCGACGCCGGTCCCTCGGTTGTTGGTGAAAAGGAGTTTGCAGTCGCGACCCGGCAAAAGCGCGAGGGAGGAGCCTCACTCGACCGCGTCGCCAGCATGTTTGAGCTGCTGATTTCTGCGGCCGGCGACAACATTTCCGGGCGCCTGATCAGCACCCTGTGGGACCCGTGGGAGACGCTTTCACAGCACCGGCAGGAATTGGCTGAGACGGACATTTTCACGCTTCGCCGCATCCTGCCCCAGGACCGCGGAAAAAACTGGGCCGTGACGGCTGATGCAGACGGGGAGATGGCTCCGACCGCCCCGGCAAAATTAAAGATCACCGTCCTGGGTCTCTGGCATCTGGGTTCGGTAACCGCTGCGTGTTGCGCGCGGCATTTCAGCGTCCTCGGGCTGGAGTTTGATTCAACGGTGGTCGCCAGTCTCAAGCTCGGCAGGGCGCCGTTGTCCGAACCGGGGCTGGATGACCTCATCTCCGCCGGTCTCGCCACGAAGCAGCTGGAGTTCACGACCGATCTCGCAACCGCGTGCGACCATGCTGACGTCCTCTGGCTATGCTACGACACGCCGGTCAATGAGAACGACGAATCGGATGTGGAATATGTTCTGGCCAATCTACGCCGTGCCCTGCCGCATTTGTCGAAGGGCACGCTCGTTTTGATCTCCGCGCAACTGCCCGTCGGCACCTGCCGCCGGCTGGAGTCGGAATACCCGGAACTTCATTTCGCCTGTTCCCCGGAAAATCTCCGGTTGGGGAAGGCGCTGGATTCGTTCGAAAGGGCCGAACGTGTCATCGTGGGCGTTCGCAGTGACGCGAAGAAAGCGTTGCTCAAAAAACTGTTCGCACCGTTCACGCCGCAGGTGATTTTCATGCGCACCGAATCGGCGGAGATGGTGAAGCACGCGCTCAACTCATTCCTCGCGTTGTCCATCACGTTCATCAACGAAATCGCGCGACTCTGCGAACAGGTTGGCGCGGACGCGAAGGAGGTTTCGATTGGACTGAAAAGCGACCCGCGCATCGGGCCTCACGCGTACCTCGGTCCGGGCGGGCCTTTCGCGGGCGGCACCCTGGCGCGCGACGTGGTCACTCTCACCAGGCTGGGCGCCGTCGAAGGGGAAACGCTCGCCGTTATTCCTGCCATCAAACAGAGCAACGACCGGCATCGCGGCTGGGCGTTTCGACGGTTACAATCAGGTCCCGGCGGCGTACGTGGCAAAACCATCGCCGTGTTGGGCCTGGTCTATACCCCCAACACCGACACGCTCCGGCGCAGCGCCGCGGTGGAATTATGCAATCGGTTGCTGGCCGCGGGTGCGGTGGTTCGCGCGTTTGATCCGGCGATCAAACGACTGCCCGACGAACTCTCTGCTGTTTCACTGGTGTCCAGTGCCGCCGACGCCTTGAGTGGCGCGGACGCGGCCGTGATTTGCACCCGATGGCCGCAGTTTCGCTCTCTCGATTGGCCGGCCATTCTGCCGACGATGCGCGGGCGGGTGATCGTGGACGCAAATCGTTTTCTGGAAAAGGAATTGAAAGACCTACCCGGTGTCGAGCATCTTTCCGTCGGTCGCATCCAATGAAACTTAAAGGCATTAACGCGCTCATCACCGGCGGCAGCCAGGGGCTGGGAAAGGAGATCGCCACGCATTTCCTGCGCGAAGGAGCAAACGTTGTCCTTTGTGCACGCTCGGAACGGGATTTGTTCGCCACGCGCGATGAACTGGCCGGACAATTTCCCTCGCAAAAAGTCCTCGCCAAAACCTGTGATGTTTCCAGCGAATCCCAGGTGAACGGTCTCGTTGCCTTCGCGCTGCGCGAACTGGGCGCGCTTCAGGCGCTCGTGCTCAATGCCGGCATCTATGGTCCAATGGGAGCCGTGGAATCCGTTTCGCTTGATGAGTGGCGACGGGCGATGGACATCAATCTCTACGGCGTGCTGTTGCCCTGCCGCGCGTTGATTCCGCATTTCAAAAAGGCCGGACGCGGCAAGATCATTGTCCTCAGTGGCGGAGGCGCGACGAGTCCGATGCCGAACATCAGCGCCTATGCCGCTTCCAAGGCAGCGGTGGTTCGCTTGATGGAAACCATGGCGGAGGAATTGAGACCGCACCGTGTGGATGTGAATGCCATCGCTCCCGGCGCCCTGGCCACGCGATTGGTCGATGAAGTTCTCGCCGCCGGCCCGGACAAGGTCGGCCAGGTTTTTTACGAAAAGAACAGGCAATGGAAGGCGACGGGCGCAACCTCACTTTCGCTGGGTGCGGGCGCGGCGGTTTATCTGGCCAGCGTACAAAGCGACGGCATCACCGGCAAGCTCATCAGCGCGCAATGGGACCCGTGGGAACGGTTGCATGAGTTCAAAAACGATCTGAACGGCGACATCTATACGCTGCGTCGGATCGTACCCAGGGACCGCGGGAAGACGTGGGGAGATAAATGAACTACGCCATCATCGGGTGCGGGTTGATTGGAAAGAAGCGTCTGGCGGGATTGCCCGCCGGTTCAGGACTCGCCGTGGCCTGCGATACCAACCTTGCCCGCGCCGAAGAACTGGTAAAACTGGCCGAAACCGGTCGCGCGGTTGCCGACTACCAACAAGCCGTCACCGATTCCCGGGTGGACGCGGTGATTGTTGCCACCATCAACTCCGCGCTGGCTGACGTTTCCGCCGCCGCGATACGCGCCGGCAAATCCGTCCTCGTGGAAAAACCGGCCGGCATCTCGGTTCAGCAGGTGGACGAATTGATCGCGCTGGCGGATACTCATGACGTGTGTGTCCGCGTCGGGTTCAATCATCGTTATCATCCCGCCTTTCGCAAGGCGCGGGAGATTTGGTTGTCCGGTGTGATGGGCGAGCTGATGTTTCTTCGCGCGCGGTATGGCCATGGCGGGCGCGTCGGTTATGACCAGGAATGGCGCGCCGATCCGAAACTTTCCGGCGGCGGCGAGTTAATCGACCAGGGAATTCACCTGATTGATCTGGCGGGCTGGTTTCTGGGCGGTTTCAAAACGATTGAAGGTCATGCGACAACCTGTTTTTGGAAGATGCCGGTGGATGACAATGCGTTTTTGAGCCTGCGTACAGCCAAAGGCCAGACCGCGTGGCTGCACGTCAGTTGTACGGAATGGAAGAATCTCTTCTCGTTTGAAATTTACGGCCGCAACGCGAAGCTCCAGATCGAAGGTCTCGGTGGCAGTTACGGCGTTGAGAAGCTGTATCATTATCAGATGAAACCGGAAATGGGGCCGCCGGATACGAAGGTGTATGAATTTTCCGGACCGGATGAATCGTGGCGGAGGGAATTGACCGAATTTGAAAAGGACATCCAACTGAAACAAAGACCGGATGCGGGATTAAGGGAGGCAAAGGCCGCGCTACAAGTCGTCGAAAAAATCTACCGGCAAAGTGGATTTAACTTTGACTCCCCGCCGCCAAAACCCTAAATCCCAGTTTCCAGAAACCCGGATACCCGATCCAAATCCAACATGATTATCGCGCGCGCTCCCCTTCGCGTCACCCTTGGCGGTGGCGGCACGGACTTGCCATCGTATTACGAAAAGTTTGGCGGCTTTCTCGTGGCTGCCGCGATCGACAAATACGTTTATATCACGGTGCATGAAACGTTCGTGCCGGACCTCATCGTCAAATATTCCGAACTGGAACGGGTGCCGGACGCGGCGCAGTTGAAGCACCCCATCTTCCGCGAAGCATTCGGTCTGACCGGCATTGACGGGCGCTCGCTGGAATTGACTTCAATGGCGGACATCCCGGCCGGCACCGGTTTGGGGTCGTCCAGCAGTTTTACCGTCGCGCTGCTCAAGGCGCTGCACGCCCATAAAAAAAATCTCGTTCATCCCGCCGAACTGGCCGCCCAGGCGTGCGAGATCGAACTCAACCGCCTGAAGGAGCCCATCGGCAAGCAGGACCAATATATTGCCGCCTATGGCGGTCTGACTTGTTTCAAATTCCTGCCGGATGGCAGGGTCGAGGCGTGGCCCTTGAAACTTTCGAGCGAAACCCGTGACAACCTCGGGGACAATTTGCTCCTGTTCTTCACCGGCTATTCGCGCTCGGCCTCGACAATTTTGAAGGAGCAGGACCAAAAGTCGAAATCGTCCGACGCCGCCATGATTGAAAATCTGCATTTCGTCAAGGACCTGGGGCTGCAAAGCCAGCGCGCCCTCGAGGCGGGGGATTTGTCCGAATTCGCGCGGTTGATGGACGTGCACTGGCAGCGAAAAAAACAGCGCAGCGGCGGCATGAGCAATCCAAAAATCAACGAGTGGTATGACCGGGCCATGACCAGCGGCGCGCTCGGCGGCAAGCTCATCGGCGCCGGTGGTGGCGGATTCCTGATGTTTTATGCCGAGGACAAGATGAAACTGCGACACGCCATGCGGGAGGCGGGTCTCAAGGAAGTCCGGTTTCGTTTCGACTTTGAAGGCACAAAACTGTTGATTTCGTGAGCACGCCGCCCGACATCTCCGTTGCCATTCTCGCGGGCGGGCTGGCCACGCGGCTTCGGCCGATCACGGAAAAGATCCCCAAATCGCTGGTGCCGGTGGCCGGAAAACCATTCCTCGCGCACCAGCTTGAATTGCTGCGTTCGCGCGGGATCCGGCGCGCCGTGGTGTGCACTGGCCATCTTGGTGAAATGATTCAGCGCGATTTCGGCGACGGCGCGGCGTTTGGCGTGCGGCTGGATTATTCGTTCGACGGCCCGAAATTGCTTGGCACGGGCGGCGCGATCAAGCGCGCGTTGCCGTTGCTCGACGATGAATTTTTTGTGCTGTACGGCGATTCCTATTTGCCGGTGGAGTATCATCCCATCGCGGAATTCTTCCGGCGCAGCGGCAAGCTCGGTTGCATGACGGTGTACCACAATCAAGGGCGTTACGACACCAGCAATGTTGTATTCCGCAACGGCGAAATCGCGGTCTATGATAAACGCAGCCGCGTGCCGGAAATGCAATACATTGATTATGGATTGAGCCTGTTCAAGGCGCCGGTTTTCAACTCGTACACCTCGGGCCAAACCTTTGATTTGGCTGAAGTTATGGGAAAATTGGTCCACGAGAAACAACTGGCCGGATACGAAGTGCGCGAACGCTTTTACGAAATGGGTTCGCCTGCGGGCTTGGCGGAACTGGAATCACTGTTACAATCCAAATCACCATGAGCTTTACCCAACAATTCCTCGATGAAGTCCGGCAGGTGGTCGTCCAGTTGAACGCCGACGCGATTGAAAAATGTGCCGACGAACTGGCGCGCGTGCGCGAACGCGGCGGACGATTGTTCATCCTCGGTGTCGGCGGCAGTGCGGGCAATGCCGGCCACGCCGTGAATGATTTCCGCAAAATCTGCGGCTTTGAGGCTTACGCGCCCACGGATAACGTTTCCGAACTGACCGCGCGCACCAACGATGAGGGCTGGGCGACGATTTTTGCCGAATGGCTCAAGGGCAGCCGTCTGAGCGCGAAGGATGGTTTGCTGATTTTCTCCGTGGGGGGCGGCAATCTGGAGAAAAACGTCAGCCCGAATCTGGTCAGCGCCATTCAACTCGCCAAAAAAGTCGGCGCTTCCGTCATCGGGATTGTCGGGCGCGATGGCGGTTACACGGCCAGGGAAGCCACGGCTTGTGTGATCGTGCCCACGGTGAATCCGACCCACGTCACGCCGCACAGTGAAGCGTTTCAGGCGGTGGTCTGGCATTTGTTGGTTTCCCATCCCAAGCTCAAGGTGGCCCAAACCAAATGGGAATCAACGAAGTGAAGTTGGAAAGGGTCCGGGCCGTTTTCCTTGACCGGGATGGTGTCATCAACCGTACTTTGGAGCATGATGGATTTCCCCATGCGCCGACCAGCCTGGGCGAATTCGAAATCTATCCTGAGGTGCCGGAGGCCTGCCGGCGTTTGAAACAGGCCGGCTTTCTGCTGGTGGTCGCGACCAACCAGCCGGACGTTGGCCGCGGCACGTTGAAACAGGAGGTGGTCGAAACCATCCATGCTGAAATGTGCCGGCAGTTGCCGCTGAACCGGGTGGAGGCCTGTTATCATCCCGGCAGGGGTTTGTCGCACTGTGACTGCCGCAAACCAAAACCCGGCATGCTGCTGCGCGCGGCGCGCGAACTGGGCATCGACCTTGCGCAAAGCTGGATGGTCGGTGACCGCTGGCGGGACGTGGATTGTGGGCGTGCCGCCGGGTGCCGGACCGTATTCATTGACCGCGGTTATGCCGAAGAACTGAAACACCAACCCGATTTTCGAGTCAACAACCTCCTGGAAGCGGCGGGAATTATCCTGTCCGGCGCAAAATAAGTTGAAGATTGGCAAGGTTGTCTTATGTTGTGGGCCACATGAAAAATCTAGCCAGCCTCAAAGTAAAACTTTTTGCCGACGGCGCGGATAAGGCTGGGATGCTCCAGTTGAACACCAACCCGCTCATCCAGGGCATGACCACCAATCCTTCGCTCATGCGCAAAGCCGGAGTGCACGATTACGAGGCGTTCGCCCGCGACATTTTGAAAAGCATCACCGAGAAGCCGATCTCGTTTGAAGTCTTTTCCGACGAGTTTCCGGAAATGCGGCGGCAGGCGATGAAAATCAAGGACTGGGGAAAAAATGTCTATGTCAAGATTCCGATCACCAACACGCGCGGTGAATCTTCCCTGCCGCTGGTGCGTGAACTCGCACGCGAAGGCGTGAGACTCAACATCACCGCCATTTTCACCGAGGAACAGGTCACCGGAGTTGCCCAGGCGCTCAACCCCAAGGTGCCCGCCGTGGTGTCCGTGTTTGCCGGCCGCATCGCGGATACCGGTGTCGATCCGATGCCGCACATGCGGGCTGTGAACAAAATTCTGGCCGGACTGCCCGAGGCCGAGTTGCTCTGGGCCAGCGTCCGTGAAGTGCTCAACATTTTTCAGGCGGACGAATGCGGCTGCAAAATCGTGACCGTACCGCATGATATTTTGAAAAAGGCGATGAAACTGGTGGGCATCGGCCTGCCGGAGATGTCGCTGGACACCGTGAAGATGTTTGCTGTTGACGCGAAGGCGGCGGGATTTTCGCTGTAATTTTAAACGCGTTTAACCAGCCAATTGGTTCACCGTGTCGAAGACGTTTTCGACCGTGATGGAGGCCATGCACGCCAGCAATTCCTCGCGCGTGCCCTTGATATCGCCACCGTCGTAGCGGTAATAATCCAGATTCCGCCCGGCCACGACGGGATTTCTCACCAGTGTGAATGGATTGCCGTAGGGTTCAATGGGCTTGTTCCAGGTCGGCGTTTCGATGACGATTTGCGCGGGAACCTTCATGGCGGCAGCAACATGCATCAATGCCGTGTCCACGCTCAAAAAGGCGCCCGCCCGCCGCAGCAATGCCGCCGCCTGGCGCAGGTTTTTCGTGGGCGGAAAAAAGGCTGTGGGCACTGCCCGGCGGATATGTTCGTGGTCGCCGGTTTCCTCCGGCCCGCCGAAGAAAAGCACGGGAAAATCGGGTCGCCATTTTTGCAGGCGTCGCGTCAGTTCGATGAAATGTTCCAACGGCCAGCGGCGCAGCGCCAGATTCTTGGTGCTGCCGGAACCGACATGAACGCCCAGCCACTTTTTTCCGGTCAGGCCATTTTGCGACAGAAAATCATCCGCCCACTTCTGCTCGGTTGGAGTCAGAAATATTTCCAGTTCATGGGCTGGCAATTGTGGTTTTGCTCCGAACAGGGGCAGTACGGCCAGGTTGTTTTCCACGGCGTGCCGCGAATAATCCTGTGGCCGGGTTTGGTTCACCAGCCAGCGATCGAACGGGGTGAAACACTCATATTCGTGACTGATCCGCATTTTGGCGCCCGCCAGCCAGGCAGCGATACGATAATGAATGCGGCTTTGTGGATGCGTGTTGATTGAGAGTCCATAGCGCTCACGTCGCAGCGGCCAGAGAAATCGCAGTGCCTCCATTTTGCCACACTTCAGAAGGTCCTTATAGAAAACCCGGTTCACATGGGGATTGTTTTCCAGCAAATCTCTTGAACCGGCCTCCTTCACCAGCACATCAATCGTCGCGTCGGGATGGTTGGCGCGCAATTCATGGATCAGCGGCGTGGCAAACAAGGTGTCGCCGATGCCGGCCAGGGAAATGACCAGGATTTTCACAACCGCGAAATTTTTTCCAGCAGCGCCGTTGTGGATTTGCCGGGCACCAGCGGAATAATCGTGATTTTTCCGCCGCCGGATTCGACCGTTCGGCGCTCTTCCTGATTCAGTGTGTCCAGGGTGTAGTCGCCGCCCTTGACATAAACATCCGGCCGGGCCGCCGCCAGAAATGTCACCGCCGTTGGTTCCTTAAAAATACAAACGCGGTCCACGCTGGCCAGGGCCGCCAGAACCGCCGCCCGGTCGGCTTCCGAATTCACCGGACGTCCCTCGCCCTTTAATTGCCGTGCCGCCGCGTCGCCGTTGATGCCGACCAGGAGCGCATCGCCAAGATGGCGCGCCGATTCGAGATAGGTCACATGTCCCAGGTGCAGAAGGTCGAAGCAGCCGTTGGTGACGACGAGTCGTTTGCCGGCGGCACGAAACGACGCGCGCCAGGCCGGCAATTGGTCCCACGGGATGATTTTCTCGCGGAAATTCATGTGCTTATTCTGCCCACGCGCCGCCGCTTGGCAACGACTTTAACCGCCGCGCTGATTCAACAATTTCCACACGCGCAGGGTTTCGGTCACGCCCCACGCCTGCGCGTCGCAACCGCGCTGGGTGTGGGGCGAGTCGCCGTCCAGAATTTCGGGAATCTGACCGAGGCAGCCTTCACTCATCAATTTTTCCACGCTGCCCAGATACGCCCTGGCCGCTGCCACGGCCTCCGGCGCAAAGCCCCATGCGCGCGCCAGCGCTTCGCAAAAGTGGGGAAATGTCCACGTCCACGCCGTGCCATTATGATAGGCCGGCTTGCGGCGTGTGTCCTCGTCGCCCTCGTAGGACGGCCAGTAGGGTTCGGGAGGATTGTTCAAAAGCCGGCCGTTGTTGTCGTAGATCGGCAGGGGCACGGCGACGGGCAGCGGCGCGAGCGAGCGCAAGGCGCCGGGCACGACCAGATATTTTTGCACGGCCTCAACACAGCGTTTCGCGCGTTCGCCGGTGACGAGGCCGAGGCTCACGGGGAACAGGCCGTTGCTGCGCAGTGCATCACTGGGCGTGGCGTCGCGTGCAATCACCCGCGGTCCGGCGAGCAGCACATCGGCGAACCAGCCCTGGTTTTCGAGCCAAAAAAGTTTTTCCAACGAAGCGGTGGCACGTTCAGCCAGTTTGCGCCACTTTTCGCCCCCGTCACCTTGGGTGTTCCTTTCAAGCTGGCGGAGCAGGCGAATCCACAACGACTGAATTTCAACCGGATAACCTTCACGCGGCGTGCCGGCGGGATGATTCGTGTCCATCCACGTGAAATGGCCCGGGCTCCAGATCAGTGCCGAATCCGGATCCAGGTGAATGCCATTGGACGTGCCTTTGGCATAATTCACCGCGATGCTTTCCAGGATTTCGCGGATGGCTCGCGTTGGCGACCCGACCGTCTCGGATTGGAAATCGGGCTTGATTTGGGCCATCTCCTCGCAGGCCAGGGCGAACCATAGCGGCGCATCGGTCGTATCGCGGTTCGAGGCGTTGTCGCCATAAATCGCGTTGGGCAGGGTGCCGTCCTTTTCGAATTTCGCGAACGTGAGCAGGATTTGCCTGACTTCTTCCACCCTGCCGGCGGCCAGCAAACCGCGCGCGCAGATGAGCGTATCCCGCCCCCAATCCAAAAACCAGGGATAGCCGGCAATGACCGTTTTGCCTTCATCCCGCCGCACGACGAACTGTCTTGCCGCCCGGAGAAGCTGTTGTTCAAAGTGGTTTTCCGGAACGCGCCCGTTGGTCCATTCCTCGTGCTGCGAAACGGGAAGCGGATGGGTGGGGGCATCTTTTTCCGCGGTCGCGACGAGTGCTGCACTTGCGCCCTTGGGCAGTGGCAGTTCAAACCAGCCGGGACTGTAGGCATCGCCACTGCCGGTCTGGCCGCGGCTTTGTTCGACCGGATGCGGAATGTTTTCACACCACTCCGGCTGTGGATGATATTCGCCGGTGTTTGCCAGCACGCGCAACTGGCGTTCGGGCGCAGGCGTGAAGGCGAAACCGCAGGCCGGGTCCTGGCTCCCGGGTCCGGGAGCTGGAAGTGCGCGGGTGTTCGTCGAAAAGTGATAATCCGCGCCGTCATTGCGTTTGGTTTCCCAATGGAAGTTTCGATCTTCGATGTCAAATCGCACGGTCAATCGCACGTCCGCATCGGCGGGCAATTGCTTGCCGCTGGCGTGTTCAGCGGTGGGCCGGCTGAAGTGAAAAACCGTGGTGTTTTCGCCTGCGAGCATTTCGGCGCGCAACTCGATCTCGACGGTGCGGCCATCGCCGGCATTGGCCACAAATTGCCAGACCGCCGGAGGCCCGGGCGTAAATGACGACAGGTTTTTGGCGTCGAGTGGGGAAAGGAAACCGTCGGTGGCGACCCACGCCCGGATGCGTTTGACAAAGACGTGGCGGTCCACCGGCACAGTTGGATTTAGATTCGCTCCGAGCCCGCAATCGTATTTGGAATTGACGCGGCCCAAATCCGTGCAGATCCGCGCCATGCCGCCGATGCCGTTGGTCAAAAGGACAAGGTTTCCCGGTTTCAGGTTTCGGATTTCAAATTTTGGGGTCGTCGGAAGGTAACGAATGGCGGCGGAAACCTTTTGCGAAATCGCGGCGTACCGTTCCAAAACCAATTCGGCCTCTGCGGCATGTTTACGCGGGGGAAAACAAGTGACATGGCGGTTGCCAACGGCAATGGATTGAACGTGCCTGGCCCGCCTGGCATCCGCTTGACCGGGTATTTCCAGCGTCGCGCGAAAGGGTGTTGCATCTTCAATCAACAGCCAGTGATCGGGCGGCACGAGGGTGATCCGGCGATGGTCGGGCAACGTCCACACGACGACTCGGGGAAAGATTTGCCCCGCTTCACTCTCGGACAGCAATTGGGAGAGCGGAGTCTTCGCGCCGCGGGCGGCAAATTCGGCAGCCGCGGCCAGGAAATTTTTTGGCGAGCGTTCGACCTGTCCGGCGAGCGATCGCCAGTCGGTGTTGTCAATCATTTCCACCGGAACAACCTGGCTCAGCGCCTCCACCGCCCAGGCCGCCTGGGCGCGGGCAAGCCGATAGGCGTCGCCGCCCAGGCCTTGTGGCACCCGGGCCGGCGCGAGGCAATGACACGCTCCCGCCGCCAGGCTGAAGGTGGTTTTGTCGTCCGCCACGGCCATTTTCGGAAGCGGCTGCCCCAGGAGTTCGAACTGGAAATTGAAGCCCGAAAGCGTGAGCGGATGTTCCTGTTCGACATCCGTGTTGACGAGGACCAGCACCGGGTCCTTGCCGTCGGCGGATTCGCGCAACAGGGCATAAACAGCCGAATCATCTGGGCTGAGGCGCGTGAGCTTCGCGCCATCAAAGAAGCAGGGATGGTTGGCGAGCAGTTGGTTGAGTTGCGCCAGTTCGGGGATGATGTTGTCGGAACTGTCCCAACCAAGGCCGGTGCAGTCATGAACCCTGATTTTTTCGGCGGCGAGCCATTCCACGCCGCAGGTGAAGCCAAACCCGCCGCTCACGCTCGTCAGTGCGCAAAGGCAGTTTCGCAGCAGCGACCAGGCACGGCCGCGCCTGGCCAGGCGGTCGTTGTCATGCGTTTCACTGTAATGCACGTAAAGTCCGATGCCGGCACTCTGGCGCAGGGCGTAGTCGAGGTAGTGGGCCACTTCCGGCCCGGAATAATTTTGGAACAGTTCGGAATAAGCCCATTGCATTCCGCCTTCGGTGAGCAGATTTTCGGTGGCTTCCCAGGAACCGCCCAGACCTTCGAGCAGGAAGATCGTCTCGGGAAATTCATCCTGTACCCGCGCGATGATGTACTGCCAGGCGGGCAGCGGAATTTTATAACCGGCGTCGCAGCGGAAACCGTCGACCCCACGCCGGCACCACGTTGACAATGCGTCGGCCACCATGTCCCAAAGCACAACGTCCTCCTGTTTGAGTTCAACGAGGTCGCCCCACGTGATGCCCCACGCGCCGGGGCTGGCGAATGTGCCATCGGGATTGCGCAGGAAGAATTCCGGGTGGTTTTCCTGCAACACCGCGCCCCAGCCGGTGTGATTGATGACAATGTCGAGAAAGATGCGCGCCCCCAGCGCATGGGCCGCGGCGGTGAGTTCACAAAATTGATCAATGCCCGTGGTGCGGTGGTCAAATTCGGCCAGCGCCGGATCAATCGCCGTCAAATCCAGCGCTGCGTACGGACTGCCAAATCGTCCGAATCGTGCGTAAGTGGTCGGCGTCGGATGCACCGGCAGCAGGTGCAGGATGCGGCAGCCGAGCGTTTGCACAATGTGCGGCAACTGCCGGGTGAGGTCGCGCAGTTTTCCGGATGGCGGAATGATGGTGTAACCCTGCGAGTCGAGGGGGCTGAGTTGAAAGTTCAATTGTGCGTCCACGGCCACTGTGGCGGTGCGCGTCGCCCCGAACAGCCGGGCGAAGGCGCAATAAATGGCATTGGCCGTGCGGCAAAAATTGGGATGGACACTGATGCCGATATCGGGGCCTTCGGGCCAGTGCTGCCAGCCCTTGGCGTCGAGCCAGTAGGGTTTGGCCTTGAAAAAACCGGCCTCGGCCAGTGGCAGTTCGATTTCCCAAACACCGCCGTTTTTTTGCATGGGCACGTCGTGCCATGAAGCGCCGGCGTGCCCGGGGCCGCCGGCGTGTGCCGCGATGATTTCACGGCGCCGCGCCGCGCCCCGGCCAAGATTGGTGCGGAGCAGTCCACGCCCGCGTTGGCGGGGGTCATTTGCCCCCGCCGGACTCCGGGGCGGTCCGCCGTCACGCAGTGTGAAACGCAAGCGATCACCGACGAAACGCAGCAGGCGTTCGCCGGGTGCGGGCGTCATGGTTGGGATTGTTTGTTCCACCGGCGATTTTTTAGCATGAGGGCACGGAGACATAAACCGCAAAAGTGATTTTACGGACGTTTTGGGCGTGGCACTTTGCCGGGCAGGTGTTTGCGTGCCAATCGACAAGCTGGCAGGAAAATTGCTGAAAATTGAGGTCTTACCGCATGTGTTGGGTGAGAACGGTGGTGGCGAATTTCAAGGCATGGCTACAGCGACGTTAAATGCGACTGAAGAAGCTCAATTGCAACAGACAATTGAGATGTTTGAGGTTATTGTCCAATCGCAGCCAAATGATTGCCAATCGCTGGAAATCCTCAAGGAGGCCTACACCAAACTCAGCCGGGAAGAGGAGGTCATCAGCACCTCCAAACGCATCGCGCAGGCCTACCTGCAAATGGGACAGCTTTCCTCGGCGATTTTGGAATACGAGACAGTTTTGCAACGCCGGCCAAACGACACCGACGTGCAGGTGGCACTCAAACAGATTGAGGACAAGGCCAACAACGTGGCGGTGCAACAGATCACGGGGGTGGAGCCGTCGGCCCTGTCGTCGTCCTCTGACACGGCGCGGTTCAGAAAGAAGGTGCGCGCGACCGCGGCGGAAGAAATTGATGACGGTCGCAAGGTGATGCACAAGGTTTTTGTCGAAGGCCGCACCATCAACGCCGGCGATTTCGACTTGTGCTGGCGATCACCGGATTTGACGAAGCCGCCTTCGGACGTGGTCGAACCGTTCATTCACACCCTTTCGGAAAAAGCCGTTTTGTCGGTTGACAAGTCGCTCAAGCTGCTGAGTGACAAATCCCGGCTGGCCTATTTGCCCCTGGAAAAATATGAGGTCGACATGGAACTGGCGCGCGGGTTTCCGATGGCCGTTTGCCGCCGCTGGTGTGTGCTGCCTTTCGACCGGATGAGCAAGGCCATTCTGGTGGCGACGGCCAACCCCTTCAATCAACAGGCGGCCAAGGAGCTGGGTGAAGCCACGACCAACCGGCTGCTGTGGTATCTGGCCACGCCGTCCGAACTGATGCAAATCATCCGTAAAGCCTTCCATTAAAGCCATGGCCAAAGTCAAGTCATTCGGAGAACGCATCGCTGACGCCCTCGTCGAAGACGGCTTGTTGACTTCCCAACAGGTGGAGGCGTTGCTCGAAGAACAAAAAAGAGGCGGCACGCGCCTGGTCAAGCTGATCATTGAAAAATCCTACGTCAGCGAGCAGGATTTGACGGTCTCCATGGGCCGCGTGCTCAACGTGCCGTCCATCAATCTCGCCCGTTTGGCCGTTCCGGCAGAAATCAGCGATTTGCTGCCGCGGGATGCCGCGCACAATTACAAGGTGGTTCCCGTTTCACGGCTGGAAAACAAGCTGTTCCTGGCGATGGCCGACCCGTTGAATGTCCTCGCGCTCGACGACGTCAAGCGTCTGACGCGCCTTGAAATTGCCCCGCTCATTGCCTCGGAGAAAGCCATTCTGGACAAGCTGACGGCAATCGATTCCGCCAAAGGCGGGTCGATGGAAGACATCATCCAGGATGCCGAAAAACAGCGTGAGAGCGAGGAGGATGCCTCCGTCGAAACCGTTACGGAAACCCTGGAAGAGGTCAATCTGGATCAGCTCGCCGCCTCCAGTGGCGAGGCGCCCGTGATCAAACTGGCCAACCTGATTGTGGTTCAGGCCATCAAGGATCATGCCAGCGACGTACATCTGGAGCCGTTCGAGAAAACGATGCGCCTGCGCTATCGTGTTGACGGCGTGTTGATTGACGCCACCCCCCCGCCCAAACAATTGCAACTGGCCCTGGCCTCGCGCTTCAAAATCATGAGCAGCCTCGACATCGCCGAACGGCGGTTGCCGCAGGACGGCCGCATGCGCGTCAAAGTCAGCGGCAAGGATTTCGATTTGCGGGTTTCCGTGTTGCCCACCGTGCACGGCGAGAAAATCGTGCTGCGCGTGCTCGACAAAACCAATCTTTCCGCCAGCATTGACAAGCTGGGACTGGACGCGGATACCTTCAAACAAGTCAAGGCCGCCATTGACGCGCCACACGGACTGATTCTCGTCACCGGCCCGACCGGTTCGGGTAAAACCACGACGTTGTACTCGGCGTTGAACGAGCTCAACAATCCCATTTACAACATCGTTACCGTCGAGGACCCGGTGGAATTTCAGATTCCCGGCATCAATCAAGTGCCGACCAAGAAGGACATCGGCCTGACCTTTGCCAATGCCTTGCGCTCCATTCTGCGCCAGGACCCGGACATCATCATGATCGGGGAAATCCGGGACACGGAGACCGCCGAAATCGCCATTGAAGCCGCGCTCACCGGCCATCAAGTGCTCAGTACCATGCACTGCAATGACGCGCCGGGCGCGATTGCCCGCCTCGATGACATGGGCATTGCGCCGTTTTTGATCTCCTCCTCCGTGATTCTTTCGTGCGCCCAGCGCCTGATCCGCCGCATCTGTCCGCATTGCAAGGAACCGGTCACCTATCCTGCGAAGATGTTTGAGGATCTCGGCCTCGATCCCGCCTCGCTCAACGGCGCGCAACTGTACCGCGGCCGCGGGTGTGAACGCTGCAAAAATTCCGGTTACAGCGGGCGCATGGCCGTCATCGAAGCCATGACCATCTCCGATCAAATCCGCAAACTCATCATTGCGCGCGCCAATACGCGGGAATTGGGCAA
>JBEKTH010000059.1:0-20399 GCA_049516255.1 Verrucomicrobiota bacterium
ATCCTTCCCGTCGAAGGAATAAACGCTGCCGCCTCCCTGGCCGGCCCAGTTCTTGTCACCGGCCAGCAACAAGGTTCCGCCGCCTTCGGCCATGTTGATTCCATCCTTGTCCAAATACGCTCCGCGAACGTCTCTGGATCGTCCCACCATGATTTTGTAGGTGCTATCTTCGCCGCGGCAGCACAACCCCCACGAAACAAACAAATAATAGTAGTCACCCTTTTTAAAAATAAAGGGTCCTTCGATCTGGGCAGGTCCTGGATTCCGGTCATCCTCCAAAATGGAACGGTCTCGTTTGGCGATGGAATACCATTCCTGCGGTTCCGCGATGGCTTTCCAGTTGCGCGCCAGTTTGACCAGTCTGATACCATCCCAAAACGAACCAAAGTCCAGCCACGGCGTGCCCTGGCCGTCGACAATGATGTTTGGATCAATCGCATTCCAAAGATCCCGCCCGGCGATCGAGCGAAGCACGACACCCTGGTCCTGCCATTGGTATTCGCGTGAGGCGGGATCAAGCGTTTTATTGATCGTCAGCCCGATGGCCGAGTCATTTTCTCCCGGGGCAGACACGGCATAATACAAATAGTACTTGCCCTCGTGCCGGGAAATATCGGGCGCCCATTCACGGCCATCAAAACGACTGGTCACGCTTTTGGCCCAGGACGGCTCGCCGGGAAACACACGGCCGCCCAGGCTCCAATTCGTCATGTCTTTGGAAGTGTAGAAGGTGATTCCCGGCCCGGAGCTGAAGAGATAGTAGGTATCGCCCTCCCTGGCCATGGCGGGGTCATGTATGCTCACCTGGGTTGACAACACAGTGAACCGGCTACTGGCAATGAGATCGTTGGTCATGCCTGAGGCAAGCAGTGAGACGGTATTGGTAATGGAACCGACCGCCATCGGCAGGACGGTCACCGTGATGTGTGCCGCATCCCAGGCGTTGATCTGACGGAGGAAGAAGGCGACATTGTCTCCGTTGTTTGAGATTACGGCGGAGCGGGCGTAAGAATTCGTGGCACTCAACAACTGCACCGTGGCCGGCAAAACATCGTCCACGCTAACGCGTGAAATTGGGGTCGCCGACAAGTTTGTCACCTTGATGGTGTAAATTAACGAACCGGTAATCACATCGCGATTGGACGGGCCGGTGATTGAAAGGCTGAGTTGTTTCTGCGCGTCAACGCTCCCACCTGTGACCAGCAGAGTCAGCACCAGCAGCAAGCCTGTTCGAATGCCGGAAGAGATTTTCACATTTAACCAGGAGAGATTTGCCGCTGTCCCTCTGTGTTATTAATAGCCCGCCATACATCCAGCAAACAATTCTGTCGCCGGCCAATTCGCCGCAACTGATCCCGAGTTGTCAGGAAATTTGCTTTGACGTTACGATGATTTTGATCGGTTCAAAACTACATGCTATGAACCGTAATCAAAACGCCATTTTGCGAAAAAAAGCCGCCAATTTACACTCCCAGGGTGGTCAACGTAGAGACAGGTTTTGCGGTGTCCCGGCAGTGCTTTTTGGCGCTTTTTATTCGCAAAATGGCGTTTCAGCAAAGTCGCGCCAGTGGTATATTTCCCAATTAGAATCGTGAATTCGTTACCAGCCGATATTTCCAAATCATCCGTCGCGCCAATGCTTTTAGCGGGGAAGCACCTTTACCGCCGGCTGCCGCTGATTGTCCTGGGAATTTTGCTGGACTTGAATCAACCCCTTCAGGCGGCGCCGTCTGACCTGCGCGGAAACCTGGGCATCCACGATCCTTCGGCGGTGATCCAGGATAACGGGCGTTATTACGTCTTTGGAACGGGTCCGGGCATCATCTCAAAATCGTCGGCCGACCTGACTTATTGGTCCGCTGGTCCAATCGTATTTGCCAATCCACCGGCATGGACCACGAACGATGTGCCCGGGTTCGCCGGAATTTTTTGGGCGCCGGACATCACCTATTTCAACGGCCTTTATCATCTGTACTATGCGGTGTCGACATTCGGCAGCCAGGTCTCGGCGATTGGATTAGCCACGAACCCGACCCTCGATCCCACCAATCCAAGTTATCAGTGGACCGGCGCGGGGCCGGTAATCCGATCCACCAATGGCAGCACCTATAATTGCATCGACCCCAGCGTTACTTTCGATGCGTCCGGCAACCTGTGGATGTCATTTGGCTCCTACTGGAATGGCATTTACGTCGTCCAACTCGATCCGGCAACCGGGCTTGTCAATTCCACCAACTCCACGCCTGTGCATGAGGCTTTCAACACCGCCTCCGGCGATCCAATTGAAGCTTCGTATCTCTACCACCATGAAAATTATTATTATCTTTTTGCCAACTGGGGCACATGTTGCGCCGGCGTGAACAGCACCTACAACATTCGCATGGGCCGCAGTACGAACATCATCGGGCCTTACCTAGACCGCAACGGTGTGGACATGGCGTCCGGCGGCGGCACGCTGTTCCTCAAGACTACGGGCAAATTTATCGGGCCTGGACAGATAGGAATTCTTGAGGGCGATGGCATTGAATACTTCGGTTACCATTACTACGACGGCAACAACAACGGCGCGCCAACCTTTGATCTGGAGCCACTATCCTGGACGACGGATGGCTGGCCGGCGTTCACCAACGACTGGTCGGCGCTTTACCATTTTCACATGGATGCCAGCGACGACAACGGTCAGTATTACGGTTTGATGAACAATGGCGCCGAAGCATATTATGACCCGCTGCTGGGCAATGTGTTGTATTTGAATGACACCAACCAATATGTCAGCCTGCCCGGTGGCGCGGCCAACGCCTGCAGTTTCATCACCGTGTTCAAGTGGAACGGCGGCCTGCCCTGGCAGCGCGTTTTTGATTTCGGCCGCGGCACCAACAGCTATGCGTTCCTGACCCCCCAGAACGCCACCGGCGTGATGCGGTTCACCATCACTTCGTCCGGTATCGGCGGCGAACAGCATCTTGACGCTCCGAGCGCGGCGCCGGTCGGGGCCTGGACGCAAGTGGCGGTAACCACCGACGGTTCACAGGGCATTATGTATGTGAACGGGACGCCGGTGGTAACCAATGCTTCAATGACACTCGCTGCGCCTGATCTTGCGCCGACCAACGTCTGGTTTGGCCGGAGCCAGTTCCCCGTTGATCCCTATTTCAATGGCCAAATCGGTTCCGTCCGCCTCTACGGCCGGGCATTGGCGCCGACGGACATTGTCGCGCCACAACCCCGCATCATCGCACCAACGGCACCGGCGTATTTCCAACCCGGCAGTGTGATTCCCTTCACCGGGTCCGCGGTCGATTATGCCGATGTTCCCTTGTCCGTTTCCAACCTCGTATGGACGGTCCAATTTTGCAATACGAACACAACCAACATCGTGCTGGGGCCGCTGGCCGGTGTGGGCAGCGGCAGCCTGGTGGTGCCGTCAGATCCGACCACCACCAATGGATTCTACCAGATTTTGCTGGCAGCCACGGATGGATCAGGGAACACCGCCAGCAACTTTGTGAACGTCCTGCCCGGACCGACAAACAGCGTGTGGACGGCAAGCTATCCGTTTACCAATGGCGCCGCAGACGCGAACGGAAATTTCAATGGCACGCTGGTCAACGGCGCTGGCACGGTTGCTGATCCGATCCGGGGCCCGGTGCTGAATTTGAGCGGTGCGAGCCAGTATGTCAGCCTGCCGGCCGGCATTGGCGCCATGCGGACGTTTTCGGCCTGGGTCAAATGGAATGGCGGCAATGCGTGGCAACGCATTTTCGATTTCGGCGCCGGAACCAGCAGTTACGCGATGCTGACGGCCAAGGCCAATACCGGCGCATTGCAATTTCAGACCACGCCCGATGGTGGAAATGCCATTTGGTCTTTAAGCGCGCCCAATCCATTGCCGGTCGGTGTTTGGACGCATGTCGCGGTGACTCTAAACGGCAGCGAGGCGGTGATGTATGTCAATGGCCAGGCGGTGGCGGTGAATGCCAGCACTTATGTGCTGCCAGCTGACGTTGAAGGTTCGCAGGACTTTCTCGGCCGCAGCCAGTTTCCCGCCGATCCGTATTTCAATGGCGAGATGGATTCGGTGCTGATTTCTTCCCAGACGCTGCCCATTGAGCAGATTACCGCCTCGTCGCTGGGTTTGTCTGGCAACCTGACGGGTTTGATGATTAACTGGCCGGCTTTCAACAACGGTTTGGGATTATACAGCTCTCCCAACGTCGGTTCCGGCGCGCTGTGGACGCCGGTGGTCGGCACGCCGCTGGTAACGAATGGTGTCACTTTTTTGTCGCTGACGCCGACCAACAACCAGGCATTCTTCCGTTTGCAGACGCCTTAATCATTGGCCTGCCTGTTTCCATATGAAAACCGGAAAAGGCTCAGCCATCTCAGTTGCCCTGGTGGCTTGTATGATTCAAACCGTTTGGGGACAGGATTCGCACTGGTCAGGCCTCAATAATGACGGTCTGTGGGCTTCACCGAACAACTGGAATCCCGTGGGAGTGCCGCCGTCCAGTGTGGATGCCAATGTATGGCTGGATCCCGCAAACGGGTGGTCGGTGATAACGATCACCAACGGCGAGGTGGAAAACCCCGGCAGCGGGTCATCCGATATGATTTATGGTCCCGAGTTTGGCGCGGGCCTGAACATTTACGGCACGCTGAACTGGCGCTATTACCTGGCCCCGGTGCAAAACGACCCGGCGCACCCCAGCATTGTCAATTTGTTCAATGGTTCCTCGGTGTCAGGTATGGGGATGTGCCTGGGAGACAGCTGGTGGTATTCCGGCGGACCGTATGTGACACTGAACCTGTACGGCAATGCGTCAGCCAACATCAACTTCATGTATTGGGGCGGTCACGCGAACCTGTATGGCGGCACCTTGAGCATTGCCAGTGGCGTCACGATCCAGACGGTGGATGCGGTGTCGGATGCCACCCGGTCCATGAATCTGGCCGGCGGCGAACTGATTCTGCCGGGTGGCTTTGCGACCACAGTAAACAATTGGATTTCGCGGGGCATTCTGCTGGCCTACGGGAAGGCGCTGGACAACCCCGACATTGTTATTGACACGACGAGCCTGCCGGGCAGAACGATGGTAACCACCGTTCCCCTGGGTGGTTCCCTTCAGGACATTCATCTGGGTTCATTTCCCACCAACCTGACGGTGAGCACGTTCCAACCTTTAACGGTGTTGGGCGATTACCCCGATGTTCAGAACGCAGTTTTAACCGCGCTGGATCCGGCCACGCTGCCCGGAACGATTGCTTATCAATCCAGCAATCCGAATGTGCTTGTGGTTGAAACCAACGGTCTGGTGGCCGCCATCGCTACGGGAAGTGCGACCCTGACGGCCACGCTGGGCGCCTTCGCCAGCACCAATTCGGTCACCGTGACCGTGGTGTCGAACGCGAACCCCATCCCCTATCTGCCGGAGGAACAGGCGGTTTTGGGGTTTGCTTACGTGCATGATCCGGGCACGATAATCAAGGACGGCAGCATTTATTACGAGTTTGGCGACGGCCAGGGCATCGGCGCCATTTATTCCACTGACCTGCGGAATTGGAATTACAACTATCCGGTGTTCCCCGGAAATCCGCCGGCATGGACAACCAATGCGGTGCCGGGTTTCACCGGATACTTCTGGGCGCCGGACGAGGCCTACTTCAATGGCCGGTATAACCTCTATTACGCCTGCTCCGTTTGGGGCACGATTAATTCCGCCATCGGACTCGTCACCACGACGTCGCTCATCGCGCCGACGTGGACCGACCAGGGAAAAGTCATCCAGTCCAACCCGGTGGGACAAACGAATGCCACGACGGATCTCACGGCCTACAACTGCATTGACCCGAGCATTCTCGTGGACACCAACGGCACGATATGGATGTCCTTCGGCTCATACTCCGACGGCATTCTGGTGATGCAGCTGGATCCCGCCACCGGCAAACGGATTGCTCCCGGTTCGCCCATAACCAAAATCGCCGACAGCAGTACTAACTTTTTCAGCAACACCACCGAAGGGTCGTGTCTGTACCAACATGGCGGTTATTACTATTTATTCCTGAATTATGGTGGCTGCTGTGCCGGCGTTGACAGCACCTACAACATCCGGGTGGGCCGCGGCACCAGCGTCACCGGCCCTTACCTCGACCGTAACGGCGTCAACATGCTGAACGGCGGCGGCACGATGTTTTTGGAAAGCTCCGGCCGCTTCATTGGACCGGGCCACGCCGCCCTCCTGAACGACAACGGCACGAATTGGTTCAGCTATCATTACTACGACGGTAATAACGGCGGCACGGCCACCCTGGGAGTCGGCCGGCTGACCTGGAGCACCGATGGCTGGCCGGTTTTCACCAATGACTGGAGTGCGTTTTACCCCTTCAATACGGATGCCAGCGATGCCAGCGGACTTTACAATGGCACCCTGGAAAACGGGGCGGTCATCACCAACGAACCGGGCTTCGGCAACGTGCTTAATCTCAACGGCACTTCCCAATATGTCTTGCTGCCGGACCCGGTCGCCAATGCCAGCACCTTCGCGGCGTGGGTCAAGTGGAACGGCGGCGCCACGTGGCAGCGCATTTTTGATTTTGGCACGGGCACGACCAACTATCTGTTCCTCACACCGCGATCGTCGGCCGGCACAATGCGTTTTGCCATCACCATCAATGGCAATGGCTCCGAGCAGCAGATTAACGCTTCGTCGGCTTTACCCACAAATTCCTGGTGCCACGTCGCCGTCACCCTGGACGGCTCGGTGGGATTGCTTTATTTGAACGGAATTCCCGTGGCCACGAACAACAACCTCACGATCCGTCCCTGGCAGACACTGGCCAAGACCAATTACCTTGGCCACAGCCAATTTGCCGCCGATCCGCTGTTCAACGGCGAGATCAGTGCATTCCGCATTTTTGGCCGGGCCCTAAGCGGCGCGGAAATCAAGGATCTCGCCTACGCCCCGCCCGCGCTGGCGCACCGCTACAGCTTCACTGCAAACAGCTCAAACGTCTGGGATTCCATTGGCATGGCGCATGGGATGTTGGCGGGCAATGCAACGATCGCGAACAATGCCCTGCAACTCACCGGGGCTTCCGGCAATTACGTGAATCTGCCCGGTGGATTGGTGTCCGGCTCTTCCGCGGTGACGATCGAGTTCTGGGCCACCTTCGGGTCGAACGGAAATGGGGCCCAGCTTTTCGACTTTGGTGACAGCTCCAACTCAGCGGGCCAGAATTTCCTCTCGTTCAGCCCGCACACGACTTCCGGCACCGCGCAGTTGGGTCTGGCCACAACGGCCGGCACGTTGAATCTCGGCACGCCGGGAGCGTTTGACAACCTGGCGTTGCTGGTGGACTGCATCATTGATCCCGTGAATGGTTACGAAGCGATTTACACCAATGGCGTGTTGCTCAGCGCCGTCACCAATGCAACCCCGCCGCTGAATGGCGTCAGCCCGGCGTGGTCGTTTATCGGCCGTTCGCTGTTCGGGACAGATGCCTGGCTCAACGCAACGATTGACGAGTTTCGCATTTTCGATAGCCGCCTGACACCTGCGGAAATGGCCGCCAATGTCCAGTCCGGACCGAATGCCCTTGCCGTGCCGCTCAGCCTGAACCTGTCTGCCGCCTCAAACATTACCCTGACCTGGCCGTCCTACGGCATTGGCTTTACGGCTGAAACCAGCCCGGCTTTGGGCGCGAACGCGGTGTGGTCCCCCATCAACGTTTCGCTCACACTCAACAGCAATCAATGGCTACTGACGCTGCCGATGACGAACAATACAACCTTTATCCGTCTGGTCAGGTGACATTTGATGAATTGCCGTGAACCCGGTTTTTTTATGGTAAAAACGAATTCAATTCAGAAAAGTTTTTCGGCTTTTCAAATTTGCATGGTTCTGGCCACGGCCATTGGCGGGTTTGCAGCTCAAGCGCAGACAGCCGGCCAGGCACAGGTTCAATCCAATGCCGTTTCGGGGGCGCTCGCCATGCTGGGCAACCGCGGCGTGCATGTGCACGATCCGTCTGCGATCATCAAGTGCAAGGACAAGTGCTGGATTTTTTATACCGGTCCGGGAATTCCGTCGTATTATTCAACGAACCTGACCCAATGGGAGCGCGGCCCGGCGGTTTTCTCGAATGCACCAACTTGGACCGCCAAGGCGGTGCCGCGGAATCATTGGATCTATTATTGGGCGCCGGACGTTATTCATCTGGGTGATCGCTATTTGCTTTACTATGCGGTTTCGTCCTTCGGAAGAAATGATTCGGCCATCGGTTTGGCAACCAACCCCACCCTTGACCCCGCTGATCCCGAATTTAAATGGTCGGATCAAGGGCTCGTGGTTAAATCCGGCAGCAACGATGACTTCAACGCAATTGATCCAGCGGTTTCTCTGGACACCCGGGGCCGTCTCTGGCTTGCCTTCGGCTCGTTCTGGAGCGGCATCAAATTGATCCAACTGAATCCCGAAACCGGCAAACGCATCGCCACCAACTCGCCCAGATATTCGCTCGCTTTCAACGATTCCATCGAGGCGTCCTATATCTACCACCACGATGACTATTACTATCTCTTTGTGAACTGGGGATTATGCTGCCGGGGCACCAACAGCACTTACGAAATCCGCGTCGGACGCAGCCCGCAAATCACCGGTCCTTATCGCGACCAGGACGGAGTGGACTTGATTGCGGGCGGTGGCAGCTATTTTTTGGGTTCCAGCGGACCCTTCATCGGTCCCGGGCAATCGGGCATTTATTCCAAAAACGGCGACGATTGGTTCACCTGTCATTTTTATGATGGGGAGCGGCACGGATATCCCATGCTGGCCCTCCTCCCGCTGGACTGGAGCGCCGATGGCTGGCCGGAAATCAACCGGACCAAACTAAAGCCGGGTTCACATTGACGATTCCGCCGGCATGGTGTTTATTTTGAAGGAATTAGCCATTCGAATGTGACCCGAATTTTCCTCGCATGCCCGACGAAATCACCAGCGACATCACCCAGATGCTGCAAGCCATCCAGCGCGGCGGCGGCCAAACGGCCGAAGATTTGCTGCCGCTGGTTTATGGTGAACTGCGCCGGCTGGCCGCGTCGCACATGGCGCAGGCGGCTCCCGGCCAGACCTTACAGGCCACGGCCCTGGTGCATGAAGCCTGGCTCCGCATGGTGGGCGCCGGCGACCGCACCTGGGAAAACCGCGTCCATTTTTTCAGCGCCGCCGCCAAGGCGATGCGGCACATCCTGATTGGAAACGCACGGCGCAAATCGCGGCTGAAACACGGTGGCGGCCAGTTGCGCGTGGACATCGACGAACTAAACCTGGCCGCCGCGACGCCGGACGACAAAATCCTGCTGATGGACGAGGCACTGGAACGGCTGGAAGCCGAGGACGCCGAAAAGGCGCGGATTGTCATCCTTAAATTTTTTGGTGGCCTGACCAACCAGGAAGTGGCCAAGATTCTGGGGGTCACGGAACGCACGATCGAACGGCAGTGGGCGTTTGCGAAAGCCTGGCTGTTTGAAAACATCCGCAGCCGGGCTTGAGACCGGATGGATTCGCAACGGAAAATATTCGCACCGATGCGGCGTCCCGGAAACTTTTGGCCGCGTAATTACAGCCGTCCCGCAGCCTGTGACGAAAACGACAGAACAAATCGAAGCCTTGTTCGACGCGGCGCGCCAAGTCGCCAACCCGGCCGCGCGCCGGACGTTTCTCGACGAGGCCTGTGGCCCCGACATTCCCCTGCGCCAGCGGATCGAGGCGCTGCTTTCCGCGCAGGCGGACGCCGATAAATTTTTCAGCGAAATCACTCCCTTTGCCGACACGACGCGGCCGAGTGCCGGACGTCCGACCTCCGACACGCGCTTCTCGTCGGGTGGGCTGTTGGCGGAAAAGTCCGGCCCGACCGAAGGTCCGGGCAGCCGCATTGACCGTTACAAATTGCTGCAAAAAATCGGCGAAGGCGGTTGCGGCATGGTTTATATGGCTGAGCAGGAGAAGCCGGTCCTGCGCCGGGTCGCCTTGAAAATCATCAAACTCGGCATGGACACCAAGAGCGTCATCGCCCGTTTCGAAGCCGAGCGGCAGGCCTTGGCCATGATGGACCATCCGAACATCGCCCGGGTGCTGGACGCGGGTGCGACGGAAACCGGGCGGCCTTACTTCGTCATGGAACTGGTGCGCGGCGTCAAAATCACGGACTACTGCGACCAGAACCATCTCGACACTCCCCAGCGCCTCAATTTATTCATCCAGGTCTGTCAGGCCATTCAACATGCGCACCAAAAAGGCGTCATTCACCGCGACATCAAGCCGTCGAACATCCTGGTGACGTTGCACGACGGCGTGCCGGTGCCGAAGGTGATTGATTTCGGCATCGCCAAGGCCATCGAGGGCAAACTGACCGACCAGACGCTCTTCACCGCCTACGAACAAATCATCGGCACGCCGGCTTACATGAGTCCGGAGCAGGCGGAGATGAGCGGGCTGGACATTGATACGCGCACCGACATTTACAGCCTGGGCGTGCTGCTCTATGAATTGCTCACCGGCCGGACGCCGTTTGATGCCAAAAAACTGCTGCAATCCGGCCTGGAAGAAATGCGCCGGACCTTGCGGGAAAAGGAGCCGCAACGCCCTTCCATCATGCTGACCACGCTGCAGCACACGGAATTGACCGCCACCGCCGTGCAACGCCATGCCGAACCGCCCAAGTTGATTTCGCTGTTGCGGGGCGACCTGGACTGGATCGTGATGAAGTGTTTGGAGAAAGACCGCCGGCGGCGTTACGAAACGGCCAACGGACTGGCCATGGATGTCCAGCGTTACCTCAACAACGAGCCGGTCATCGCCCGTCCCCCCAGCCGTTTCTACCGGTTCCAAAAACTGGTCCGCCGGAACAAAATCGTGTTCGCCTCCGGCGCGGCGGTGGCGGCGGCGTTGCTGATTGGATTGGGCACCGCCACCTGGCTTTTCTTTATGGAACGGGCGGCCCGTCGGGAGGCGGTGGCCGCCGAACAACAACAATACTCACTCCGTCAGGATGCTGAGCGGGCGCGGGCCAACGAGGCCGAATTGCGGCGGCAGGCTGAAATCCGGGAGAAGATTACGCTGGCGGACGTGCGGGTCAGTCAGAACGCTTTTGACGAAGCGGACAATCTTCTGAATGGCATTGTTCCGGCCCAACCTTCCCTGGAAGGATCTGCTGTGTTCCGTTCGGTCGGCGAATGGCTCGCACTGCAAGGCCGCTGGCGCGAAGCCGCCAGCCGTTTTAGCGTGCTGTTGCAGATCAATAAATTCTACGGATGGGACATGGCTTCGCTGGACTACCTCCGGCTCGGTCCGGCGTTGATTGAACTGGACGATGTGAATGGTTATGAACGTTTCCGCCAGGAAGCGATTGCCCGCTTTGCCAGTACCACCTATCCAGTGGCTGCGGAACGTGTGGTCAAAATCAGCCTGCTCCGGCCAGCAGACCCGGAAACCATGGGAACCTTGGCGCACATGGCGGAACTGGCCGCAAAATCCTTCGCCAGTGTCCCGCCCGACAGCACCAATGCCGAAGCCGTCTTTCAGGCTGCCTGGGGTTCCGTCTCGGTGGCGCTGATGAAGTATCGCCAGGGTGACTACGCCCAGGCTGCGCAATGGTGCCGACACAGTCTGGCTTATGCCGGCGACAACCCGCCACGGGTCGCCACCGCCCAGGTAATTCTTGCGATGGCGTGCCATCAGCTCGGCCAAAACCAGGAAGCGATCGCTCAATTGGCGCAAGGCCGGGAGGTCATTGAAGATAAATTCCATGACGATCTGGATGCCGGCAGCGCCGAGCATGGGTTCTGGTTTGACTGGGTTTTTGCCCGCATCCTGCTGCATGAAGCCACCACGTTGGTTGAAACATCACCTCAAGACCCCCATGCTTCCATCGGAACCAGGCCAGACTGATTCCAAAAAATGTCGTACCGGAATGTCGGCCATCCGTCAATGGCGTTGATTCTGAGCAGGTTCGAACAAACCTGGCATGATGGAATCATTCAAAATTTGGAAGATTTTGACTTTATCGGTTAACCGTGTCGGGTTTGGGGGGCAAAAGGCGTGTATGTGTATGTAACTCCTAATCGAGGCCCTGTCAGGGCAAAAGGCTATTGCTTGCCTCGGTTGAGCGAAGAACATGCCGCGCGTGCCGAAAGTCATTTTGTTGATTGAGTCTTCGCGAGCCTCCGGGCGCGCGTTGTTTCGTGGCGTCGCGGATTATGCCCGCCGTCATGGACCCTGGTCTTTTTTGTGGGAACCTGCCGGATTGGAAAAAGTCCAACCCCTGCTCGAAACCGGCAACGCTGACGGAATCATTCTCCGCGACGTGGAACAAGCGGAGGAAATCACGGCTTACGGATTGCCCACCGTGGTGGTCGGCCACCACCAAGCAGAAATTGCCAGCGCGGTAAACGTGGTTACGGATTCGGAAGCCGTCGGCCGGATGGCGGCGGAACACCTGCTGGGTTGCGGCTTCAAGTATTTCGCCTTCTGCGGCTATGAAAAAACTTCGTCGGAGAACACAACCTGGGTCGAAGCCCGTCGGGAATCATTCTGCGGGCGGATCCAAGCGGCGGGCTTTGAACATCCTCCGCAATTCGAACTTTCCACCACGGGCAGGGATTGGTCAAGGGAATGGCGCTCGCTGGCCAACTGGCTGAAGGCGCTGCCCAAACCGGTCGGTGTCATGGCTTGCAATGATGATTGTGGTCAGCGCGTGATGGAAGTCTGCAAGCTGGCCGGCCTGACCGTGCCGGATTTGGTGGGCGTTGTCGGCACCGATAATGATGAAGTCGTTTGCGGGCTGACCGACCCGCCGATGTCGAGCATCGCCATCAATTTCGAACGTGCCGGTTATGACGCCGCCCATGCCCTGAATGGATTGATGAGCCAATCGCACACCGTTCCCTCGCGCATCATGGCGGCGGCGGCCCACGTCGTGGCGCGCCGGTCCACGGACTTTGTGGCCATGGAAGATCCGCATCTGGCCAAGGCATTGCATTTCATTCGCGATCAGGCCCGCCGCCGGGGCATTTCGGTGGATGAAATCGCCGGTTTCGCCGGATTGTCCCGACGCATGCTGGAAAAGCGATTCCGCAGGCTGCTGGGCCGTTCCGTGCTAAATGAGATTCGGCGCGTGCGCACCGATCAGATCGCCCAACTGCTGATGGAAACGAACCTGACGGTGGCACAGATTGCGGACCTGCTCGGTTTTGATGATATACGGCACATCGCCCGCTATTTCCGGGCCGGCAAAGGAATCAGGCCGCTCGCCTACCGCAAGACTCACGGTCCGTTGGATCTGTCAGGCTGGCGTTCACCAACTGGCGATTCTTTTCCACAAAGAGGCTTGGTCCCGGCAATGCAGCAAACCTGAAGGTATTTGATCCTATTAGCCAACCCTATTTGAAAATGTCTTTTTTTTCCAAACGAAATTCGAGGGCGTTTACCTTGATTGAATTACTGGTGGTCATTGCCATCATCGCCATTTTGGCGGCTTTGCTGCTACCCGCTTTGGGTGCGGCCAAACAAAGAGCCTGGATTGTCAGCGACGCAAGTAATTTGCACCAGCTCGGCCTCTCCGGGACGATGCTGGCCAATGACAATAACAGCAGGTTGCCCGATTTAAGATATCCACCTTACGGAACGGGCACTCCGGGGACAGCGGGTGCCATTTATGGCAACTGGCCCTGGGACATCTCCGACCTGTTTATCACCAACATGTTTCAGTATGGGTCAAGCCGGAATATATTTTTTTGCCCAGCGAACGCCACATTTAATCAGGACAATGTATGGAACTTCGGCGTGGCGGGCGCCACCAACGCCAGCGTTCAAAGCCAGTTTCGCATCACTGATTATATCTGGTTTCTGCCGGGTGCCGGTATGAATGCGGGGGGCACACGTCCAGAGCAGCCTTACTGGCAGACCAATACCTTGGGATCGCCGTTACGCATTCCATCCAAATCCGTATGGTGTGCTGATATCGTTGCCGCGGATTCGAAATCGCCAACCCCATACGCTCACTTTGTGGTTGGCGGCCTTCCCGCCAATGTGATTCAACGCACCAGCTTTTTACAAGGCAGCCAACCGGCAGGGGGCAACCAACTATACATCGACAGTCATGTTACCTGGCACAATTGGCAGGGGCTCACCGGTCCGGCTCTGGCGATTTTTGGCGGCGGTCCGGTCTTTATGTTTTGGCCAAACAACTAGTTGATCTCTATTTGCAGACAAACCTAAAACCTCAAACCCAACTGTTCTCATATATGAAACCACTAAAACTGTGTTATGTAGCAATCATTGCCATCGTGGCATGTTTGGTCCAAACCGCATCCGCCCAGGATTCCCATTGGAATGGCACGCAAACCAACAACGTCTGGAACAACCCCAATAACTGGAATCCCGTAGGCGTGCCGCCACCGGGAAACCCGGTCACAACTTATACCGGCAATGTATGGCTTGATCCTTCACCCGTTGACGGTGATACGGTGATAACGATCACCAACGGCGAGGTGGAAACCCCTGGCGTTGGCAATTCAACCGAAGTGTATAATACGATATTTGGTCCGGAGTTTGGATGTACCTTAAACATTTACGGTACGCTGGAGTTTGACTGGACGATTGCTCCGTATCAGCCCGACCCTACTCCCGGTTTGCGAAGCCATATCAATATGTATGGGAATGCCTACATGTACACTTCAGGCGCGTCTTTGAATCTGGGTTCCGGTTGGTGGCCTGTTTGCGAAGGGACGTATGTGACGATGAATCTCTACAATAATGCCAATTACAGCAGCCTGGGTGGAGCAGGCATATGGTCGGGTGGTCACGTGAACATCTATGACAACGCGTTCTTTTTGATAAATGGTTATGCCAACCTGGACAATGGACAGGCCAATAATGACGCCACAACGGTATTCCTACTCGGTGGCGGCACCTTAAAGTTGCCGGAAAATAGTATTAATACCGGAAATTCCGGGTCGGTCTCCAACTGGATTGCGAGAGGCATTCTTCGTGCCTACGGCAAAGGCTATGACACAAATGACCTCGTGGTCACCGACGATGGCACCAACACCATCGTCACGCCCGTTCCCCTCGGAGGTTCACTCCAACGGGTTTATTTCCAACCATTATCCCGCTCTACCGCGGAAGTTGGACTTTTCCAACAGGCAACGCTGGTTGGCGATTACCCGTCGGTCAGCGGAGTGCTCCTGAGTTCGTCGGAGCCCGGTGTGGATCCGGCAACCTTTACCCAGCCGGTTTACGGCTCGAGCAATCCCAAAGTGGCCACCATCGATACCAACGGCCTGGTGACGGCACTCAGTCCGGGGAGTGCGACCTTGACGGCAACGGTCGGTGCACTGACCAGCACCAACTCCGTCACGATTACTGTGGTACCTGTTAATGCCAGTTTGATCCATCGCTACAGCTTTAATGAAACCTCGGGCACCACCGCGTCGGATTCGGTGGGTGGGCCGACCTGGAATGCCACCCTCGTCGGTACTGCGGCCTTTAATGGATCGGGGCAGGTGGTGCTGGATGGTGCGCCCGCCGGCGCCGACTACGTGCAGTTGCCGGCTGGAATCATCAGCAACGTGAATGAAGTAACCATTGAAACGTGGGCCAGCATTGGCACGACCACCACCAACAATTTTGAGAATCTCTTTGCTTTCGGGTTCTCGGATCTTAATCCCATTGACGCCACCTACGGGGACGGAGGTAATTATATTAACTGCTCGCCGCTTACGGGTGGTGGGACGGCGCAAGTGAACTTCGGGCAGGGTGTGCCCGGCAATTCCGGTGAGCGAGATGCCATAATTACTGGCACGTTGGCCGGGCAGACCAACATCCAAATCGTCGGGGTTTATAGTCCCGATACCGGTAATGAAGCCTTCTATACCAACGGGGTGCTGGCCGCGAGGGTTTCCATGTTCAATGCCATGATCGATCCAGTGGCTTACAAAGATCCGGCGTTCAACAGTCAAAGTGTTCTGGTCTACCAGCTGGGCGCGGATCCGAACAATTACCTGGGCCGTTCGCTTTACACGGCGGATCCCGGCTTGCTGGGTTCGATTGATGAATGCCGCATTTACAACGGCCCGCTTACCGCGTCGCAGGTGGCGGCCGATTATGCGCTCGGACCGAACACGCTCCGGGGCACCAGCACCAGTGTGTCACTGAACGCGACCCGGTCGGGTGGCAATCTGGTTTTCTCGTGGCCAACCACCTCAGCCCTGGTTACCGTGGTGGCCAGTCCGGTGTTGGGGCCGGGGGCCGTTTGGACTCCGGTAGCAGTGCCCAGCGGGGCGTTGACGGCGTCGGGGGGTAACTATCAGTTGACCGTCCCGATGACCGGATCGACGCAGTTCTTCCGATTGTCGGAATAGGCCCAATAGGGCTGATAATGAATGGTTTGTCGATCGAACTGAATTGCTGCGTGGGAACTCTTGGCTCGGGTCGAGCCGGAACCCACGCAGCATTTTTTTGTAACTAGAGCTGTCCCCTCCAGGCCCGCAAGGCCAAATTTATCATCAAAATGTCCCTTTCTGTCAAAAATCGTCCGAAAGCCTTTACCTTGATTGAACTCCTCGTGGTCATCGCCATCATCGCCATCCTCGCGGCGATGTTATTACCGGCCTTGAGCGCTGCCAAAAATCGGGCGCTTCGAATATCCTGCGCCAGCAATGAACACGAGCTGGGTGTCGCCCTGCTGATTCTGGCCGATGACAATAACAATAAGCTGCCTGACCTGCGATATACACCGTACGGCACTGCTGTGCCCGGCACTCCTAATCCGCCCAATACTTCGGTGTACGGCATCTGGCCTTGGGACATCGCCGCCCAGTTCACCACCAACATGATTCAGAATGGCGCGACGCGAAACGTTTTTTACGACCCGGCCAATGCGGCTGCCAACGTGGATACTTACTGGAACTTTGGTGTGGCCGGGGCCCCTGACGCCAGTCCCGCGTATGCAATCGCAGGTAGAGCATATCGCATCACCGGTTATGTCTGGCTCCTGCCCGGCTCCGGCGTGAACGCCGGCGGGCGACCGGAACAGCCGTTTTGGCAGACGAATGTGCTGGGAACGCCGGCCACTTTTAACTATGTGGCGAACCAAGGTTCCCCTACCAAGTGTACTGTGTGTGTGGATGTGATTGCCAGAGATCCAGCGGGAGACTTCAACCAAATTACGATCGGCAATGGGCCTGCAAACTTCAGTCTACACACCAGCCATTTGAGTGGCAACCAGCCATCAGGAGCTAACAACCTCTTTTTAGATGGCCATGTCACGTGGCGAAACTGGAGCGACATTTATAATCCGGCTTCACCTACGACAGTCAGGGTCTTTGGCGGTGGCAACGGTGCTAATGAACCAACGTTTGTTTTCTGACAACCAGGGAAACCGCAACCACAACCGCCTTTGCTCCCCAGCCGGAACTGGAGGCCGGAGCCGTTTGGACTCCGGTCGCAGTGCCCAGCAGGGCGTTGACGACATCGGAGGGTAGCTATCAGTTGACCATGCCGATGACCGGATCGACGGAATTCTTCCAGTTATCGCAGTAACAGAATAATTGAGCCAGAGCTCGACGATTGGACCAGCATGCAATCGTTGAGCATGCGTTCGCCGAGTGGGAGTTGCCTGTTCACCGGAACCCCCCGCGGCCGTTCATTACGCAACCCGATCCCAGCTCGCATGGTTGACGTGAAAGTGGCTTCACGCCTTTTGACTTCCTTCCGCTTTTTTGAATATGTGTAATGGTGCCCCGGCACGGACTCGAACCGTGAACCAATTGATTAAGAGTCAACTGCTCTACCAATTGAGCTACCGAGGCAACAAGTTTAAAATGAATAACTTATAGCAGATTTATGGAAGGCTATTTTTCGTTTGCATCCCGCTTTTGTATCCTGTATATTTGCGGTGATGAAAGCGCAAACAAATGACACAAGTCGGGCCGCGAAAACACCAGCAGCCACACGCCAAGCCAACCTGTCGCCGGACGGCAAATGGCGTTCATTCCCCAAAGTCCCAAATTTACTGCAATACGTCAGCACGAGAACATTTTACGGCAGAGTCAAAGTGGACGGCAAGCTCTATCGTGAGAGTTTGGAGACAGACGTTTTCAGCACGGCTAAACTCAAGCTGGCGGATTTTGTAAAAGCCAAAATGCGGAAGCGGCGCCAGGTTGGAACTCCGGTCGTCTTTGCCGAAGCTCGCGCCCTTTATGAGCAGGACTTGGAAAACGAACACACACTTTCAGATAATTCAAAACGCTATCGCCGTTATTGCATTCAAAAACTTTTGGAAAGCTGGCCGAGCCTCGACAACTTGAAGTTGAATTCGGTATCGGAAGCCAAATGCAAAGAGTGGGCGGCCAAATTCTCGCGGCAGGTGGATGAGCGGTATTTTAACAACACGCTTGGCACGTTGCGCGGCATTCTCAAACGCGCGGGTATTGTCGGAATTGATGATCCAAGCAAAGATGTAAAGCGGCTCGGCGTGAAGCCTAAAGAATTGCATCTGCCCGAACCCAACCAATTCAAAGAGCTTCTTGTAACGATTGAGACAAGCGGCGCGGGACAGGCAAAACATTGTGCGGACTTCGTGCGTTTTTTAGCTTATTCAGGCTGCCGCCTTTCCGAAGCAAAGCAAGTGCATTGGGCAGACGTGAATACGGGACGCGGTTTTATCACGGTTCACAGCGTAAAGACGCGCAAGGCCAACGATGCCCCTAAAACGCGGAACGTTCCCATCATCGCAGACATGAAGGTCCTGTTAAATCGTTTGGCTACGAGAACGCACTCGCCACAGGATTTGGTCTGTCATGTCGGAGAATGCGAAAAATCTTTAACGCGAGCCTGCCGCCTTTTGAAAATCCCTCGAATCACCCACCACGATTTGCGCCACCTATTCGCAACCCGTTGCATTGAAGCAGGCGTTGATATTCCGACTGTATCACGCTGGCTCGGACACAATGACGGTGGCGCACTCGCAATGCGTGTCTATGGGCACTTGCGCGACACTCATTCCGCAGAAATGGCACAAAAAGTTCATTTCCTCGAAAGCGAACAGACGGTGAAAGAGGTAGCCGCGAAAAACTAGAGCGTGACTCAAGCACGCTCTTTTTCATCCTCAATTTGGATGGTCTTGATCCAAACGTCATCGTTGGCGAGGACACAATATTTGTCCGGCATCTGCTTGACCGATTCGATATTGCGCTTTTGAATGTTAATCGCCAGACGGTGCAGGTTTTTGCCGGTTATCCGAACCGTGCGATTGAGAAATGACAGCGTGAGAATGTCGCCACCCTTGTCCGATTCAAATTTCGCCATGTCCAAATGATGGTAGGCCAGTAGATAAAAACAGGCAGGACTGACTTCCAGCCGCAGGCTGTCCGCGCCTTCAAACTTGCTGGTGGATTCATAACAGGGAGAATTGCTCATATTCGCATACCTCGACTTTGTTGATTGGTCTGACGCGGTGGAATTTCCATCCGCCGCCGAATGGTTTGAGATTTTTGGATTTTTTGCTCGGCTGTTTCCGTTTGTTTGACAGATTCGGTTGGCTCCACGGCCTGCGATTGCTTGACGGCTTCCGCCTGACGTTCAGATTCTTCATGTCGCAATGCTTCTGTTTGCCGCGCTGCCGACACGCGCTGCGAATGTTGGAGGTTGAGGACGTAAGCAACATCGCGCCCCCACATCGTGGCCAGCTTGTGAAACGAGCTTTGAGCCATGTCTAAAGCCAATGTCCTATCACCCGTCCGCGCGACATTTTCCCGAAGCTGGATTTTGTCCGCCGTGAAAATCTTCACCCCTTTGCGCCCGCGCGAAATGGTGACATACCATTGCTGTTGATTCGTGGCCGCGCGGACCGCCGAATCTGAAAACAGGACGTAATCCACGTTTTTGCCTTGAGCGGCGTAGGAGGTGACGGCATAGCCGCGCACGAACTGCCGGTAATGTTTGGGCAGCACCCGACCGTCATTGAGCGCAATGCGGCCGTCGGCATGAACTTCCCTGACCGTCACCAGTTCGCCGTTGGCGAGTTTGCGCCCATCCTGGGATTTGTCATTGGCCTTGAGTTGCAGCCGGTCGCCACGGGACAAAGGAAGTTCTTTTGGCTGGCAGACCGCGACGCGCTCCAAATCTTTGAACGCCACAGGCCGGATGCGATTGCCGGATTCGACCAGTAAATATTTGTCGGTAATGCCGCGCAATCGTCCCGTGCCGCCGGGTTTGAAACCGGCCACCGGACGGTTGAACACGAGAACCGAATCGGTGTTGTAAAATCGTTTGTCGCGCTTCTGGGCATCCGTCAAATCCTGCCGTTCCAAAGCCGTGACCGTCGTATCCGTTTCGCAAATC
>JBEKTH010000060.1:0-20067 GCA_049516255.1 Verrucomicrobiota bacterium
GCAGGAACACGTAGCCGGGGAACAGGGGCTTCTGGAACACGACAGTCTTGCCGCGATACTTGTGCGCGGAGTTGTAGCAGGGAAGTGTCACCGCGATGTGTTGCCGCCGGCAATACTCCGCCAGCTTTTTTTCCCTTCGCGGTTTGGTATGGGCCACGAACCAGGGTAATTCGGACACAGCGCGAAGGTTTCAAGAGAAGTTGCCCGCTGTCAATCCGAAGTTGCTCCTGGGCACGAATAAGGCGGATTAAGGTTATCAACCACGGATAAACACGGATGGACACGGATTTTTTCTCCAGACAATCCTTTGGGATCAACACTCGCCAAACCGCGAGGATGCCGTCGAAAACGGTTGCGGGCGCGCAACTCACCGCGTAGGACAGGCGTCGCGCCTGTCTCCAACTTCAAAACACTTTTCATCGTCCCATACGGTGTTTGTGATTCAGTAAACATTCAGGAAGATGAAGGCGGTAAAATTGGAGACAGGCGCGACGCCTGTCCTACGGCAACTCGAGACAAGGAATATTTTACCAGCCTGCCAATGTCTTGCTGTTCAGCCATTGGCGTTCCAATGCGAAAAAGAATCAGGCCGGTCTTGAAGACCGGCCTGATTGGTTAGGAAATGACTTTCTCAATGATTAGGCTATGCGACTCTTGCGCAACATCCTGAACGTGCTTGCACCGAGCGGCAGCAGCAACATCATACCGGCAATCACCGTCGTGGCCTCGGGAACTGGCTGCAAAGGCAGGTCTGTAATCAAAACTGCCGGAGGTCCAGCCACTTCGGCATAGAGCAGATCAAACGAATATGTTCCGGAAGCACCTGTCCATGTATAATCTGTAGTTACAGCTGAAGTGGGACCGGGTTCGTTAACCAGTGTCGTGCTGCCGATAGTCAGCACCACGCCATCATCATGCTCGACGTTATATGACTGGCCATTTACCACCGTGACCAGACCGACCAATTGAATCAGGGAGTCATCCAAATTAACGTTAGCATCAGCGGTACCTTCCGTGCCGCCGGTAATAGTAGCGCCGCCGGTAGCCAAAAACCCCCCAATTGTGTAACCATCACCAGGACTACCATTTCCACTACCACTGTTAAAGTTCAGCGACCCGCTGGGGACGGTGAAAGTCACGCTCGGACTACTTCCGGGAACACCTGAAATAGTTTCTGTCGAACCGTTTGCATCGCTTAATCCGCTACTACTTGAATCCCAGAGGTATCCAGTGATATCAGCATGCACCGTCGCCACAGAAGCGACGGCAAAAGCGCTGGCTGCCAGTATTGCCAAGTTTATGTTTGTTTTTTTCATTTTCGTTCTTCTTAGGGTTGATTTTTTGTCTTCGTTCTCCTCTTGACCGGGTTCGCTTTCGGGACTAAACGCGCTGCCGTCGCAAAATTCGCAGCGTGCTTGCCCCCAAAGGCAGCAGCAGCAACGTGCCTGCAATTACTGTCGTGGCTTCGGGGACGGCCACAACGTAACTTTGTCCATCCGGGCTTACTATTGCCACCAGATCTGCCTCAGCCGTGAGGCTGGGGAGGGCACCTAACATAGTGGCAACCAACGCTGAAACACCCGCACCGTCACTCTCGGTGACGGTGTATCCGGGACTTCCGTTACCTAGAAGCTGACCACCACCTTCAGCCTCCCATATGGCCACCTGTAATGCAGCAGCCGTCACGCCACTATTATCAGCCTGGGCAGCAGTAAAGTATTTCGCCCATAATTTCTCGATGGCGATTGCGGTGGGAGCACCCATAGGACCAGCGGGAGTATCGGGAGCATCTGCCAAGGCAGCATAAGAGTAGTCAGTGAACTGTTCGCCTACATAGACATCGTGAGCTACGTCAATGCAGAACGATGGGGTAAAAACTCCATTAATTGTCTCATTGTATATGCCAGCATAAACTCCGCCACTAAAAGAGGGGACAAGACTTCCACCGACGGGCGAGACAAGAAGATTTACGATTTGAGAGGGATTGGGAGAATCAATTATGACCGTTAGTGAAGCGCTCGCTCTGCTCGCGCCAGCCAAAGCGGCCGCCAAAACCACCGCTTGTAGTTGTTTCATCGTGTTCCCTTTACTGATTGATTACCATTAGCCACAATTTTTACGCGATGCGTTTCTTGCGAAGAATTTTGAACATGCTCGCGCCAAATGGCAGCAGCAACAAGGCGCTGGCAATCACTGTCGGGGCTTCGGGAACAACAATAACCAACTGGTCCTGAGCTTGCCCGGGATTGTCCAAGGTCATGTCCTCAACACCGTAAGCCCCATTGGCGGCAACAGTCCAATCTGCCTCCGCAATACCGGAATTTAGAAGATCAGTCAAGGCGGCACCAGTCAGCAGTGCCATACTTTGCTCGCCCAACAACGACCAAATCGCATTCTGCAGGTTGCCGGCTGAAGCTGATCGCCCGCCTCCATCTGAATAGTTATAGTCATAGCCCCCCAAGGTTCCAGCGGCGAATTGACTATAAAGATAAGCCACCCCCAAGGTAATGGGAACTGGATGGCCAGTGTCATTATACAGGGCAGCATTGCCAATCGAACTAATGGGATATAAACCACCGGGAGTGTATTCCTCCAGCAATTCAGTGCAAAAAGTTTGGAAGTACTCACTACCAGGCAGAGCTAATCCCTGTCCATAACCCCAAGATGAACCATCATTCGCACCCACCGTGCCCTTCGTTGCCGATGAGTAAGCGCCCCAGTTGACAACGCTATCCAAGCCTGAATCTCCCACAGCTCTGAATTCGCCACCATCCCCTTGGCTGTAACTATAGCTCGAATTCATACCCGGCGTGTCATCCATCAAGGTGACACTCATTGCCCCGAACAGGTTGGGCGCCGCCACCAGCCCTGCCAACCCTAAAACCATGCAGGTTTTTTTCATGATTATTCTTCTAATAATCAATCTTTAGGCAGTGCGATTTCTGCGAAGAATCCGTAAGGTGCTGGCGCCCAACGGCAGCAGGAGCAATGCACCGGCGAGTACGGTCGTCGGCTCTGGTACTGTGTGGAACGATTGGTCAAGAACAGACAAACCAACTATATCATTAGCATTACCACTGGTGAATAGAAAGTCCTTTGTAACATCCACAATAGTTTGGGGAGTCCCAAAATTAAGGTTATCACCGGGCTCTGCGACCGGATCACTCAGATCCAGCGGTTGGAGCGTGAGGGTTGAATTGGCTATCTGTGAGTCAATGTTACCAGAGGCAGTCTCGCCGATTATGATCTCGTCGCCCGCCCCCACAAAATTATTCGCATCGGGCGTATACTTCTGATCGATCATAACGATTGCTCCATCATTGGCGGTAACTGTGTAATTTAACGTTAGGTCCGCGCTGTTAATCCCGGACACACCGACAAACGCACCTGAAAACGCTAAATAATTTATTCCGCCTTGATTAATCGTTCCAACAGTTAAGTCATCAGCATCAGCAATTAACCCGGCGTTACCCGAAAGACTGAAGTCGCTGAACGTAAGTGTACCGTCCTGGGTTGTGATAGATCCGTTGCTGGAAATTAGACCCGCCAAGTTTGCTTGGGCTGTTTGTAACATCGCGGACATGGCTACCGTGCCAGCAATTAATACTGTTTTTTGTAGTTTCATATTTTTTTTGCCTCCTGTGTTTTTTGTCTCTGTTTTTTCGCTTCTGGTTATGTAAATTATTCTCGTTTCTGTGCCGAACCTGTTACGAACAATACTCAGTTGGCAATTTGCCGTCTATCCCAGCATAGGACATCTTGATTCATTTTTGGGACTTGGTTTGAAGGCCATTTTGTATATATACGCCAAGCAGCCAATTTACATCAGCGGGACATCGTTAAACACGTTTGGGACTTGGACCTAAATTGAATAGAAGCTGAAATCGGGAAAGTAGAAAGCAGAAATCACAGTGAAGGGATGAGGTCTGTGGCGAAAATGCCGAACTGTTGAAAGCTGAGATGCTAAAATCAGCGGACAAGGTGTCTGCTAGCACGGAAAGGAATTCGGAGTTCAGAGATCAAAAGTCAGAGGTCAAACATGGGAAGCCAGGGAGAAAGTGAGCGGCCCAGATATAGTTGTCAATCAATCCAACCCAATTCTAAAGACAAATAGCGGACCGATTTTATATTCAGTCCGCCAGAACTTTATTTAGAATGATTTGGGAAAAGGACTAATGTCAGCCGTTAATTGCGCGTGGCTTGGCGGCGCGACCTCAGAAGAAGCAGCAATCCGCCGCCCAAGCTCCCGAGCAACATGGTGCCCGGCTCCGGAACTTGATGGAATGACTGCTCGACATTACCTAAACCAACAACATTGCCAGCATTCGCAAGGATTAGTATATCCTTGCTAACAAACAATTGGTTCTCGCTTGGATTAATATTGAGGTTGTCGCCGGGTTGTGCTGGTGGGTCGCTCAAAACAGGAGGATTTAGTGTGAGCGTTGAATTGGCTACAGTGATGCCTTGACTGTTCGCTACAGTTTCGCCGATTATGATCTGGCCAGACGATTGTGTCGTTGCTGGCAGAGGTGTATAAGCTTGATCAATCATGTTGATTGATCCCGAGTTCGCGGTGACTGTGTAGTTTAAAGTCAGATCCCCGGTGAGACTGGTGGTACCTGCAGGGCTGTCCACAGCGATCGTTCCAACCCAATTCAAGTAATCTACTCCACCAATTTCACTCGCAGTGACAGTTATGGCGGTGGGATCAAAGGCAGTCAAACCGCTCGCTTGAAAGCTAAACCCGCTGAACGTTTTATCGCCAATGGCGAGGGAACCACCGGTTGCAACCAAGTTTGCCAGCGTGTCAGTGTAAACTTGGGCGAATAACGAAGTTACCCCAACCGCCAACGTCATACAACCGACCAACAGTGTTTTTCCCCAAATTTTTATCGGATTTAAAAAAAGTTTCATAAAATCTTCGTCAGTTCTTCGCACAGCCAATCCGACCTTCAATATAATCCCATTTGACAGGGCCTTTTATTCCGTGTAGGCAAGGTTTAACATCATTTATCTCCAATGGCAAGAAAAATGTTTATGCTCTTTCCACGACGAATCCAGCCGCTTGCTACCAGAACGACCCCCCCCCTCATATTTGTGAAAGGCGTGCAAGTGCTTGATAATGTCTCGGTTAATTGGTGCCGATTTGAAGGCCGACACTTTTCTGAGAAACATACATTTCGCTTTATGTATCAATCGGACATGTTGAATCACTTTTAAGACTCCGAGGAGGCGGTTGCGGGAACACAAAACTGACGAGTCAACGGACGACGGGAGCGCGGAACGGAGCATAATCGGTGGCCGCAATCGGGTCGCCTTTGTCGCCCGCACGGCAATGTGCGTTTTCCAAATATCATATTGGCTATTGAGATCGTAATTTCGATTAATCTTGACTATGCTGACAGTGCGAGTAGTCTCATTCGCATTTAGAAGTGACAACTCGTTATCGGGTCACAACGCCAAGTTCAGAATTTACGCCGTGAAAATCGCGAGATTTCCTTCACCTATTTACGGCATCTTGATGTCAGGGTTTATAGTGCTTCATGTGCAGGCAGCAGTCATTTTCACCAATCTGGTTTCATTTAACCAGACCAATGGCGCTCTTCCCTACGCCGGGTTGATACAGGGCAAGGATGGCAATTTTTACGGCACCACGTCCTTCGGCGGATCGGGTGGAGGCGGGACTGTGTTTCAAATGACTCCCTTGGGAAGTCTTAGCAATCTGGTTCTATTCAACGGTACCAATGGCGCAAGCCCGCGTGCCGGGCTGATCCAGGTTCCGAACGGGGATTTTTACGGCACCACCTACAATGGCGGCAGCAACAGCGCCGGCACTGTGTTTCAACTGACCACCAATGGCACGCTCACAACGCTGGTCACACTTGGCAATACCAATGGCGCATATCCCCTGGGCGGGCTGATACAGGGCCGGGACGGCAGTTTCTACGGGACGACCGCCATCGGCGGCACGAACATGGGTGGCACGGCGTTTCAAGCCATGACAAACGGAGCCATCGCGACCCTGGTTTCGTTCGATGTCGGTGGCAACGCCGGCAAAAGTCCCTACGCCGGGCTGGTACAGGCCAGCGATGGCAGCCTCTATGGCACCACTTATCAAGGCGGAACGAACGGGGGATACGGTACGATTTTTAAGCTGACGACCAACGGGACCTTCGCCTCCTTGTATTCGTTCAGCGGCACGAACGATGGCGCCAATCCCTATGCCGGGCTGGCGCAGGGTTCAGACGGCAATTTATATGGAACGACATTTTTTGGGGGCACCAACGGTTACGGAACGGTGTTCAGGTTCGCCACCAACAGCACATTCACAACCCTGGTGTCATTTGGCAACACGAATGGCGCCTATCCCCAGGCCGGCGTTATTCAGGCTTCGGACGGCAATTTTTACGGGACCACTTCGGCCGGTGGCGCTTATACCAATGACGCCGGCCAAGGCTACGGCACGATCTTCGAGATGACCACCAATGGAACGCTCACGACCTTGATATCGTTTAATGGCACGAATGGCGCCTCGCCGCAGGCCGGACTGGTGCAAAGTACTGATGGCAATTTCTACGGCACGACGGCCAACGGTGGCACGAATGGTTACGGGACCGTTTTCCGGCTCGGTATCATCGTCCCGCCGCCAAGATTCCTGACCGTGATACGGGCAGGCACAATGCTGACACTGACCTGGAGTGCGACGGTGAGTCAGGGTTACCAGTTGCTGTACAAAACCAATTTGACCCAGGGCGTTTGGAGCAACTTGAACAGCTCCGTGACCGCCACCAACCCAATAATGACGACGGTTGATACCATCGGACCCGATCGGGAACGGTTTTATCGAATCCTGCAGACGCCCTGACGGGCCGGTTATACGTGGACTGCGGCGCCCGCCCGATGCCGCGCCGACTTCTTTGCTGGGTCAGCCTGCCAGCGTGGCTGTTGGAGTCACACAAGAACGTGCAAGGGCTCCCCACCAAGCGAATGATTGGATCCGCTACGCTTGCCAAGGCGGTCCGGGAGAGGTGGGGCGCGGTCCTGCGAAGGGCATCCCGGTTTCTTCGTTGAGGGCCAGCCGGCACCGGCACCGGGCGGATTTAATTAGAGGAACTCCTTCCATCTTTACCTGCACTGATGGCGTGCCATTGACTTTGTTCGATACCCGGCTACCATGTCATGGAGGGATGGCGCCTCCGAGGGGCGAGGGTCATTTCCAGGAACAGGTTTATGGCGGGAATTACCGATGGAATATTTGTTATGTCCGAAACATCAAAGAGCAAATCCCGAGGGCCATGGCGAATCTTCATGGTGGAAGACCACCCGACATTTCGCGAGGGTTTGGCCCAGATTTTTAATGCGGAAAAGGACCTGACGGTATGCGGTGAAGCGGCGACTGCCGGGGAGGCGCTGCAACGCATCAACCGTCTCAATCCGGACCTTGTCCTGGTGGATATCACACTGCCCGGTGCCAGCGGGCTGGAATTGATCAAAAAACTTCGAAAGACCAATCGGACGGTAAAGCTACTGGTTCTCTCCATGCACGACGAGGCGCTCTATGTGAACCGGGTGCTCCGGGCCGGCGGCGACGGTTACATCATGAAGCAGGAAAGCCCGGAGGAAATTGTAAGCGCGATTCGTGACGTCCTGGCCGGACGCATCTACGTCAGCGAAGAGGTGCTTGCGAGTAACCGGAACTTTTCCGCCCAACCGGCCGGCGCGAAGGCGATCATCCGCCCTTTGGACCGACTTACGGACGACGAACTGCAGGTGCTCGAGTTGTTGGGCCGCGGAATGAGTGATCAGGAAATTGCGCGCCAGCTCGGCTTGCGCGCGGGGCAATTGGCGGCGGCCGGGAGGCGGATACGGAAAAGTTTGAATTTGAGCAGCGTGAACGCCTTGATCCGCTACGCGGTCTGCTGGGTGGAAAGCGGCCGCGCCTGACGCCGGCAGCCGGTTCGGGCCGGAAACCAAAGGTCAGGGGGCGCCCTTGCAAGGTGCGTGAACGGTGATGATCGTTCCTTCGCCCGGCGCCGACTCAACTCTGCAGGTTCCCCCGATTGCCACCGCCCGTTCGCGCATGTTGGTCAGGCCAAGCCCGCTCCCCTTCATTCTATCCACCCGGGTTCTCCCGGGATTAAACCCACGTCCGTCATCCTGTATCCTCATACAGACCGAATGACCCTGAATACCAATGTGCAATTTGACGGTTTTGGCGTGCGCATGTTTCTCGATATTGTTGATGGCCTCCTGAACGATGCGAAAGAGATTCAGTTCAACCTTGGGAGACAACCGCCGCCGCCCAAGGACCGCGATCCGGCATTTCGCCTGCAGATTTGTCCGCGATTGAAATTCCCTGCAAAAATTACGGCACGCCGCGGATAAACCCAGGTTGTCCAAGTCGCTGGGGTGAAGGTTGTGGGCAATCCGGCGATTCTCCTCCAAGGCGTTGACGAGGAGTTGGTCGCATCGGGCGAGGATTTCCCTCGCCGCGGGTTTGAGTTCGGGCAGGCTGTCCAGCACCTTGTGCAGCCTCATCTTGGCCGAGGCGATGAGCTGGTTGATGCCGTCGTGCAATTCGCGTGCGACCCGCAGGCGTTCCGCTTCCTGGGCTTCGATGATGCGCTGTGGCAACAACCGCATCTCCTCCTCTGCGCGTTTGCGCTGCGTGATATCGCGAATATACACGGTGAACGTCGGCTGTCCCTTCAACTGGATCCGGGTGATGGTAAATTCCGCGGCAAAACGGCTCCCATCGGCGCGCAGGGCGGCCATTTCGATGCGGCTGCCGACCACCGGGCCCCCTTCGCCGGCAAAGGAATTGGCCAGACCCTTCTGAAACCACGCCCGCAGGGATGGCGGAATGATCTCCCGGATGTCCTCGCCAATTAACTTGGCGCGGTTGTGGGTCAAAATTTTTTCCGCCGCGGCATTCAACTCGATGATCCGGCCGGCATCATCAATGGTGATGATTCCATCCAGAGCCACCCGCATGATGGCGCTCTTGCGGGCTTCGTTTTCGCGGAGCGCATCCTCGGCCTGTTTCCGTTTGGTGACGTCTTCGGCGATGCCGACGACGCGGTATACCTTGCCGGACTCATCGCGAATGGGAAAGGCGCGGTCCTGGATCCACCGGATGGTGCCGTCCGGCCGCACAATCCGATACAGCTCGTCATACTGGCCGGTAATCTGCCGCGTCAGGGCGGCTTCCAATACCCGCTCGCAGTCGTCCGGATGGAGCGATTCAATCCAGTTCTGGGGCGAGGCATAAAGGCTTTCACAGGTGCGCCCCCAGATTTCCTCGTACGCCGGGCTGATATAAATCATCTCGTTCTTCCCAGGGTTGGTCATCCAGAACACCTCCCGGATGTTATCCGCCAATTGACGGAACCGTTCTTCGCTCGCCTGCAACACCCGCTCGGCGCGCTTGCGTTCGGTGATGTCGCGCAGGAACGCGAATATGTAATGACCCCGCAACCGGAGGAAGGTGGCGATGACCTCCACTTCGAAGACGTGTCCGTTTTTGTGTCGGTGACGGGTTTCGAAACGGTCACTGCCGGATTCAATAATCCGTTGCACATGATTCTTCACCAAGTCGGGAGACGGCTCGTTGACTTCCATGTCGCTGATGTGCCTGGACAAGAGTTCCTCGCGCGAAAAACCGCTCATGCGGCAGTATGCCTCGTTGACATCCACGATTTTGCCATCAAGGTCAATCATCCAAAAACCCTCCACGGCGGAATCAATGATTTTTTGACTCAGTTCCTCGCGTTCCTGGAGCGCCTGCTTGGTTTGCTTCTGTTCGGTAAGATCGCGAGCCATGCCCATCACGGATACAACCTCTCCCTGCTGATCTCGCAACGGCACCAGCCGCGTCTCAATCCATTTCATGATGCCGCCGAACGGCTCGCTTCGCTCCGTGCGCGCCAACTCACCCGTTGCGAAAACCCGTTGAATGGCTTCCTGATTTTGCCGGGCGATCTCCGGCGGGAAAAAATCAGCCGACGATCGTCCCAACAACTCGGTATCCGGTTTACCCAACCACCGTACCGCCACAGAATTCACATATTGAATGACTGAGGCTTGATCGAGAATGAAAATCGCGTCGGGCGATGACTCGGCCAGAGTGCGGTACCGCTCCTGACTCTGCCGGAGTGCGGCCATGGCTCCCTTGAGGCGCAGGGTCGTCCGAACCCGCGCCAGAAACTCTTCCGGATCCACAGGTTTGACCATGTAATCATCCGCCCCGGATTCCAGGCCATTGACCTTATGGGAGGCTTTCGTGGCGTCACCGGAAATCAGAACGACAAAGACATCCCGCAAATCATGATCACTCTTGATTTGTCTGCAGACCTCAATTCCGTTGAGATCAGGCAGCACGACGTCCAGCAGCGCCAGATCTGGGCGCTCCGTGCGTGCCAGTTGAAGACCTTGCCGGCCGGATGATGCTTTCAAGACATCATACCCGGCGGTGTTAAGGATCAGGGTAAGGACGCTTAGGATTTCGGGATCGTCATCCACTACGAGTATGCGAGTGGTCTTGGTCATACCTGATACCTGCGAATTCAAGCCACAAATAGTGGTTGGCGAAAAAAACTAATACCGGGACGAATACGAGAGCAAGGATAAACCGCCGATTCCTCAAATCGGCGGCTAGTCCTCGCAGTTGCGTGAACGATCGCATGAACACATGCTGCCGTTTGATCCGGCGTGGCTTTCGCATTGGGGCTTTTATTACGTGTACACCAGCACCGGCGAGCGCACTAGCCTGGGCATGTGGTATGCCTTCGACACGGTCATCACAATAGCGAGAGGTGAATCATGCAGCCTGACACCGCGAACACCATCGCCCGGCTTGGCTCAGTTCTTGCTTTTTGGCGCGTGGCATACATGAACGTGAGGGATGCATTCCGAGACATAACCAGCATTTTAAAAACAATGTGAAGGCGTTTCGGCCAACTTAAAAATGAAGCCATTATTTGTAGTTTCATATCATGTTATTCCTGTCAGCGGACGGGATGCGCTGTCCATTGTTTTTATGGTGATTATTGTGGTTGCCACATGGGTGTGGTTGAAAGACCTGATGGATAATAATTAATCGGGATTATGCACTTTACCAAGGCAGGCTGAAAAACAGGTCATGATGCGCTTTGCAAACCTGATTATGAAAAGTAAAACCATTTTGCACCTTATGCCGATACGCACTCAAAGACACCTTTCAGCCCAATGTTTGGATTTTTAACCCTCACCCCAAAAGCCATTCTTTCCAAATACCCATGACTATTCCAGTACCACTAGCAGTTTCATACGATAACATTCCCGGATTAATTGGCCATTACACCCTGGTTGTTCTGGTCGCCCTTCTGATTTTTTGGGCGCTTCTTAAAACCACGAGAAGGAAAACATAGGGTAGGGAACTTGGTTCCACCAACCAACGAGAAACGAGGCTGTTTACGACTGCGGCGTTGTTGTCTGCGGCCCGGCAGGTTGTTTCGAAATTTATTTCTGCCTCTTATATCAAGTTTGAGACTGACACGCTTAATGCTTTGGCAATTGCTTGTGCCGTATTGAGTGAGGGTTTGATTCCCCCTCACCCGCTCCAATCACAAAATGCCGATGGCTCACAGCCAGTTTTTCAGCCGGGCACGCAGGACCTGCCGGGCGCGATAAAGCCGTGATTCCACCGCCTTGGGCGTCGCGTCGAGAATCACCGCCGCCTCGGCCACACTGCGTTCCTCCCATTCACACAGCACAATCGCTTCGCGCAAATCTTCGGGCAGTTTGCCCACAGCCGCGTGTACGGCGGCGGCGCGTTCAGCGGCCAGTGCCTGATCGTTGGGTGCGGGAGCGTCCGATGAAAGCGTGCTGCCCAGCGTCTGTTCTGTTTCCACATTTTCTGTTTCGAGCGAAATGTTCGGATGCCGCGAACGCCAGCGGAAATGGTTCCGCGCCAGATTGGCGGCGATGGTGTAAAGCCAGGTGGAATATTTTTCGTTCGTCCGAAAACCGGCACGGGCGCGGAAGACGCGAACGAAGGTTTCCTGCGCCAGATCATTGGCATCGTCTTCCTTGCCCACCATCCGGCAGAGAAAATGGAACAACGGCGCCGCGTGCCGTTCCATCAAATCATTGAGCGCCGCATTGTTGCCGGCGGCCAACCGTTCCATGTCGACCCGGTCGCGCGCCTCCGGCGAAGGCCGGACGTCAGTGGTGTTGCTCATGGCCGGCGGGTTCCGATACGGGTTGCTCGTTTCCCTCCTGAGCACCGAAGGCGGCGTTTTGCATTTTGGCCAGATAACGGCGGCCTTCCGCCGGCGGCATGATTTGGCTGACCTCAACAAAATACTGGAGCACCCGCGACTGACATTGCACGCGGCAGGCGGCCAGTTCGGCCAGTTTTTGTTCCGCCACGGGACTGACGTTGGTCGCGTTGTTCAAGGCCGCGGCCACCTCCTGTTTTTTGGCGGCCACCATCTGGCACATCAGGTTGCATTGGGACAGATAATCGGCATGCAGTCTCCGGATGCGCGCCATCTCGGCGTCGTTCACGTGAAATTCTTTTCGCATCCAATCCAGGCTGCCGGGAGGTTGCGTGACACAGACCTGGCAAATGCGATGGCTTACCAGATAGGAGCCGCTGAACAACATGACGCCCAACCCCAACGCACCCAGCACTATGGCCAGCGAACGATTCATAAATCAACGCAAGGCTGCCGGTGCGACGGCTGCAAGGTATTGAGCCTGTGCAGCCTGATTTGCGGCCAGATTGCCTTCGTGCGCGCCCAGTAATGCGCCCGCCACCACCAGCCCGGCGGCGGTCGCCAGGGCCCATCGCGGACGCAGCACCAGCGCAGCCAGCGTATCCAGCCAGGACAACCAGGATGTGGAGGGGACCGGCGCTTCGGCGTCCGCGATGCGACGCCACACATTTTCCTGAAAGCGCGGCGGCAAGGCCAGCGTAACACGCGACGCGCGCAACAATGCGCCCAGTTTGGCATCATCGGGATTCATATTTTCCTTCATCGGTTCAATGGGCGGCGGTGTTGTGTCCGCCGCCCGTATTTTACATTTTTAATCGCGCCGGGACAACCCGGTCGATGATGAATACCGTCAGTTGACCGCGGCGACGGACTTGGCGCAACACGGCATGGCGGCCGTGGAATTCACTGCACAAGCTTGAATCGCCTTCGGGCTGCTCATCATGTTGCGGCAAGCGATGGTGGGATTCACGTCGTTGGCTACGCTGGCGACAGCAACGGTCTGGTTGCCCAGGGCACGCGGCGAGGCAAAGTTGATGACCGGAGCGGCTGACACCGTGGAGACAACCGGAGCGGTCTTGATCTGATTGCCGGCGGCACGCGGCGCAAGCAGGGCATTGCCGGCATTGACGTTGAGGGTGATTGTGGCCAGCGCGGCCGCGCCGAGAACGGTAAGGAGGATTCGTGTTTTCATTTGTCTTTCTTATTTGTTCGCAATGCTTCATTGCATTGCCGAATGATTGTGCTGGTATTACCCCGCCGCCGGACAAACCCCTCAAAATTTTTAGACACTTGATTTTATTGCCTTTTTTGCATGAAAACCCGTTAAAGTCCGGCAAGGTGACATGTAATTATACCCACGGAGCCAGTCTGTGTTATTTCTGCGGGTTTATATCGGCTGCGGTGTATAATAAGACCGGCATCCATGAATGACGCTGGCCAAAACAAACCAGCAATCAAAGAAGACTGAAAAAGACTGAAATTATGAAATTATTCAACTACAGCCGCCCGATGATCAGCGGGCTGGTTTTGGGAGTGGCTCTGTTGGCGTCAGCCGCCCTCGCTGCTGACACAACCAGCGCGCCGCCGAAACCAGACTTGCTGACCACCTGCCCCGTTTCCGGCGACAAGCTTGATGAAATGGGCAAGCCCTATGTCTTCGTTTATCAGGGCCAGGAAGTCAAACTCTGCTGCCCCAATTGCAAGAAGGATTTTGACAAGGACCCGGCCCAGTATCTCAAGAAAATCCGCGCGGCCGACGCGAAAGCCAAAAATTAACAGGCATAAGCCAAAAATGGTTGAGCTTGGTTCGGCCCGTTGGATGATATTCAAAACGTGAAAATGACGCTGGCCATTGTTTGCAGCGTGTTGCTGGCTTGGACGCCCATCCTCCGCGCCCAGGCACCGGCGGCCCGTGTTGGGCGCGTGGTTCATGCCTGTTGCCATTGTGGCAAGGCCTGTTGCGCTGTGCCCGCTTCTCCGGAGTCCCAGCCTGTCCCTGCGACTCCGGTTCCTTCTTCCTCTCAAAATCAACTGTTGACCCTTGCGCCGGCCGGGTTGATCCGGACCTTGCCCGAGACGCCGGCGCCCGAGTTCTCCGCCTCCCCTTCTTCGCCCTTGACGGCAAACCGCACTCCGCTTTACGCGCGGAATTGCGCCTTCCTGATCTGAACATTTCTATTCCCCGCCCGTCGTGTGCCCCGAGCCAGCACGTTTCGGACCCATTCCTTTGCTCACGGAATTTTTGCGCCCGTGATTTGTCCCAAATTTTTCCGCCGCGCACAAACGGCGATGACTGAAATGAAAACAAACTGAAAATTTAAAATTATGAAACGAGCCATCCTTTTTCTCGTGTTGACAGCCGGTCTGGCCGGCGGTGCGTTGTGGCTGGTCGAACACCATCCGTCGGCGCCACTGGTCACGTCGCCTGACGGGCGGAAGATTCTTTATTACCAAAGCCCGATGCACCCGTGGATCACATCCGACAAGCCGGGCAAATGCCCGATTTGCGGCATGAACCTGGTGCCGGTCTACGAAAACGGAGAAAGTACCAACACCGGCTTTGGCCTGAAGCTCAACGCCGACAGCGTGAACGTCGCCAATGTCCAGACCGCGACGGTGGAGCGCCGCCAACTCGTCCATTCGTTGCCCGTCGCGGGCGCGATTGAAATGAACGGCCATCCGACCTGGTTCGTCTTCAACGCCTACGAACGCGATTTCGTCTGGCTTGATGTCGGGCAGCCGGTTGAAGTCACCATCCCCGCCCTGCCGGGGAAAATTTACCGGGCCCGCATCACGCACATTGACACGAGATTCCTCGACCCGGACCGGAACGACCAGACGCACGGCATTCAGGTGCGCGCGACGTTGTCGGAAAATCTGGTCCACGTCGCAGGCGTCAAGCTCTGGCGGCCCTTCGACGGTTTTTACGCCGAGGGCCGCGTCCTGGTGAGCGCGCCGGACGTGCTCACCGTGCCGCGCAACGCCGTGCTTCAGTCCGGATCGCAGCCAGCCGTTTATGTGGACGAGGGGAATGGTTATTACGAACAGCGCAAGGTGAAATTGGGCCGTATCGGCGATGCATTTGTCGAGGTCTTGGACGGTTTGAAAGAGGGCGACAAAATCGTCACCTCCGGCGGCCTGTTGATTGACGCCGAAGCGCAAATTTCCCAAAGCAGCGACCATTAACCTTCATCGCCATGATCAACCGCATCATAGAATGGTCGCTGCGCAACCGCTTCCTGGTCTTTTGCGGCGTGGCGCTGCTCATTGGCTTCGGCATCCGCGCCGTTTATCAAACCCCGGTGGACGCGATCCCCGACTTGAGCGAAAATCAGGTGGTCGTTTTCGCCGACTGGCCGGGACGCAGTCCCCAGGAAGTTGAAGATCAGGTCACGTATCCGCTTTCGGTGAATTTGCAGGGGCTCGCCGGCGTGAAAACCGTCCGCGCCAGCTCCATGTTCGGTTTCTCACTCGTCACCATCATTTTTGACGACAAGATTGACAATTACTTCGCGCGGTCACGCGTGCTGGAGCGGATGAATTATCTCGGTGACGTCCTGCCTGCCGGGGTCGAGCCGAAACTCGGGCCGGACGCGACCGGCCTCGGCTGGGTTTATCAGTATTACCTCGACGTCGACCCGAAGCTCGCGCCGGACGGCGGTTACGACCTCGGCCGGTTGCGTGCAATTCAGGACTGGTTCGTACGTTATCAACTCAACGCCGTTCCCGGCGTCGCGGAAGTCGCGAGCGTCGGCGGTTTTGTGCGGCAATACCAGATCGAGGTTTCGTCGCTGCGGATGCGCGCGATGAAGGTGACGCTGCCAATGGTCATGGACGCCGTGCGCCAGAGCAATTTGAACGTCGGGGGCAAGGTGATCGAGGAAAATGGAATGGAATTCGTCGTGCGCGGCGTCGGGCTGGTCAATTCCAACACGGATCTGGAGAACATTGTTCTCACTCTGAACAACGGCACGCCGGTCTATCTCAAGGACGTGGCGACCGTGCAGGTCTGCGGCGATTTTCGGCGTGGGGCACTCGACGTTGACGGGCATGAAGCCGTCGGCGGCATCGTCGTCATGCGCACGGGCGAAAACGCGATGCAAGTCATCCGTGACGTGAAGGCCAAGATTGCGCAAATTTCGCCCAGCCTGCCGCCGGGCGTCAGCATCAAATCCTTTTACGACCGCAGCGAGCTGATTGACCGCACGCTCGGCACGCTCAAGCACGCGCTGACCGAGGAGGCCGTGCTGGTCACGATCGTCATCATTCTTTTCCTGTTCCATTTCCGCAGCATCCTCATCGTCACCTTGCCGCTGCCGCTGTCGATTCTCGTTTCGTTCATCCTGATGAACCAGTTTGGCATCACGTCAAATATCATGTCGCTCTCCGGCATTGCCATCGCGATCGGCGTCCTGGTGGACGCGGGCATCGTCATGGCCGAAAATGCCATTCGCCACTGCGAACTGGCGGAAAAAAAGAAGGGCGCGCGGCTGAACAAGGCCGAGTCGTTGCAAGTCACGCTTGAAGCGGCGCAGCAGGTCGGACGCCCGATTTTCTTCGCCATGGTGATCATCATCCTTGCGTTCGTGCCGGTGTTCGCGCTGACCGGACAGGAAGGAAAACTGTTTCACCCGCTCGCGTTTACCAAAACGTTTGCGATGGCCGGCTCGACCGTGCTGGCCATCACACTCGTGCCGGCATTGTGCGCGACCTTCATTCGCGGGCCGTTCCATTCCGAGGAGGCCAATCCGTTGATGAAAATCCTGCTGGCGATTTACAATCCGATTCTGGATTGGGCGTTGCGCTTCCGCAAAACCGTGCTCGGCACAGCGTTGGTCCTGGTCGTCGGCGCGCTAATTCTGGCCTTTGGCGTTCCGCGGCCGCTGGTTGAAAGACTGTCAACCCACCATCCGCAACTCGCCGCGAAACTCCCACGCGGCATGGGCAGCGAATTCATGCCGACATTGAACGAAGGCAGTTTGCTGTTCATGCCGGTGCTGCTGCCGAGCACGTCGCTCACGGAAGTGAAACGCATCATGGCCTGGCAGGACCAGGTCATCCGTCAAACGCCCGAAGTGGCGAGCGTCGGCGGCAAACTCGGCCGCTCCGAAACCGCCACCGATCCCGCGCCCATCGAAATGATCGAGACGACCATCATGCTCAAGCCGGAATCGCAATGGCGTCCGGGCATGACCCGGGAAAAACTCGTCGCCGAGCTGGAAGAAAAATTGTCGCAGATGCCCGGCTACGTGCCCGGCTTTTTGCAGCCGATTGAAAACCGCATCCTGATGATCAGCACCGGCATCCGCGCGCAGGTCGGCATCAAGATCCTCGGCGACAATCTCGACGCGCTTCAGCAAAAGGCGTTCGAGGTCGAACGTGTCGTCCGGCAGATTCCCGGCGCGGTCGGCGTCGCCGCGTCGCGCACGGAAGGCAAACCGTATCTGGACATCGAAGTGGACCGGGCGGCGATGGCGCGTTACGGTCTGCGCGCACAGGATGTCCTCGATCTGGTCGAGGGCGGCATCGGCGGTGACAATGTCTCCACCGCGATTTCCGGGCGCGAACGCATTCCCATTCAAGTCCGCCTGCAACGCGGCGAACGCGACGACATTGAGCGCCTCGGCGACATTCTCGTACCAACGCCTTCCGGCGACCGGGTTCCACTCGGTCAGGTCGCAACCATCCGCCGTGAAATCGGGCCGAGCGAAATCAATAGTGAAAACGGGCGGTTGCGCGTGTTCGTGCAGGCGAATGTCGAGGGCCGGGACCTCGGTGGCTTCGTAAAAGAAACGCAGGCACGCCTCGCGCGGGAAATTTCCCTGCCGCCGGGCATGACGATTGAATGGAGCGGCCAATACGAAAACCAGATTCGTGCGCAGCACACGTTAAGGCTCATCGTGCCGGCGGCGTTGTTCGTCATCTTCCTGCTGCTTTACGTCGTTTATCACAGCGCGAAGGAGGCGGCACACGTCATCCTGGCCGTGCCGTTCGCGCTCACCGGCGGGGTGCTCCTGCAATGGCTGCTCGGCTACAACTTCAGCGTGGCGGTGTGGGTCGGCTACATCGCGCTGTTTGGCACGGCCATCCAGACCGGCGTCGTGATGGTCGTATATCTGGATGAAGCCGTGAAAAAGAAAATGGCCGAGCGCGGTGAACATTTTACGCGCGCGGATTTGATCCAGGCGGTGAAAGACGGCGCGCGCTTGCGGCTGCGCCCGAAGGTCATGACGGTGGCAACCATTGTCGCCAGCCTGCTGCCGATTTTGTGGAGCCACCGCGCCGGCGCAGAAGTGATGAAACCGCTCGCGACACCGGTCATCGGCGGCATGCTGAGCAGCCTCGCGTGCATCCTGATCGTAACGCCGGTGGTTTTCGCCTGGCTGCGGGAACGGGAAATGAAAGCCACCTCCAAAAATTGAACTGAGTCTTTGCGGCCGGGATTTTCAGTCCAGCAATGCGGGCACAGCGGCATTCAAAAGTAACGGCGCGGTCGCAGCCGTTACACCAGTTCCAGCACCCGTCGTAATTCATCGTCGGTGTTGTAATAATGCGGCGAAAGCCGGAGATAATTTTTCCCCGCACGGTCCGTCCGCAAGGACGTGACCACGCCGGCGTCCGTCAACTTTTTATGCCGTGCCGTGAGGTCGTTGCCCGGCTGGTGAATCGAAATGATGCTGCCGGCATTTTCAGGTTTTGCCTCCGCATTTAAAACCGTGAAGCCTTTGGCCTGCAAGGCGGGCACGAGCCAGGTGCGCTTGCGCCGCAACTCGGCGGCGATATTTTCCACGCCGATTTCCAGGGCCAGTTCCATCGCGGCCATCAGACCCGCCAGACCCACCAGATTGTGCGTGCCGGCCTCGTATTTCAGCGCGCCGCGGCGGAATACGATTTCCTCCTGGGCGACGAAATTCGGATTCTGGACGTTGTGCCAGCCGTAAATCGGCGGGTTCAACCGGTCCTGGATTTCACGCCGGACGTAAAGCACACCCGCGCCGCATGGTCCGAGCAGCCATTTATGCGCGTCGGCGGCCAGGAAATCCACGGATTCAACCGTCGTTGGAAACGCGCCGAGCGTTTGGATCGCGTCGAGGCAAAACAGAATTCCCCGGTCGCGCAGGGATTTTCCAATCACGGAATGTTCCAGGCGATGGCCGCTGATAAAATGGCAGGAAGCCAGGGCGACGAGCCGGGTGTTTTCGTCCACCTGCCCCAGCACGTCCATCGGCCGGATCACCCCTAGGCCGCGGGTGTTCAACAGGCGCACCTCGACGCCGCGTTCCGCCAGCGCCATCCAGGGATAAACGTTGGACGGGTAATCGTCGTGGTAAATGAGCACGTTGTCACCCCTGCGAAAATTCAAACCGGCAGCGACAAAACTCAAGGCGAGCGACGTTGGCCCGACGAACGCGATTTCCTCCGACTGGCAGTTGAGCAATTGCGCCGCCAGTTTGCGCCCGTCGTCCAAACGCCGGGGAATTGTCTGCGTTTCCTGGTCGTCGGTCGTGCCGAGTTGCGCGCAATCGGAGATCGCCTGCGCCACGCGGCGTGGCAGCGGGCAAACGCCGGCATGGGCGAGAAATATTTTGTCCCCGGAGACGGGAAATTCACGCCGGCGCAGTTCTTCGTTGGCGAGCAATTCAGTCAACGTCATGCGGCAAGGTTAATGAAGGGAACGTGGGTGCACAAAGTGGAATTAGAACCCGTTCAGGATGTTGGAAAGGTCGCTATGTGGACCGTAAAGACCCGAGTAGAACTGGATAATCTTGTAGGCGATAACCAATACGGCCAGCAAGTAAACCCCTCG
>JBEKTH010000061.1:0-19894 GCA_049516255.1 Verrucomicrobiota bacterium
GTCAGCGCGGCGAGAAAGCCGTGCGCCACCATGATGAACTCCGCGCCGGTCACGCCGATGAGGTTCAGGCTCGCGATGCCGAGGAAAACAAATCCCATGTGCGCCACGCTGGAGTTGCCGATGAGCAGGTTGAGGTCCTTCTGCCGCATCGCCACCCAGCCGATGTACAGAATGTTGCCGAGGCAGAGCCAGGCGAGGATTTGCATCCAGTGTTGCGCGGCCTGTGGCACCAGCGGCAGCGCAATGCGGATCAGGCCGTAAAGCCCGAACTTTTTCAACACGCCCGCGTGCAGCATGGAGGTGGGCGACGGCGCGGAACCGTAACCCAGCGGCGCCCAGGAATGAAACGGCCAGAGCGAGACCAGGATCCCAAAGCCGAACAGCAACAGCGGGAAGATGAAATTTTGCGAGTGCGCCGACAACGGATGTTGCCGGATGTATTCCGTCAATTTCGGAATATCAAACGTGTTCGCGCCGGATTGCACATACAGCGCAATCAGCCCGATCAAGGCAATGAGCGCACCCAGGCTCAGGTAAAGCGTGATCTGGAACGTGGCGTAGTTCTTCCGTTCGCCCCGGCCCCAGACGCCGATCATGATGAACGTCGGCACCAGCGCGAGTTCATGCAGGAAATAAAAGAAGAACAGGTCCAGCGACGCAAATGCGCCCAAAATGCCACCGCTCATTACCAGCAGCAGGATGTAAAATTCCTTCTCGCGCTCCTTGATTTCCCACGAGCAGCACGCCGCCGCGAAGGCGACAATGGCGCCCATCAAAATCAGCCCGACGTTCAGGCCATCCACACCGACGTGATAACTGATGCCGAGCGATTCGACCCAGGGAATCTGTTGCACGAAGCGGTAGCCGTCCGCATCCACCGGCACGTGGCCGTAGGCGCAGAACATTTTTACCGCCAGCGCCGCCGAGATGAGCGTCGCGAGCAGGGCGATGGCGCGGATGATGACGCGGTAATTGCGCGGCACGAAGACCAATGCCAGCGCCGCCACAATCGGCCAGCCAGAAATGTAGGTCAAAATGGACATTTTATTTTTTCACCGCAGAGGCGCAAAGGCGCAGAGCGGAGATAAGAATTCTTTTCTCTGCGTCTCCGCGTCTCTGCGGTGAAAACAGCTTTCATTTATTTTCCAAGCACGAAATACATCACCACCGCCACGCCGAGCACGAACAGAAAGGCGTAGGTCTGGAGGTTGCCGGTCTGAACCAGCCGCAACGCGCGGCCGGTCAAATCCGTGCCGCCGCGCACCAGGCCGATGCAAAAACCTTCCAACAGCCAGCGATCAATCCAATCCATCACCGCCGCGATGAAATCATGTGCGCGGATGAAAGTGGCTTCGTAAAGCTCGTCAAAGTAGAAGCGGTTTTTCATGGCCGTCGCCAGGCCGCCGAGCTTCGCGGGCAACGGATCACTGGCGGCGTCGCGATACAATTTCCGCGCGGCAAAAAAGCCTGCCGCAATGAATGCCAGCCCGACCAACACGCCGACGGGCGAATGGGTGAGCGGTTCAACCAGGCTTTGTCCGAACGATTCGCGGGTTTCGCCGGGCGAAAATTGCGAAGCGTAGGTCTGGCTGACGCCAATGACGCCGCCAATCACCGCGAACACGGCCAGCACCCGCAGCGGCCAGGCCATGACGGCGGGCGATTCATGGACATGTTCGGCGGCTTCCGTCTTCGGCTTGCCGAGAAACGCCACGTAGAACAGCCGGAACATGTAGAACGCCGTCAGACCAGCGACAGCCGCGCCGAGCAGGAAGAGTAGATAATTTTTCTGATCCAATGCCTGGCCGAGGATGCTGTCCTTGGAGTAGAAACCGCTGAACGGCGGCACCCCGCTCAACGCCAGCGTGCCGATCAAAAAGGTCCAGAAGGTGACGGGCATTTTCTTCTGCAGGCTGCCCATTTTCCAGATGTCCTGTTCGTCGTGCATGGCGTGGATGACCGAGCCGGCGCCGAGGAACAGCAGCGCCTTGAAAAACGCGTGCGTGGTGAGATGGAACATCGCGGGCGTCGGACCGGCCAGGCCGACGGACATGACCATGTAACCGAGTTGCGACAGCGTTGAATAGGCGAGGATGCGCTTGATGTCGTTTTGTTGGACGGCAATCAACGCCGCGAGCAAGGCGGTGAAACCGCCAATCCACGCGATGACGTGCAGCGCGTCGGCGTTGAGCAAAAACAGAATCCGGCAAAGCATGTAAACGCCGGCGGCCACCATCGTCGCGGCGTGGATGAGGGCACTGACGGGTGTCGGGCCTTCCATGGCGTCCGGCAACCATACATGCAGCGGGAATTGCGCAGATTTGCCGACGGCGCCGCAGAAAACCAGCAGCCCGGCGATCGTCGCCATCGTGCCGAGCGCGGCGGGATTGGCGACGAGCGTATTCTGTAGTGCCGTGAAATTGAGCGAACCGAGCGGTCCCCAAACCATCAGAATCCCGAGCAGGAAACCGAAGTCGCCGAGGCGGTTGACGATGAACGCCTTCTTGGCCGCGTCACCGGCGCTGGGCTTTTCGAACCAGAACCCGATAAGCAGATAGCTGGAGACGCCGACCAGTTCCCAGAAAATGAACAGCTCGATGAAATTGTTCGCCAACACGATGCCGAGCATCGAGAACGTGAACAGGCTCATGAACGCGAAAAAGCGCGAAAAGCTGCGGTCGGCGTGCATGTAACCGAAGGAATAAATGTGAATTACGCCGCCGACGCCGGTGACGATGAGCAACATCATCATGCTCAATGCGTCGAGTTTCAGTCCGAAATCCACGTGCAGGCCGCCGATGGTCAGCCAGTCGGTGACGGATTCGCCGGGCGCCGGTTGCCAGCCATTGGCGTTGATGAAGACCAGCGAAAGGATAAAGCCGGTGACGATGGCGCCGATGGACAGCAGCGCGCTCACGGTACGGTAGCGCAACGTGAACAGGGTGATGCCACCCGCCGCAAACAGCGGCAGAAACAGAATCAGCCAGGGTAGAATTTCGTGTTTCATGAGCTGAGATGGAAACATCGAACGCTGAACATTGAACGCCGAACATCGAACCTTGCTGAATTGAAACGGTTCAGCGTTCGATGTTCGATGTTCGATGTTCGATGTTTTCTCATTGCTTTACAATTTCATGCTGGTCAGGTCTTCGACGTGGGCGGACTGGCGTTTGCGGTAGAGCGCGACGATGAGTGCCAGGCCGACCGCCACTTCCGCCGCTGCCACGGTGATGATGAAGAAGACCAGAATCTGGCCGTTCAGGTTGTTGTTGAACCGCGAAAACGAGACCAGTGCGAGGTTCGCCGCGTTGAGCATCAACTCCAGCGACATGTAAATCACCAGAAGATTGCGCCGCATGATGACACCCAGCAGCCCCAGCCCAAACAGCAGGAAGCTGACGGTCAAATAATGTTCCAAACCCACGTGCATGTTATTTCAAATCCTTTTTGCTCAACAAAATCACACCCACCATCGCCACCAGCAGCAGGATGGAGACGACTTCAAACGGTAAAACGTACTGGGTGAACAGGAGTTTGCCGAGCGCGTCGGTGCTGCCTTCGATTTGCGGCGTGGGCAGGTTGGCACCCAGCTGCGTCGCCCTCAGCGCCTTTAAGGAAATGGTCATGATAACGCCGACGGAAACCAACCCGGCGACGGCGCCGAACAGTTTGATTTTGCGCCGCTGCTCCTCCTTCAAATCGAGCAGCATGATGACGAAGAGGAACAGGACGATGACCGCGCCGGCATAGACAATGATTTGCACCGCCGCGAGAAAGAACGCGTGCAACAACACGAACAACCCGGCCATCGAAATGATGGTCAGCACCAGAAACATCGCGCTGGTGACCGGGTTGCGGCTGAACGGATTGGCGACGACCAGCACGCCGCACAACAGCGTCAGCGCCGCAAACAGGTAAAATAAAATGTCAGGCAAAATATCAGACGATGCCATGGTTCCCTTGCGTCAAACTTTCACTGGAAAAGTTTCCTGCTCCTTCGCCTCTTCCAGTTTTTGTTTCCATTTCTGAATGCCGCCGTGGACGCCGCCGAGGGCCAGCAGCTTTTCCTTGTCGTAAATCATTTCCTCGCGGGACAGGCCGGTGAGCGAATAATCCTTTTGCAGGAAGATGGCCTCCTCCGGGCAGACTTCCTGGCACAGACCGCAAAAGATGCAGCGGAGCATGTTGATCTCGAATTCCTGCGGCATTTTTTCCGCATTCGACCGGTCGGCGGATTGGCCGGCCGGGCCGGGCGGAATGATTTTGATGGCCTTGGGCGGGCAGACGAATTCGCAGAGCTGGCAGGAGACGCATTTGGTGTTGCCGTCCTGATCCTTCACCAGATACGGCGCGCCGCGATAATCCGGCGGCACGGCCCATTTCTGCTCGGGATATTCCATCGTGACGGTCTTGCCGCCGAACAACGAACGGAGGGCGTGCCGGATCGTGACTTTGAATCCGCCGACAATCGCCGGCAGATAAAGCTTTTCCCAAAACGTCAATGGTTTGCGATTAACAATCATTTCAAACTTTCAATTCACCGCAGAGGCGCGGAGACGCAGAGTTATCAAAAGTAAAATTTTCTCTGCGCCTTTGCGTCTCTGCGGTTCAACTCATCATCCACAAAACGACCGCCGTCACCAAAATGTTCACCAGCGCCAGCGGCACGAACTTTCGCCAGCCCAAATCCATCAACTGGTCGTACCGGAAACGCGGGAACATCCAGCGCACCCAGATGAACAGCACCATGAATAACAGCATTTTCACAACAAAAATCAAAATGTGTGCGATGCCTATCAACAAAGCTGTATTTCCTTCAAAAGCTCCGGCCGATTGGCCCAGCCCCCAGAACGGCAGCGTCCAGCCGCCGAAAAACAGCGTCACCATGATGCCCGCCGACGCGATCATATTGGAATATTCACCGAGAAAAAACAGCGCGAATTTCATCGAGCTGTATTCGGTGTGATAGCCGCCCACCAGCTCGGTTTCCGCCTCCGGCAAATCAAACGGCAGCCGGTTGGTTTCCGCAAACGCGGCGACCAGGAAAATGATGAACGAGAGCGGCGAATAAAGCACCAGCCAGCCGTGTTGCGCCTGCCAGCCGATGATCTGGTTCAGGTTCAAATTGCCCACGATGAGAAACACCGGGATCACCGACATGCCCATCGAGATTTCGTACGAAATCATCTGCGCGCTCGACCGGATGCCGCCCAGGAACGGATATTTCGAGTTGGCCGCATAGCCCGCCAGCACGATGCCGTACACGCCCAGGGACACGATGCCGAACGTGTACAGGATGCCCACGTTGAGGTTCGCGATGACCATTTGTTGATGGCCAAGTTGCGAGCCAAACGGAATCACCGCAATCACCAGCATCGAGGGGATCACCGCGATGGCCGGCGCCAGCCAGAAATACACCTTTCGCACGCCCGCCGGCGTAAAGTCTTCCTTGAGCATGAATTTCAAACCGTCAGCCAGCGGCTGAAAGAGGCCGAGCCGGATCATAAACGGTCCGAGGCCGGGAATGGCTTTGACAAACGGCGGCGCGGCGCGGTTCGGCCCAACGCGGTCCTGGATCCACGCCGAAATTTTGCGTTCGGCCAGGACGGCATAAGCCACCATGCCCTGCACTACGCCGATGACGATGGCGATTTTGACCACGCTGAAGATGATGAAGTTCCAGTCCATTTTAGATGGGCACCGTTACGCCGGTGTCGCCCAGGCCTGCCCATGTCAAACCGTTGAACGCGGGTACGTCCTTCGCCATTTCGTTGAACAAACCTTCGATGGTCACGAATCCGTCCTGGCCGGTGACGTTGTAAACCAGATCGTGCAAAAATTCCCATTCCGGCCGGGCGTCGCCGGGCGCCTCGACGGCCTTCATGAATTTCTGAACGCGGCCCTTGATGTTCGTGAACGTGCCGCGCTTCTCGACGTGCGCGCAACCGGGTAAAAGATAATGCGCCAGCTTCGTCGTTTCGTTCGGCAGAATGCCGCTGACAATGACCGTGTCCAGTTTGCCGAGCAGTTCGGCGTCAATGCCGTTCGTGGTCGCGTCCTCGCCGAAAACCATCAGGGTTTTGATTTTCCCGGCGCGGATAAATTCGGCAATCGGCCGCAGTTTGATACCCACGTTGGCCTGGCAGATGCCAATCAGCCGGGCGCCGGTCCGGTTGGGGGTCCGGTCCACATTCAACAACAGCTTGTCGCCTTCGCCAAAACGTCCGACGGAATCGGTCATCGCGCCGAATTTGTCCGCCAGTTTTTTGAGCAGCCAGAGTTCCTCGTTCGTCTGGCGGGCCGAGGCGATGATGGCCACCGAACCGTGCGGCGCCTTTTTTAATTTGTCGGCGATTTCGTTGAGCGCCGCCGTCCAGGTCGTTTTCTGGCCGCGCACCAGAACGTCCTTCAAGCGGTCTTCGCGGCCGATCCATTTGTAGTTCAAACGGCCGTAATCGCACATCCAACACGCGTTGACAGCGTCGTTCTCGCGCGGTGTGTAGCGGTAAACCTTTTCCTCGCGCGAGCCGACGATAATGTTGCAACCGGTCGCACAACTGGTGCAAATGCTCCTGGTTTCCTTGAGGAACCATACGCGCATTTGAAACCGGAAATCCTTCGACGTGAGCGCGCCGACGGGACAGATGTCCACGGTGTTCAGCGTGTAATTGTTGTCAAACACCTTGCCGGGATAGGCGGTGAGCGTGTTGTAACTGCCGCGATTGACGATGCCGAGCGCGTCGTCGCCCGCAATGTCCTTGGAGAACCGGATGCAGCGCGTGCACAGGATGCAACGTTCGTCGTCGAGCACGATGCGCGGGCCGAGATCCACCGCTTTGGGCTTGTGAACCTTCGGTTCCACAAAGCGGCTCGCACTCTGGCCGTAATCCACCGAGTATTCCTGCAGTTTGCATTCGCCGGCCTGGTCGCAAATCGGGCAGTCGAGCGGATGATTGATGAGGAGGAATTCCAGCACGCCCTCGCGCAACTGCTTCACGCCGGGTGTGTTGGTGTAAATTTCCATGCCGGGTGAAATGGGCGTGGCGCAGGCGATGGCCGGACGCGGTGATTTCGCGATCTTCGGCGTGCCGTCGGGATTCATCACCGGTTTGCGATCCGGGCCCAGCGCGGGCGTGCCAAATTCGACCAGGCACATGCGACAGTTGCCGGCGACCGGCAGTTTCGGGTGATAGCAATAATGCGGCACCTCCGTCTTCGCCAATTCGCACGCTTGAATCATCGTCGTGGGCGTGAGTTTGCCGGACCAGTCCGCCGTGAGCTTGGGCACCTCGAGTTCGCGCCCATCCACCTTCACCTTGATCTTCTCGATCGCGGGCGGCGCGGGCTTTGTTTCAGTTGTGGCGGTGGTTGACATGGCAATCAGTGGTGCGCGGCGGCCAGCTTCGTTTCTTCCACCGGCGCGGCGGTTTCCTTCGCGCGCCGCGCTTCGTCGGCCGCGCCTTTGGCGACAAATTCGTCCTTGAACTTCGCCACAAAACTTTGCACCGGCCACGAGCAGGCTTCGCCAAACGCGCAAATCGTGCGGCCGCCGGGAATATTGTCGGCAATTTTGACCAGATAATCGGCGTCGCCGGCGCGGCCTTCACCATGCGTGAGGCGATGCAGCGCCTTGCTCATCCAGAGCGAGCCTTCGCGGCAGGGCGTGCACTGGCCGCAGCTTTCGTGCGCGTAAAATTCGGCGACGTTGGCCAACGCTTCGACGATGTCCACGCTGTCATCCATGACGATGATCGCGCTGGAACCGCTCATCGAACCGGCGGCAATGAGCGAATCGAAATCGTAAGGCAAATCCAGCATGTCCACTTCCTGCTCAACCAACTGGCCGTCTGCGCTCTTTTTCTTCAATTTGAACTTCTCGCCCGCCTTGAAAACCTTCGCGGATGAACCGCCGGGAATCACCGCCTTGAGCTTGCGTGGTGGCCTGCCCGGCTCGGGCTCCCGAAGGCCGCCGCCAAAGGCTGGATGATTGATGAGTTCGCCGATGGTGACCTTGCCGACTTCAATCTCGTAATAGCCGGGCCGTTTGACATGGCCGCTAAGACTGACGATGCGCGTGCCGGTGTTGTTGGGTGTGCCGAGCTTGGCGAATTCCGCCGCGCCCATCGCGACGATGTGCTTCACGTTGCACAGCGTCTCGACGTTATTGACGATGGTCGGGCACATGTAAAGACCGAGGATCGCCGGAAAATAGGGCGGCTTGATGCGCGGATACGGACGCTTGCCTTCGAGCGACTCGATGAGGCCGGTTTCCTCGCCACAGATGTAGGCGCCGGCGCCGCGATGGACGTACATTTCCAGGTCGTAACCGCTGCCCAGGATGTTTTTGCCGAGGAAATTTTTAGCGCGGGCTTCGGCTAATGCCTGATTTAAGAGCTTCGCGCCTTCGGGCATTTCGCCGCGGATATAGATGTAGGCCAGATGCACGTCGTTGGCGAAACACGCGATGATCATGCCCTCAATCAACTGGTGCGGGTCCTTGTGCATGATCTGGCGGTCCTTGAACGTGCCCGGCTCGGATTCGTCGGCGTTGCAAATCAGGTAAATCGGCTTGCCGCTCTTGCGGTCCACGAAACTCCATTTGAGCCCGCACGAAAAACCCGCACCGCCACGGCCGCGCAGGCCGGAAATCTTCACGTCATCGCGGATTTGCTCCTGGGGCGACAGGGTTTTGCCGTCGGGCAGGGTTTTGGGCGGCAAGGCGAGCGCCTTTTTGAGCGGTTCATAGCCGCCGTGGCGCAAATAGCATTCGAGGTCGGGCGTGTAACCCGGCTCGTCGGCGTATTTCAAAATCAATTTGTATTCCTGCGGCATTTTAATTGTAGGACAGGCTTCCAGCCTGTCTCTGGCTAAAAACTGAATTTAAAACGGAGACAGGCAAGATGCCTGTCCTACGCTGTCGGCTTGACTGGGCGGAGAAACTCTCTAGCCTGTCAAACGCTCCGGCCTGCCCGATGGTGTAACGGTAGCACAGCAGACTCTGAATCTGTTTGTCATGGTTCAAATCCATGTCGGGCAGCCAACTGCCGTTTACGATTTCAGATTTGCGATTTACGGTTGGCATCGGGTTCCGTTCATTTGCAATTCGTCACGATTTCATCCGCCTTCTTATGGCTGACGCCTTCGTAAAAGGCGTCGTTGCACATCATCACCGGCGCGGTGCCGCAACTGGCAAGGCACTCGACGAATTCGACCGTGAACTTTCCGTCCTTCGTGGTCTGCGGGCCGTGCGCGTGCGCGTCCAGCCCCAGCTTCGCGCAAAAATGTTTATGCAGTTCATACGCGCCGCCCAGCGCGCAGCTCAACGTCCGGCAGACCTTTATTTGATGTTTGCCCATCGGCTTCGGCCGGAACATCGGATAAAACGTGACCAGTTCGTAAATGTTGATGGGTTGCAATTCGAGTTTCTTCGCCGTCCATTCAACGGCTTCCTGCGAAATCCAGCCGAATTGCTCCTGAATTGCGTGCAGCACCATGAGCGAGGCGCTGCGCTTTTCGGGATAATGCGTGACCAGTTCCGCCACCTCTGCCTCCAGTGCGGCCGACACGGCAAAACCAGCCTGACGCTGAAGCGGATTGGGAATGGGTTCGGTATGCATGGCGTTCATCGGTCGCATTCCCCCATGACGAAGTCGAGCGACCCCAGAATCGCCACCGTGTCGCTGATCAGGCCGCCGACGAAGATTTTGGGGATGATGCTCAGGTTCACAAAGCTGGGTGAACGGATTTTCATCCGGTAAGGCGTGCCGCCGCCGCGGCTGTTGATGTAAAAGCCGAGTTCGCCCTTCGGGTTTTCATGGCCGAAGTAAACTTCGCCGGGCGGGCAGTTCATGCCCTGCGTCACCAGGATGAATTGATGAATCAATTCCTCCATCTTCGTCATCACCTTTTGCTTCGGCGGCAGAACGACCTTGCCGTCCGGCACGTTCACCGGTTCCTTCGTCTTATTGTCCGCGCCGCCGGGAATCTTTTTGATGCATTGCAGCAGGATGCGGACGCTCTGGCGCATTTCCTCCATGCGCACCAGGTAGCGGTCGTAGCAATCACCGACCGAGCCGGTGGGAATGTCGAATTCCAGGTCCGGGTAGCACAGATACGGCTGTTTTTTGCGCAAATCCCACTCGACCCCGCTGCCCCGCAGGTTCGGACCGCTGAGACCGTAATTGATGGCGTCTTCCTTCGAAATCACGGCGAGGTTGCGGACGCGGTCCATCCAGATGCGATTGCGCGTGAGCAGGGTTTCGAGTTCGTTGAGCGCGGGAATGAATTCGTCGCAGAATTGCTGGCATTGGCCCAGCCAGGTCGGCGGCAGGTCGCGCATCACGCCGCCGATACGGGTGTAGCTCGTGGTGAAGCGCGCGCCGCTGATCGCCTCGGCCAGATTGTAGATCTTTTCGCGCTCGGTAAATGAAAGCAGGAAAACCGTCACCGCACCCATGTCCATCGCAAACGCGCCGAGGCCGAGCAAATGCGCGGAAATGCGCGCCAGCTCCGCGCACATCACCCGGATGTACTGGCAACGCGGAGGCAGTTCCTTGTCGATGCCGAGCAGCTTTTCCACCGCCAGCGCGTAAGCGACGTTGTTCGCCAGGGGCGCCAGGTAATCCAGCCGGTCGGTGTAAGGGATGAACTGGGTGTAGGTCATGTTCTCGGCGATTTTTTCGTCGCCGCGATGCAGATAACCTATGTCTGGATCGGCCTTGGTGATGATTTCGCCGTCCAGCTCGAGCACGATGCGCAACACGCCATGCGTGGCCGGGTGCGACGGTCCCATGTTCAGGACCATCTTCTCGCCGACGGAATCCTGAAGTTCTTCCGCCGCCTGCGCTGCCCGCGCGGCGGAATCGCGAATCTCAATGTCGTGAACCGTGGCCATGAAAATTTATCCTTCCGGGGTCCGCACCCGCGGTTCGCGTTCGATGGCGTCCTTGCCTCCGGCCACCGTCACAAACGGCCCGCCTTCCAGCGGCGCGGGTTTGGCAAAGGCAACGCCGGGCAAATCCGTGGGCTTGCCGGCCAGCGGAAAGTCCTTGCGCAGAGGGAAATACGGATAACCTTCCCACATCAAAATCCGGCGCAAATCCGGGTGTCCGCTGAACCGGATGCCCATCATGTCGTAAATTTCACGCTCATGCCAGTTGGCGGTCTTCCAAACCGTCATCACGGTGGGCAGTTCGGATTTTTCCTCGCTGACGTCGGTTTTTAGCCTCAATTCGTTGCCGTGGGTGAGGCTTCGCAAATGATAAACCACCGTCCAGCGCGGGTCTTCGCCGTAATTGTCCACGCTGCTCACATCCACGAGATAGTCAAACCCCAGTTCCGTTTTGGCGAATTCACAAACTTCGGCGATGTGTCCGGCGTCGCTGATCTTGAGGGTGATTTCGCCGCGAAATTCCGCCGGCTCGGAGATGACCGGGCCGAATTTGGTTTTTAATTTTTGAGCGAATTCGAGGGGAGGCACGGCGATTTGAAATTATGATTTGAGCGCGGCAACCGCCGTGAGTTCCGTCAATACGGGTTGCTGGCCGATCTTGTCCTGTAATTTCATCAGCGCGTCGAGCACCGCTTCGGGCCGGGGCGGGCAACCGGAGACGTAAACGTCCACCGGGATGATATTGTCCACGCCCTGGAGCACGGCGTAGCTGCGATACATGCCGCCGGTCGAGGCGCAGGCGCCCATGGCGATGACCCAGCGCGGTTCGGGCATCTGGTCATAAATGCGCTTGACGCACATGGCCATTTTGTAAGTAACCGTACCGGCCACAATCATGCAATCGGCCTGGCGCGGTGAAAACCGCATCACTTCGGAGCCAAAGCGTGAAATATCGAACCGGCTGGCGCCGACGGCCATCAGTTCAATGGCGCAACAGGCGAGACCCATCGGCATCGGCCAGATGGAATTTTTGCGAAACCAGTTGAGCGCGGCATCCACCCGGGTGACAATCACGTCGCCTTCGATTTTGGAATCGTAACCGATCTCAGTGTTGGTGCGCATAAACCTTAATTGCTGAAAAACTAGCAAAATCAACGTAATCGGTGGCCGCCACCCGGGCAAGCAAATTTGTGATTTTTTTCACAAAGACCTGAAAGTTCACCTGAATTTAACGAAACGGATTGGCGTCAGCGTGCTACAACTTGCGCTTGTGACCCGCTGCCAATTGCATAGAATTAAGAAACGCAATATACGAATGTGGCGCGTATGATGAAAACTTTTGCCGAATTGAATTTCCCGGGACGGCTCATTGCCGTCGAAGGCCTCGACGGCTCGGGCAAGTCCACGCAGATTTACCTGCTGAAACGCTGGCTGGAAGCCGAGGGCATCAAGGTTTATTTCAGCGAATGGAATTCCTCCGAGCTGGTGAAATCCGCCACCAGCAAGGGCAAAAAGCGCGAGTTGCTGACGCCTACGACCTTCAGTCTCATCCATGCCACGGATTTTGCCGACCGTTACGAACGTCACCTGCTGCCCTTGTTGCGCGCGGGTTACGTCGTGTTGTGCGACCGCTATATTTTCACCGCCTTCGCCCGCGACGTGGTGCGCGGCTGTCCGCCGGAATGGGTGCGCGGCATCTACAATTTTGCCGCCCTGCCGGACATTGTGTTCTTTTTCAAGGCGGATCTGGAGGTGTCGCTCAATCGCATCCTGGAAGGCCGCCCGAAGCTGAAGTTTTTCGAGGCGGGCATGGATTTGCGGCTCTCAGCCGATCCCTATGAAAGCTTTCGCATCTTCCAGGGCCGCATTTTGGAGCAGTACCTGGGCATGGCCGGTGAATTCAAATTCATGGTGATTGACGCCAACCAGCACGTGGAGAAACAGCAGACGTTCGTGCGCAAGGTCGTCGGTGAGCGGATCAACCTGGCGCGGTTCCGGCGCCGCCGCCCGCTGCCGTTGCCCCCGCCCCTGCCGCCGGACAACAAGGTTAAAGAATCCGAGGAGGACCTGGCCGCCGCATGAAAAGGACCGTCATTCATCCTGAAGGGGTAAAGAAACACCGCCGTTACTACGGGCACGGCATTCCCCGCGTCCCGCTCGAGGACCTGTCGGGCCGGTTGATTGCGGTCGAAGGCGCGGACGGTTCGGGCCGTTCCACGCAGATTGCGCGGCTGGTGGACTGGCTCGAGACCAGCGGCCACGCGACGGTGCAGGTGGGTTTGAAACATTCCACGCTGGTCAGTTCCGAACTGGCCAAAGCCCAGGAAGGAAACATTTTGAGCCGGACGACGCTGAGTTTGTTTTACGCGACCGACTTTGCCGACCAGTTGGAAAACATGATTTTGCCCGCGCTCAAGGCCGGTTTCATCGTGCTGGCCGATCGTTACATTTACACCCTCATGGCGCGCGACATGGTGCGCGGCATGGACGAGGCGTGGCTGAAAAATTTGTACGGCATCGCGCTCGAACCCGACGCGGTGTTTTATCTCTCCGTCGAACCCCAGGAACTGGTGCAGCGCAATCTCGCCAAAAACGCAGCGCTGGATTATTGGGAGAGCGGGATGGATCTCGGCTTTTCGCGCGACATGTTTGACAGCTTCCTGAAATACCAGACGGCGATGCAGGTGGCGTTCCGTCAATTACGCAAGAATTACGGCTTTACCGTCGTGGATGGCAACCGGCCGGTCAGTGCCATCACCAAGGAACTGCGCAAAAAAATCCGCGCGCTGCTGGTGGAAAAATCCGTCTAAGGACCGTGGGTTCCGTCCGGCGGAGGCGGGATATTGTTGGTGGCGGGCGGTGAACCCGGCGGGTGTTGGTCGTGCGGCGGGCGGTGCGGCGGAGATTGTTTGATCAACGCTGCAAACTGTTTTTGCTGTTCCGGCGTCAATTCCTCCCGGATGCGTTGCTGGACCAGTTCCATTTCCTGGTGCATTCTCGGGGCGACGTTCGTCCAGATTTCACGATTCTGTTCCTGGCCTTCAGCAATGATTTTGGAAATGGCCGCGTGTTGTTCCGGCGTCAGCTTGAGCTTTTCGTCGAGATGCCCCAGAAAATCCTTCCGCCACATTTCCGGCGTGCGGGGGCGGGACAAATCTCCCGGCTGCGCCTGCGTCGGATCGGCCATGGGTGGTCGCGGATTTGCCTTCCAGAGGGCGAAACGCCCGCTTCCCCGGTTTCCCTGGTCAACGTAATTGACCAGCAAACCGCCGGTCAAAACCCCCGTGCCGAATATCACCATGACCGCGGGAATAATTTTCCAGGAATTCATTGGGCGGGCGCGCTTTGGTCCACCGCGGCCAGCAGCGTGCTTTCAAAACTCTGCGAGAGGTCCACGGCGTTTGCACCGGTGGCCGGGCTGAACAGGGCCCAGGCGCCAATCATCAGCGCAATGGCCGTGCACGAAACCGCCGCCCGCCAGAGCCCGCGCACCCAGAGGACCGGGTTGCCCTCCGTGGAACGCGCCGCCAGCAACGCCATCACGCGCTTTTCAAACGCGTACGGCACGCCGTCGCCGGGCGGGTTCGCGCGGGCGGCGGCGATCAATTTTCTTTGCAATTCAACCGGGTTCATGGACACCTGATTCATCAGACGCCTGCTTGCAGGATGGGGTTACAGATACTTGTCTTTGGGTAATTGGGCCAGAATTTTCCGCATTTCGGCGCGGGCCCGGAAGGCGCGCACTTTCACCAGCGGCACCGACCAGCCGGTCAACGCCGCAATCTCCTTGACCGAGCGATCTTCAATTTCCAGCAACGTGATAATCAGCCGCGCCGGGGGTGAAAGCCGTTCCAGGACGCGGGCGATCAGCAATCGCGCCGCCTCGGCGTTTTCCGAGACGGTCTCCGGCTGCGTCACAAAACGCTCCAGCCAGTCGCCCTCCGGTTCGGTCAAATCCGAAAAAACCGACTCGCGATTGCGCTGGTGGCCGCGCAGAAAGTCGTAGCACGTCCGGACCGTCAGCCGCATCAGCCAGTGTTCGAACGGCGCCTCGCCGCGGAAACCTTTGAGCTTGTCAAACGCCTTGAGCCAGACCTCCTGGGCGATGTCCTCCACTTCGCTGTCACGCCGGGCGTAACGGCGCGCGGTGGCAAACACGCGCGGGGAATATTTCTGGACGAGCGGTTCGAAGCTCGCGGCGTCTCCGGCCAGCACGGCGGCGATCAATTCCGCTTCGGTTCGTTCCATCGAACGCGCAGTCTGCCAGAGGAACTTTGGCGGCTAAAGCCAAAAGCCGCGAGCGGGGTTCAAGGCCGCGTGATGTGGAGCGCGGCTTCCAGATCGCTGGAGAACTGCTTGATGGAGGCGATGATTCTGGGGGGTTGTTCAATCAGGTTCGCCATCATCCGCTCGGCGGTTTCGGGCCGGCGGCGGAGCAATTCGGCGCTCGCCAGAATCAGGGAGGCGTAATTATTGACGTCATGACGCAAGTCGGCGAGTTTCCGATTCAACTCGCCAATCTGCTCGACGTTCAGGGTGACCGGTTCAGTTGGCAGCGACATTGACAAAATAATCGCGCAAGGACGGTTGAAAGCAAGCGGCTTTCACACCTGACGAAAAGACCACATGGGAAAAATTGGAGCGAGCGAAGGGATTCGAACCCTCGACATTCACCTTGGCAAGGTGACGCTCTACCAGACTGAGCTACGCTCGCTTCCGAAAGCGGAGGAGCAGTTTAGGAGAACCAACCGAAATGGCAAGCTTGATTTCAGGCCGGCTTGGGTGCGTTGGCCAGGGTCGCGCGGACCACCTTGATCAAATCATCGTGGTTGAGCGGCTTGTGGAAGAAGGCCACCGCCCCGCTGGCCATGGCACGGTCCTTGTTTTTTACGTCCTCGCCGCCGGTGATGATGATGATGGGGATTTTTCGCGATTCATCCACTCGATGCAGCCATTCCATGATGCGAAAACCGTCCCACGGCACGCCGGCAACGTCGGGCGGAAAAGTGATGTCGAGCAGGATTAAATCCGGCTTTTCCATGCGCACGACGGACATGGCTTCCGCGCCGTCCTGGGCCGTCGCCACGTGATAACCCGCCCCCTTCAACTTGAGACAGATCGTTTTCACGATCACCTCGTTGTCGTCCACCACCAAAATTTTCGGCGGGGCACCCGCTGGTGTGCCTGCCGACGGTGTAGGGGCATTGACACTCATACGTGACCTTTGCGTTTCTTCCGTTTTTTCAGCCAGGAACGGTAATTTAAATTTCACACCCGTGTTGTTAGCAGGGTCTGTACCAAAAATGGCCATAAACGCAAAGCACAATTTATGGGCTTTGACTTCGGCGCGGGCCCCTCTGCTAGACTGTGGCCGTGAGCAATGTCTTCTATGCCCCGGGCGAACAACGCGCCGCGAAGGTCAGTGACCTCTTTGCGGCCATTGCCCGGCGCTACGATTTGCTCAACGACCTGCAGAGCTTCGGCCTGCATCGGCGCTGGAAGCATCGCGTCGTGGAACTGGCCGCCGTCCGGTCCGGCCAACGCGCGCTCGATGTCTGCTGCGGCACCGGCGACATCGCGCTGGCCCTGGCCCGGGGTGGCGCGGAAGTGACCGGCCTTGACTTCAGCCAGGCCATGCTCCAAATCGCGGAAACGCGCCGTCTAAAAAAGCCGCAATCCGCAGTGGCCAATCCGAAATTCATGCAGGGTGACGCTCAGCAACTTCCCTTTCCCGACAACTCGTTTGACGCGGTCACCATCGGTTATGGATTGCGCAACCTGTCCAGTTGCGAGACGGGCCTGCGGGAAATGCTCCGGGTTGCCCGGCCCGGCGGGCGGCTGGTGGTGCTGGATTTCGGCAAGCCGCCAAATGCCCTGTGGCGCGCGATTTATTTCACTCACCTGAAGATTTCCGTGCCGCTGATGGGCTGGCTGTTCAGTGGCAACGCGGATGCCTACGCCTACATCCTCGAATCCTTGAAACATTACCCGGCGCAACAGGGGGTCGCGGAGAAAATGCAGGACCTGAACCTGTCAAACGTGCGCGTCATCAATCTGCTCGGCGGCGCCATGGCCATCAATTACGGGGAAAAGCCGAAATGAGGTCGCGCGCTGGTCGCGCCGAAGCGGCCTGCCGCGGCGAAGTAGAACAAAGGCGGGAGCGAAGGAGGAAAAGGCGCTAAGAAAAGTTGCAGCCTATCCTCGTATTAGACCTCAAGGTTTGCTCGCTGTACCTGCTGCGTGACCAATGATATGAATTGTTCAACTCGGCCAGCGTCCGGCCCTGCACCGACAATCTCAAATACATAGTCTCCCGTTTTATTCTTAAACATGCAAACACGCAAAGGCCGTGGCCTGACTAGAACACAGGCTATACCCATAACTGCGATGATACCCATAACGACCAAAGGCATCATCATCAGGCCACCGTTGAAGCCGAGAATGACCACCCCAACCAACGTGATGATGATAAGGATCAATCCGCCATGAAATAATGGTGCACGAATCCTAGCCTGATCAAACTGTTCACTTAAATGTGATAACTCGTGGCGCACATCAAAAGTCGCACCGAATTTACGACCATGGATTGCGAGATGATCCGAGTATAGTTCAAACCGTCTTCGCACGCCTGCAAAACGCTGTTCGTATGTAGCAAGTGGGTCCATGAGGTCTAACAGATAATGGGCGGCTGGGTATTCAGCCTATCCGGATTCATAATTTAAACCTATTTTCAGGCAAATAGTTTGTCCACAGAAATTTGCGTTACACTGGAATGGCGTGGTCATCAAGCAAAGGCTGCAAACTGTCTCCATTCGCTTCGCGTTCTTCGCTGGCAAAATCCGTCAACCTTTCCCGCCGAGCCGAATCACCATTCCCTCGCGGGCGGCGTCCACTTTCAATTTTGCCCGTTGCGCGGACACGAGCTGGCGCGCGTGTTTGAGGAACGCGTCCACCTGTTGGTCACTGCGTTCCGGGTCGTGATGAAACAGGCACAGGCGTTTCACTTTCGCCGCCAGTGCCACGGCGACCGAGTCGTCCACGCAACCGTGGCCCCAGCCCGCGTGCCGCTTGTATTCCAAGGCGTCGTATTGCGAGTCGAGAATCAACACGTCCGACCCGTTAAGAAATTGAATCATTTCCCGGTCCTCGCCGCCCGGCCGTGGTTCGCTGTCGGGAAAATAGGCCACCGATCCGCGGGGTGTGAACAGCCGGTAGCCAACGCATGTGCCGGGATGGTGCGCGCGTTGCGCCCGCACCCGCACGGAACCGATCTTGAAATCGTACTTTTTGAGTTCCTCAATTTCGATGTTGCTGGGCAATTTGTCGAACGGCACGGGGAAGTAGGTGCTTTCCATCTGGCCGGTGAGCACGCTGACCAGGCCTTTGCGCGCGCCTTCGCAACCCAGAATCCGCAGCCGGCAGCGCGAATCATAAATCGGCCCGAAAAACGGCAGGCCTTGAATATGGTCCCAGTGTGTGTGGGTGAGGAGCAGTGTGAGATTGAGCGGCTGGTTTTTGAATTCGGCCAGCAAGGACTGACCCAGCGCCCGCAATCCCGTTCCCGCGTCGAGGATGATGATATGACCGTTGCTGCGGACTTCCACACAGGAGGTGTTGCCGCCAAAGCGCACCGTTTTCGGTCCCGGTGTCGGAATCGAGCCGCGCACGCCCCAGAATTTCACGCAAGTGGCGGTATTAATGAATCTATTTTAGCCCAAATGCTGGAAAAAACAAATTACAAAACGTTCGGGTGGCGGCGGGTACCCGGCCGATGCGGGCTGCCAGCGGCCTTTGACACCGGAAAAACCTTGCGTGTTCCGGCGGCTTTTTTAGGATGATGCCCTTTGAGGGGTTGGTAGCTCAGTTGGTAGAGCAGTGCCCTTTTAATTCAAAAACACCGATTTTAGCTATTTTTAGCAGCTTTTATTTTCCTTTTGCAACCATTGCAAAGCCATTGATTTCATTGGTTATTATCCGCATTTCGATGTCTTCTCTTGTCGTCTCATAAAATCCAAAATTTTTCATCCGGGTTACAAGTCGGGTGCAAGTTTTAGCCGTAAAGCACAAAATCACATCGTTCAAATTCTAACACCGCGACTGTGATTTTGCACAAGCGATTCCCGGCGTGAAATGTCGCGGGCCAGTTTGATGTCAAACGACTCGACGACAATGCTCATGTCCTGGTGCGGATATTTTTCATCAAGATGTTCCCTAACCTGAGCCGTCACATCGTTTTTCCAAAGGTTCAAAACTTGCCGCTGGTCACGCGCGAACGTCTGCAACACTTCTCTCGCATCATGGCCGCTGTTCAAAACTTCCTTCAACTCGCATGATTTCAACGGCAGACATTCGACCACCGCGAATTCCAAGCCTGACGCGGTGTGACGGTGGCAGACGGAGGTGATTTTCGTCAAATCAACGTCATGTTGCCATTGCGTGCCGTCGTCGGTCTGAATGACGCGGCCTGACGATTGCAGGGCGGCTCTGGAGGCGTCGTTTGTTGTCGCTGGCAGATTGGACTCGATATTGTGAATGGCATCACAGTTCGCTTTGAACTGTTTCAGATGTTCGGCGAAATGCTGCATGGCTTCGGCATTGGCCTGTTCTTGAAGCGGCGTGGGTCTTTCGTAGTAGTTCATAATTCAGCTCAAATCGGTTTGCAGAAGTTTTATCAATTCGGATCGTGGCACGAGCAATTTGCCCCGAAGGGCGCGGCAGGTTTTGAGTTTGCCGCGCTGAATCAGCCGGTAGATGCTGAAATAATGCACGCCCAGCATATCGGCGGCTTCCTGCACGGAATAGGCGAGTCGCTCAATCGGCGGCGTGGTGGTTTGTGTTTCGTTTTCTGGAATGGTTTCCATACGTCCTTTGCGAGTTTTTCATTGGGAATAAATTTGAGCTTTGACCGGCTTGCTCCAATCCATTTTGGGCAGGAAATGGATCGGATGAACGCGGAGGGCCACTGCCAGGTAATACAACTGCGTCAGATCAATCCGCAGCGAG
>JBEKTH010000062.1:0-18495 GCA_049516255.1 Verrucomicrobiota bacterium
CCGACGCCTTGCAACTGGTGCAGGAGATAAACAATCATCGTCCAGGACGAACCCAGAACGCATTGGGCGGTGCCGGTGTGGGCCGCGAGTTCCTTCTCAAACTCCTGCGATTCCTTGCCGAGGATGTATTGGCCGGAGCGGATGGCGCGCAAGGCGGCCTCCTCGACTTCGGCATTCACGAAACATTTGGATAACGATATTTTGCTCATAAAGGTTTTAAGCCACAGATAGACACAGATGAAACACAGATTTTCTCAAAAGACCATTCGTTTATACTCGACGTGCTCACGGCCAAAGTTGATCAAATAGCCAAGCCTGATGCCGGTGCCGCGAAGTTCGTTTAACAGTTGCGCCTCGTGAACGGCTTGGTAAACGGCGTCGGTTTTAAGTTCGACAATGATTTTATCCGCGACCAACAGATCAGCGGCGTAATCACCGACGATCACACCTTTGAATTGAACTTCGATCAAAGGCTCCAGTTCAACCTTCACGCCGCGCAACTGAATTTCGATTTGCATGGCGCGCTGATAAACTTTTTCAAGAAACCCATAGCCAAGCACGTTGTAGACTTCAAACGCCGCCCCGATGACTTGTTCGGTAATCGGCTGAAGTGAATAATCCTTCAGTGCCTTTATCTGTGTTTCATCTGTGTCCATCTGTGGCTAAATTAAATCTGGACGGTCCTGCCGGTTTTCACCGATTCCAGCGCGGCGTTCATCACGCGGACGGCATCGTAACCGGCCCAGCCGTCGGCCCGCGGGGTTTTGCGCGTCTGGATTGAATCCACGAACGCCCGCAACTCGGCCAGCAACGGCTCTTCCGGCGGACATTCGATCTGATGCACCGCCCCTTCGATGCCTTTGAAATCGTTGCCTTCGCGCACGTGCTGGTTCTCGTAGGTCTTGATCTTGTATTGCGCCACGTTGTAATCGCAAACCGCGCTCAGCTGTTCACCGCAAACAATCACTTCACGGAATTTGCCGGGAATGAAATAATCGTTTTCGACCGTCGCCCAGGTTTTGCCGCGCGGCGTGTCGTATTCGAGCGACACGAACGAGACGTCATCGATCCCGCGCCCCATGAAATCGTGGTGAATGGCGAGCACGCTCTTCGGCAACGCGCCGAGAATGAAGTTGAACAGGTCGGCGAAATGGATGCCGTCGGCGAACATCACGCCGCTGTCGTTGCGCGGGCGTTTGAACCCGCCGAAATGGCCGCGCACCATGTTTACCCGCCCAAACTGGCCGGCCGACACCGCGTCGCGCAGCCACAAGGTCGCCGGGTCGAAACGCAGAATGTGGCCGACCTGCAGGATGCGTTTGTGCTGGTCGGCCAGTTCGGCCAGTCGCCTGGCCTCGTGGTCGGCCAGCGTCAGCGGCTTTTCCACAAACACATCCTTGCCGGCCTCCAGAAATTCCCGGCACAGCGCGAAATGGCTTTGTGCCGGCGTGACGATGACGACTCCGTCCACCCGGCCGATGAAGTCCTGGTAGTTGGTCGTGAGCCGTTCAGCGGGCAGGCCGAGTTTGCGCGCCGGTTCAAGTTGTTTCGCGCCCACTTCAGCCACGTAAAGCTCGACGGGCATGGAATTGAGATTGCGCAAATGGTTGGCGCCCCAGCGGCCCAAACCCAGAAGCAGAACTTTTGTCATTCCCGAAATTTTTGAGCAAATCATCTGGGCCAGCAAGAAAAATGCGCCGCGTTTCCGCCGGGGCGGCGTTCAACGATTCACAAACACTTTCCATTGGCCGACATTGGTCACCCGATTCAACGGCGTGGCGGGGTGATTTTGCAGAAAACGTTCCACGGTGTCGTTAAAACCGACAACCCAGACGCGGCGATCTTCCGCCAGCAAATGCGCCAGCGCGCCGTCGTCCGGCAAGAGCAGATCACCCAGCCGCTTTTGGTTGCCGGGAAATTCAAAGGGCACCTGGGTCAGATCCATGCCGCCGAAATACGGCCGGTTGGTCATGCCAACCGTCGGATAAGCATAAAACGCCAGTCCTTCCGGCAAATCACCCCAGCATACCAGCACATCGCCGGGCTGACATTTCTCCCGCAGGGCAAGACCCAGCGGCTTGAGTGTCGAATTGCGCCTGAGACTGCCCTGGAACAAGGGGATTTCGGCCACCGTCACCACCAGACTCAACAGCATCAGGGCCACGGTCAGGGCGACGCACGCGGACGGTTTCCATTTTCGCGCCAGCCACAAAATGAAAAGACCCATTCCAACCGCGACCGGCGTTTGCCATTTCATCCATCCGGGCAGCGGGTTGTGGAAGGAATAAGCCATGGCCAACGGGAAGACCGCCGGCAACAACAATGCACTCCCGAGACAAAACCGCCATACCGGTGCCGGGACCGGCCGGGTCGTGCGTTCATCACCGAAAAACCGCCAGGCCAGCATCACCGCCAGCGCCGGAAAAATTGGCAGAATGTAAGCGGGCAGTTTGGCCTGCGAAAACGAAAACAGCACGAAGGTGAAAAAGGCCCAGACGTTCAACATCACCCACGCGTCTTTTTGCAACCCGGCATCCGAAGCCGGGGTCGGTTGCACCCGGCGCCACAGCCAGCCCAGCAACCATGTCCACGGCAAAAGTCCGACGGCGAGAATTCCGAAAAAATACAATGGACCGCCCTCGCGGTTTTTGATGGTGGTGCCGAACAGATGGCCGGCCGCCTGGCCAAAGACCATGTAATGAAACGCCTCAGGCACACGCCGAAAAACCGCCAGGAACCACGGCAGCGCCAAAACCAAAAACAGCGCCAGTCCGGCGGTCAGGCCACCCCATAGAAGCTTCCCGGCTCCGCAACTTTTCCAGCGGCAAACCATCAGCGCCGCCAGCGCGACGAGCGGAATGGCCAGGGCAATCGGACCCTTTGTCAAAAAGCCCAGTGCGATGGCCACCCAACCGGCCAGATGCCACCCAAAGAATTCGGAGTTCGGAGTTCGGAGTTCGGAGTTCAGGCTTTGCCAGCTGCGCCAGAAAAAATAAATCGCCCAGGTGTTAAACGAGGTCAGGAACATGTCCGTGGTGAGCATTCGCGCCATGACGAAGTAAAGCAGGCTCGTTTGCAGGATCAGCGCGCTCCAAAAACCAACTCTTCGCCCGCCAATGGAGCCGCCGAGCAGCCACGCCGCCCACACGCCGCTTATGCCCGCCAGCGCAAGCGGCAGGCGCGCCGCCCATTCGTTCTGGCCGAACAGTTTCATCGAAACCGCCACCAGCCAGTAGGTCATCGGCGGCTTGTCGAGATGTGGGAGATACCAGAGGTGCGGCACGACCCAATCGCCGGTCTCGATCATTTCGCGCGCGATTTCCGAGTAACGGCCTTCATCGGGTTCGTTGAGCGCGCGGCTGCCGAGCAGGATGAAAAACGTGAACGCCGTCAACAGGAGCAACAGCCAGCGTTGGCGCGTTTCGGTGAAAAAGGCTTTATCCACAAGCTTTGGAAATACGAAGTCTCCGACAAACCGCGCCGCCAGCAAGAAAAACCTTCAACGGGAGCGCTGGCATCCTGCCGGCAAGCGGAATTTTCAGTCAATTTGCGACGCGCCGGCTAAGAAACTTCATCGCTTCGCGGCGAGCTTTTGCACGTAACGTTCAATCCGGTCGGCGGCTTCGATGAGCTGGTCGTAACCGGTGGCAAAGCACGCCCGGCAAAAACCGGCGCCGTTCGCGCCGAACGCCGAGCCCGGCACCATCGCGACGTGTTCGGCTTGCAGCAAACCCACCGCGAAATCCGTTTCTTTCAGCCCCGTTTTCTCCATGGACGGAAACGCGTAGAACGAGCCGCGCGGCAGGTGACATTTCAGGCCGATTTCATTGAACCGCCGCACGATGAAATCCCGCCGCCGCTGATACTGCTCGCGCATGGATTTCATGCCATCCTCGCCGCGCAGCAACGCCTCGATGGCGGCCTCCTGGCTGATGATGGAAGCGCACATCATCGAATACTGGTGCACCTTCATCATCGCCTCAATCAACGCGGCCGGCCCGCACGCGTAACCGATGCGCCAGCCCGTCATCGCAAATGCCTTGGAAAAACCATGCAGGAAAATTGTCCGCTCCTGCATGCCCGGCAGGCTGGCAATGCTGACGTGGCCGCCTTCGAACGTCAGTTCGGAATAAATCTCGTCGCTCAGCACGAGCAGGTCCTTTTCGACACAGAATTTGGCAATCGCCTCAATCTGTGCGCGGTCGCACGTACCGCCGGTGGGATTGCACGGCAGGTTTAACATGAGCAGCTTGCAGCCCGGTTGCCAGGCGGCGGCCAACGCCTCGGCCGTCAGTGCAAAATTATCTTTCGCATAGGTCGGCACCGGCACCGCCACGCCATGCGTCAACGTGATGCTCGGGTGATAACTCACGTAGCAAGGCTGATGGAACATCACTTTATCGCCGGGATTCACCAGGGCGCGAAACGCGATGTCGAGCGCCTCGGAAACGCCGACGGTAACGAGGATTTCATCCTCGGGCCGGTAGCTCACGCCGAAGTTTTTCTCCACGTAACGGTTGATGGCCCGTCGCAGTTCCAGGAGGCCAAGGTTTGAGGTGTAATGGGTCCTGCCCTTTTCCAGCGCGTAAATGGCCGCCTCACGGATGTGCCAGGGCGTGTCGAAATCCGGCTCGCCGATGCCCAGCGAAATCACGTCCTGCATCTTCGAAACCACTTCAAAAAAGTCGCGGATGCCCGATCGGGGCAGGTTCACGACGTGGCGGGCGATGAAGCGGGTGGTGTCCATTGCTAAATCAAATTAATTGGAAATGAGGAACATTGAACATTCAATCCCGCCCCGCGGGACCCAATGTCCCAGTGCGCAATTCGACGTTCATTCGATGTTGAATGTTGGGAGTTGAATGTTTTTCCCGGCTTTTCACGGCGTGACCTTCAGCCGGCTGCTTTCCTCGGATTTCACGTCCAGGAGAAAGCCCTGTTCCTTGTAGGAACGCAGCAGAAAATGGGTGGCCGTGGACAGCACGCCTTCGATGGTCGACAGTTTCTCCGAAACAAACCCCGCCACTTTCTGGAGGCTCGACCCGTTGACGAACACCAGCAGGTCGTACCCGCCGGACATGAGATAGCACGACTCAACCTCGTCGAACCGGCTGATGCGCTCGGCAAAACGGTTGAAACCACCGCCGCGTTCGGGCGTGATGCGCACTTCGATGACGGCCCGCACGACGCCGGCGTCCTCGTCCGCCAGATTCAACACCGGCCGCCAGCCCAGCAGAAGACGGTCTTTTTTGAGTTGATCCAACTGGCGGTTGACCTCGGTTTCGGTCAGGTTGAGCACCTGGGCCATCTGGGCCGTGCTCAAGCCGCCGCCTTCGAGCAAAAGTTTGATTAACGGATTCATCAGGGCATCAGTTTCGCAAAAATCCGTTGTAAATCCATAAATAATTCTGGTGTCAGAAACCCCGTTGCTCCAACCGTGGTTTTGGTACTTTGCCTCGCAATCAAAAAATACTCTTGCTTGAAGCATAGGAAATGATACGCAATCTCAACCCAGAACGCCGGTTGTGATCCGGCCGGCTGGCATTCAAGCAACCATGACCAAACAAATTTCAATTCTGCTTTTGGTTTGCGCCATTGCCTCCGTCGGCGCAGCCAATCCCACGCTCACCATTGAAGCCGGAAACCCCGTCGCCACGGTCAGTCCGATGCTTTACGGGCTGATGACTGAAGAGATCAATCATAGCTATGACGGCGGGCTCTATGGCGAGCTGGTCCAGAACCGGGCCTTCCTGGACAACCCCAATGCACCCGTGCATTGGTCCGTTGTGCCGGGCAACGGTACAGCCGCCACCATGGCGCTGGATCCGTCCCAGCCGCTCGACGACGCGCTGCCGGTCAGTCTGCGGGTCGAAGTGAGTAAAGCCTCCAAACGCCATCCCGCCGGCATTGCCAACGGTGGTTATTGGGGAATTCCGGTCCAACCGGCGGCCCATTACCGCGCGTCGTTTTATGCAAAGGCTGCGCCGGGATTTTCGGGGTCGGTCATCGTCTCCATTCAGAGCAACGACGGCAGTACAGTTTACGCCAAGGGCAAGGTGTCCGGACTGACGCCGGATTGGAAGCAATACGAGGTCATTCTGGAAACCGGCAAGGTTAAACCGACCGCCCAGGCGTGTTACGTCCTCACCCTCGACCGTCCGGGCACGGTCTGGTTTGATTTGGTTTCATTGTTTCCCCCGACGTGGGGCGACCAGCCAAACGGTTTTCGTCCGGATCTCCTGCAAATGCTGGTGGACTTGAAACCCCAGTTTCTGAGGTTTCCCGGGGGAAATTATGTGGAAGGCGACACCATTGCGACCCGCTTTGATTGGAAGAAAACCATCGGCCCCATCAGCGAGCGGCCTGGCCATCGCGGCCCGTGGGGATACCGTTCCACCGACGGCATGGGACTGCTGGAGTTTCTCCGTTGGGGCGAGGACATGGGCGCCGAGCCGGTGTTGGCGGTCTATGCCGGATATTCGCTCGGCGGCCAGCATGTTAATCCCGGTCCTGATCTGGAACCCTATGTCCAGGATGCGCTCGACGAAATTGAGTATCTGACCGGCGACACGAACACGACTTGGGGTGCGCAGCGTGCGAAGGACGGCCATCCCCAGCCGTTTCCCTTGCAGTACGTTGAAATCGGCAACGAGGATGAGTTTGACAGATCCGGCTCCTACGATGCGCGCTTCGCCCAATTTTTCGACGCCATCAAGGCGAAATATCCCCAGCTCAAATGCATCTCCACCGTCGGCACGGAACAACCGGAATCAAAGCGCGTTCACAGCCGCCAGCCCGATGTACTCGATGAGCATTACTACCGTTCCGCCCGGACGTTCCTGAATGATCCGGCGCATTTTGATGACTACGACCGGAAAGGCCCGGAAATCTTCGTCGGGGAATGGGCCGCGTATGACACTTCATTCCCCCCTTGGAACGGGCGCTCGGAAAAGGAACCACCCACCGCCAACATGACCGCCGCGCTGGGCGACGCCACCTGGATGACCGCGATGGAACGGAACTCGGACGTGGTGAAAATGCAATGTTATGCGCCGCTGTTGGTGAACGTGAGTCCCGGCGCGAGGCAATGGCGGCCCGACCTCATCGGCTACGACGCACTCCGGTGTTATGGTTCGCCCAGCTACCATGCGATCAAAATGTTCAGCCGGAACGTCGGAGATGAAATCCTCAAGGCTTCGCTCGACGATACCACGCTCCACTACTCGGTGACGAAGGACAGCCGAAGCGGGGCAATCCTGATTAAATTGGTAAATCCCCGGCCAGCGCCGCAACCGCTGACACTGGATATCAACGGTGGCGGCGACCTCAAACCCACGGGCACGGCGACCACGCTGGCCGCAGCACCGGATGCGAACAACTCGATTGACAATCCAACGAACGTGGTGCCCGTCACCACCGAAGTATCGGACATCAAGCCCGTGTTCGATTACACGCTCCCGGCTGACTCCATCACCGTCCTTCAACTCAACGTCCAGTAACGTTCAATTCACCAGCCGATACCAGTTGTCACGTTGACGCGGTTCGTAGCCGAGGTCGCGAATCAACCGTTTCATGTCGGCGACGCCCATGCGAAAGGTCGTGCCTGCCTGGGACACGACATTTTCCTCAATCATGATGCTGCCCAGGTCGTTCGCGCCGAATTTGAGCGCCACCTGGCCAATCTCCTGGCCCTGCGTCACCCACGAGCTTTGGACATTGGTAAAATTATCGAGGTAAATCCGGCCCAGCGCCTGTGTCCGCAAATACTCATACGCGCCCACCGTTGGCGCCTTGAGCTTCGTGTGTTCGGCCTGGAACGTCCAGCAGATGAACGCGGTGAAACCTTTCGACTTGTCCTGCTGCTGCCTCAGCCGCTCCAGATGCTCGATGCGGTCTTCGATGGTTTCCACGTGACCAAACATCATCGTCGCGCTTGAATTCAATCCCAGCCGATGCGCCACGTCCATGACTTCGAGCCAGTCGTCGCTCATCGCCTTGAGCGGCGAAATGCGCTGGCGCACGCGGTCCACCAGGATCTCGCCGCCGCCGCCAGGAATCGAACCCAGTCCGGCGGCTTTGAAATCACCGATGATTTTCACCAGCGGCTCGTTGAACACCTCGCGGAAATGGATGAACTCGCTCGGACTGAACCCGTGGATGTTAAAGCCGGGAAACTTGTTTTTGATGTGCGACAGCAAATCGAGATACCACTGCTTTGTGAGTTTGGGATGATGGCCGCCCTGCATCAAAATCTGCGTGCCGCCGAGCGCGATGGTTTCCTCGATTTTTTTGTCCATCTCGTCGAAGGTGATGACGTAGGCGTCGTCGTCCTTTTCCACGCGATAGAAGGCGCAGAACTTGCAATAGACGTTGCAAACGTTGGTGTAATTGACATTGCGATCAACGATGTAGGTAACAAGGTCGTTGCCGCGCCCGCCGAAATCCTTCGCCTTGGCGAGCTGGCGGCGACGGTCGGCGAGTGCGCCGAGTTCCTCCAGCGGCAGCTGATATAGCCGGAGTGCCTCGACGGGATTGATGCGCCGGCCGTCCCAGACTTTCTGGAGCAACTCGTCCAATGACGCGTCGTAAATCACGGCCTGAAACTAGCCGATGGCCGGCTGTAAAACAAGCCGCCGGGTTCAGGATTGTAGTGTCGGCACCGTGCGCCGATTCATTCGAGTCACAGGCTCGACGCTACAGTAATTCAGGAAGCCCGCCGGAAGTTTTCGGGCTTGAGGGCCGCCAAGCCATGGCAAACTTCCTTGACGACCTCGTGTTTTCCAAGCGCCCGCGCCGCGGCGGCTTTGGACAGGTAGGCTTCCACCAGTTGCGGGTCCAGGGCGATGGCCTGGTTGGCGCAGGCCAAGGCCTTGTCGTGGCACCCCATTCTGCCCGCCAGCCGGGCGAGGCTCAACCAGCCGAGTGTGTGGCGGGGATTGGCCTGCAAGGCCTGCTCCAGACAGTGGAGCCCCTCCTCCGGCAGCCGCATTTTCTTGAATAACAATTCCGCAAGACTGGTCCACACTTCGAAATCAGTGGGGTCCAGCCTCAAGGCCTGCCGGTACGCCGCCTCGGCCTGCGAAAACCGGCGCAGCCCGCTCAGGCCCGCACCTAGATAATAATATGCGCGGGGGTCGGTCGGATTGGCGTCGCGCCATTGCTGGGCAAAAGCCTGTACTTCCCGCCACATCCCTTTCTCGCACATACCGGCAACGACTCTGGCCTGGTCTACGCTGCTCGATGCCATGTTGGAATCGCCGGACGTTACCCCGGAAATGCCCGTCCGACGATAAAAAAGCGGGGTGGCGATAATTACTTCGGTGGAGGGATCTGCCGGATTGTCATTGTCCGGTCGTTCATTCAAATTGGGCCTGTGGACGGAGGCAAAAAACACGTGGTGGTGCTCGGCGCGGGCTTTGGCGGCCTGACCTTTTGCAAGGAGTTTCATCATCCCGACGCGGACGTGACCCTGGTGGATCGGACGAACCACCATTTGTTTCAGCCGCTGCTCTATCAGGTGGCCGCCTGCGGCCTTTCCGCGCCGGACATCGCCCAGCCCATCCGCGCCATCCTCTCCGACCGGCCCGATATCACCGTGCTGTTCGACCAGGTCACCAACTTCGATCTCGCGCGGAAAAAGGTGGTCCTCGAAAAAAACACGCTGGACTATGATTATCTCGTGCTGGCCCTGGGTGGCCGGACCGGTTACTTCGGCCATCCGAAATGGGAACCTTTCGCCCCCGGCCTGAAAACGCTCGACGACGCCTTGCGCATCCGCAGCCACATCCTGCTGGCCTTTGAAAAGGCCGAGAACGAGACAGACACCTCCGAGCACGACAAGCTCATGACCATCGTCATCGTGGGCGGCGGGCCGACCGGTGTGGAACTGGCCGGCGCTTTTGCCGAGCTCACCCGGACGGTCCTGAAACGCAATTTCCGGCGAATCGATCCCACCCAGGCCCGCATCATCCTGATTGAGAGCGGCCCCGTGCTGCTCTCCCATCTGCCTCCGGACCTGTCCGCGAGTGCCAAGCGCCAGCTTGAAGCCCTCGGCGTGCAGGTCCGCACCTCGACCCCGGTGAAGAACATCACCCCCGGCGAAGTGGAACTGGCCGACGGCGAAATCATCCGGGCGGGAAACATTCTCTGGGCCGCGGGCGTCTCCGCCTCGCCGCTGACCAAAAGGCTCGGCGTGGAACTGGACAAGGCCGGGCGCGTGAAGGTGAATCCCGATTTGAGCGTGCCCGGGCATCCGGAGGTCTTTGCCATCGGCGACCTGGCACTGGTTCTGAAGGCCGACGGCGATCCGGTGCCCGGGGTTTCGCCCGCAGCAATGCAGATGGGCCGGCATGTGGCGCAAACTATCCGGGACGAACTCCGTTTGGGTCCAAAACCGGAGGCACGCCCGGCGTTCAAGTATTGGGACAAGGGGACCATGGCGACGATCGGGCGATCGGCCGCGGTGGCGATGATCGGCAAAATCAAGCTGTCCGGCTTCCCGGCCTGGCTGGCGTGGCTGTTCATCCATCTGATTTTCCTCATCGGGTTCCGCAACCGCCTCGTCGTGTTGTTCCAATGGACCTACTCCTATTTTTCCTTCCGCCGCAGCGCCCGCATCATCACCTACCTGCCACCGGAACCGGAGGATGCACCTCGCCGCTGAAAGACCGGTAAAGTTCCAATTGAGGGGCGCGCGGCCAGAGGAGATTTTTCAGCGCGAACAGCTCCAGCGCAAAGGGAATGTAACCGCCATAACCCAGCAGCGGCATGGCAAAGACGTGCAGGAACTGCGCGCCCGGCGTGTGATAAATCCATTGCGGCCACGACCAGTAATTCCACATCTCCCAGAAGAATCCGCAGATCAGCGCCCCGAGCGACAGCGAAATCACCGGCCGCCAGTCGCCGTGCTGCAGCCATTCCAGAAAATGCCGGCGGCCCAGCCAGCGGTTTACCGGTTCCAGGATCAATACCAGTGAAATCCAGACGAGGGGATAAAAGCATTTCGGCCAGAGCAGGGTCAACGCCAGCATGACCAGGCCAATGAACAGCATCCTCAGATTCACATACGGCGAGTCCGGAATCCGCGCGCCGGCGGGAAACAATTTCACCCAGCGGAATGTCCGCACCAGTTCCGCGGTCTCAAACACGGCGGGCATGACAGTGGAGAACGACAGCGTGCAGAGCGCGTAGTACGTAAACGGTGTAAACGTGCCGGCGCCAAGATATTCCCAGTTGCCGGTCCGGCGGTTGATGATTTCAAACAGCCACCAACCGGGCACGGACAGGATGAAGAGCAGCACAAACCCCTTCCGCGAGCGTGTCCACAACGAGGCGCCGGCGCGCCGGCAAACCAGCGCATCCACCACGAGGATGTAGCCCAGCCACAACGGGAAGAACAGGTAGGCGGTCCGCATGCCCGGCAGCGCCCAGTTCAACGGCCAACACAACGCCAGCAGGAACAATCCCAACCAGCCTTGCGGCGCAAACCGCGGTAGTTGTCGTGCCGCATCCATCACCGGCTAAAATAATCGGGCGCATTCAGATTGCAAAGCTGGACAGACGGAACATTTCTGTCAGTCAGAAGTCAAACCTGAGCGCCGCCATCACGGAATGTGTCCGGGCGCCTCGAAAGCCGACATCAAAATTGGGAGACGGCGGATAACTGAAGGTCGGATCGCCGGTGGCAAAGTATTTGTAACCCAGGTCCAGTGACAAACGGCCGGTCAATTGGAAACGCAATCCCGCAAAAACCTGCCCCGCAAACACCACGTCATTTTCACTGCCGGTAACGGTCGTTACCCCGTCATTGAAATTGTCGGTGTCAAAGACGACATCGGCACCGCCGACGCCGGCACCCACATAGGGAGTCAGATTGGTGCGGGGAATGGGACAGGACAGCGTGACGTTGAAGAGAAATGGCACGTTGTACAGGCGCGAGTTGTCCGAAGTATATCCCGGCACATTGTTGATTTTCGCGCCAATGAAGCCGGTTTCAAAATCCGCGGCCACATATTTGTTGAAGTTCCAGCCCAAGGCCGCGTCGAAAGCCAGACCCGTATCGAAATCCACCTTGCTGGAAACGGGGCCGCCAAATTGAGTGAGCCGGCCATCCTCGAAAAACGACGGGCCAATGCCCAAACGAAACTCCGGGCCGGCGCCGGGGGGTAAATAATAATACTGCGCCTGGGCCACGGCAGCGCCAAGACAAAGTGTCAACACAGTGACACCTGTTGCATATCGGTATTTCATAACTCTTCTTTCTTCCTTCGTGGTTATTAGACCCATTGGACTCGAAAAAAGTTCAATGCTAGTAATACGAACGCAGGACGAAAAATGTTACAACATCCGCGTCTTGCTTAGGCCCTTGTGCCAAGCTTGTCCAAATTCAGCCATTTACCCCAATCGCCGCGCACATAATCAAAATTCCAATTTTGAGCGCGAGATTTTGCCAACACATCGGTAAATTTCTGCTTAAATTCTTCCGGAGATAAATCGTTCCAAATAGTTGCAAGTCTTTTATAAAATGATTTGCTCTCTGCCCGTTCAAAAATTTCAAAGCCGGAACGCCAACGCGCATATAACAATGTCCTAGGATACCAAGGCCATTCGTCGGCGTCGAATATCAAACAACGTACGAAACACAACAAATCCGCCTGTTGAAGCCAATGAAATGGCAATGCTTTCGAGGTGGCTCGTTCTTTGAGCAAGTCTGCTTGAAGGTCAAGGCGATGGAGATTGAGGCGCTGATTCCGCGTTTGAAGGATCTCCGAGTGCGCATAAAAAATATTAAACGAGCCACCTTTAATATCTCGTGGTTTATCACAATCTGACAACACGAACCGCGTTTCGAATATTTCCTTAATCATTGAAAACTGTTGATGCCGCAAAAGAAGCCCGATGACACAGAGAAAAAGTTCGTGCAAGAGGAAGCGGAAATTCTCACCGCACCGGTCGTTCCACTGTTGTACGTCCGGAGGCCATTGCCCCAAATCACACAACCGCTCCAATACTTGAACGATGCGAGGAACAAAATCTGCCTTGTCGGGTGACCGAAGCCACAAATCACACATTTCAATGAAATCATCTCTCAATGGTTTCAGCCCCTCCAACGAGAGTAATAAAATTTCATCAAACGGTTTTTTCTCCTCTGCATGAATCCTGCGTGTTTCGAGTTCTTCGAAGAATCGCTCCAAGTAATCATCTAGGAGAACGTGGGTATTCGCTCGCCCTGAAAGCAACGCTTCTCGATACGCTCGAATTTTTCCGCTAAGAGGATTAGCTGGCATCGTATCGGCAGTAATAAAAACCGGAGGCTTCCCAACCGCTGGTTTTACATGTTCAGGTTTATCAAAGATTCGTCTGAGCAATCGCTCATAGTTTGTTGCTTCAGCTTCGGCACTCGAAAAATCAACGTATAACCGTCCTTTGAGAAATGCGGGCAAGGAAGCTTGGCCATTTTCAAATTCACAAACGACGGGAATGAATTTTTCTTGTTGCACTTTGCCGTATAATTCCGCCGAAAGGATTTGCGCTTCTGTGCCAACACCTTGCTGTCGCGCGTTCGCTTTCTCCGCATACGATTTGTTCGAAAAGATCAGAACTTTTGTAACGGCGGGATCGGTGACCATCCGCTCCATAAACGCGTTGAGGTCGTGCCCTTCCCGGACGGACCATTTGTCAATTTCGACGTCGACACCATCGCTTGCCAATCGCTGGGCGATAGCTAAAACCCGTTCGGCATGTTCATCAGGCTTGTGGCTGTAAGAAATGACTACGCGCGGCGGATGTTCTTCTGATTCTTCTTTCATGAAAGATCATGCGGATTAAAATCACTTCGGCATTTCCAACTTCACCTTCTTCGCCACCTGGGACACGTCCTTGTCGCCGCGGCCGGACAGGTTCACGATGATGAGCTTGTCCTTGCCCAGCTTCGGCGCGCGTTTCATGACTTCGGCAATGGCGTGTGCGCTTTCCAGCGCGGGAATGATGCCTTCCAGCCGCGCCAGTTTCATGAACGCCGCGAGCGCCTGAGCGTCGGTTGCGTAGGTGTATTCCACGCATTTCTGGTCGCGCAACCAGGCGTGTTCCGGCCCCACGGCAGCGTAATCGAGTCCGGCGCTGACACTGTGCGTGAGCTGGACCTGGCCGAATTCATCCTGCAACAGATAGGAACGCGTGCCCTGCAACACGCCGAGCGAGCCGCCCTGGAACCGCGCCGCGTGTTTGCCGGTCTCAATGCCCTCACCGCCCGCCTCTACGCCCACCTTTTTCACGGATTTGTCCCTGAGGAAAGGATAGAACAGGCCCATCGAATTCGAGCCGCCGCCGACACAGGCGATGAGCAGGTCGGGCAGGCGTTCCTCCTGTTCGAGAATTTGCCGGCGCGCCTCGTCGCCGATGACCCGCTGGAAATTCCGCACCATGACCGGATACGGATGCGCGCCGTAGACGGTGCCGAGGATGTAATGGGTGGTGCGGACATTGGTCACCCAGTCGCGCATGGCTTCGTTGATGGCTTCCTTGAGCGTCTGTTGCCCGGCCTTCACGGACACGACCTCGGCGCCAAGCATCTTCATGCGATACACGTTCAGCTCCTGCCGCTCACAATCCACCGCGCCCATATAGACCACGCATTTCAGGCCGAACATCGCGGCGACCGTGGCGGTGGCAACGCCGTGCTGGCCGGCGCCGGTTTCGGCGATGATACGGGCCTTGCCCATGCGCTTGGCGAGCAGGATCTGGCCGATGCAATTGTTGATTTTGTGCGCGCCGGTATGGAGCAGGTCTTCGCGTTTGAGATAAATCTTCGCGCCGCCGAGTTCCCGGGTCAGCCGTTCGGCGAAGTAAAGCGGCGTGGGGCGTCCGCAGAACTCCTGGAGGTAATACTCAAACTCGCGTTTGAACGCCGGGTCTTTTTGGGCGCGGCGATATTCGTCCTCCAGTTCCTGCAACGGATGGATGAGAGTTTCGGGAACGAAACGCCCGCCATAAGGCCCGAAATGGCCCCGGGCGTCCGGAATCGTGGTACTGGAACTTTTGCTCATAAAGCGGTGGTTAATCTCGCGCAAAGACGCCAGGACGCAATGACAATTTCGCCTTGTTATCCCAAACAACCTCCCCTAAACTGGAGATAAGAAGTCTCCATGAGACGTTTCATTTCCCTTTTCCTCGTGAGCTGCGCGTTTTTGCCAGCGTTCTTCGAATCCGCCCAGGCGCAAGTCAACGTGCTGACGTACCACAATGACAACGCCCGCGATGGGGAAAATTTGAATGAAACCCTGCTGATGCCGGCGAATGTCAACACGAACACGTTCGGCAAATTGTTCTCCAATCCGGTGGACGGCTACGTTTATGCCCAGCCCCTGTACGTTTCACATCTGTCCATCCCGGGGCAGGGCATTCACAATGTCGTCTTCATCGCCACGGAGCATAACAGTGTTTATGCGTTCGACGCCGATGCCAATTCGGGACCGACGAACGGGTTGCTCTGGCAAATCAACCTGGGCCCGGCGGCCGTGACGACCACCGCCACGTTTACCAACAAAAATTTTGGGACCCGTTACAATGGCAACGCCTACACGGACATCATTCCGGAAGTCGGGATCACCGGAACGCCGGTCATTGACCTGGCCTCCGGCACGCTCTACGCGGACTCATTCACGGGTGAAATCTCCGGCGGCGTCACCAATTACTTCCACCGGCTCCATGCGCTGAACATCACGAATGGAACGGAAGAGCCCTACAGTCCGGTTTTGGTCAGCGCCACCTTTCCCGGAACCGGCGTCGGCAGCAGCGGCGGCAAATCGGTCTTCAACCCGCAACAGCAGAACCAGCGCCCGGCGTTGACGCTGGCGAATGGCATCGTGTATGTGGCGTATGCGGGCTATGCGGACACCGATCCCTATCACGGCTGGATCATCGGCTTCAACCAGACCAACCTGACCCAGCTCACGAATTACGTTTTCAACACCACGCCCAATGCCACGACCGCGGCCTACGGCGCCAACGCCGGCGAAGGCGGCATCTGGATGGGCGGCGGCGGATTGGCCGTGGATTCCAGCAACAACCTGCTCTTCGAAGTCGGCAACGGCACATTTACCGCGACGAACAATTCCGGCGGAACGGAATATGGCGACAGTTTCATGAAATTGTCGAGTGCCGGCAGCCTCACCGTCACGGATTATTTCACGCCCTATAATCAGTCAAACCTGGCGCTCAACGACACGGATTTGGGCTCGGGAGGATTAATGTTGCTGCCCAATCAACCCGGAAATTTTCCGCACATGCTCGTCGGCGCCGGCAAGCAGGGGGTCATTTATCTCATCAACCGCGATCAAATGACCACCAACAACAATCACTATGACGCGACCGGCACGGTGGATTTTGTCGTCCAGACCGTCAGCGGCAAAATTAACGGTTCCTTCGACACGCCGGCCTATTTCAACGGCAGCCTCTTTTACGCGGCCAACGGCGATAAAATGAAATCCTTTTCCCTGTCCAACGGCCTCCTTTCCGGCAGCGCGGTCTTCACCAGCACGAACACGTTCAATTTTCCCGGGGCCACGCCAAGCGTCTCGGCCAATGGCGCGAGCAATGGCGTCATTTGGGCGCTGCAGATGCCCACCGGTTTGACCAGCCCCGGCGTGCTGGTCGCCTACTCGACCAACCTCTCCACGGAGCTCTACAACAGCAGTCAGGCGCCAGGGAACCGGGATTTGCTGGGAGGTTGTGTCAAATTCGCATTACCCACCGTCGTCAACGGCAAGGTTTATGTGGGCAGCCAGTATTCGTTTTCCGTATTCGGCCTGTTTGCGGGGACCCTGGCCTTTAATGCGCCCAATTACTCCGTTTCCGAATCCGGCGGCACGGCGACCATCACGGTCAACCGCACGGGCGGAACGCAAGGCGCGGTTTCCGTTTCGTATGCCAGCGTGCCCGGTGGCACGGCCGTCAACGGCACGAATTATACGGACGTTTCCGGCACGTTGAATTGGACCAACGGTGACGGAACTTCCAAAAGTTTCAACGTGCCGATCCTGGACAGTCATCTGGCCGGGCCGAACCTCACCATCAATCTGGCGTTGAATGCACCCGCCGGCGGGGCCGGCCTGGGCGGGCAATCCACCGCCACGCTCACCATTCTCGAAGACCCGAGCGACGTCTGGCTCTATGAATACTTCGGCACGAATGCCAATAACCCGGCCATTGCCGGCGATCTGGCCGACCCGACCGGAGACGGCATTCCCAACCTGCTCAAATACGCCCTGGCCATGGATCCGAACGCAACGAACAACCCGGACAGCACGACGGCCTTCGACGTTTCAGGAAATCAATTTCAATTTCAATTTAATCGCAACACGTCGGCGACGGACATCACCTATGTGGTTGAATTTTCCGGTTCGCTCCAGAGTTGGACGCCGTTGATGACTTACACCGGCGCCACCGGCTGGGTGGCCGGCCTCGCCGGCGCCACCGCTCTCGAATCCGCGCCCGTCGGCAGTCCGCCCGATCAGTATGTCAACGTCACGATTACGGATCCAACCGACCTGACCGCGACCGGCATGACCAACCGCTTCTACCGCTTGGAAGTACATCGCTGAGAATTGCCACCCGGGGCGTTTCCGCCTTTGGCTGGAAGCGGTTTTAGCCCGCCTTCACCGCCGCGATGAGCGCGTTCAACGAAGCCTTGGCGTCGCCGAACAGCATCCGGGTGTTGTCCTTGTAGAACAGATGGTTTTCAATGCCGGCGAAGCCCTTGGCCATCGAACGTTTCATCACGATGACGGTCTTGGCGTGGTCGGCTTCGATGATGGGCATGCCGTAAATCGGGCTGCTCTTTTCCTCGCGCGCGGCGGGATTGACGACGTCGTTGGCGCCGATGACGAGGCAGACGTCCACGCGATCCATCGAGGGATTGATGGCTTCCATTTCCTGGAGCTGGTCGTAGGGCACATTCGCCTCGGCCAGCAGGACGTTCATGTGGCCCGGCATGCGGCCGGCGACGGGATGGATCGCAAACTGTACTTCGACGCCGCGTTGGCCGAGCTCGTCGGACAGCTCGCGCACCTGATGTTGCGCCTGCGCCACGGCCATGCCGTAACCGGGAACCACCACGACCCGCTGCGCGTAGGCGAGCAGCAGCGCGGCTTCGTCGGCTTGGATCGGTTTGACAGTTCCCGCGACACCGGCGGCAGCGGCGGTGCCACCGCCGCCGGAACCGAAGGCGCCAAACAGAACATTCGTGACCGGCCGGTTCATCGCCTTGCACATGAGCAGCGTGAGCAGCGTGCCGGAGGAGCCAACGAGCGTTCCCGCGACGACCATCGCGAGGTTGTTAATGGCGAAACCATCCGCCGCGACCGCGAGGCCGGTGAAAGAGTTCAACAGCGAGATGACCACCGGCATGTCCGCACCGCCGATGGGCAGGACCATCGCGATGCCGAAGAACAGCGCGAGCGAGAACATGACGATGAAGGCCGTCACGGCGTTGCCGCC
>JBEKTH010000063.1:0-18134 GCA_049516255.1 Verrucomicrobiota bacterium
GGCTGCGCCTTCTGGATGGACGCGGCGAACGAGAGAATCCGGTTGTCCACGCTGTTGCCGTTGAAATGGGCGTCGCCGTTGACGTGGCCGTTTTTCTGGAAAACGATTTTCAATTTGCCGCCGTTGGGCAGTTTTATCCCTTCACTCAAACGGCCCTCACCCCGAAATCCGTCTAGCATCCGCGACACCATGCGCGCGTTCTGGCCCAGCTCGGACGATTCGCGTTTGAACCGGTCGATTTCCTCGATGACCTCGATGGGAATCAAAACGGCGTTTTCCTCGAAGCTGAGCAGCGAATTGGGATCGTGCAGGAGGACGTTGGTATCAATGATGTAATTTTTCACTTAAAACGCAAAAAATAAAACTTAACCGGGCAAACACAAGCCGCCTTGTGCAAAAATGATGTAAATTTTCCATTTTACCTTTTCAACCGGGACAGCCGGCGGTGCCAATCCTCGATTTGTGAATGCGCCGCCGGCAGTTCGTAGTGGCCGGAATAAAGGAAATTTTCGAGCATCCCGAACAAATCGAAGTCCACAAACCGTGGTCGCTGGCCGAGCAAAAACGAATTGTGCGCGAGCATTTCCTCGAACGGTAACAACCTTTGCTCCAGCAACTTGAGCCAGTCGTTCTGTTGCGCACGCCACTGGTCGACGCAGCCCCGCCCGAATTTGCGTTCCTTATGGCGCAGCCAATGGACCTGCCTGGCTTTCGGTATGCGCTCCTTCCAGTAAATGTCGTTCAACCGGAACCCCGCGCCTTCAATCTCGTTTTCGATGTAGCGCCAGAGAATGGATTGGACGCCTTCAAGTTCGGGCGGGAAAAGCCCAAGTTCCAGTTCCTTGTCGAGATATTTGGCGATGACCTGGGAATCATCGTTGAGTTCAAACACCACGTTTTTGCCGTGCTTGATGATCGGGACGCCATAGTAGCGTTCTTTGGTAAGTCTCCAGACCAAGGAGCGGTCGGTGCCGGGGATGTTCGTGATTTTGAAGGGGACGCCGGAAAATTCCAGAATGCGGCGTTGCACGATGCAGAACGGACTCCACGGAAACTGAATCAATTCAATCATGTGAAAATCACCGCGTTTACCGACTCCGTCACTCTAAAACCCCGGCAGCGCAATAACAAGCCCAAACATCGCTTTACACTTTCGCCGGGCGGGACTAGAGTCGCCTTATGGCATCTGATTATGACGCAACCGAGTTTGTGGACACCGATTTTCAGGCGCATAAAACGCCCGGGCTGGCCGCCGGCGACCCGCTCCGCCCGCCGACGCGCGAGGAGGTGGACCGCAAAGTGGTCGAAGCCCAGCAAAAACTCGCCGAACTGAAACGCGCGCAGGAGGATTTGGAGCGTGAACGCGCCTCCCTGGAGGAATTGCGCCGACGCCAGACGGAATTTCAGACCGGCCGGCAGGAAATGATTCATAGTTTGACGCGCGGACTGGGTTTGCTCGAGGAAGCTGAGTTCAACACCCGCCGCGACGCCGAACAAATGGTCAAGACCATCGGCGATTTCCGCGACGCGCTCAGAAAAATCCAGGCCATCCACGATGAGGTATGGACCAAGGAAAATTTCAGCATCGAACTCACCCGCGGGCTCACCACCATTGAGAACGCGCGCATGGAATGGAATGCGGCGCGGCTGAAAGTCCCCGTCTTGTCCGGCCCGGCCAAGGAAAAACCCCAGACTGAAAACGCCCCGTCGGCGGCCGCGTCACCGCTGGCTGATGCCAGTTTCGGACAATTGTGCAAATTCGGCCTGGCCATGACCTGGCCGCTGGTGTTGGTGGCACTGGGCGCGCTCGGCGTGTTGGTGGCAATTTTGGTGTTGCGGCATTAAGGCCGTTGAAGGTTGTATGGCGTCCGAGAAGAAAAAGCCAAAAAAGAGCGACCCGATTTCCGAACGCGCGCGCTCATTGAACGACCAGATCGCCTCGCTCGAAGCTGAAATCAAGCGGCTCGACAACCAGTTGCAACACACGCCCGTCCCGCGTCTGCGTTCCACCGCCGTGCCGCACGGTGCGACTGTCGCCCGCACGCCCCCGCCAGCCCCCGCTCACGCCGCACCGGAGCCGGTGTTTGAAGAGGTTAAACCACTTCGAACCACCAACGAAACCGCCACGCCCGATCAATTCAACGACCTGGGCGTGCGCAAATATGATTTGCCCGGGTTCTTTGAGCGTTTTCGCCAGCATTTCCGCCGGCCCACCACGTCCAACCCGCGGCTGGTCACGTATCTTGCCGCCGGCGGCGTCCAGGGATTGCGCCCGTTGCGCTACGAAAAGCGCGTTGCCCGCAACCGGTTTATTGTGCTGGTGGTCGTGTTGTTTGTGATTCTCCTGGGCGTCATTTCACTTTTTGTCCGCAACCACTAATCTGTGTTCCCATGAAAAGTCATCCCATTGAACTGTCCATTCCCACGCGCGTCGGCCGGTTTGTCGCGCATCATTCCAAAAAAGGCCTGGCCAGCCTGAATTTCCCCAAGGTAGGGACGCCGCGTCCACCCTCCATAGCAGAGCCACTGCGGAGGACGGGCCGCGGCGTCCGGACATCGCAGCGCGATGTCCCTACCGTCCCGGCCAACACCATTTCCCATTGGCATCGAGCCACGGAAGCCGCACTGAAAAGCATCCTCGCCGGACGCACCGCGAAAAAACTGCCGCCGCTCGACCTGTCGGTCGGCACGGAATTTCAGAAGCGCGTCTGGAATGCGTTGCGAAAAATCTCTCCTGGCAAAACAAAAAGCTACGGCGAAATCGCGCGGCAAATCGGCAAACCCAGGGCCGTCCGGGCGGTCGGCGGCGCGTGCGGGGCGAACCCGATTCCGGTTCTGGTCCCCTGCCATCGCGTACTCGCCGCGAACAAAAAACTCGGCGGCTTTTCCGGCGGCCTGGATTGGAAGCGCAATCTGCTTAAACGCGAAGGAATCTCGTTCAGGTAGGGCGCACCGCGCCGTTCAGCGCCGTAGGCGCGGCATATTTGTAGAAAATTGGCGATCAATTTTTAAGCTCCGTCAGGAGCGAAGTATTCTGATTCAGGCAAATTTCAAGCGGATCGTGGAAGGCGGAGTATATCGCCCCGATGGGGCTTGAGATAGGTTTGCTTTTGGTGCTACAAAGATGCCGCACCTACGGTGCTGGACAGAAGCTTAACCGCAAAATCGCGTCAAAAACATGAAAAATGATAGACGACACAACTGGCCGTCTATTATCTGTTAGGCATCATGGACGCCGGTTCATTCATTACGGCTGTTATCATTATTGTTCTGATGTTTACCATCACAGCCACCAAACATCGCTGGGGTGGTGGACGAGTAGCGCGGCGGGCAAAGGAAGCGAACCGTGCAGCACAGAGTAGTAGGAGGGCATCCAAGATGGGTTCGCTCTTATCAAGAGCGTCGGGGATATTTTCTCGTGCTGCTTCGCGAGCGTCAGAGAGAGCACAGCAAGCACAGAGTCGGTTTGTTTGGTGGTGTTTGCTTTCTTACAGCAAGTTGTTGTTGTGGTGCTCACGACGGCTCTTGGGAGTATCGGTGCGACTGCTCGACCGTGCGAAGGCCAAGCTGCAGAGATGCGATGCGATTCTTGTATCGTTGGGGGCAAAGCATGATGCCTAATCCAAGGATAGGCTGCGATATCACGCATTTCTTCGCGGTTTCACCGGCATTTCATTTACCCGTCAGCCGGGTGATCTTACCCAATGGCACGCAGGAAATTGTCTTGTAGCAGCCGACGTCAGTCGGCTCAAATGTCATTAGAGCGGACTTACGTCCGCTGCTACAAAGCTACGGCCACGCAAGCTTGTTCGCGCCCCGTTCAGGCATTCCGGCTTCCGACTTCTGACCTCCAATTTCCGGTTCCGGCCGCAAAGCGTCCGCGACGGCCTGTGCCAGCTTCTGCCGGAACGCCGGCGTTTCAATCTGCCGCGCATCCCCCGGATTGGACAGAAAGCCCGCCTCGATGAGCACTGCCGGACGGTGTTGTCCATGCAACACCCCGATAAACCGCGCCCGGCAGACGCCACGATCTTCCATCCCCGTGGCGCGCAGCAACGTGCCTTGCAACCGGACGGCCAGTTGCAGATTCTGGGCGTCGAAGGCGTTGTTCGGAAAATTATCAGACCAATAATCACCGTAACCGCGCGTCATGGTCGACGGCATGCCGGTGGGGGTGACACAATAAGTTTCAATCCCCGATGGACTTTTATCCGGGGCAAGCGAATTGAAATGCAGGCTCATGAACAAATTCGCGTGATGCGCCTCGGCGAACGCGACGCGATTGGACAGCGAATCATCCACGTCGTTGGTGTGCGTGAGAAAAACCTGCCAGCCTTCCTGCGCGAGCAACGGCGCCAACCGCAGCGCCCAATCCAGCGTGAATTCCTTTTCAAACCGCCCGTCCAGGATGCTGTGCGTGCCGCTATTCATCCCGCCGTGGCCGGGGTCGATGACAATGATCCCATCGGTCCGCGGCAGTACCAGGGGCGGGTCACAGAGCAGCGGTTCCAGATTTTTCTGGAGGTCGGGCCCGTACAGGAAAATCTGACCGTCAATGATTTGCGGTCCAAACCCGAGGTGGATTTCAATTCCGTTCCAGGCCGCTTCCCGGCTGCCAATGGCCAGGACCATGACGCCGTTGGAAGAACCCACCGCATAGGTGGTGACCGGCAGATTCGACAACAGGTGCGGTTTGCCGACGCCGTGTTGCGCCGCCCAATTATCCAGGGAAACCCAGGTCGTGACGGGCTTGACTGGTGCCTGCCTCGGGGCCGGCGGCGGCTGCCACTCTTCCACCGGGGCGGACGGCGCGTTGGGTGGGGCGACCGGCGCCATCAGCTTGACCGGCTGCGGCCCGAACGGATTTTGAACGACGTTGGTGTTGACCCAGCTCAATGATGGCGATTGGCTGTCGGCGGACGGACGGGCGGCGCCGACAATGCAAAAAAGCACAACGGCAAAAATGATTCCGGCAAACTTGAACACATCACTATTGTGCGGAATGAAAAAGCCGACTCAAGCTGTTTCGCCTCCATTTACAATTTACGATTGACGTGCGAATTGGGGCAAATCGCGTAAATCGCAAATCGTATATCGTAAATATGCCTACAGGGAAACCTTGTTGTGCTTGCCGCAATTGAATGACACCGTCATCATTTGTGGGAGTGAAAATCCTGGTCGCCATCACCGGAGCCAGTGGCGCGCTTTACGCGCAACGCCTGCTCGACAGCCTCGACCCGCACGCGCATGAAATTCACGTCGTGCTCAGCAACTATGCACAGCAGGTCATCGCGGAGGAATTGCCGGACGGATTGAGACTTCACGTCGGAACGAAACTGCACAATGTGAAAAGCATGAACGCGCCGTTTGCCAGCGGCTCGAACCCGCCCGACGCCATGGTCGTCATCCCCTGCACGATGGGCACGATGGGCCGCATCGCGCACGGTTACAGCGAGGATGTCCTGCTCCGCGCCGCCGACGTGGTGCTGAAGGAAAAGCGAAAGCTGATTCTTGTCCCGCGCGAAACGCCGTTGAGCCTCGTCCACGTCCGGAACATGGAACTGCTGTTGCTGGCCGGTGCGACCATTCTGCCGGCGAACCCGGGTTTTTACTCGAATCCGAAAACCATCCAGGAAGTTGTGGACACGGTGGTGGCCCGCGTGCTGGACCATCTGGGCCTGCCGCAAAAGCTGGTGCCGCGCTGGAGCGAGGAAAAGGAATGAAAATCAAAAATGGGAAACGCTCAACATTCAACATTCAACATTCAACTCCCAAGGATTTGGAGGCGGTGGTTTGGAAATTCAACGAAGGTGCGGGAGCAAATCGGAAGTTTGATTTTGAAGACCGGTTGCTGAAATTTGCCTCGGCGGTGATTGATTTGTCGGAAAGCCTGCCGACCACACGCGCTGGCAATCACATTGCCGGGCAGGTTTTGCGTTCGGGCACGTCGCCCTATCCGAACCATGGCGAAGCCGAAGCTGCGGAATCTCGCGAGGACTTCATCCACAAACTAAAAATCTGTCTCAAGGAACTGCGCGAAACCCGCCGCTGGGCGCGACTTATCCAACGAAAGGCCTGGGTAAAAAATGAGACCACACTGCTATTTGTATTGGGTGAATGCGAAGAATTGATCCGTATTTTCCATTCAAGCATTCAGACCGCCAGGCGAAATGCACAAGGCGAGGTTCATAAGCCTGCCAGTCCCGTCCAATACACCTCCGGCAAAGCCGGATGACACTTCGATGTTGGGCGTTGAATGTTAAATGTTGAATGTTTTCCCTTATTAACAAATGGGCTTCGTTCGTCCGTTTCTCGCACACGGTTTTTGCGCTGCCGTTCGCGCTGGCGGCGATGGTCGTGGCCGCGCGCGACAATCGTGGCTGGCCGGGCTGGAGAATTTTCGGGTTGATTCTCGCGGCCATGGTTTGCGCCCGGACCTGTGCCATGGCCTTCAACCGCATTGCGGATCGCAAATTCGACGCATTGAACCCGCGCACAGCCCAACGCCATCTGCCCACCGGCCAGATTTCCCTGGCGCTTGCATGGGCACTTTGCCTGTCAAGCGGAGCGGGCCTGGTCGTTGCCAGTTATTGTCTGAACCCGCTTTGTTTTTATCTCTCGCCCATGGCATTGCTGGTAATTTGTTTTTATTCGCTCACCAAACGGTTCACGGATTACACGCACGTCTTCCTGGGACTTTCACTCGCCCTGGCGCCGGTCGGCGCGTGGCTGGCGGTAAAGGGCGGCAACCTTTCAACACTGGAAATCCTCCAAATGCTCACACTCGCGTTCGCCGTCGTCCTCTGGCTGGTCGGCTTCGACATCATTTACGCGCTGCAGGATTACGAGTTCGACCGATCACACGGCTTGCATTCGCTGGTCGTGGCGTGGGGGCCGAAAAACGCGCTGCAGGCGGCATTTCTGGCGCACATGTTCATGTGCGGATTGCTGTTCGCCTTCGGACTGCTCTGCCGGTTCCGGATCGCGTATCTCGCCGGCTGGTTCATCATTGTCGGTTGCCTCGTATTGGAACATTGGATTGCCCGCCGCCGCAGCCTGAACTGGATCAACCTCGCCTTCTTCCGGCTCAACGCCCTCGTCAGCGCCGTCTTTTTGATTGTGACCGTGGCGGAGGTGGTGTTTCAGGGTGGATTCCGGCTACGTTGAAATTAGAGAACATTCAACGCTCAACATTCAACATCGAACATTCAATGAAACCCAACTGCGCCAAACCATTGGAGGTCGGGCGTTGAAAGTTGAATGTTGAGAGTTCTTCCGCCAACGCAGCGAGTTTCTCGACTTTTACGACAACGTCATTCTACCGCCAATTCCGGCGCGGGCGGGCCGCCGGCTTCCGTTGGGGTTTAAAATCCGGTTCACGCCCTTTCACGGGACGACCTGATTCAGTTCCCTCATCCCGGGCCAGTCGAAAATCCACCTGTTTCTTGAAACTGTCCACCCTGGCCACCTGCACCCGCACCTTGTCCCCCAACCGGATGATCCGGCGGGTGCGCCGGCCGACCAACTGGCCCCGCTCGGAATCGAACATATAAAAATCGTCCTCCAGCAGGGAAAGATGCACCAGCCCGCTCATCGCCAGCCCCGGCACGTCCACAAAGAAACCAAAATTGCGCACATCGATCACGAGTGCCGGATACGGCGTCGGTTTCGGCGACTTGAGCTGCGCCTTCAGGAAGGCATACAACTTCACGTCCTTGCTGTCCCGTTCGGCGTCGGCGGAATTGCGTTCGGTATCGGAGATATGTTCGGCGGTTTCCTTGAGCGAATGCGTCGGTCCATGCCCTTTCTGGAACAGCGCGCGATGCACCACCAGGTCGGCATACCGCCGGATGGGCGACGTGAAATGGGTGTATTTGGCCTTGGCCAGCCCATAATGACCGAGCGGTTCGATGGCGTAACGGGCTCGCATCAGGGACCGGAGAAACCCGATTTTGAGGGCGGCACCGATGGGAATCGTGTCGAGCTTTTGCAGCAGCTTCTGGACTTCCGTCCGCTTGGCCAAATTCGCGCAGGGCACGTGATGGCTGAGCACTTCCTCGCGATATTCCTGTAATCGCCGTTCGTCCGGTTCTTCGTGTACCCGGTAAATCGCCGGCACATTCCGGGCCATCAGCCGGCCCGCCACGGCCTCGTTGGCCAATAACATGAATTCTTCGATCAGCTGGTGGGAAACATCATTCTCCACCTTTTCGATGCGTGACACGCGGCCATGATCATCCAGCCGGATTTTCATTTCAGGAAAATCCAGGTCCAGCGAACCGGCCTTGAACCGCAACCGGCGGATCCGCTGCGCCAGCGTGTTCGCGTCGTGCAACATCTGTCCAATCCGGTCCTCAGGCTTTCGTTGCAAAACCGCCAGCACCTCCCGATAGGTAAACCGGCGCTGCGAATGAATCACCGCCGGATAAAATTCTGTTTTCAGCACCCGGCCCTCATCCGACACCAGAAACTCCACGCATTTGGTCAGCCGATCCACGTCCGGCTTCAACGAGCACAGCTCGTTGCTCAACGCCTCAGGCAGCATCGGAATCACCCGGTCCACCAGATAGGTGGAATTGCCCCGCCGGCGCGCCTCGTTGTCCAGGGCCGTGCCCGGTTTCACATAATGCGACACGTCCGCAATGTGCACCCACAACTTCCATTGCCCCGGCGCAACCCGCTGCAGGCAAATCGCGTCGTCGAAATCCTTCGCGTCGTCCGGATCAATGGTGACGACCTCATGCCGCCGGCAGTCTTCGCGCCCGGCCAGTTCGTGTGGCGAAACCGCCGTCCCGATGGCCCGCGCTTCGTGCAGCACCTCCTTCGGAAAATGCAACGGCAGGTTGTATTGGCGCAGCACCGACAGCATGTCCACCCCTTCCTCATCCGGCGCGCCGAGCACCTCGGTGATTTCGCCTTCCGGGTTGGTGTGCCGCGATTCCCATTCGTGCAACTCCACCACGACCTTGTCGCCAACGTTGGCCGGGCGGCCAACATCGCGCGGCGGTGGTACATAAATATCGTGCGGCATGCGTGGGTCGTCGGGAATCACATAAAGAAACTCGCGGCCCCGCTGCAAGGTGCCGACGATCTGTGTCCGCTTCCGTTCCAGGATGCGAATCACCACGCCGGTTTCCTGTGCGAGCCGGTCGGGGCTCAACCGCTTCGCCCGGACATCGCGCCGCACCAGCACACGATCTTCATGGAGCGCCGTGCCGGTGGCCTCCTGCGGAATCATGATCTCCTTCAAGGCCGGGTCGTCCGGTTGCAAAAAGCCCTTCCCCTGGCGATTGACGCGAATCCGGCCCGGAACGAGGTCCGCCTCGCGCGACAGGATGTAACGATTCCCCTTCGTGCGGGTGATCCGGCCGGACTGTTCCAGCCGGCGCAGCACCGCCTGCAATTCCTGCTGTCGCTGAGGCGCCAGCCGGAGATGCCGGAGCAATTCCGGCACGTTGGCCGGCGCATAATCCCGCCGGCCCAGCAATCTTAAAATCTGTTCTTCCATAAATTCATCCCGCTGCCCGTGAAGGTCTTTCGCCTGACTTCGCCTGACTATGAACGATTTTGGGCGCATTACCAGCGCAGAACAGGCGTGACGTCTGCCGTACGGTGAGTTTGCCTTGTTGTCCGAAAGCTGCTAACCCTGTAGCCGCGCTTTTCAAAGCGCGGATGGGCCCGCCGATTCACACCGGCGGCCACGTAAAAAATGAATTTTTTCGTTCAACGCAGTGGGTTGCGCGACCTTTACGACAAGGTCGCCGCCGGCGAACGCATTTCCGAAGCCGACGCACTCCGGTTGTTCGAGTCCAGGGACCTGAATGCCGTCGGCGCCATCGCGGACCTGGCGCGCCAGAAAAAAAATGGCAACCGCGCCAGCTATATCATCAACCGCTACGTCAACTACTCGAACTACTGCATCCTGTCATGCCAGTTCTGTTCGTTCGCCCGCAAGAAACGCGACGCCGATGGCTTCCAGTTTTCCGTCGAGGAAATCGTCCAGAAAGCGCGCGAAGCGTTGCGGCTGGGCATCACGGAACTGCACATCGTCGGCGGACTGCATCCGTCCCTGCCCTTCAGCTATTACACCGACATGCTGAAGGCGCTCAAAGCGCTGAATGCCGGGAGCGCCGGCATCTTGCCGGCGAATTCCGATAATGCGAATCCAGAAACCCGCCGCCGGGACGGCAGCTGTCCCAGGCTGCACCTCAAATGCTTTACAGCGATTGAAATCCTGCACCTAGCCTGGCTCGCCAAAAAATCCGTCCCAGAGACTTTGACTGAATTGAAAGCCGCCGGACTGGATTCGCTCACCGGTGGCGGCGCGGAAATCTTCCGCAAGGAAGTTCGCTCCGCGATTGCCAAAGGCAAGGAATCCGCCGAGGAATACCTGGATGTACATCGCACCTGGCACCGCATGGGCGGACGCAGCACCTGTACGATGCTCTACGGCCACGTCGAAAGCCTCGCCGACCGCGTGGATCATCTCCGGCAATTGCGCGCCTTACAGGACGAAACGCACGGCTTCACCGGCTTCGTGCCGCTGGCGTATCAGCCCGAGGACAACGACATCCCGGTCGAGAAACCGCCGACCGGCTTCGATTCACTACGCACCATCGCCGTCAGCCGCGTCTATCTCGACAACTTCGACCACATCACCGCGTATTGGGTTGGCCTGGGCCTCAAGCTGGCGCAGGTGGCGCTGAGCTACGGCGCGGACGATTTGCACGGCACCATCATCGAAGAACACATCTTTCACATGGCCGGTGCGACCTCGCCACAACTGCAGACCGAGGCGGATATGCTCAAGGCCATCCGGGAGGCTGGCCGCACGCCGGTCCAGCGCAACACCTTTTACGAGCCCATCAAGGTCCTGGAAAATCCGGCGGTGGCGGAAGCGGCGGAAAATTCCGCGCGCTCGAAAATGCTGGAAGACAATCTGGCAACGGCGTGAACAATGAATCCACCAACGAAGTCAGAGTTGCTTTTCCAAGAATATTGCGAGCAACGGCTTTATTCTGTTGAGAAAATTCAAACGGAGGAAAACAAAAGAACTGCTGATTTTGTTATCTCCACTCCACTTGGAAACGTTTTTGCGGAAGTCAAAGAAGCGTGTCCGAATGATAAAGAGCGTGAAATCATTCAAAGATCGAAACAATGCTTGGATATTCCGACCCAGGAAAAGAACATTGGGAAAAGAATACGCGGATTGATTGATGGTGCGTTAGGCCAAACTAAGAATTTGTCCAGCTTGGAAACACCATGCGTTGTGGTTCTCTATGATAATATAATAGACAATGGTGTTCGCCCATTTTACCCAAATTTCCACTTTAATTACGCGGATATTGCATTCGGAATGTATGGCGAATTAAAAGTAACGATGATTTTCGACAAGACGGCTGAAAAAATAGTAGAAACAAGAAATGAATTAGGACGAGATAAAAAATTGCGGACAGATCAAGGGCAAGAAATAAGCGCGGTATGCTTGCTGTTGAGCGACGATGCAGAAGTTTATCCACCTAATCTTTATACTTTTGGCAGGCGACGATTTTATACCTATGCCGCACCTCCGGCGCTAAAACCATTTGGCGGTGGCGGAAATTTCGGTTAGTTTAGTCTGGTTATGAACTTCGGCATCCTGTTTGAAAAAGTCACGGACAAGGATTTTCCGGCGGGTTATTTCTATGCCCACGTGCCGAGCCTTGGCCTGACGACGCACGGATTGGGCATCGAAGGAGCAAAGAAAGCAGTCGTTGATTTACTTCGTTTGTGGCTGGCAGAAAAGTTCGCCGACTAAAATGTCTTCCGGCGAAATCCAAAAAAACCGCGCCAGCTTGATGCTTTGCCTGAACGCCGCGTCAATTTGTTCTCTGGCGCTATTTATCTTTTCAGCGTTGCTGCTGACCGGCTGTTCGACCACGTTAACGTATCAACCCAACCTGCCCGCCGGACCGGCCAGGCCGGCGGGTTATCCCATCCCCGTTTATACCGAGAACATGAACGTTCCCCGGTCCTGCGCCGTGATTGGAACCGTCTTCATTGGCGGCGGCCATTTCACGATGCGCGGCGGGTCGGCCGAGGAGGAAACGTCAAAAATAATTAAAACGGCCTGGGAAAAAGGCGCGGATGCCGTGCAGGTGAGATCGGTCGAAGATCCGGGTTATTCAAGTGCCAGTTACCGCATGGTGGCCGACCTGCTGCGCTACACGGATGCCTGGGAATCCTTTGCCGTTTCGGAGTCGGGGTTCGCCCATTATCTCGACACGCACCGGCAAACCCTCGACCCGATTGAAGGCATCTGGGACGGGTCCGGAACGGTTCCGCATCGCATCGGCATCGTGCGGGACCATTCCCGACCGGGCCGGGATTTTGTCGGGTTCATGCTCGACACCGCCGATCCCACGTGGCGTGAAGGCTACAAGAAAATTGACATCCAGCGCGGGGTTCAACCCGGGAGCTACGTCATGGATTATTACCTGGAGAATTTCAGCCGGAAGGACATCACGGTCATTCTGGGCCAAAGCCCGACGTTCACGTTGAACATGCCGACCTCCGACGAGGATGCCGAATTCGTCACCTATACCAAGAGCCGGTAAGTCCCCTGAAACGATTGAACCGTTAAAACCCCTGAAATGTCCGCCGCTGAGATTCCCCCATTCCGCATCGGCTCGGTGCAATATCTCAATGCCGTGCCGCTCACGCGCGGCATCGAAGACAAGGTCATTTTCACCACGCCCGCCCGGCTCGCCGAACTGCTCCGCCGCGACGAACTCGACGCCGCGCTCGTCAGTACCGCAGAGGTCCTGTTTACCGACCGCTATGATATTCTGGATGGCATCGCGGTGGCGTCCCTCGGCGAGGTTTACAGCGTGCTCCTGGCGCATCGCCGCCCCCTGGATCAATTAAAGGAGATTTATTGCCATGCTGCGTCACTGTCGGGCTTGAACCTCTTGAAGGTCCTGCTGGCAGAACGTGGATTGAAACCCGAATTCAAGCCGCTCGACAATCCCCGGAATGCGATGGAGCACGACGCGGTGCTGCTCATCGGCGACCCGGCAATCGATTTTCAGCGCGCGCCGCACGAACACGAAATCCTTGACCTCGGCTCGGCGTGGTTTGAGCTGACGAATCTGCCGTTCGTGTTTGCGGTCTGGGCGTTGCGGCGCGGCATTGAAAACTCGGAGTTACGCCAGGAGCTGCGTGACGCACGGAATTTCGGCGTGGACACGCTGGATTGGATCATCCGCAACCGGACCGAATACGACCATGATTTCCGCAAGGATTACTTCGACTGGCACATTCATTACCACCTGGCCACCGACGAAAAACGCGCCATCGCCAAATTTGCCGAATTGTTGCGCAAGCATGGCCTCGGCCCGGTGTTTGAGCCCAAGTTTGTTTCTTGACGGGAGGGTCGCCGGGTCGGCGACCCAAATTGGGGACGGCGGCACGCCGTCCCTCCCCCAAATTATTTCGATTCGTTTTCCAGCCTCGCCAGCGTTTCGGGGTCGCGCACGTCCACCCAGCGGCCCTGAATTTCCAGGCCGGCCAGTTTTTGTCCGGCGACAACCATCGCCCTGATGGCGTCGGTCAGCTCGTATTCGCCCCGCGGCGATTTTTGGAGGCGCGCCGTGAAATCGAACAATGCCGGCCGGAAAATGTAAATGCCCGCATTGTACCACGCCGGGGCGCCGGATTTGAGCCAGCCGTCGCGACGCAGTTGTGCCACCTGTTCCGGTGATGGTTTTTCCACCAGCCGGTTCAGGCAAAATTGTTCGTCGAAGAAATTCAAGCCGCCCTTCGTCACATCTTCGCCGCGCGTGACGGTGATGACCCCGGCAAAATCGCCTTCATTGAAGCGTTTAACCATCTGCGAATACGTTTCCGGTGGAACCAGAATATCGCCGTACGTCAGCAGAAACGGCGAATCGCCAACAAACTCCTTTGCCGGTTCCGGCGCCTTGCCGGTGCCGTCCTGGACGACCTGCCGCCCATACGCAACGCGCGCGCCCCATTTATTCCCGTCGCCAAAATGCTTTTCGATGACGTCGGCGCGCCAGCCGGTGACCATGAAAATATCGCGCACCCCCGCCGCCAGAATGCCGGTCACAATGTGTTCAAGGATGGGTTTGCCCTGCACACGGAGCATGGGCTTGGGCAACTCATTGGTGAGTTCCCGCATGCGGGTTCCTTTGCCGGCGGCGAGAATGACGGCCTTCACCGGGAAATTTTAACCACAGATGGACACGGATGAACACGGATAAAAACAAAAATTTCAAAACCTGAAAAGTTGTCGGAATTTTTATCAGGCAGGAAAAAACCGCAAAATCAATGCCGGGAAATTCATCCGCTCCAGTCGCCGGTTTTCAGATACGGTTTCAATTTCTCCTTGAGCGTTTCGCGCCCACGATGGATGAGCGATTTGGTGGCGGAAAGCGAGCAGCCCAGGATTTCGGCGATTTCCTCGTAACTCAACTCCTCCTGCCGGCAGAGCAGGATGGCGGTACGCTGGTTTTCCGGTAGACCCGCCAGGGCTTCCTCAATTTTTTGCGCCAGTTCGCCGTGCAGCAGTTGCTCCGGCGGCAGGACGTTGCTCTGGTCCTCGAACTGCTGGCGTGGCTGGTCCTCATGCTCGGCATGCGCTTCCTCGAGCGAATCGGCGGGATGGCGCGAACGCCGGCGGATTTCGTTCAGACACAGGTTGCGCGCGATGGTGAACAGCCAGGTGGAAAATCTGGCGCGTGATTCGTAGCGTTTGGCGGATTTGTAAACCTGCAAAAAGACGATTTGCGCCAGATCCTCGGCTTCGGTGGCATCGTGCAGGGTGCGATAAACGAGGTTCATCACCGGTTGCTTGTATTTTTCCACCAGCTCCACAAACGCCGCCCGGTCGCCGCGCTTGACGCGCAGCATCAGGAGGGCATCGGGATCGGGATGGGCCGGCATCGGCGAACTTTAGAACAGACCGATGGCTTGCGACAGGGTTTTCACTGGCGGCATCTCCTCAATTCATCTGTTGTCGGTCGGCGCTATGCGCCGATTTCGAGCCGCGGGCTCGACGCTACAACAAATTAGGACGCTGCTTTCGCTTGCTAAACTTGCTTTCGGACCGTTTTGTTCGCAATTTGTGCGCCCGTGCAGGATTTAATCAGAAAAATCGAAGGCGATGCGGAGGCACGCCTGCCCTTTTCGGCCAATGCCGACGCCGCGGAACGGCTTTCGCGTTGCAAGGGCTTTCTCAAGGTGGAAACACACCGGCTCAAATTGTGGCACCGCGGCGGCGCCGACGGACGGGAAATCTGCCGGGCACGCGCGGCGATGCTCGACGCATTGTTGCGGCATCTTTGGGAGTCCGCGCGCGGCAGCCTTTCGCCCCAGGCGCAAAAGGAATTTCCACCGCTGTCGCTGGTGGCCATCGGCGGCTACGGCCGCGCGGAATTGAATCCGTACAGCGACATTGACTTCATGTTTCTGCACGACGGACAGGTCGCCGCGGGCAAACCGCTCCCCTACCTGTCCAAGCTGATTGACGGCGTGCTCTACCCGCTCTGGGACATCGGTCTGAAGGTCGGCTATGCGGTCCGCAGCATCGATGATTGTGTGAAGGTGGCCAATACCGACATGCAGTCCAAAACCTCACTCATCGAATCCCGTCTGATTGCCGGCAACGAGGTGTTGTTCAAAAAATTCCAACGGGTGATCGTCGATAAATGCGTGGACGGCTTTGAAGAAAAATACATTGCCGAGCGCGTCGCCGACCAGGAGGCGCGCCACGCCAAATTCGGCAATTCCGCCTGCATGCAGGAGCCAAACATCAAGAACGGCTGCGGGGGATTGCGCGATTTTCAGAATCTGCTGTGGATGGCGTTTTTCAAATATCGCACGCGGACGCTGGGTGAATTGGAGAAACGCGAATTCGTCAGCAAATCCGAGCGCAAGCAGCTCGAAGCCGCCTACGACTTTTTGCTGCGGGCGCGGACTGAATTGCACTATCAAACCAACCGCGCCGTGGACGCACTGGGCAAGAACCTGCAACCGGCCGTGGCGCTTGGCCTCGGTTATGGCGACCGTTCGCCGAGCAAACGAATCGAAAAGTTCATGCGCGACCTCTACACGCACATGCGCAACGTTTTTCTCATCGCGCGCACCCTGGAACAGCGCATGGCGTTGCTGTCCCCGACCCGGGGAAGGCTTTCGCTGCGCGCGTGGCTGCCCAAACGCCGGGCGCCGGAACCGGTGGACGGCTTTTTGTTTGTGGACGACGAGATTCACGCCGCCTCCCGGCGGGTTTTCCGGGAACAGCCCCAGCGTCTGATGCGCGTTTTTCTCTACGCCCAACAGCGGCGGTTGCGGCTGCATCCCGACCTCGAGCAGCTCATCCGCAACGAAATTTCACTGGTGGACCGGAGTTTCCTGAACGACGAGCACGTGCGGGAGACGTTTTTGACCATCCTCGCACAGCGCGGCAGTGTCGCGCCCGTTCTGCGCGCCATGCACGAGGTGAACTTCCTCGGCAAATACATTCCCGAGTTCGGCAGGCTCACCTGTCTCGTCCAGCACGAATTTTACCATCAATACGCCGCCGACGAACACACGCTGGTCTGCCTCGAGCAGCTCGACCGGGTCTGGGAATCCAAAACCCTGCCTTATAAAAATTACGCACCGCTCTTCCAGAACCTCGAACGTCCCGGCATCCTTTATCTGGGATTGTTGCTGCATGACGTGGGCAAGGCGGGACGCCACAAGCGAGGCAACCACCCCCAGGTCAGCGCCGAAATGGCCATGCGCGTCGCCAAACGGCTGCGCCTCGACAGCACGGTGGCCCACACCCTGGAGGTCATCATCGAAAACCACCTGCTCATGGCCAGCGTCTCACAGAGGCGCGATCTGGATGACACCTCGATCATCCGCACCTTCGCGCGGGAAATTGAAACCCCCGAGGCGCTCGATCTGCTCACACTGTTGACGTTTGCCGACTCGCTCGGCACGAGCGAAAAACTCTGGAACGGTTTCAAGGACGCGCTGTTGTGGCAGTTGCACAGCCGGGCGATGATTTTGCTCACGGGCGGCACGGAATTCATCCGCGCCGAGGCGGAACAGCGGGAAGCCATGCTGCAGGAGGTCCGCCAAACGGCCGGTAGATCGTTGAGCGCCGAGGAAATCAACACGCACTTTGCCACGCTGCCACCGCGCTATTTTCAGGTCCGCACCGCCCGGGAAATCATCGACGACCTGGAACTGGTGCACCGTTTCATGCGCCGGCTGGTGCTCGAGGATGACCGTGTGCTCTCGCCCATCATTGCCTGGCGGGACGAAGCCGACCGCGGCTACAACGCCGTGAAAATCTGTACGTGGGACCGCGCCGGGTTGTTCAGCAAAATCGCCGGCTCGCTCAGTGCCGCCGGGCTGAACATCCTGGGGGCGCAGATTTTCACCCGCACCGACAGCATCGTGCTCGACACGTTCTACGTGAACGACGGACGCACCGGCCACCTCGCCACCCGGCAGCAGCACGACGAGTTCGCCGAGCTGCTGGAAAAGGTCCTGACCGATGAAGACGTTGATCTGCCCGCGCTCATCAAGCGCCAAATCACTCAACAGCCGGTCTATCAACCCTACACCGGCGAGCACATCCCGACCCAGATCCGCATCGACAACGAGGTGTCGGAGACGCGCACGCTCATCGAAGTTGAAACCGAGGATCATCTGGGCCTGCTGTACATGATTTCCCAGACCCTTTCCAAGCTGGCGGTGGACATTGTGAACGCGCGCATCGTGACCGAGCGCGGCGCGGCCATTGACAGCTTTTACGTATGCGAGTTGAATGGCGGCAAAATCACTTCACCGGAGCGGCAGACGGCCATCGAGCGCCGGTTGCGCGAAGCCATCCAGCGCCTCCGCGCTGCGTCGTGATGCCTCGCAAAGCTGTTGCCACCCGGCAGCCGGTCTGGTAAAAGCAAACACGCAAGGCGCGCCGCATGAACTTGACACAGCGGGCGTGCCGTGCGGGCTGGTCGCGTCGAATCCCGCAATGCGGGAGAAGACGGAAGTGCAGCGCAGGCGGGTGTGGTTCAGTGGTAGAATGCGGGCTTCCCAAGCCTGAGATGAGGGTTCGATTCCCTTCACCCGCTCCA
>JBEKTH010000064.1:0-18014 GCA_049516255.1 Verrucomicrobiota bacterium
GGTCAATGAATTGCTTCTTTTCGAAACTCGCCGCCGGGACGACAGGCTGGGAGCGCCGGCGTCCCGCCGGCAAGTTGATGCATGGCTTCTTTTCCTAGCCCCGCCGCCGGGACGGCGGCGCTCCCAGGTGCACGTTTCCGAATTACTCTCCGTCGCGCGGCGGAAATTCAAACGTGACCTTGCCCTTGTCGTCCATCACCAGAAACGCCGGAAAGGGCCGGCCGGCCTTGGATATAAACTGGTTGAGCAGATCGGTCTTGCGCGCCTGGAGCAGTTTCTGCAATTGCGTCGGTTCAATCGGCTGCTGCAAAATCGTTTTGCCGACCTTGAATTTGCACGGCTTTTTGTCCACCTGCGATTTTTCGCAAACGTAAGCGGCTTCGGTTTCGAACACATTGCCCCCACACCGCGGGCACTTGCCCAGCGGCGATTTCCCGGTGAAATCAATTTTCGGCGCCGGTTCCTTCGGTTTACGGTCCGCGCCGGCCTTACCCCTGGCTTCGCGGGGCGGAAATTCAAATCCGACCTTGCCGTCCGGCCCAGACGCCAAAAAAGCCTTGAAGGCGCGGCCCGTCCGTTTGGAGATGAATTTCGTCAGCAAATCGGTTTTGCCGGTGGCCAGCAGTTTTTTCATCTGCTCCGGCGCGATTTCCTGCTGCAAAATGATCTTGCCGGAGCGAAAATCGCACGTCTTGCCCGCGCCCGTCGCCTTCTCACACAGGTAGTTCATTCCGGCGTCAAAAACCTGCGCGCCGCACTTGGGGCATTTGCCCAGCGGTTCCTTGCCGGTGAAATCCACCGGGGCCGCGGCCTCGCCGTTGGCGTTCTGGTCGTTGCCGAAATCAAATTCCACCTTGAATTCGCCATTCATTTTCAGCACGGCGGCGAAAGGCCTGCCCATCTTGCTGCGAAACCCCTGCAAGGGGCCTATTTGTTTCTCACCGATGAGTTTCTCCACTTCCTCGATTTCGTACATGCGGCCGGCCACGGTTTTCCAGATTGCGAAGTCGCACTTCTCACATTGAAACTGTTTGTATTTCTCGTGAATCTCGCCGCCGCATTTGGGACACGGCGTCTTCAGGACGCCAAAGTCACCGGGGATGGTGTCATGTTCGTATTTTTTGGCGCGTTCCACGATGTGCCGCGTCATGTCCGCGATTTCGGACATGAATTCGTCGCGGCTTTTCTGCCGGCGCTGGATCTGATGCAGCTTGAATTCCCAATCGCCGGTCAGTTCCGGCTTGGTCAATTCGGCGATGCCCAGACCGTTGAGGAGTTCCATCAATGAAAACGCCTTGGCCGTCGCCTGCAACTCGCGCCCGTTGCGGTGTACGTACTGCTCGTAAATCAGACCCTCGATGATGGCCGCGCGCGTTGCCGGTGTGCCCAGGCCTTTCTCATGCATGGCCTCACGAAGTTCATCGTCCTCGACCAGCTTGCCCGCGCCTTCCATCGCCGAAAGCAGGGTGGCCTCCGAATAACGCGGCGGGGGCTTGGTGACGTTTGGTTTCACCTCGATGGCGGCGGTCTTGACGGTTTCATTCGGTTTGACTGGCGCCAGATTGGCGGCGTCCTCGTCCTGTGCCTCCTTGCCATAAACCGTCAGCCAGCCAGGCGTCACCAGCACCTTGCCGGTGCTCTTGAACGGCTCGCTCTCGACGCGGGTGATGCGCGTGGTTTCGAGAAATTCGGCGGCGGGATAGAAAATCGCGAGAAACCGCTTCGTCACCATGTCGTAAATCTTTTGCTCCGGCTCGGACAAGCCGCGCGGCGCCTGCGTGGTCGGCGTGATGGCGAAGTGATCGGAAACCTTGGCGTTGTTGAAAATCCGTTTGTTCGGGCGCACCCAGTCATGCTCAAGAATGTTAGACGCGAGTGCGGCATAGCGGGTCACGAAGGCGGTCCCGCTGCCGGGTGCGCGGCCCGATAACATCTCCAAGGTTTTTTTCACCGTGCCGATGTAATCCTCCGGCAACGCGCGCGAATCGGTGCGCGGGTAGGTCAAAACCTTGTGCCTTTCGTACAGCGCCTGCGCCACGCCCAGTGTGTTCTTGGCGCTGAAACCAAACCGCGAGTTGGCTTCACGCTGCAAACTGGTCAAATCGTACAGCAACGGCGACAGCGACGTGCTGGGCTTGCTTTCCTCGGTCACGACGCCGGGTTTGCCCAGGCACTTGTCGTGAATGGTCTCGGCCCGGGCCTTGTCCCAGAGACGTTCCGGTTTGAGCTGGTCATCGCCACTCTTGCCGTCACCCCGGGAAAATTGCTCGTCAAACCAGCGCCCGGTGTATTGCCCCGCGGCCGCATCGAACGTGGCGATGACCTCCCAGAAATCGCGCGGCACGAACTTGCGGATCTTCTGCTCGCGCTCGACCAGGATGGCCAGCGTGGGAGTTTGCACGCGGCCCACGGTGGTTTTGTAAAACCCGCCCGACTTCGAATTGAAGGCCGTCATCGCCCGCGTGCCATTGATGCCCACCAGCCAGTCGGCTTCCGACCGGCTGAACGCCGCGTCGGCCAGCGGAAGCATGGCCTCATCGTCGCGCAACCGTTCAAAGCCCTCGCGAATGGCCGCCGGCGTCATGGATTGCAGCCAGAGGCGTTTGATGGGCTGCTTCGCCTTCGTGAATTTGACGATGTTGCGGAAAATCAGTTCGCCCTCGCGCCCCGCGTCGCAGGCGTTGATGAGCGCGTCCACGTCGTCGCGTTTGATCAGTTTTTTCAGGACCCGCAATCGCGGCTCGCTTTTCTCGATCGGCAGCAGGTCAAAATGCGGCGGGATGACGGGCAGGCATTTAAAAGTCCACTTGCCGCGCGCCGCCTCGACCCCTTCCGGCGGCACGATGGTCAGCAGATGGCCGACGGCCGACGAGACGACGTACTGGTCGCTCTCGAAGTAATCTTCAACTTTTTTAAACCCGCCGAGCGCCTTGGCGATGTCGCTGGCGACCGACGGTTTTTCCGCAATGATGAGTGACTTGCCCATTTGTTGCGCCGCAAACTCGCGGAGAAAATCTCCTTTGTCAACATCCGCGAGACCCACCCTGGCAAAAAATGGGACAAAAAATCACGGTTAGATTCTTCGCGGGAGACCTCCAGAAGCTTCATCACGGCAATTGACAGAAACATTTTTTTTTGCCGACAATGCCGAAAATCCAAACCGGATGACGATGCCAGACAAAGCCATTTCGACCGATTCGCTGCTTCAGGAAACGCGCACCTTCCCGCCGTCGCCGGAAATCCTGCGGCGCGCGCACCTTAATGCCGCGCAATACGATGCCCTTTACCAACGCTCGATTCGCGAGCCGGATGCGTTCTGGCTGGAACAGGCGAAGACACTGGATTGGTTCACGCAACCCACCGTGGCGCGAAAATTCACCTGGGACACCGACGCGCGAATCATCCGGCACAGCTGGTTCGAGGACGGCCGGCTCAACGTGACCGTCAACTGCCTCGACCGCCATTTAAAGACCAAGACGCGCGATAAAATTGCCATTATCTGGCAGGGCGAACCGGAGGGGGAGGTGAAAAAAATCACCTATGCGGAACTGCACGCCGAGGTCTGTAAATTCGCAAATGCCTTGAAATCGCTGGGCGTTCGGAAAGGCGACCGCGTGGCCATTTACATGCCCATGGTTCCCGAGGCTGCCGTCGCCCTGCTTGCCTGCGCGCGCATCGGCGCGATCCATTCGGTCGTCTTCGGCGGGTTCAGCGCGGATTCGCTGGCCGACCGCATCAACGATTCGACCTGCAAGGCGCTCATTACGGCGAACGTATCATTGCGCGGCGGCAAAAGCATTCCCCTCAAGGCCATCGCCGACGAGGCCTTGCAGAAAACCCCGAGCATTGAAAAAGTCGTGTTGATCAAACGCAACGACGAACCGTGCCATTTCGATTCCAGCCGCGATGTCTGGTATCACGAGTTGATGGCCAAGGCTGATAAAGGTGGGGCGAGCGTACCCGCGAGTCGGCTCGTCAATAGCCTCGCCCCACCGGATTGCCCGCCGGAACCGATGAATGCGGAGGATTACCTGTTCATCCTGTACACGTCCGGCTCGACCGGCAAGCCCAAGGGCGTCGTTCACAGCACCGCCGGTTACCTGCTGTGGACGGCACTGACCCACAAATACGTTTTCGATATTCACGACAACGACGTTTACTTCTGCACGGCGGACATCGGCTGGGTAACCGGCCATAGCTATGTTGTTTACGGGCCATTGTGCAATGGGGCGACGACGTTGATGTTCGAAGGCGTGCCGACCTGGCCGGACGCCGGACGGTTCTGGAAAATTGTGGAGAAATTCGGGGTCACGGCGTTTTACACGGCGCCGACGGCCATCCGCGCGCTCATCCGGCTCGGCGATGAATGGCCGAACAAATACAACTTGAATTCGTTGCGTGTGCTCGGCTCCGTCGGCGAACCCATCAATCCCGAAGCCTGGATGTGGTATCATACGCACATCGGCCGGGGCCGCTGCCCGATTTCCGACACCTGGTGGCAGACGGAGACCGGCGGATTCATGATCACGCCGCTGCCCGGCGTTCACACCCTCAAACCCGGCAGCGCGAACCGCCCTTTCCCTGGCGTTGAGCCGGTGGTGCTGCGCGATGACGGCACCGAATGCGCGCCGAACGAGGGCGGCAAATTGTGCATCAAGAAACCGTGGCCCGGCATAATGCGCACCACCTGGGGCGACCACGACCGGTTCATCAACACCTATTTCACCACCTATAAAAACATGTATTTCACCGGCGACGGCTGCCGCATTGACGCCGACGGCGATTATTGGCTGATGGGTCGCGTGGACGACGTGGTGAACGTATCCGGCCATCGCATCGGCACGGCGGAAGTGGAAAGCGCACTCGTCAGTCATCCGAAGGTGGCCGAGGCCGCCGTCGCGCCCATGCCACACGACATCAAAGGCCAGGCGCTCTACGCCTTCGTGACCTTAAAGGACGGCATCATTGAGAGCGAAGAACTGAAAAAGGAACTCGCGCAGCACGTCCGCAAGGAAATCGGTGCGATTGCCGTGCCGGATAAAATCCAATTCGCGCCCGGCCTGCCCAAAACGCGTTCCGGTAAAATCATGCGGCGCATCCTGCGCAAAATCGCCGAGAACCAGACCGACCAGATCGGCGACATCACCACCTTGGCCGACTCGGCGGTGGTGGAGGCGCTGGTGAAGGGAAAGCAGTAAAAGCGGCGGTGACACGAATTTCACGGATTAAGACGAATTGAATTCCGCCCCCAAGCCCGTGGGGCTGACATCGTTGTAGTAACGACAACGCAAAATGAATCAAGCTCCGTCACTGTCGCGCCGGCTCACACGGGAAGTTTTATCCGCATATTTCGCGGATGACGGAGATGCGGGGAAAGAAATCCGTGCAGTCAGCGTCATCTGCGGATGTGCTCCCCATTCCGCAAAGATGCGGCACCAGCGTGCGTTCATTGAACTGCTTGCACACTCGGACAAAAATCTTATAATCACCGTAATGAAACTTACTCTGGCAGTCTTGGTTTATGTGCTGATTGGCGTCGTTTTGGGCGCGGGCATTTTGCTGACGGTCGCGGGCAAACCTTGGTTCCTGATTGCCGCCTTCATTGCCTATGTGGTCGCGTTCGGTAAAATCGGCTGCATGACGCACTAAACTTCGGAGATAGGAAATGGAAGTTCGGAGTTTGGAATTCCCCAGCTTCAAACTGCCATCTCCCAGCTTCCATCCTTACGGAACCGGAAAGTTCTGTCTCAGGGAGTTCTCGATCTGCATCCAGGTTTGGCCCGTGGTGGTTTTGGTTTCGGTAGCGATGCCCGTCATGTAGGCGGTGGGCACCGAAGTGCCTTGCACGAGCCACGGCTGGTTGCCCAAATAAACAACGGTAGTGCCTGGCGCCGCCAAATCCACAAAGGAGCCGTAGTCCGCATAGGGCGCAATCTGACCGTTTTGCGTCGCAGTCACGGCCATGACGCCGGGGATGGCCGCCGGATAGGTCGGCGAGGTAACCGGTTGGTTGCCGGCCGCGGCAAAAATCAAAATCCCATCACCAATCGCCTGCTGGACCATACCGTCCAAAATCGAGCTGTCGCCGGAACTGCCAAGACTCAAATTAAGCACGGTCGCGCCACCGTTGACCGCCGCCTGAATGCCCAGGGCGACATTCCAGCTCGTCGTGGTCGCACTTGAACCGTAAACGTCCACGGGCAAAATTTGGGCGGACGAGGCGCCCTGCCCCGCGATGCCCATGGCGCGCAGAATGGTTTCCGCCATCGCGGTGCCATGGGTAATATCGCCGCTGCCGGTCGAAGCGTCGCCGGCAACGGAAATCTGCTTGAGCAAAAACTGATTGAGCGAACCGTCGAGCGATTGCACCGAAGTATCCACCAGGCCGACGATGACGCGCCCGGAATTGCCGGGGGGATTCAGTTGCAGGTTTACCGGCGGCAGGGACGCGGAGGCAAGCGCCTGCGCCGCCGGCGGCGGATCAAAATAATAATTGTAATCCACGTCGGACACGTCGGTGTTGTTTTGAAGGCCGCCGAGCGCGGCATCGGCGGAGGCGGCATCGGCAAATTCCAGGCGATAAATGCCGAGTTTGTCCATGCGGCCAACAATTTTTGCGCCGTACATCCTGGCCAAGGCATCGGGGTTTACGCCCGGTTTAAGTTTCACCAGCAATTCATTGGGCACATGTCGGAGTGCCGCCCTTTTGGGCACGCGCACCCGCTGCGTGGCGTTCTCCATCCGGGTGGTGAAAACGTAGAGATGCGGGCCGGCATTGGTCTGAAGCACGAGGGCAAAATTGAGATCGCCAAACAGCATCCGAAGCGCCTCTCCCGTTGGCAGGTTTTTAAATTTGGTGGAAGCAATGCGCGTCGTCCCCGGCTCCACGTAAACCTGCCAGCCGGTCTGAACGGTGATTTGTGCCAGCAGATTCGACAGGCTCAATGAGTGAACGTCCGCATCCACGCGGTCAGCGGCCCGGTGCCAGACAATAGAGTCCGTCTGCGCGCTAGCGCTGAAGCTAAACGCGAGCCACAGGACAAGAATCGCCACCAGTGTTCTCATTTACGATTTACGATACACGATTTACGACTCTCCCACAATTTCTCCAGGCGCGTAAATCTCAAATCGTAAATCGTAAATCATCAATGGCCTGTCACGGTCGTCACCCACGCCTGATGGTCCAGATACCATTGGATGGTTTCGCGAATGCCTTGTTCAAATTTGTGCGCCGGCGTCCAGCCCAGTTCGTTTTTGATTTTCGTCGCGTCAATGGCGTAACGGCGGTCGTGACCGGGCCGGTCCTTCACAAACGAGATCAGTTGACGCGAATCGCCGCCGAGTTTTGGCGCCAGTTCGTCAATCAGGTCGCAAATCAATTCCACGATGCGGAGGTTGGCCCATTCGTTGTGACCGCCAATGTTATAGGTCTCGCCGGATTTCCCGTGCGTGAGCACCAGCCAGAGCGCCTCGGCGTGGTCGCGCACGTAAAGCCAGTCGCGCACATTCAGGCCGTCGCCATAGACGGGGACCGGCTGGCGGGCGAGCACGCTCTGGATGACCACGGGGATCAGTTTCTCGGGAAATTGAAACGGGCCGTAATTGTTCGAGCAATTTGTGATGACCGTGGGCAAACCGTAGGTGTGATGATATGCGCGCACCAGCATGTCGCTGGCGGCTTTGCTCGCGGAATACGGCGAGTTCGGCGCATAGGGCGTCGTCTCTTCAAAAAACCCCGTCGGGCCGAGCGAGCCGTACACTTCGTCGGTGGAAACGTGGTGGAATCGGGTCTCCAACCTTGAACCCTGGACTTTGGATTTTGGACTCAACCAATGTGCGCGACAGGCTTCGAGCAGGTTGAAGGTGCCGACGACGTTGGTGTGAATGAAATCGCCCGGGCCGGTGATGGACCGGTCCACGTGCGATTCCGCCGCGAGGTGCATGACATGGGTGATGCCGTGGTCTTCCACCACCCGCAACACAGCGGCCTTGTCGCGCAAATCCACCTTTTCAAAGACGTATTTGGGGTGCCGGGCCACCTGTTCCAGATTCGCCAAATGCCCGGCGTAGGTCAGGCAATCCAGGTTCACCAGCCGCGCGACCTCCGGCCGGTCAATGACATGATGGACCACGTTGGATCCGATAAACCCCGCGCCGCCGGTGATGAGCAAATTCATGTCTGATTTATAATCTACGATTGACGATTGGCGCAGCGATTTGACAATCAAGCGCGGCTTCAGCACTCAAATCGTAAATCGTAAATCGTAAATCGTAAATTTTCATTCCGGTTTCCAGTTTCTGAGCGAATCTTCGAGGGCTTCGAGGACCGGCCGGATTTTGACGCCGGTGGCCAGCAGTTTCGACACGTCGAGCACGCAATTGGAGCGCGGCGCTTTTGCCGCTTTCCGATAAAACTCCGTATCATTCTGCCAGAACTCAAAGCGTTTGGCCGGTTTCAAAATCTGTTCCACCAGATCCACCACCTGCCGCGTGGTGACGAAACCCGGATTGGTCACGTTATAAATTCCGAATGGCGCGCGGCGCTCCCACAAATCCAGACACGCCCGCGCAAAATCACCGCGGTGCGAAATCGAGTTTACATTGTCGTACACCTTCTCGTAACGCTGCACCTTGCTGAGGTAATTGCGCAGGCTGTCGAACTCGTCAAATGGAATACGGAGCCGCCAGATGTAACTTTGGCCGACACCGGCGATGGCCTCCTCGCCCAGGGCCTTGGTGCCGCTGTAGAAACTGCACGGCGCATCACGAAACGTGAAATTCGGCGGGTCGGCTTCGGTGAAACCATGAATGGCGCCCGGGGATTGCTCGACCAGGGAACGAAGGTCGGGTCGCGTCAAATCTTTTTCCATGTGCGTCTGCCCGTGCAGCGTCACCTTGGCCCCGGAAAAAACGCAACCCGAGGAAACGTGTCCCCACGGAACGGCGGAGACCGCACAAGCCTGGGCGATGGTTTGCGGCAACAGCGTATTTCCCACCAGCGTATCGGCCTGAGCGGTTTCGCAGGCGTCCACGTTGGGTTTGCCGGTATAACCGGCAACATTGACGACAAACTCCGGCTGGTTTTTCTTCAGAAATTCCAACAGCACCTCAAACCGGTTGTAATCCACTTCCTTTCGGGAAAGCGCGGTAAATGGCCATTGGCGGCGGCGCAGTTCGCGCCCAAACGCCTGGCCGATATAACCGGATGCACCGAGAAGGAGAATCATACCGTTGAGGATTGACCGGCCAATCGGAAGCAGGTTCGCGGGCGATGCGGCGCAAAAATCGTGAATCGTAAATTCATAAATCATTTTGCAGCCGTTTTGCCTCTGCCACCACTTCATTCAGATAAGTACGGTATTCACAATTCGGCATCTGGCCCGCGAGTTCCTCCAATTGGGTCAGGTTGAGAAAACCGCCACGGAACGCCGCTTCCTCCGGACAACCAATCTTGATGCCCGTCCGTTTCTCAATCGCCTGCACATAAGCCGAAGCATCATGCAGGCTGCTGCTCGTGCCAGCATCCAGCCAGGCAAAACCGCGGCTGAGCCGGTGCACGTGCAGTTGCCCGCGTTGCAGATACACAACGTTCAAGTCGGAAATTTCCAACTCGCCGCGCGCGGAGGGTTTCAGGGACTTGGCCAGGGACACCACCTGATGGTCATAAAGATAAAGCCCCGGCACCGCGTAGTCACTCTTCGGCCGTTTCGGTTTTTCTTCGATGGAAATGGCCCGGCCCGCACCGTCAAATTCAACCACTCCATAGCGCTCCGGGTCGTGGACGTGATAGCCAAAAATCATGGCGCCGCCTTTGAATTCGGCAATTTTGCGATAAAACACGTCACTACCGTAAAAGACGTTGTCCCCCAGAATCAGGGCCACATTGTCCCCGCCGATAAAGGATTCGGCGATCAGAAAGGCCTGGGCAATCCCCTGGGGTTTTGGCTGTTCGCGATATTCAAGGGAAACCCCAAACCGGCTGCCATCACCCAGCATTTGCTTGAAACGCGGCAGGTCGTGCGGCGTGGAAATGAGGCACACCTCGCGAATGCCGCCCTCAATGAGCGTCGTCAGCGGGTAATACACCATCGGCTTGTCATAGACGGGCTGGAGCTGCTTGCTCGCGACCAACGTCAGCGGATAAAGCCTTGACCCGGCGCCGCCGGCGAGAATGATGCCTTTCATTGGTCCCAGCCTAGTGATTTTCCGGTGCCATGAAAAGTCGAAGTTCGCAAACAAAAAACTGCGTTCCCGCTGAACGCAGTCGTGACGTGAAAATCCATCCTCAACCTGCCACCGCACCCGCCGCGGCGGCCTTCTGGTTGAATACCAGTTTGTCGTTGCCCACCGTGACGAGGATCGCTTCGCCTTCGTGCAGGCTGCCTTTGAGAATTTCCTCGGCCAGCGGGTCTTCCAGGAAACGTTCCACCGACCGGCGCATCGGCCGCGCGCCGTACTGCGGATCGTAGCCTTTCTCGACCAGAAAATCCTTCGCCTTGTCATCCAGTTCCAGCCTGAGGTTCTTGTGACGCAGCCGCGCCAGGACTTTTTCCACCTCCAGACCGAGAATCTGGATGAGGTCGGGCTTGGTGAACGACCGAAAGACAATCACGTCGTCGAGCCGGTTCAGAAACTCGGGGCGGAAGGTCTTCTTGGATTCGTCGAGGATTTTCTCGCGCATCTTCTCGTAGCTGCTCTCGTCCGTGATGGGCGAAAAGCCGAGCGTGGATTGCCGGCGGATCAAATCCGAGCCAACATTTGACGTCATCAACACGATGGTGTTGCGGAAATTCACCACGCGGCCCACGTTGTCCGTCAGTTTCCCTTCTTCGAGAATCTGCAACAGCATGTTCCACACGTCCGGATGCGCCTTTTCAATTTCATCGAACAGCACGACGGAATAGGGATTGCGCCGCACCTTTTCGGTGAGCTGGCCGCCCTCCTCGTAACCGACGTAACCGGGCGGCGACCCGATGAGCCGCGAGACATTGAACTTTTCCATGTATTCACTCATGTCGAGATGCACGAGCGATTTGGAATCCCCAAACATCTGTTCGGCCATGGTCTTGGCCAGCAGGGTCTTGCCCACGCCGGTCGGGCCGAGCAACAGGAATGTGCCGATGGGCCGGCGCGGATCCTTCAAATCCGCGCGCGACCGGCGCAATGCCTTGCAAATCGCGGACACGGCTTCGCGCTGGCCGACGACGACCTTCTCCATTTCCTGTTCCACCGTCAGCAGCCGTTGCATCTCACCCTGCTCCATCCGTTGCAGCGGAATCCCCGTCCATTTGGAAACCACATGTAAAATGTCTGCCTCGTCCACGACCACGTGTTTTTCTTCGCGCGCGGCACGCCAATCGCGCAACTGGGCCTCCAGTTTTTCCTTGGCCTGCTTTTCCTTGTCGCGCATCTGGGCCGCACCTTCGAAATCCTGGTTTTTAATGGCCCGTTCCTTCTTCGTCTTGATCTCCTCGATCTCGGCCTCCATCGCCTTGATTTCGGGCGGACGCGTCATCGTGCCGATGCGCGCGCGGGAACCGGCCTCGTCCAGCACGTCAATTGCCTTGTCCGGCAGGAACCGGTCGGTGATGTAACGGTCGGAGAGCTTCACGGAAGCCTCCACCGCCTTTTCTGTAAACTCGGCCTTGTGGTGCTCCTCGTATTTGTGCCGGAGCCCCTTCAAAATCTGTATGGCTTCGTCAATGGACGGCGCCTCGACCTTCACGGCTTGAAAGCGGCGTTCGAGCGCGGCGTCCTTCTCAATGTATTTGCGATATTCGTTGAGCGTCGTGGCACCGACGCATTGCATCTCACCCCGGCTTAATGCCGGTTTGATGATGTTCGAGGCATCCATGGTGCCTTCCGCCGAACCGGCACCCACAATGGTGTGCAACTCATCAATGAACAGAATGATGTTTTTCGCGCGCCGGATTTCATCCATCACCGCCTTGATGCGCTCTTCAAACTGGCCGCGGTATTTCGTGCCCGCCACCATGAGCGCCAGATCGAGGGTAACCACCCGCTTGTCACGCAACAGGTCCGGCACGTTGCCCTTGGCAATTTCCTGCGCCAGCCCTTCGACGATGGCCGTCTTGCCGACGCCGGCTTCGCCCAGCAACACCGGATTGTTTTTCGTGCGGCGGCAAAGAATCTGGATGACGCGCTCGATTTCTTCTTTGCGCCCGATCACCGGGTCCATGTCGCCCTTGCGCGCGATTTCCGTAAGGTCGCGTCCAAACGCCTTCAACGCGGGCGTCTTGATTTCACCCTTCTTCTCCACCGGCCCTTTCTCGCCGGCTTCGGGGATGGACGATTCCTCACCCGTGAAATTGGGATCCAGTTCCTTCAAAATTTCCTGACGCGTCTGTTCGATGTCCACGTCGAGGCTCCGCAGGATTTGCGCGGCCACGCCGTCACCCTCGCGCAGCAGGCCGAGCAGAATGTGCTCCGTGCCGATGTAGGTGTGATTGAGGTTTTTGGCCTCCCGTTTGGCCAGGTCCAGGACTTTTTTGACGCGCGGCGTGTAGGGAATGTTGCCGATCATCTTCTGATCCGGGCCGGTGCCGACCCGTTTCTCGACTTCCATGCGGACGGTTTCGAGGTCGAGGCCCATTTTCTGAAGGACATTCACCGCCACGCCCTGGCCCAATTTAATCAGGCCGAGCAATAAATGCTCGGTGCCCAGGAAGTTGTGATTAAACCGGTCAGCTTCCTTCCGCGCCAGCGCCAGCACCTGTTGTGCGCGCGGCGTAAAATTGCTCATAGCCTCATCGCTCATACTCGCCTTATATTGCTATAAATTCGCGGGTTTGTCCAATCCCGACCCGCCCTTTTTTGCGTTTGGCCGGCTGACGTGTTTCAACCGGTCACGCAGCATGTCTGCACGCAGCAAGTCGCGTTCCTCGGCCGACAGTTTATCGGAAAATTGCTTCTGCAAATGCGCCGGCTGCGTCACGATGAACAGCTCATCCACCGCCGAACGTTCCTCGGCCGGGAACAGCCCCAAATCCACGCCCAACCGCATTAAGGACAGCAAATTCATGGTTTCCTTCGACGAAATGCTGTGCGCGTTGGCCAGAATACCGTAGGCGCGGCCAATATGGTTGAAGACCACCTTCGGCTTCTTCTCCAACAGGGTTTGCCGCGCATTCTCCTCGTGCTCGATGATTTGGGACAAAACCTTGTCCAGACGTTCGACAATGCTCGATTCGCTTTCACCGAGTGTCATTTGATTGGAAACCTGAAAGACGTTGCCGAGCGCTTCCGTCCCCTCGCCGTAAAGCCCGCGCACCGCCAGACCGAGCTTGTTGACGGATTGAATGATGGGATTGATCTGCTCGGCCAGGACCAGGCCCGGCAGATGCAGCATGGCGCTCACCCGCACGGCCGTGCCCAGATTCGTCGGGCAGGCCGTCAAATAACCCAGGTCGTTGTTGAACGCGTAATCGAGCTTTTTCTCCAGCTCGGAATCCAGATGGTCAATCGCGCTCCACGCCTGCCGCAATTGCAGGCCCGGGCGCAGCGCCTGCATCCGCAAGTGGTCCTCCTCATTGATCATCACGCAGAAACTTTCCTCGCGGTTGAAAACCAGGCCGCTGCCCGAACCTTTCGCGGCGTGCTCGCGGCTGATCAGATGGCGCTCCACCAGGATTTGTTTGTCGAGCGGGGTGAGATTGTCCATCACGTCGGAAAAGGCATCCTTCATTTCCGGCAGGCTTTCCACCGCCGGCCGTATCGTCTCCAGCACCTTCAGCCGTTCCGGCTTTTTGGCCCAGCCGGGAAACGCCGCGTCCTTTAAATTGCGCGCCAGCCGGACCCGGCTGGACATCACAATCCGGTCATGCGGACCGTGCCGGCGCGCCGTCTCGCCGGGAGAAATGAGAAATTCGTCCAATTTCATTGGTGTCGTTCCGCCTCAAGTCACGCTCAGACCCGTCCCGCGCGGCGTCACCTGTTTGATTTCATCGCGCAGTTGGGCGGCCTGTTCAAAATTTTCATCTTCAATGGCCTTGGCCAGTTTCTTCTGCAGCAGTTTGAGGCGATCGGATTGTTCGCGGGTTGCGCGGAGGGCCTCCGGCACCTTGCCCGCGTGGTGGGTGCCCTTGTGCATCGACTTCAGCAAACCCTCCAGGCCATCGGCAAAAGTCTTGTAACATTCCGAACACCCAAGCCGGCCTGATTTCTTGAAATCCGCCTGCGAAAAACCACAGCGCGGGCATTTCGTCTCCACCCCGCCGGCGGACTGCTCGATTTCCTGCGACGCGCCCAGGCCAAGCATCAAATCCGCGGGCGCGAAGGATGGATCGTTCACGCCCTTGGCTTTGGCACATTCCTCGCACAAATCCAGCTTCTGCGCCTTGTCACCCACGATCTGGGTGATATGCACCGTCGCCGGCTTTTCCTTGCAAATGGAGCAGAGCATGGTTCCGTCAAATGCTAATTGGTTAAACTGTCACACCGCGGCGTTCAATGACGCCATGCAACCATACACCGGATTTTCATTCGCGTCACTTGTATATCGGCTCACCGGAGTTCTTCGTCAAGGTGCGGTATTCCTCTTCCAATTTGCGCGTGATCGGACCCGGTTTGCCCGTGCCAATGACCCGGCCGTCAATCTTCACCACCGGCACGATTTCCGCGCCCGTGCCTGTCAGAAAACACTCGTCCGCGTTGAACAAGTCGTAGCGCGTCAGGTTGGGTTCGGACACCGCCAACCCTTCCTCCTCGGCCAATTCCATGACCACCCCCCGGGTGATGCCGTACAACGCGCCCGCCGAGAGGGGCGGCGTCAGCAGCGCGCCCTTTTTCACTATGAACAGATTGTCGCCGGTGCATTCGGCCACGAAACCCTCCGCGTTCAGCATCACCGCCTCCTCGCAACCGGCGTGGTTCGCCTCGATTTTGGCGAGAATGTTGTTGAGGTAATTCAGTGATTTGATGGCCGGATTCAGTGCGCTGTGCAAATTGCGCATCGTCGGCACGGTGACAATTTCCATGCCCTTCTGATACAGCGCCGGCGGGTACAACTGGATCTTGTCCGCAATAATGATGACCGATGGATTTTTGCAGCGGCTCGGACTCAAACCGAGCGTGCCGATGCCGCGCGTCACCACCAACCGGATGTAACCGTCGTGGATTTTATTTTTCCGGCAGGCTTCGACCACCACGTGCATGAGGTGGGCGTGTGACATCGGGATGTGAAGCAGGATCGCCTTGGCCGAGCAGAACAGCCGGTCAATGTGCTCGCGCAATTTGAACACCCGTCCATGGTAGGCGCGAATGCCTTCAAACACCCCGTCGCCATAAAGCAGACCGTGGTCGAAGACCGAAATCTTCGCCGCGCGCCCGTCGTAATATTTGCCATCGATAAAAACTTTCATGAGCCCGCGCAGCTTACGGGAAAAACTGCGTCGGGGAAAGTGAATTTGCGTGACAGCGAAGCCACGGCCATTATATTGGCACGTTTTGACGACCCTATGGTCTAGCGGTTAGGACACCACCCTTTCACGGTGGTAGCCCGGGTTCGATTCCCGGTAGGGTCGCCACTTCAAAAACACCAATAAAATCAATACTTCTGAGAGTTCACCGCGTTAGTGGCAACATTCAGTGGCAACACATTCACCCGTGTTAGCGGTGTTTCTCCGTGTTTGTTTCCCGCTTGCAGTTTACTGGTCGTTGTTCATATTCGCGTCCGTGGCTGCTTAATGTTTAGTCGTCAATTAACCGAGCGTGAAGCATGGACATCACCAAGAGTTCGCGACATTCCAAGATAGCCGGGGATTTCGGCGAAACTTTGGTGCTTTATTGGTTGTCGAAGTATGGCTTCGAGTGTGCCAGCGTTGACCACACTGGTATTGACCTTATCGCCCGGCATCCTCGCAGGTTTGATGTCATGGGAATTTCAGTCAAAAGCCGCACGCGGACGCCTGGCAAGGAGAATGATGTTGTGACTGTTAAGAGCGGAGATTTTTCCAAGGTTAAGGCTGCGTGTAAGGCGTTTGGTTGCACTCCATATTTTGCCATCGTTGTTGACGCTGACAGCATTATTCGGGTGTTCATTTCCTCGTTGGAGCATTTCGTAGAGTTGTTTCCGCTCACGCCCGGTGGCGCGTCCGGTTGGAAAATGTCAGACACTTACTTGGCACGATATTCGAGCGACCCGAAGGTCGCGACGTTTGAATTGCGGGCAGACATGCAAAAGTGGCTGCCATGAACCTACTGGCTTATGAGTCGCCGAGCCAACATTGCCTATACGGCTGCGAAAAATGAATCGAATCATTCTCGAATTTGAATCTTCCGATAAAGACGCCGAAATAATCGCCAATGCTACTCCGCCAGACGGCGTGAAGTTCAGCAAGCCTGTTTTTAGAGTCGAAGCATCAGGCCTCAGTGGGTGCGTTGTAACGCAAATTGTGATTGGATTTGGCATTCAAGTTTCAGCCACGGTTGTTGCGATGTGTGTTTATGACCTTATTAAAAAATGCGGCAAGAAAAGCGCAGATATAAATGGTCAACAAACTATACTTCAAAAGCGAAATATAATCGGCCTCATCAAGAAAGTATTGGCCAAGCAAAAGGCACACGATCCCCAAAGGCGACGCGACAAGAACAAGTCGGCAAAGAAACGCAGTTGAATCAATTTTGGCTTTCATGCGGCGAGTGCCTTGTGTAAAAATGGTTGTTCCGGTTGCGCCCAGTGAATCGAAAGTTTCCATCGCCCGTTCTGGCCGCTCACTTGGGTCATTCCGCACACCTGCCCGCCACGCGCTTTGATTTCGTTGATGACGGCAACGGTATCCAGCCCGCTCACTTCTAACACACTCGGCTTGGTTTCAAGTTCGTTCAGGTTCATCGGGGGAGCCAGTCTTTGATGCCGGGCCAGCGCACAACGACGGGCCGGGCAAATTGCAACGCCGCGCTTGCCCGGTGCGGCGCGTGACGGAGTGCCAGCGGGATGAGTGACGGGTCAACGACAAGTTGCGCGGCCAAGTCCAGCTTCCCCACTTCATCGTGCGGGGCAACGTGGTTCGCTGTGAGCCAGACGTTCCGGGTCAATCGCCGGTCGCGCTCCGCTTGGAGTTTTGCGGCCTGCTGGCGGAAAAGCACGAGCCGGATTTTCGCGTCGAGACAGTCCGCTTCCGCCCGTTCAGCGCGGGCCGTGGCTTCCGCGAGTTTTTGGCGATAGGATTTTGTCATTCCGTTAACCGCGCTCAATCCTCGACCTGGCTTCAGGGATTTTCTCGCGGTGGAAATTGGCGTTGACGATGAATTGTAATTCGGCGTCGCGGTCGCCCGGCAACCGTTGCCCGGCCAGTTCCAATTCGGTGAGGCAGCAACTTGCCGCGTCGGCGATTTTTGCCGCCAACAGGTGCGATGATGGCGTGTCGTTTTCTTTGGCACGGTCAGTGGCCGCGTTTGCTGCCGCACAAAGCTGGCGGGAAATCACGCGCAAGGGATGGTCAGTAATCATGGTGAACATTTTGTTTTCTAGGCGGGGGAGCCGACTGAGGTGGAATGAATAGTTGGCGATGCCTGACGATTACCCAGGGCTTGTGCAACGCGGTCGTGGTTGTCGCTGGCATCATAATGATAACGTTTCATGTCATTGTCCGGGTCGTCCCACAAGTCCCGCGCTTCACCTGCCAAAGCGTGTGCCCGTGCGGCAAAACCGTGATGCGCGCCGGTGTTGCGGTCTTCAGCGTGGCGGCTGGCCAACTCGGCGACTTTGCTCGCCAGATTGCAGACTGTGTTCCGGCTGGTTTCATCGGGAAATCTTCCGCTGCCAGCACTGGCGGCCAGTTCTTGGAGCCGGGCCGTGGCAGAGGTGATAATTTCCATTTGGTCTTTGGCCATTTTTGCTACCAATTCCGTATCTTCATTGTTCATTTTCATTTTGTCCTTTCAGTTGTTAATTCCGCCGTCCGTTGCCGGACGCAGCCGCCTGTTTTGCTCCAGGCAACAAAGCCGCGTGCATTTTTCACCGGGGCTGACGGCGGAAAATTCATGTTTGGTTG
>JBEKTH010000065.1:0-17051 GCA_049516255.1 Verrucomicrobiota bacterium
TTACCTACAAACTAATTAGTCCAAGGAAATTGACCGCTGCCGACGTTCGCCGGTCACTGGCTAGAACTTTTGCCAGAACGGATGTTTGGCCGAATAAAGAAGGCGAGGTTGAAATACGATTATGAAGATTGCATCAATAAGCGATGAAGAATCAGGTGAACGGTGGATAGCATTCAAAACAGAACCACGATTGACTGAATCAATTTTTGAAAAATACATAGTTCTCCATAGATGTGATCCAATTTTAAGTAAATTTAAAGCGAACTATCGTGCTGAGACTTGTTCGCTTATTTTGGAATCAGAAACATCAATTGCTTCGGTTTTCCCGGAAGGTTTCATACCTGTCATCGAACGCCTTTTAAGTTCGGCAGAATCGTTGCTCAACGCTGAGGCCGCACAGAGAAAAGAATATGACACTCAAAAGGAAAAAAAGAGGAAATCGGCAATCCAAGAAGTAGCCAAAAAATTGGGCATTCCAATCAAGTAACCGACTTTTGGTGTGCTAAGTATGTAATTGCGAAAATATTCAAGCCATTGATCTTCATTGAGCATACGGTCTTGAGAATAGATTAAGCCGTTGAATGCGAACAAAAAAAGAAAAGGCGCTCCGACGAATCGAAGCGCCCTTGGCAAAGGAGACGAAATTACTTGGCGCCGAGGATGGCGTCCTTCGCGGCCTTGGCGACGCGGAACTTCACGACGCGCTTGGCGGGAATCTGGATGGTCTCGCCGGTCTTGGGATTACGGCCGAGGCGGGCGGCGCGGTTGCGCAACACCAGCTTGCCGATGCCGGGCAGGGTGAAAGTGTCCTTCGCGTTCTTGTAAGCGAGCTGGGCGATGTGGTCGAGAATTTCCACCGCTTGCTTCTTGGAAATGGCGGCCTTTTCGGCAATCGCGGCGGCGAGTTGGGATTTGGAGAGGGCTTTTGACATAGTGTCGGTGTCCTTCGGTTGTTGTTTAATTGTCTGGTTTCGTTAAAAAGTCATTTGACTCGCGTCGAATTAAAAACCTTCACCCGCGGCGTGCAAGCAAAAAACATAAAAAAATCACGGTATTTGCCATGCACCGGGGCTTGACTTCGGGGAAGGTTTTCCCAACATCCGCCACGTGGCACTCTTCACAATTCAAAGTGATTTCAGCTACGACGTGGTCCGCAAAATTTTCGAAGGCGGCATGGGCGTGGTTTATGAGGCCGAGCAGCACGGCGCGCGCAACTTTGCCAAACGCGTGGCCATCAAGATCATCCGGCCCAATTTCGCCAGCCAGAAGATGTTCATTGAGAACTTCATCGGCGAGGCCAAGCTGGTCGCCGACCTGATTCATACCAACATCGTCCAGACCTACCACCTTGGGGAGGCCAACGGCGCCTGTTTCATTTGCATGGAATTGATCCGGGGGGTGAACCTGGAACAATTCACCCGTCAACTGGTCGAGAAAAAGCAGAAGCTGCCCAAGGAACTCGCGGTTTTCATCACCAGCCGCATCACGCGCGGACTGGCCTACGCGCACGCCAAAACCGACAAGGACGGCAAGGCGCTGGGCATCGTGCATCGCGACGTGAGCTTCAAAAACATCATGATTGCGTTTGAAGGCGACGTGAAACTGACCGATTTCGGCATCGCCAAGGCGCGCGGATTTTTGACCGACCAGGAGGGCGAAGTGGTGGCGGGCAAGGCCGATTACATGAGCCCTGAACAGGCCAATTTTCAAGTGACCGACAAGCGCTCCGACCTGTTTTCCACCGGCGTGGTCCTTTCGCACCTGTTGCTGGGACGAAACCTGTTCAAGGGACCGACTCCCGAGGAATCCCGCCAGCGCATCATCAATCAGCCGATCCCCGATTTCCGGATGCTGGATCCGCGCATTGATGACGGGCTGAATGACATCCTGCAACACTGCCTGACCCGCGACCTGAAGCGCCGTTACGCGACCGCCGACGAATTAATGTACGACCTGGAATATTACATCTACCATAGCGGCTATGGCCCCACGAACGAGACGCTTGGCAAATTCATTCGCGACCTTTTCGAACAAGCCGTCCCGCGCGGCGGCGGTGACAAGCACGCCAAGACCTCCATTCTTGAGGAATCGGCCCGGCTCAAACAACGCACCAAATGAATGAAACGGGCCTCCGCCAGTGTCGTAAACCTCGGGCTGATCCAGACCGCCTGCTCGCCCGACCCGGGGGCGAACCTCGAAAAAACCATCGCGCTGGCTGAACGCGCGGCGCGGCGCGGCGCCCAAATCATCTGCACCCAGGAATTGTTCCGCTCGCAGTATTTCTGCCAGCGCGAGGACCATGCGAACTTCAGGCTGGCCGAATCCATTCCCGGGCCCAGCACCGACGCCTTGGGCAGGCTCGCCAAAAAACACCGGGCGGTCCTCATCGCCTCGCTCTTTGAGAAGCGCGCCGCCGGCGTTTATCACAACACCGCCGCCGTCATCGACGCCGACGGTTCGTTGCTCGGCATCTATCGCAAGATGCACATCCCGGACGACCCGTTGTACTATGAAAAATTTTATTTCGCGCCCGGCGACCTGGGCTTTCGTGCCTGGACCACCCGCCATGGGAAAATCGGCGTGCTGATTTGCTGGGACCAATGGTATCCCGAAGCCGCGCGGTTGACAGCGTTGCAGGGTGCGCAAATCCTGTTCTATCCGACCGCCATCGGCTGGCATCCTGGCGAGAAGAAAAAATACGGCCAAAACCAGCACGACGCCTGGGAAATCATCCAGCGCAGCCACGCCGTCGCCAACGGTTGTTATGTCGCCGTCCCCAACCGCGTCGGCCATGAAAAGCTCGCGGGCCAGGGCATCGAATTCTGGGGGCAAAGTTTTGTGGCGGGCACCTCCGGCGAAATTCTGGCCCGGGCCGGTGCGCAAAAAGAGGAGGTTTTGATTGTGCCGGTGGACCTCGCCCGGGTGGACGTGACCCGCACGCACTGGCCCTTCCTGCGTGACCGCCGGATTGACGCCTACGGCAATCTCACCCGGCGGTTCGTTGACTGAACCATGAACGTGGCCCCGTTCAAACGTTACATCCCCCTGGCGGTCTGGATTGCCACCGTTTTCACCATCCTCCTCATCCCGCTAAAGATCATCAGCTACAATTTTTTGCCCGGAGATGATGCCCTCCGGCATGCGGCCAGGACAATTTCGGGCAAATCGTGGCAGCAAATTCTCGTCATGCGGGGCGATTTCCCCATCGACCCCAGCCCGGGCTGGCAAAAAATCCTGGAATGGGTGCAGGCGTGGCACGGAGGGGATGCCGAATCGCTCGTGATTTTTTCCGTGGTGGCCCTGATGCTGTTGGTGACGTTGTGCGCCCTGCCGTGGTTTCGCCGGCCCGAAGCGTGGTTGGCCGCCCTGTTCATCGCCTCGGTTTTCATTCCCGCGTGCACGACCCGATTCGCGCGCGGCCGCCCATACCTGCTGACCGACGCCGTCCTGATCACGATTTTGTTCCTGTGGTCGCGACCCGAGAAGGATTGGCCGTCACGCGCGGCGATGATTTTCACCCCGCTGCTCGTGGCCGCGTCCGCGTGGATTCATGGTTCATGGTATTTGCTCGGTCTGCCCGGCCTGGCGATTCTCGCCGCGGGGTTCTGGCGTTCGGCGCTGGTTTACAGCGGTTGCTGGCTGACCGGAAGTTTTCTGGGCTGCGCGCTGACCGGCCATCCCTGGGAATTTTTATTCCAATCAGTGCGGCACCTGTTCGGCGTGTTTGGCGATTTCGTGGTCACCCGCGAACTGGTGCCCGAGTTGCAACCGGCCGACGGTGATCTGGTGGCCGTGCTCGCCGTCGCCGTGCTGCTCTTGTGGCGGAAGATTTCCTCCGCCTGGACCCCGCGCGTTCTGTTGAATCCCATTTTTATGATGATGGTCCTGGGCTGGCTGCTCGGATTTAAAATCCGGCGGTTCTGGTGGGATTTCGGGACACCGGCTTTCATTGTCTGGGTTGCACTGGAACTTCAAAGCCGGCTGGAGCAATATCTTTCGTTCGATTCGGTCCGGCGCTTGTTCATCACGCTGGCGGCGGCGGGCGGCGTTTTTTTGGGCTTCACGAGCGACCGCGACAGCCGCTGGACGGAAAATCTGACCACCGAATACTATGCGCCGGAGAATCCCGACGCTGTTGGCTGGCTGCCGGATCCCGGCGGCATTGTTTACAACACCGACATGGTGATCTTTTTCCAGACTTTTTATAAAAACCCAACCGCGCCGTGGCGTTATATTTTGGGTTTTGAACCCGGCCTGATGCTGCCCGAAGACCTCCGGGTCCTGCGCAAGGCCCAATGGAATTTCGGTGACCCCCGCGCGTACGAACCGTGGGTGAAGAAGATGCGCCCGGCGGACCGGCTGGCCATCCGCCTGGCAAACGGAGGCAGCCCGCCGGGTATCCCCGAATTGGAATGGCACTATATTGGCAGTGGATTGTGGGTCGGACGCCTGCCGCAACCCGCCAGCGGCCCGCCCGCCGTGCGCTCTTCGGATCCGCCCCCGTATGGAGCGTCAAAATAAACCGGCCTGGATCACCGGCGCGGGCGGGCTGATCGGCAGCTACCTTGTCCAAACTGCACCGAAACTCGCCCCGCATTGGCCGGTGCGCGCCTGGACACGCAACCAGCTTGACCTGCTCGATTACCGCGCCGTCCGCCGCGAATTCCAGCATGACCAGCCACCTCTGGTCATCCATTGTGCCGCCATTACGAACGCCGCCGAGGCGCAGGCCCAGCCTGCGCTCGCGCGGCGGGTGAACGTCGAAATCACCGGATTGCTCGCGGAACTGGCGGCGGAAATTCAGTTCGTTTTTTTTTCGACGGACCTGGTTTTTGACGGACGCAAGGGGAACTATGGTGAAACCGACGCGATGAATCCGATGCATGTTTACGGCGAAACCAAGGCGGCCGCCGAACAGATCGTCTTGAAAAACCCACGGCATCTGGTCGTGCGCACGTCGATCACCGGCGGCATTTCACGCGCGGGCAATCGCGGCTTCAACGAACAATTACAGCTCGCGTGGAAGTCAGGACGGAAGATAAAGTTATTCACGGACGAATTCCGGTGCCCGATTTTCGCCGGCGAGACGGCGCGTGCCGTCTGGGACCTGGCGGCTCAAAAACGCACTGGGCTGTTTCATGTGGCCGGGGCGGAAAGATTGTCGCGCTGGCAGATTGGACAGCTTCTGGCCGGGCGCTGGCCGGAGTTGAACGCGGACATTGAACCCGGTTCGGCCGCGGATTTTCCGGGTCCACCGCGCGCTCCGGATACGTCCTTGAATATTTCCAAGGCCCAAAACGCCCTGTCCAGCCCCCTCCCCGGCTTGACCGAATGGCTGGCGGCCAATCGCCATGAGCCGTTCTGAAGAATCGTATCGCGGCCGGCTCGCGCCGTCGCCGACTGGTTATCTGCACCTGGGGCACGCGCGGACGTTTTGGACGGCGCAGACCCGCACCGGGGCGCACCGCGGAACATTGATAATGCGGAACGAAGACTTGGATCGCATCCGATGCCACCCGGAATTTGTTTCCGCGATGGTTGAGGATTTGCACTGGTTCGGTTTCGAGTGGCGGGAAGGACCGGATGGCGGCGGCCCCTTCGCACCTTACCGCCAAAGCGAACGATATCACTTTTATCGCGCGGCCCTGGAAAAATTGCGGGCGGGCGGGTTCATCTATCCCTGCACCTGCTCGCGGAAGGACATCCAGCAGTCCGTGACCGCCCCGCATGCGGAAGACGACGAGCCGGTTTATCCGGGCACCTGCCGGCCAAAAGGTGATCCGCGGCAAATGACAAGTGACATGAATCCGGCGACCACCATCCCGTCACCTGTCACTCGTCACTGGTTACCCTTCACTTGGCGTTTTCGTGTTCCCGATGGCGAAACCATTTCGTTCGTCGATGGGCATTTCGGTCCGCAGCAGTTCATTGCCGGCAGGGATTTCGGCGATTTTGTCGTCTGGTCCCGCCGGGATGGGAATGACATTCCGGCGTATCAACTGGCCTGTGTGGTGGACGACGCGGCGATGCAAATCACCGAGGTGGTGCGGGGCGCGGATTTACTGGTGAGCACGGCGCGGCAGTTGTTGCTTTACCGCGCACTGGGCCTGAATCCGCCGGCATTTTTTCATTGTCCCCTGTTGTGCGATGAAACCGGCGGGCGGCTGGCCAAGCGTCACGACGCCTTAAGCCTGCGGGCCTTGCGTGCCGGCGGGAAAACACCGGAATTGCTGCGTCAGCGTTACTTTTAATCACCCCACGCCGGCCATAATTATATCAAAAATTGCTTGTGAATTATTTCACGATAAGGCAATCTCTCCAGTCTTTCAGGCCCGCAATCCGGATCGCCCAAACGGGCAATCCGTGTGGACTGAAGAGACCTGTTTAAGTGAAGCGATTTGGCAAAATTATATTGGCCTGTACCTTTTTCACCGCGATTTTAGCGGTGAGCCTGAAAGCCCAGCCGGCTTCGGCATCGGCCGGCAGCGCGGTCGTCGCCCCGGCCTCCGCATCGGCGGAAACCGCCGGGGTGGACGAAGAGAAGGTCCCGTCGGCCGCGCCGGAGATTTTCAACGTCCTCGGATTACCGATCACCAATTCAATGATTTGCACGTGGATCGTCGCGGCGCTTATCATCGTCATCGTTCGCGTGACGACGTGGAACAACATCAAGGAAATCCCATCCGGAGGCCAAAACATGATGGAGGCGCTCGTTGAAGGTTGGGAAAAACTGATTGGTGACATCCTCGAACCACGGGTTGCCCGCTGGGTCTTTCCTTTCGCCACGACCTATTTCATTTTCATCGTGATTTCGAATCTGACAGATTTGATTCCGGGCGTCGGCAGCATCGGATCGTATCACCAAGGGCACTTCACGCCGTTCTTTCGTCCGCCGACGACCGACGCGAACCTGACCGTGGCGATGGCCGGCATTTTCCTGGTGCTAAGCCTTTTCTGGGCGGTGCGCTACAACGGGTTTTGGGGGCTGATCAAACACATTTTTGGCGTGAAGATGACGACGAACAAGTGGGCCTATCCACTGTTCTTTCTGCTGTTTCTTTTCATCGGGGCGATGGAACTGCTGTCCGTCGGCTTTGCCCGACCGGTGGCGCTGGCCATGCGTCTTTATGGCAACATTTTCGCCGGCGAAAGCATCCTGGACATGATCTTCCACGGTCATTCCCTGATATTAAGCCTGGTGCTGTCGTCGTTCATGTATTTTTACGAGACGTTCGTCTGTGTGGTGCAGGCATTTGTGTTTGCGATGCTGGTGGTGGCCTTTGTCGGCACGCTGTGCACGCACGCCGATGAGGAATACGGTCATTGATTTTTTGAATTGGCCCCGGCATCGGATGCCGGGGCGGCAACCAAAACCAACAAAAAGAAAAGTTATGATGCTCGCACAAGCAACCGGCAATCTGTCCGGCAACATCCACATCGGTCTCGCCTTTGGCGGCGCGGCCATCGGCATCGGCATCGCCACGGCCGGTGGCGTCATCGCCATGAGCCGCAACCCCGGCATGTTCGGCAAAATCCTGACCTTCATGTTTGTCGGCATGGCCCTGGCCGAAGGTTGGGCGGTCATCGCGTGGCTCGTCGTCAAATAATCCCGCCATGGACGCTCTAGGAATCCAGTGGAAGATCCTGCTCGCTCAGACGATCAGTTTCTCGATCGTGCTGTTCTTCCTGTGGCGATTCGCGTACCGGCCTATTTTTTCCATGCTGGAAGCGCGCCGCGAAAAAATTGCCGAAGGCCTCGCCAACGCGGAGAAAATCAAGCTGCAACTCGCCAAGACCGAAGCCGACCGGCTGGCGGTCCTGGCCCAGGCCGGCGACCTCGCCAACAAGATGATCGAGGAGGCACGGTCCGCCGCCGCCCACGTGCGGGAAGTCGAAACGCAGAAGGCCATCGCCGCCGCCGAACAGATCATCACCAAGGCGCGTGAAGCCACCGCGCAGGACCACGCGCGGATGCTCGACGAATTGAAACGTGAAGTCGGGCGGCTGGTAGTGCAGACCACCACGACCGTCACCGGCAAAATTCTAACGCCGGAAGACCAACGGCGGCTGGCGGAGGAAACCGAAAAACAACTGACGGCATAACTTTTTAAATCGGGAGGGACGCCGTGTCGGCTTCCCAAAATTCAGGGGCGGCGTCACGCCGTCCCTCCCAAATAAAAAGATGAAAATTTCCAAACTGGCGCAACGCGAAGCCCGACAAGTGTTCCGCAGTTGCCGGGTGAACGGTTTGCTGGACGACAGCCGGGTCCGGCAGGCCACGGCCCTGTTGCTGGCAAAACGACCGCACCGTTACGTGGAAATTTTGTCGCGGCTGCACCGGCTGGTGAAACTGGAATTGGAACGGCGCGCCGCGCGCGTCGAAAGCGCCACGCCGTTGCCTGCCGATCTGCAGGCGGACGTGGCGGATCGGATCAGAAAAATTTACGGCCCCGGCGCGGACATCACCTTCAGCCGGAACCCGGCGTTGATTGGCGGACTGCGCGTCCAGGTCGGCAGCAACCTGTACGACGGCAGCGTGCGGTCGCGGCTGGAACAATTGGAACAAAGTTTTTGACCAAATCCTATGAGCAACCTGTTGCAGGAAATTGAAGCCCAAATCGCGGGTGTGAAGCTCGCGACGGCGAAACAAAATGTCGGCATCGTCCGGGAAATTGGCGACGGCGTGGCCAAGATTGAAGGCCTCACCGACGCGATGCTCAACGAGATGCTGGACTTCGGCCATGGCATCACCGGCATCGCGCTGAACCTGGAAGAGACCGAGGTGGGCGCGATCATTCTCGGTGATTACACCGAAATCAAGGAAGGCGACGAGGTTTGCACCACCGGCCGGCTCTTGCAGGTGCCGGTCGGCAGGGGTTTGCTGGGCCGCGTGGTCAATGTGCTCGGGCAGCCGCTCGACGGCAAGGGCGCCATCAAGGAAAGCGGGTTTTATCCGGTGGAAAAAATCGCGCCCGGCATCATCAAACGCAAATCCGTCAGCCAGCCCGTGCAGACCGGCATCATGGCGATTGACGCGATGATCCCCATCGGCCGCGGCCAGCGCGAACTGATCATCGGCGACCGTTCGACCGGCAAGACGACGATTTGCGTGGACACCATCATCAACAACGCCCGACTCAACCAGGCGGCGGAGCAGGCCGGCGACAAAAGTTACCGCCCCTTGTATTCCATCTACGTCGCCATTGGCCAGAAACAGTCGAACATCGCGCGGGTCATCGGGGTTTTGGAGGAGGCGGGCGCGATGCCCTACACGATTGTCGTGGCGGCGGCGGCGTCCGATTCGGCCACCAACCAGTACCTCGCGCCGTTCGCCGGCGCGGCGATGGGCGAATGGTTCATGGACAACGGCATGGACGCACTCATCATTTATGACGATTTGTCCAAGCATGCCGTTGCGTATCGTCAGGTTTCGCTCGTGCTTAAACGCCCCTCGGGCCGCGAGGCCTATCCGGGCGACGTGTTCTATCTGCACAGCCGCCTGCTCGAACGCAGCGCGCGCGTTGCCGAAAATTACGGCAACGGCTCGCTCACCGCGCTGCCCATCATTGAAACCCAGGCCGGCGACGTCTCGGCTTACATCCCGACCAACGTGATTTCCATCACCGACGGACAGATTTATCTGGAAACGGATTTGTTTTACCAGGGGGTGCGCCCGGCAATTTCCGTCGGACTGTCCGTAAGCCGCGTGGGTTCGGCAGCCCAGGTCAAGGCGATGAAGCAGGTGGCCGGCCGCATCAAGGGCGATCTGGCGCAGTTTCGCGAACTGGCGGCGTTTGCGCAATTCGGTTCGGACCTCGATGCGCGCACCCAGGCGCAACTCGAGCGCGGCAAGCGTATCGTGGAGGTTTTCAAGCAGCAGCAATACAACCCCATTCCGGTGGAAGCGCAGGCGGCGGTGTTGTGGACCGTGCAGAATAATTTCATGGACGACGTGCCGGTGGACAAGATCAAGGATTTCCAGGCCAAGCTCACGGATTTCCTCAATACGCGTAAAGCGGATCTGCTGGCGAAGCTGCGCAACGAAAAAGCCATCAGCGACGCCCTGGCGGCGGAGTTGAAGACGGCGGTGACGGAGTTCAAGCAAGCGTATCACTGAAAAATTTCATGGTCAGTTACAAAACCAAAATGGCTCCTGTGCGGCGGATCGAAGATATGATTTATCTGATTCGCGGGCAGCGGGTGATGTTGGATTCCGACCTCGCAAACATCTATGGCGTGAAACTGAAACGTCTTAACGAACAGGTCGGAAGAAACCTGGACCGCTTTCCAAGGGATTTTGCGTTTCAACTTACACCGCAGGAGTTTACAGATATGCGGTCGCAAATTGCGACCGCATCAAAACGGAATATTCGCCATCTTCCGCGAGTTTTCACGGAGCACGGCGCGCTTATGTTGGCCAGTGTACTTAACAATCCCATTGCGGTTGAAGCGAGCGTTCGTGTTGTCCGGGCTTTTGTGGGAATGCGCGAGCAGTTGGCCGCGCACAAGGAACTCAACCACAAGCTGGCAGACCGGGAACAACGCGTCAGCGGCCATGACGAGGCGATTGCCAATTTATTTGAAGCGATCCGGCAGTTGGTCGAACCGCCGGTGCCGGAAAACCGGCGCGAGATTGGTTTTCACGTCCGTGAAACCGCACCGCGTTATCGCGTCAGAACCTGTCGGAGAAGATAATTTACCATGCCCAGCACGCGCGACATTCGCCGGCGCATCCGGTCGGTCAGGAACACCGCCCAAATCACCAAGGCGATGCAGATGGTGGCGGCGGCCAAAATGCGCAAGGCGCAGCAGGCCGCGCTGGCCGGGCGGCCGTACGCGGCCCTGATGAATGACGTGCTGGCCAATGCCGCCGCGCGCACGGCGGTGTTTAAACATCCGCTCCTGGAAGTGCGCCCGATCCGTAAGCGCGCCGTCATTCTGGTCAGCACCGACCGCGGTCTGTGCGGCGCGCTCAACAGCAATTTGTTCCGGGAAGCGGCAAGGTCCGACCCCAACACCACCACGGCGTTCATCACCGCCGGGCGCAAGGCGGCGCAATTCATCGCGCGCACGCGGAGGTCGCTCGCCGCCGAGTTCACCTACAAGGACGCGCCGCAGTTCGGCGAGGCCCGGGCCATTTCAAAATTTGCGCAGGATTTGTTCCTCAAGGGCGAGGTGGACGCGGTGGACATTCTGTTCACCAATTACATTTCGACCCTGACCCAGCAACCGAAAACCATCCCATTTTTGCCGATTGGAAAAATCGAGGCCGTCCGGGCCGGGCACGGGAGCGCACCGGAGCCTCAGCCGCTGTCGCCCGTCACCACCACGGACATTTTTAATTTCGAACCGGACGAAACCACCGTGCTGGGGGCGTTGCTGCCGCACAGCCTGAGTTTCCGGGTCTACCAGATTTTGCTGGAAGCCAGGGCCAGCGAACACAGCGCGCGCATGGTGGCGATGAAGAACGCCACCGACAACGCGCAGCAACTCATCAAGGGGCTGACGCTCGAATACAACAAATTGCGCCAGTCGAACATCACGAAGGAACTGCTGGAAATCGCCACCGCGCAAATGGCGGTGGGTTGAAATCATTTCGCATATGAACAAAGGCAAAATCGTTCAAATCATCGGCCCGGTCGTGGACGTGGAATTTCCCGGCCAGCCGCCCGCCATTTACAACGCGCTGACCGTCGAGTACGACGTGCCGGGCGCCGGCAAAACACGGCAAACGCTCGAAATCGAACAGCATCTCGGTGATAACTGGGTGCGGTGCGTTTGCATGGGCTCCACCGAAGGCATGAAGCGTGGCTACGAGGTCACGGACACCGGCAGTCCCATTTCCATGCCGGTGGGCGAGGCGATCATGGGCCGTGTGTTCAATGTTGTGGGCGAGCCCGTGGACGAACGCGGGCCGGTCAAGGCTGACAAGTTCTATCCGATTCATCGCCCCGCCCCGACGTTGCAGGATCAATCCACCTCACCGCAGGTGCTCATGACCGGCATCAAGGTGATTGACCTCATTTGCCCGTTCCTGAAGGGCGGCAAGGTCGGCGCGTTCGGCGGCGCCGGCGTCGGCAAGACGGTCGTCATCATGGAATTGATCAACAATATTGCCAAGCTGCACGGCGGCATTTCCATGTTCGCGGGCGTGGGCGAACGCACCCGCGAAGGCAACGATCTTTACAACGAAATGATCGAGGCCGGCGTCATCAAGGTTGAAAAAGACGACAAGGGCCATCCCAAAAAAGACGCGAAAGGCCTGCCGATTCTCAAGCCCGGCTCCAAAATCGGCCTGGTGTACGGTCAGATGAACGAGCCGCCGGGCGCGCGCCTGCGCGTGGCGCTTTCCGCACTCGCGGTGACCGAGTACTTCCGCGACGAGAAGAACCAGGACGTGCTGCTGTTCATTGACAATATTTTTCGCTTCTCACAGGCCGGCTCGGAAGTGTCCGCGCTGCTGGGCCGCACGCCCAGCGCCGTCGGTTACCAACCGACGCTCGCCGCCGAAATGGGCGACTTGCAGGAACGCATCACCTCAACCAAGAAAGGTTCCATCACGTCGTTCCAGGCCGTGTACGTGCCGGCGGACGATCTGACCGACCCGGCGCCGGCGACCACGTTCGCGCACCTGGACGCGACGATTGTGCTGGAACGCGCCATCGCCGAACTGGGCATTTATCCCGCGGTGGATCCGCTGGCCTCGACCAGCCGGGCGCTCGCGCCGGAAATTGTCGGACAGGAACATTACGAAGTCGCGCGCGGCGTGCAGAAGGTGTTGCAGCGCTACAAGGATTTGCAGGACATCATCTCCATTCTCGGCATGGACGAACTTTCGCCTGACGACAAGCTGGCCGTATTTCGCGCGCGCAAGATTCAACGCTTCCTGAGCCAGCCGTTCTCGGTGGCGGAAGTGTTCACCGGCCGGACCGGCAAACAGGTGCCCGTCGCCGAAACTGTCCGCGGTTTCAAGGAAATCCTCGACGGCAAACACGACGACGTGCCCGAACAGAATTTCTACATGAAGGGCGGCATTGAGGAAATTAAAGAAACGTAACCGGGAGGGACTGCGTGTGCCGTCCCCAAAAATGGGTCGCCGACACGGCGACCCTCCCAATAAAAATGGCTGCAACCATAAAACTCGAAATCGTCACGCCGGAGGCGAAAATCTTCTCCGACGACGTGGACATGGTCACGCTCACCGGCGGCGAGGGCGAGATGGGCATTCTACCGCAGCACATGCCGTTGATGACGCAACTGGTCGCGGGCGAAATCATCGCGCAGAAGGGCAAGGAAGCCATTATTATCTGCGTGGGCGACGGTTTTGTGCAGGTGACTGGCGACCGCGTGGCCGTGCTCACGGACATGGCCATCAACGCGGACAACATTGACGAGGCCAAGGCCGAGGAGGCCTTGCGCCGTGCCGAGGCGCGGTTGTCAGAAAAGATCAGCGAAGAAGAAGCCGCCCGGGTCCAGGCAGCGGTCGCGCACGCCACGACGCAACTCCGGGTGAAGCGGCGACGGGGTTGACGCACCAGCCGTCATGGTGCCGCGTCAATATTGCATTTGCCTTCGGAAAAATTACCGGCAAGCTTTCGCGTCATGCACAGGTTTTTCATTTTCATTTCCATGTTGGTGCTTGCCGGTGGCACTTTTGCCCGGGAAAACACATTGTTGGATTCAGGCTGGTGTTTCAAACTGGGTGACATCCTCGGTGCGGAAGCCGTGGACTTCAATGACACCAACTGGACAACCGTCTCCCTCCCGCATAACTGGGGCTGGGAAGAGGCGCAACAGGGCAAAGACTACTACCGCGGACCGGGCTGGTATCGGCGCGAACTGGAACTCCAGCCGAAAGCCGGCCAACGCTATTTTCTGCGGTTTGAAGCCGCGAGCCTGTTTGCCGACGTTTATGTCAACGGCGACTTTCTGGCTGAACATCGCGGCGGGTTCGGCGCGTTCTGTTTTGAAATTTCGAGCCATTTGTCTTCCAGCGGCACCAATGTGATTGCCGTGCGCGTGAGTAATTCCTGGGAACCGGACATCGCGCCACTGAGTGGTGACTTTTCCGTTTACGGCGGCATCTACCGGCCGGTGCATTTGATTGAGACGGCGGCGGAAAATTTCACCCTCACCGACCATGGCTCGCCCGGGGTTACGTGGCTGCAAACGAGCGTCACAAAAAAACGGGCGGTCCTTGACGTCACGGCGCAAATTTCCAACGGCACGCACGACAGCCGGTCATTGACCCTCGTTGCGACCGTGCTTGACGCAAACGGGAAAAGAATTGTCGAGAGCACACAACCCGTTGTTCTGGCGCCGGACGTCACCGCGCCGTACTGGCTGCACCTGGAAGTCCCCCGCCCGCATTTGTGGAATGGACGCCTGGATCCCTATCTCTATCAGGCCGTGGTTGAATTGCGTTCCACCAATGGCGTGGTGGACTCCGTCAACCAACCGCTTGGATTGCGATTTTATCAGATTGATCCGGACAAGGGATTTTTTCTCAACGGCAAACCGTACGCCTTGCACGGCGTGGACCGGCATCAAGACCGCTGGAACGAGGGCTGGGCGATTTCCGACGCGGACATGGACGAGGACCTGCGGCTCATCCAGGAAATCGGCGCCACCGTCGTCCGCTGCGCGCATTACCAGCACAGCGATTATTTTTACAGCCTGTGCGACCAGGCGGGCATCCTGGTCTGGGCGGAAATTCCGCAGGTGAACGAAATCAATTCATCGCTGCGATTCGCGGAAACGTCGCGCAGCCAGTTGCTCGATCTTATCCGGCAGAACATCAACCATCCTTCGATCTTCACCTGGAGTCTGTTCAACGAAATCGGGCTTAAAAACACCCCCGACCCGGAGCGCGAGTTGCAGGATTTAAATAATGTCGCACACAGTGAGGACCCGACGCGCCCAACCATCGGCGCCACATGCACGGATAAATTCCCGCAAATGAATAAAATCCCCGACCTGCTCGGCTGGAATTTTTATCCGGGCTGGTATTCCGGCTGGGGTCCGCTGACCAACTTCGACGCGTTGCTGGATAAACATCGCTACGACAGCCAGCACGGTGGTTTTTGCGTTAGCGAATATGGCGCGGGCGCCAATGTGGAACAGCACGAGCAGAATCCGAAACAGCCGGTCACCGATGGACAATGGCATCCGGAGGAGTGGCAGGCGATGGTGCATGAACAGGCGTGGGCCACTTTGAAGGCAAAACCGTATGTCTGGGCCACCTTCATCTGGAACATGTTCGACTTTGCCGTCAGCACGCGCCACGAAGGCGGCGTTCCTGGCCGCAACGACAAGGGCCTGGTGACCTACGACCGCGCCACCAAGAAGGATGCCTTTTATTTTTACAAGGCGAACTGGTCCGATGAACCGGTCCTGTACATCACGGATCGCCGTTTCACTGACCGCACGAACGCCGTCACTGACGTGAAAATTTATTCCAACGCCCGGAGGGTGGAACTATTACTGAACGGAAAATCGCAGGGCTACCACAGCACGGCCACGGATGGCGTGTTCCTCTGGAAAAATGTCAGGCTAAATCCCGGTGAAAACCAAGTCACGGCCAGGGCCGGGCGCGACGGAAAGGAACTGAGCGACACCTGTGTGTGGACGCTCGAGCAGCCACAATTTCCCCTGCCGAATCCCGCCGGACCGCAGTAGGCAGAGGGGACCGGCTTTGACCAGTGGAACGCATGGTTTTGGGACCGTGGAAGAACTTTTTTTACGTCTGAGGCGGAACGGACGGGCGAAATGTTGCCACGACCTTTGGAATGAACATGAAGATAAGCGACACGATGGGATAGATCAGCCAAAAAAGGACGCCGACGGTTCCACTGACCGGCCCGCCGAGGGCGCCGGCAACTGCAAGTTCCTCCCGGGGCTGGATTTCTTCGGACATGGCTTGGACCATCAAAGTGAGGTTAATCCACAACCCCACGACGGTAAAAACAATGGCATAAATTGCGTAAGCGATCGAGAGGACCCGCGCCCAAAGCTTGAGGTACAACAGGCCAACACCATCCGCCAGCAAAACCGCGCAACTCAACAGCCCCAGCGGAATGCAACTTTTCAACCAGACGACGTATGCCGGACCTCCATGTATGAGTTTGATCAGTGAATTACTTGAATCGGCTGACAAGGTAAACAGGGCGATAGATGCCATCACTCCGATTGCGCCGAACCCGGCGAATAAAAAATTCATGATTCCGAACACGGTCACCGAAGTCGGCCGTCGCATACGTTCTGGTCCTTTCCAGTTATATTGAGATGGGATGAAGTGGTTGGGCGTTCAAAAAAAACGAACCATCCCGTGCACACTGCTAATTTTTAACCACCAATTGCCGACCAAGCCCTCCAATAAAAAAGCCGAAACAGTTGATGTTTCGGCTTTTTTGAAAGACTGGCGGCAACCTACTCTCGCAGAACCTATAGGACTACTACCATCGGCAAGACTGTGTTTGACGGCCGAGTTCGGAATGGGATCGGGTCGGACCACAGCTTTATGGCCACCAAAAAGTGACAGGTGACAGGTGACCTGAAAAGTCACAAGCCAACGCACCAAATGTAAAAGAACAAACTTCCGCGGCGTCTTGTCACATGTCACACGTCACAGATCACCGCCAGCATTCTCTGAAAACTACACACAGGGAACACAGTGCGCTTACAATTCACGAGTTGAAATCGCTATCTTCAAGACGTTATTCGTTGAATCGCGAATCATTGAAACCGGTTGCCCGATGAAACAATTCAAGATTTTAACGAGTTGACGTTTCGAAAAAGAAGCGATCAAGCCGCACGACCGATTAGTACCAGTCAGCTAAACGTCTCACGACGCTTACACCTCTGGCCTATCAAACGGGTGGTCTGCCCGTGGTCTTTAGGGAGCTTGCGCTCCGGGAAACATTATCTTGGGAGGAGCTTGGCACTTAGATGCTTTCAGCGCTTATCTCTTCCGCACATGGCTACGCAGCGATGCCCCTGACGGAACAACTGCCACACCAGAAGTGCGTCTAACCCGGTCCTCTCGTACTAAG
>JBEKTH010000066.1:0-16836 GCA_049516255.1 Verrucomicrobiota bacterium
AGCGACGTGACGGTGGATGGCGGGCGCAATTGGGTGGCGGCCAATCTGATGCACGACCTGGGGCGGCTGGATGGACTCAACGGCTGGGAAGCCGATCCGGTCCGGGATGGGATTTCGGGTTATCTGGCAAAAGGTCCGGGAACGGACGAACTGCCGAGCGGTGAGTATTCCGCGAGCTTCGAATTGAAAGTTGATAATTTTAACTGGGATAAATCGGAGGTGGCAATGCTGTCCGTTGCGGAAACCGGCACAGGCAAAGTCATCGCATCGCGCATCGTGAAGCGAAACCAATTTCCGAACACGCTTTATCAAACATTCAATTTGAACTTCAAGGCCAAGGCCGTGAAGCGTTACGACTTCCGAACCTGGTGGCGTTATGCGCCGGACGCCCCGCGGCTGACCCAGCGCAGCGTGGTCGTGCAGTTGAAAAGCGCCCATGGGGAACCTTCCTCTTGATAATCACCACGACTAAAAATGGAAATGGAACAGAGTAGAAGGTATATTGAAAAGTCTTATGAAACATTCGCCGCTTCGTTCGATTGCTGCGTCAACCACTTTCTTCCTGTCGTACCGCACTGGCTTTGTTGCAGTGGCCCTGTTGGTCTTGCTCGGGGCAACCACTTCGGTTGAAGGGCAGCAAAGGCACATTATTACCGGCCACGTACCGCCGGCGGTGGCCCATCTGAAGGCGGTGGGCGCCCTGCCGGCTGCCAATCGTCTCCGGCTGGTCATCGGGTTACCACTGCGCAATCAAACTCAACTGGAGAGTCTTCTCAATGAACTGAACGATCCGGTGAGCACCAACTATCACCGCTGGCTTACGCCGGGACAATTCACCGAGCGATTTGGCCCAACCGAGGCGGATTATCAGAAGGTCATTCATTTCGCTTCGGCCAGCGGATTCGAGGTGACGGGCCTGACTGCGAACCGGATGCTGGTGGACGTGGAGGCGCCGGTGACCAACATTGAAAAGGCGCTTCATCTGACATTGCGCCTCTATCCGCATCCGACGGAGAACCGGAACTTTTATGCGCCAGATACGGATCCATCCATGGATACAAATGTTTCGATACTCCATATCAGCGGCCTCGACAATTTTACGTTGCCACATCCGTTGGGCGCGCTGAAGGTTTTTCCGCTCGCGACCAACAACGGCGTCACACCGTATTACACCGGCTCCGCGCCAGGCGGTTATTTCATGGGGAACGATTTTCGAGCCGCCTATGTTCCTGGGGTCACCAACGCGGGCACCGGCCAATACGTCGCCATCGCGGACGTCGGCGGGTTGTATTATCCAAATGACATTTACATTTATGAAACCAACGCCGGGCTGTCCACGAACATTGTGGTCACCAACATTGTGACCACGTTCACCTCCTCTTGGACGAACGCCCTCACCGGCAGCAGCACCGACGACGGCGAGGAAGCGTTGGACATTTGCATGGCCATGTCCATGGCGCCGGGCGCGACCATCATGAATTACGAAGGCGATGCACACGACGTTTTCAACCAGATTGCTTTGGACAACAAGGCCAAACAAATCACCTTGTCCTACGGTTTTGGCATTGACGTGAGCATCATTCAGTCGTTCCAGCAATTTCTGGCGCAGGGACAGGCCTTGAGCCAGGCATCCGGCGACGGCGATGCGGATTTGAACGGCGGCACCGGCCTGACCGGCAATCCTTACGCGACGATTGTCGGTGGCACGACACTGACGACCAGCGGCCCGGGCGGCCCGTGGAGTTCGGAAACAACCTGGAACTGGAACAACAATGGCGGCAGCGGCGGCGGCATCAGCGGTTATGGCATTCCTAACTGGCAACAGGGAGCCGGCACGTCCGCCAATCAGGGTTCAACCGTCTATCGAAATTATCCCGACGTGGCGATGCCGGCAGACGGTGTATTCCTGGTTTCCCAAAACGGCACATCCATTGGCTGGGTCGGCGGCACAAGCTGTGCCTCGCCTCTCTGGGCTGGTTTCATGGCGCTGGTCAACCAACAGGCTGCTTCACTCGGCCAGTCTGCGGTGGGTTTCCCCAATCCGGCCATCTACGCCATCGGCGAAGGTCCGTACGCGGCTTACACCAACACTTTTCATGACATCACCACCGGCAACAACTTCAATTCCCAGAATCCCACGCGGTTTCCCGCCACGCCCGGCTATGATCTTTGCACCGGCTGGGGAACACCACGCGGCAGCAACACCATCGCCGCCCTGGCAGGCGCTGGAACAAACGATTTCGCCGTCTATGCTTCCCAGGGCGCGCTGAACTTTGCGCCCGGTGGCGTTGCCACCACGACGCTCTCGGTGACACGCATGAACGGTTTCAACGGCACAATCAACTTTTCAATTTCGGGTTTGCCGGCGGGTGTGGCTGCCGTGTTCAGCCCCGCCAGCACCACGAATTCAAGTTTGTTGACTTTGGCGGTCGGCAACCCGGCGGTTGCGGGGACCAATCTGATTACGATCACCGGCACGTCCGGAACTTTGACTCATTCCATTCCGCTCCGCCTCACCATCGTCGCGCCGATTCCGGGCGCCACCCAGGTCAGCCTGTCTTCCCTTTACAATCGTTCGGGTATCTGGAGCGATGGAAGGACTTTCAGCGGCGGATTGGACGGCGGCGGTTACGCTTATTCCGCCAATTTGCTGGGGACGGCACCCAGTTGGAACGGCATCACGTTCAACCTGGGCCCGGCAAATGCGGCGGACGCGGTCAGCTGTTCCGGTCAGACCATCATCTTGCCGGCCGGGAACTTTACCTCATTGCAGATACTCGGCACGGCGGTGGATGGCAGCCAATCAGCGCAAAATTTCACAGTGACTTATACGGACAATTCCACCGCGACCTTGACGCAAAGCTTCAGCGACTGGGCATATCCTCAGGATTATGCCGGCGAATCGCTGGTCGTCGGCATGGCCTACCGCAACAATGGCGGCGGCAGCAAAGACCTTTACACCGCCGTGAGCGTTTATGATTACAGCCTGACACTTGATCAAACCAGGACCGTCAAGAGCCTGACGCTGCCCAACAACGCCAACGTGGTCATCCTTGCCGTTGCGCTCGCCAACGAGCCGGTCACCGTGCCGCTGGCCTCCTATTACAACCGCGCGGGAATCTACACGGACGAAACAACCTTCACCAATCCGCCGACCGGCGGCATTGACGGCAGCGGCTATGCGTATTCGGCGACGCTGCTCACCGGCTCGCAAATCTGGAGCAACACCCTGTTCAATTTCGGCCCCGCCAATGTCACCAATGTGGTCAGCGCCGCCAGCCAGACCATCCCGTTGCCGGCAGGCAATTACGCCATGCTGCGGATGCTGGCCACGGGCGTGCAAGGCAGCCAGGCCGCGCAGACTTTTAGTGTTAAATATGCCGATGGCAGCACAACCTTGTTTGTCCAAAGCCTCAGCGACTGGTTTTCGCCGCAAAATTACATTCGCGAATCCAAGGCGATCCTCATGGGCCATCGCAACGTCAGCAATGGCACGGCGGATAACCGGACGTTCTATCTCTATGGTTATTCTTTCAGCCTGAACAGCAGCAAGGTGGTTCAAAGCATCCAGTTGCCGAACGATGCCAATGTCATCGTGACGGCCATCAGCCTCGTTCCCAACTGGCCGCCGGTGTTCATCGCCAATCCCTTTTCCGAACCGGATGTCATGGCTGGACAAAATTATTCAGCCAACATTTCGACCAACGCCAGCGACCTTGATGGCGATGCGCTCACCTTCGCCGAGGTCAGCGGTCCGGCATGGCTGAATGTTTCCACCAGCGGTGCGCTTTCGGGCACACCGCTTTCGGCCCAGGTCGGCGCCAACAGTTTCTTGGTGAGCGTGACCGACCCCGGCGGCTTGTCCAATACCGCCACCTTGAACATCAACGTGATGCCAGCGCCACAAATCGTTTCCAGCATCACCAACAACGTGCCCGACCTGGTGCTGATGTGGACGGGTGGGATTGCGCCGTTCCAGGTGGAGATGTCCACGGACCTGACAACCTGGATCAATATTGGCGGCCCGATCAGTTCGAACCTGTTTATGATTGCGCCCACCAATCCGGCGGCTTTTTACCGGATCGTCGGACAGTGAAAATTGCGCCGGTTCAAACCGCTGTTGACCCGGGATGAAATGTTTTCATTTTTCGCACACTCCATTTATTCTTTATTTTTGTGATGCTTCGCGATGTTTCACTGAATCAGCCGGCGGCCGGCCCGCAGGAATGGCTGCTCGATCCTGAAATCACCTTTCTGAATCATGGCGCGTTCGGCGCCTGTCCGCGGCGCGTTCTGGAATTTCAAGGCGAATGGCGCGCGCGGCTGGAGCACCGGCCGCTACAGTTTCTGGTGCGTGAACTGGAGAAAGAGCTGGACGCCGCGCGCGAATCCCTGGCGCAGTTCACCGGGACCGATGCGGACGATCTGGTTTTCGTTCCCAATGCGACCAGCGGCGTGAATTCCATTTTGCGCGCATTGGAATTTCGACCGGGCGATGAATTGCTCGTGACCGACCACGAATACAACGCCTGTCGCAACGCGCTGGACTTTGTGGCCAAACGCTCCGGCGCGAGGGTCGTCGTCGCCAAAATTCCTTTTCCATTCCGCCGGGCCGACGAGATCGTCGCGCCGGTTCTGGAATGCGTCACGGAGCGGACAAAGCTGGCGCTCCTGGATCAGGTCACGAGCCAGACCGGAATCGTTCTGCCCATCGCAAAAATCGTGGAGGAATTAAGCGCGCGCGGTGTGGACACGTTGGTGGACGGAGCGCACGCGCCGGGGATGGTTCCGCTGGATTTGCGGCGACTCGGCGCGGCGTATTATACCGGAAATTGCCATAAATGGCTCTGCGGGCCGAAAGGAGCGGCGTTTCTGCGCGTGCGGCCGGACCGGCAAAAATGGATTCATCCGCTGACCGTCAGCCATGGCGCCAACTCGACGCGCAAGGACCGCTCGCGATTCCTCCTTGAGTTCGGCTGGCAGGGGACATTCGATCCCTCCGCATTTTTGAGCGTTCCCGGGGCGATCTGTTTCATCGGCTCGCAAATGTCCGGAGGCTGGCCCGAGGTCATGGCGCGCAACCGTGCCCTGGCCCTGGCCGCAAGAAAAGTTTTGTGCGACACTTTGAAGATCACCGAACCGTGTCCGGCGGAGTTCATCGGCTCGCTCGCCGCCGTGCCCCTGCCCGATGCCATGAAGGAGCAATTGCCCCAATTGCCGTTCAATGAATCGCCGTTGCAGGACACGTTGCGGATGAAATACAAAATCGAAGTTCCGATTATTTTCTGGCCCGGCCCGCCTCAGCGCGTCCTCCGCGTTTCAGCGCAGCTTTACAATTCACTGCCGCAATATGAGCGGCTGGCGGAGGCGCTTCAGAACGAATTGCGCGGTGTTTGATTTTTACCCCAGGGAGAAGGTCGGTCTCCCAAATTAAAATTCAATGCGGCGCCGTGGGCGAGCGCCGACCAGGAAATCCAGGGGCTCGCATGAGCCTGGCCGTCCAATTCGAGGCTTTGAACATAGGGCCTGGCGGATGACGCTCCCTTGCCGAGAATCCGGATGGCGGATCCGTTCTCAAGATGAATGGTTGCTTCCGGAAACAAGGGACTGCCGACGACAAATCCCGCCACGCCGGGAATTTCCGGGTACAGACCGAGTGCCGAAAACACATACCAGGAGGACAGGGCGCCGGCGTCGTCGTTGCCGGGCAGGCCATTGGGGCGGCCCGTGAAAAGTTCGCTTTGAATCCGGCGGACCACTTCCTGCGTGCGCGCCGGAGCGCCGGCGAAATCATAAACCCACGGCGCCTCCTCGCATGGCTCGTTGCCCAGGTAGGCGGTGTCTCCGCTGAATGGGCTGGAATTTAATTTCGTGAAGAAATGGTCCAGGCGCTGAACGGCTTGGTCGTTGCCGCCCATTTTGTCAATCAATCCGGGCAGGTCGAAATTGACCATCCAAACATATTGCGCCGCCGTGCCCTCAACGAAACCTTTGCTCGAAGCGGCGGAAAAATTTGCCATCCAGGCTCCGTCGGCGGTTCGGGGACGGATCCATCCGGTGGCATCGTCGAAAAGATTCGTCCAATTTTGCGCGCGGTTCAAATAAACGGCGCATGCGTTTGTGTCGCCCAGCGCCCTGGCAAATTGCGCCAGCGCGAAATCGTTGTTGCAGTATTCCAAGGTCACCGAGGCCTCGCCCGGCACATAGCCGAGCGCCAAATAATCCCGCAAACCTTCGCGCACTCGGGCGCCGTCGGAAGTCGTGCCCGGCTCGGACGCACCTTTGTCCATGGCGGCCAGGGCCGCCTTCGCATTGAATCGCCGCGCGCCAAAAGCGTAAGCCGAAGAGAGGATGGCGTCGTCGCCATCTCCGACCATGCCGCCGGAATTGCGGTTGACCTGTTCCCAGCGCGGCAGGCCGCCGCCATTTTTTCGAACGCTCGCGTCCTGCGCCGCGTAATTGACCAGCGATTGCGCGATGTCGCTGCTTTGGTCCGGCGCCAAAATCGCGATGAGCGCCGCGTAGGAGCGCCAGTGGTCCCAAGCCGGGATGTTTTGGTATTGATGGCGGCCTTTTTCAACATGATGAATCTTTCCGTCCATGCCGGGATATTCGCCGTTGCCATCCTCCAGCCAATTCGGCTGCAAGAAACAATGGTAGAGCGCCGTGTAAAATGTTTGCCGCCGTTCATCCGTGCCGCCGGCGATTTGAACGCGATTCAAAATCGCGTTCCAGGCTGCGTTCGCCTTTTGCCGGATGGCGGAAAAATTCCACGCCGGATTTTCCGCCGCCAGATTGGCCTCGGCATTGGCGACGCTCACATAGGAAATTCCGACGCGCACCTGCACGGCCGGATTGGTCGCGGTGTCAAAAGTCAAAATGGCTCCGCAGGATTTGCCCCCGGCGCGGGTTGCATCGAAAATCGCGCCGGCCATCCATGTCTTCGCACTTTGAAACGGGCGATCAAATTGTGCGGCGAAATAAAGCGTGTAAGCCCGATCCCCGCCGCCGATTTTGCCGGCGTGATGGCCGGTCACTTCGTTTCCAGCGATGGAAATCGAACTGTCAGCGCGAACCAGCAACGTGGCCACCGAAGGCGCGGGAAAAGCAAATCTCGCCATGCCCGTGCGCGGCGTCACCGTCAATTCCGTTTCAATGCCGTTGGCAAATTTTACGCGATAGTAACCGGCGCCGGCGCTTTCATCCACGTGGGAAAAATCCGCGGCGAACCGGCTCCAGTTCGTTCCTGGCGAGGCGCCGACCGGTCCGACCACCGGCATGAATGGAATGTCTTTCAGACAGGGCACGCCGCGTCCGCTGAAATGCGTCAGGCTGAAATCTTCAATGGCGTTGTCGGGATACCAATAGCCGCCGGCGATCTGGCGCGCGTGGGTGGTGTCGGGGCTCCACGCCAGCATTCCGCGCGGACAAACCGCGCCCGGAAAAACATTTCCGGTGTCGAACGAGTAATCCACCTTGCTGAAGGGATTCGGGTCGGTTCCGATGAGCGGGTTGACCAACGGCGTCAATGGCAGTTCCTGCACCGCCAACAAATGACCCGCCCCTGACACCACGCCCATGAGGACGATGGCGCCATAAAGTGTTCTATTCAAGTGACTTATATACAATCTTACAGTAAATCCGCATCGTAAAAATTCCCTTTTTCCATGCGGTTGTTATGAGATTTCAGGAGGTGTCCGATGAGTGGACCTTCCCTAATTGGCCTAACTATTCTTGCCGGTCTGTGCGCCTTTACTTTCGCAAAAAAGTCCACGTTTGAAAGATTCAAGGAAGCGATGGTGGAATTCAATTGGCAACGGTATGCGTTCAAATTGTTCCAATACCTTCTTGCGTCCGGCCTTAGATGTATCGCTGACGGACTCGATATTGTCAGCTACATTTCTGAGAAGCTTTGCCAGTTGTCTATTTTTCATGTTCATAAAAAAGATGAGGTCGAACAGGGACAATCAGATACCCAAAAGAAAGGGTTATCAAGTAACAAAAATAAGAGTTTATGAGGGCTTTCCTTCATCGTCTGGTGGATATTTTATCCAGGCTGGAACTTCCGTCAGAAACAGGATGTGTATGGAAACTGAATAGGACTGCGCCCATTCAATCAACTTGGTTATTTAGGCGAATATGGTTGGGAAGTCATACAGGTAGGCTCCGAGAACGGCGACAAAGTTTATTACATGAAACGGCATTCTCAAACTTATGGTCAATTCCAAATCAACGGTCCAGCAGACCAGCCTTGACTAAACAAATTATGAGCAGACCACAGAAAATCCACAAGCCACTCAAAGGCAGCTTCACCGACATCATCAACGCCGTGGCTGATGGCAAGGGCGTAAGGGTTCAGGCCAAGAATATGACGCGCTCTAAAAACATCGTGAAGGCGTCTGAATCGCCGACGAAGAAACATAATTAAACCGTGCAAACACGCCTTCCACTTTCAAAACCTAGTGTAGCTTTGTATATAAGTCCCCTATTCAAGACCGTTGAGCAATTATTTTTGAAACGTCAGGCTGCGGCGATGTTTGTATGGAACCGGTTCGCGGGCATTGACGCGATGAACCATTTCCCGGTGGCCGCCGGCGATTGCAATTGAGTTTCGATTCCCTGTCTCCATTCCGCGTCAAGCTCCTGAACGGTTTTGCCCGTATGTTGTTTCCAAAAGTCACTGGTGTATTTGTCGTCGCGCAACGCCGCGTTCACTTCCGTGACGATGTTCGGGTCATATTTTTCAGCGATCCAGTTCAGGAAATTTGCCGAAACGCGGTAGCTGTCGTCATAGTGCGGTGAAAAGTTTTTCCCCAGGTGCCGCATCCAGACAATGTCCGCGCCGTGGCTTTGCGGTTCGTATCGGAACCAGCGGACATAATCGGCCATGCCTTCAACCAGCCAACCGGGAGCGTCGCCAAAATCATATTGCTGGACGACGTGCACCGATTCATGCACGAGTGAGCCGATTGCTTCTCCATTCATTTGGTCTTGAATCCAATGTTTGCTCACGGAAACATCCGTGCCGCTGGTGTAGGCCACGCCGTCCATGTCCTTGACGGTGATGGTGTAATTTGTCGGCGCATTGAAACCTTCGCTGGGCAGCAGGGCCACGATTTTCGGATACCAGACGGCGAGCACCGGGGCCAATTTATCTTTCACCCAATCGGTCAACTCCGGTGCGACGGAGGTGTCAAAGGCAATCGTCGCCTTTCCATCCACAGTTGTGATGACGAAAGGCCCGGCTTCGCCGGCAGAACCGGATTCGTCCTGTCTGAGTATTTCAATGGCGCTGATCTTGGCATTTTGGTCCGGGCTGTCCGGCGCGGCGGCAATGCGAATGGAAATGTTTCCACGGTGATCCGGCATTACGCTGGGAAATTCCCTGACCAGCGCCGTGTTCATGCCGCCGGCGACGGTAAAGATATCCAGGTTGGTCAGCACCTGCCGATGGTTGATGTAGACATTTTCGAGGCGGGCGCCGGCGCCGTTGTCGAAAATTTCCGCGAAATGCAGCCGTACGAGATAACGTTGACCCATGGGCACGGGGAAGGTGTAGGTAAAATCGTTGCCATAACGTTCGCTCTGATAAACCGCCGCCGGCGCGGCATTCGACGCACCCGTGTCAATGGGAGAATCCGCGCCATTCGCGCCGCCCTCCATCATATCCGGGTCAGGGACGAAACCCGCCACCGGCGCGCCGCTGCCGCAGACGATCCGGATGGGCAGCGTAAATTGAACCGTCTCATTGGTCGGCGCCGGCGCGGGCAACGGCGGGTAATGAAAATCAGCCGGCATGGTTGGCGGGGGCCGGTCCGCCGGAGCGCTGCCCCATTGAGGATTTGGTTCGGGTCCCATTACAAAACGCAACGTGCCGCCGGAAATCACTTCGTCGCGGGTGATCCACGACCGCGTCAGCGGCCTGCCGTCGAGCGTTGCCGACTGGATGTAAATATTTTCCGCGCTGTTATGATCGGCGATGACGGTGAAGGTGTGGCCATGATATTTGTCGCGGCCCAAATGAATGACGGCCTGGCTAACCACCGGGCTGCCGATGACGAAGATGCCGCTGTCGGGATTTACCGGATAAAAGCCCAGCGCGCTGAAGACATACCAGGCCGCCATCTGTCCACAATCCACGTTGCCCGGCTCGCCCGGCGGCGTGTCATTATACAATCGGGACATGGCCTGCCGCACCCAGTACTGGGTCTTGTAAGGCGCGCCGGCATAATCGTAGAGATAGGCAATGTGGCAGGATTGCTCGTTGCCTCCGACGTATTGCCCAATCCGACCGCTTAAGTCAGGAAGGCCCGTCTGGATGGCCGGGTCGGCGGTGAACAAGCTGTCCAGCTTCTGAATAAATCCCTGGTCGCCGCCGTGGAGCGCGATCAGGCCGGGCACGTCCTGCTGAACGGCGAAGGCATACTGCCAGGCGTCCGCCTCGGTGTATTCATCGTTGACCAATCCATTGGCGACAAAAGGCCTGCGCCAGGCGCCGTCGGCCGTTCGCCCGCGGAAAAAGCCCGTCGTGCGGTCGAACAGGTTGCCATAGCTGGCCGCCCGCTGGTAAAACAATCCGGCATCATCCTCATGTCCCAGCGCTTGGGCCATGCGCGCAATGCACCAGTCGTCAACGGTGTATTCCAGCGTTTTGGAGGTGGCCGATCCACCGGGCGTGGATGGCACAAAGCCGATGGTTTTGTAACTGTCCAGTCCGTTGCGGTTCTGCATGGCGGTGTCGCGCATCTGCTGGTAGGCGGTTTCGGCGTCAAAATCCCGGAAGCCATCCAGGTAAGCCTCCGTGATCATGTCCACGGAGTGGTAGCCGATCATGCACCAGGTTTCATTGGCCCAGAGCGGCCAGATGGGCGTCGTGTATTCTCCCAGTTGCGGATATTCGACCAGCATGGATTGAAGCATGTCGTTGATCCGATTGGGATGCAGCAGGGTCAGCAGCGGCCATTCGGTCCGGTAAATGTCCCAGATCGAAATCGTGGTGTAATTTTGAAATCCGGCGGCTGGGTGGTTTTGATGGTCGTACCCGCGGTAAGTTCCATCCACATCGTTAAACAGAACCGGCGCCAGGGCCGCCAGGTACAAATTGGCGTAAAGCGTTTTTTGGATTTCCGGATCAAAAGTCTGGACCTGCACCGCGTCAAAGACCTTTTCCCATTGCCTGACGGCGGCGGCGCGAACGCGGTTGAAATTCCATCCGGGAATTTCCGCCGCCAGATTCTTTCGCGCGCCTTCCCTGCCGGTGCCGGAGATGCCCACTTTGACCATCACCACTTCACCGGCGCTCGTTTGGTAATTGAAGAACGCCTTGACGATTTTGCCTTGCGCGTCATGCGCATCGCCTGCCAGGCGCCGGCCGTCCTGTTCAATGCCAAACGATTCAAATGGCTTGGAAAATTGCATCACGAAATAAACCGTGCGCCGGCCGCCCCAGCCATCGGAGATGCGGTAGCCGCTGACGGTATTTTGATTTTCAACATGCAAGGCCGCCTCGACCGGCGTGTTCCCGATGCCGTGCGCCAGATCCAATATGAGGTGCGATTGATCGGAAGCGGGAAACGTGTATTTGTGAAAGCCGCAGCGCGCGGTGGCGGTCAGTTCCGCCGAGACCTTCGGAGTTTCGAGAAACACCCGGTAATATCCGGGAGTTGCCACTTCCTGCGTGTGGGAAAATTGCGAAGCATAACCGTCGCCGGGCGAGCCGGCGTTCAAATGAACGTCGCCCACCGTCGGCATCAGCAGGACGTCACCGAGACAGGACGCGCCCGTGCCACTCAAATGGGTGTGTGAGAAGCCTAGGATCACAGAGTCCGGGTAATGATACCCCGAGCACCAGTCCCATCCTTCCGTGCCGGTGTCCGGGCTGAGTTGCACCATGCCAAAGGGCACGGTGGCGCCAGGATACGTGTGACCGTGCGCGTCCGTTCCCACCAGCGGCAACGATTCATCCACAGGATTCGGCGATGCGCTGGCGGCAGAGGAAAATCCGAGCGCAACTCCCACCGCCATGACGGCGATTGTTCTTTTTTGGAAATGCCCAAACGTTTGTTGGAGCGAATTGTATGCTTTCATATTAAAAAACTATTCCAGCGTTCGGGCATTTGTTCCCCATTGGCCCGGTTGCGGTCCCATGGTGAATTCAATTGTGCCGCCGCGTTTCAATTCCCGATTCGGCAAAAATGGCAAATCCCGGCTCCTGCCTTTTAGTTTGACGGATTGGACGTGGATATTTTTATCCGAAATATTTTCCACCGTCATCGTGATTTTTTTCCGTTCGAGCGATGGACGACGGCCTTGGGGATTGGCGGCGCGCCGATGACCTAATAATCGCCGGACGGACGGACCGGATAAAATCCCAGGCAGGTGAAAACATACCACGCCTACGTCTGGGCGGGCGAAATCTGACAAACGAGGTTTGGCGTTCGCCGATTGAATAATGCCGACCAGCGGCAATGCGGCCACCATCGGAATCCGCAAAGGGTTTGGGATGGCGTATTTTCGTTTCATCCTGACCTGATCGTGTCAGCTACTGGATCGCTGCCGCTGTTCGCCGGTTGCGCCCGATTTTATGGCCAATCAAACCGTAGAAGCCGACGTAAGCATAGGCAATCAGCGGCACGATGAAGGAATCCTGCCGGTTCCAAACATCCGCGAGCTTGCCCATGAGGGGGGGTAAAATTGCGCCGCCAAGAATCGCCATGACCAGGAGCGACGAAACCTGGCTCTTGTAAGTGCCCATGCCGTCGAGGGCCAGCGAGAAAATGTTCGGCCAGCCAATGGATGTGAAAAGTCCGACGCCGACGACACACCACATCGCCGGTTTGCCGCCGAAAATAATCGCGATGGCAAGCAGCACGACGATGGTCGTCGAAAAAATCAGGAGCGTTCGTTCGGCGAGCGCTTGGCCGAACTGGAAGAGCAGCCAACAAAGCCCGACCAGCGGAAGATAAATTTTGAAAACGCTCCAGTTCTGCACGAACTGGTCGTTCCATAACGCAAACGCCGCGTGCAAACCGGAACCTCCATGAAGCGCATCGAGCGGGGCACTTATCGCATCCCAAAGAAACACATAGGCCAACAGCGGAATCACCACAAGGAGCACCTGCTTTTTTGCTTTTTTCATTTCGCTCAATTCAATTGCACCCATGAAGCGGCCGATCAACATGCCGCCCCAAAACAGCGACACATAATTTTTCGCCTCGATCTCGGTCATGTTTGCAATGTTTGGCTGGCCGAGAAATTTGATGATGTTGCTGCCAACGGAAACCTCGCCGCCGACATACATGAAAATTGCCAGCACACCGAGAAGAACATGCGGGTATTTCAACGCGCCCGCGCCCGGCTCAATTTTTCCTTCGCCGACATGCGGCAAATGAAGGAAGAAAAAAATCGCGGCCAAAATCAAAAAGGCGATGCAAAACATGAGATAGGGTACTTTGACCGAATCCGCGCCGTGCGCGCCGGTTTTGGCGAAGTATTGAAAAATCAAATAGCCGCCGATGAGCGGGCCAATGGTCGTTCCGACTGAATTAAATGCCTGCGCCAGATTTAATCGGGAAGATGCCGTCCTTTCCGGCCCAAGAATTGTCACGTAAGGATTGGCGGCGATTTGCAACATGGCAAGTCCAAGTCCGACAATGAACAAGGCGACGAGAAACAGCGGATAAGAAATCCCCGTTGCTGCCGGCCAAAACATCGCACTGCCCAAAGCGGCCAGCAATAATCCGATGACGACCCCATTTTTGTAACCAATTTTTGCAATCGGATCGCCGGCCGTCGCCGAAATTACAAAATACAAAAGTGAGCCGATAAAGTAAGCGCCGAAAAAAGCGGTTTGAATGAACATGATCTTGTAATTCGTCAGCACAAACGCATCCTGTAGTCGTGGAATGAGAATGTCGTTTAGAACCGTGATAAACCCCCACATGAAAAAGAGAACGGTCATGATTGCAAACGGCCCGCGATGGGTCGGGGCACCGGCCGTTTGAGTGGAGTTATTCGTTGATTTTACCGTCGGGTTGATGGTTGTCATAAAGTCTTTGTTATTTTTTGCCGCATCGGCGGGTTGAACACAACCAATAGTGCTGCGCGTGAATTCGCTTTGGTCTGCCTTCGCCCCATCCTCAGTCCAGCAGGTGAGGACGCTCATGGTGAATTTTAAGTATCAGTTCACCAAAAATGGTATTCGCCCACGCAAACCAGGGACGGGTGAACCCGGCCGGATTGTCCTTGTCGAAGGACTCGTGCATGAACCCGGTGCCGGCCTGGGTGCGCTGCAGCGTCTCCAGACAATACCGGATTTCATCTTCACGGGTGCTGGTCAGGCCTTGCACGATCAGGCCCAGCGGCCAAATCATGTTCAAGCCGCTGTGCGGTCCGCCCAACCCTTTCGCCGCCTGGCCTTCGAAATAGTACGGGTTGCCGGCCGAGAGCAGCCATTGTCGCGTATTTTGATACACGGTGTCGTCGCGATTCACCGCGTCGAGATAAGGCAACGAAAGCAAATCGGGAACATTGGCGTCGTCCATGCAATAATGGCCGCCATAGGCGTCCACTTCATAGGCGTAGCCACGACCAACCTGGGGCAGACGGACGATGGCGTATTGGTGCAAGGCCTGTTCCACTTCGTCGGCCAGGGCGCGGCACCGGGCGGCGCTGTCGGTGTCCTGATGAATTTGTTCAAGCATTTCGGCCGCCTGGCGGAGACTGACGACGGCAAAAAAATTCGAGGGAACCAGCAAAGGGAAAACGGTCGCATCGTCACTCGGCCGGAACATGGAAAAGATCATGCCCACGGGCCGGGCCGGGTTGCCATAGCCATTCAACATCAAGGTGTCCGAGGGTGTGGTCCCGCGCCGCTGGAAATGGTAAGGGCCGGGTCCCGCCTGGCGTTGCTGGTCGCGAAACGTTTTTAGCGTCAGTAAAACCGCTTCACGCCAGGTCGCGTCGAACGGCGAAGTGTCCTGGGTGGTTTTCCAGTAGCCGTGGGCCAGACGGATCGGGTAGCACAGCGAATCCACCTCCCATTTGCGCTCGTGAACGCCGGGCTTCATGTCGGTCAGGTCGGTGCTCCAGGGGCTGACTTTATTGGGGTCCTTGTAAAAGGCGTTGGCATAGGGATCCAATAAAATGCACTTCGTTTGCCGGTGGATGACGCCGGCAAGCAATTGTTGCAACGCCCCGTCTTCCTTCGTCAGCGGCAGGTAGGGCCAGACCTGCGCCGAGCTGTCGCGCAGCCACATCGCATCAATGTCGCCGGTGATGACGTACGTGTCGGGCTGGCCGTCGGCCATCCGAAAATCCACCGTGGTGTCGAGCGTGTTGGGGAAGCAATTTCCAAACATCCACGCCAGTTTCTGGTTGCCGATGGAGGACTGGATGCGCCGAATCGTTTTCTCGACGGCAACGCTTTTAAATTTTCGCTCCCCTTCGGGAACCCGCACCACCGGCAAGGCCGGCTCCCCAGCCCAACTGACGGAACCCAACATTGCGCTCGTGGCGATCAAGGAGGAGGCCTGAATGAATTTTCTCCGGTTCATAATTTGATTCGCTCCGTTATGGCATCTGGACCCGGAAGAATCCGCTCGTTCCGTTCGGCGCCACCGCATAGGGCGAAAGGGCGGCGGAGTTGGTGATCCAGGGTCCGCTGAGGTTGGTGGCCTCGAGCAACCGGCCAAATGGCCAGGTCAGAATCACCTGCCCGCCGGAAAGCGCAATCCCAATCGACACCGGTTGCACGGCAACCCCGCTGACGGCGAAAATCGCTCCGACACTGCCGGCGCTGTTGGCGGCGTCCCAGGTCAGATTGATGTTGGTGGCTTCGCTGGCAAGATTCGTCAGGGTGATGTCCCCGGCATAGAGCCTGGGATTGCCGTTATTTACATTGTTGAACACGCCGGTGACCACATCCACGCGGCCCTGGGCGTTGAAAACCACGGGCGCGTTGAAAAACCAATCCGGCGAGGTAAACGTCCCGGTCTCCACGCTTCCATCGGCGTGCTGGACCTGGTAATCCACCGTGACGGGACCGTGTCCCGCGGCCGTCAAGAAAGACAGCGCCGAAAACGGATTCAACGTGACCGGCACAAGATTCGCGCTGTGGCTGGAATCAACCATGGCAACATTGTTCGCGGTGTAGGACGGAGCAAGGGTATAGACGTGGTCCGAGCTTGCAAGATTTGTGATGGTCGAACCGGCGGGGGGCAGGCCGGTGGCGGGGGCCGCAACATTGTATCCTTGTTCGTACCAACCGTTGCCCGTGTTCGCCGTGCCTGCGTCCATGGACGCAGTGGTGTAGGCGCCGTTGGGCACCGATGACGCGGTCCGCTCAACCACCATGTCCTCATTGTAACTGCCGGCAGTCAATGGAATCGGCGCAAAACCCGCCGCGCTGGCTGGTGTCACCACCACGCTGCGCTCGGTCAAGCGTGGTGCGTTCGTTGCGTAATACCAGTAGGTGCGAAAATCATAATGGACGCCCGTGACGGCCTGGAAATAGAGGCCGAAGCCGTGATAAAGCGTGTTGGGAAATTCATTGCGGGCCACATTGCGTGAAGCCACCACCGCGCCCGTGTCCGTGTTCACCACCGACAACGTCGCCACCGGATTGTTGTCCCAGTTGAAATTGTCCACCTTCAATTCAAATTGCGCGTCATAGCTTCCAGCACCCAATTCCGCCGTTCCCGGACCTTTTGCCAGATAGCCCGAAATCCCATCCCGGACCGGATCGGCTTCCCAGCCGTTGAGTCCATCCAGCCGCCCCAGGTCGTGCATCAGATTGGCCGCCACCCAATTGCGCCCGCCATCCACCGTCACGTCGCT
>JBEKTH010000067.1:0-16522 GCA_049516255.1 Verrucomicrobiota bacterium
AAACCAGGATCGGCACCGATAATAAAGCGCCGGGCACGCCCCAGAGCCACATCCAGAAGATCAAGGAAACAAAAATGACCACGGGATTGAGGGTGAATCGGCGCCCGAGCAACACCGGCGTAATGAAATTCGCTTCCAGCAAATGGAGCAGCAGATACCAGGCGGGAGGCAGGAGTCCCGTCCATAGCGTGTCGAAAGTAAGCAGTCCGACGGCAGCCAGCAGGATGACTCCGGCAACGGGGCCAAAGTAGGGAACAAAATTCAAAATCGCCACGAGGATTCCCCACATCGCGGCGTCGGGGACGCCCATGCAGTAGAGACCCGCGCTTACCAATATACCCAGGCCAATATTGATCGACGAAACCGAGAACAGATAATTGGAAATATTTTGCTGAATCTCACGATTGACCTCGACCGCGCGCTTCTTATCGCTCAAGGTCGGCATCACATGTACGAGCTTTTGCAGGAACAGGTCGCCGGAGGCCAGCAACAGGTAAGCCAAAACCAACGTCTCACCTATGCCCACCAGGAGGGTTCCGGTCCAGTTCAGGATCGAACCGGTGCCACGGCTTTCTTTGACCTCCAGCGTCGGGGTTTTTTCCTGTGCCGCCGCTTTTTCCGCGTCCGTTGCACCCAGGTTGTTGACCGCCGCCGCGGCCGCGCTGAACCGTTCGGCCCGCGGGAAAAGTTTCAGCACCCGTTGCCTCAACTCGGTCATGTGTTGCGGCGCCTCATTCACCCACGTCATCGCCGGGCGGCCCAATTGAAAGAAACCGACCCCGATGGCGGTCACCAGGAGACAAAGCACGATCGCCGCGGAAAATGCCGGCGGAATGTGGCAGCAGGACAACCAACGGATGAGCGGTTTCAGGGTCATTCCCGCCACACAGGCCAGGAAGACGGGCAGGACTACCGGACGCGCAAAATAGAGGAAGCCAATTGTCCCCAGCACAATCAAAACGATTTGCACCGGCGTCGCTCTGGCGACGGGGGTGCCGATTGGTTCAATGGACAGTGGCTCACCTCCGAGCGCATCGGCACGCGGTGCGACTGCGGCCGCCGAGCCAGCCTTCGCCGCATGTGGCTGAGTTATCGTGGCGGCGTCCATATTCAATGCGTCTGTCAGTCAATCGTCTTGCTCCCGCGCGGAATGCCGGCCGGATGAAGCCGGCCCTGCATCTCCAACCCGCCGATCAAGTGCCGGGAGGGATTTCGAAACGTGCCCTGCATACCTGGTATTTTGGTTGACCTGGTGGGCATGGCACGCTTCTCAGTTCAAAGTTACAATGACTGGCGCAAGGAATGACCTCCGGCAAAATCGCGGCGATCACCAGGAGGAATTGAGGCGAACCCACCATCCGGCAGGAAATCATCGTCAACACCAGTCAAAAGCATAATTAGAGTGATTTTTGTTGCGTGTTTGGTTTCCCATCGCGCCTGCTATTTGGCGAAACTACGTTGCCGGATGGTTTTTCGCCATGGGGTGTTACCCTACCGCGCTCCCGGATAGCCGGGATGGGCGTGAAGCACAATGGGGTGAATCACCATGGATTTCAAAATGAACACTTGAAACCAATCCCCGGCGACGCGATGAAACACATCTTTTGCTCGATCCGTTCTCGGCGGGCGGGGGCTCCCATAATCCAGGGTCGGGTTATACCCCATCGAAAAATCTCATCCCACCGCGTAGGTTGCTCTGGAAAGCGCGGTGAACAAATTGCCATGAAGAACGAATGACATGCCATGCGTCTCCTGTTATTGCCGGTTTTTGTCGGCGCCGTCTGGGTTCGGGAAGTGGAGTCGGGCTCCTTCTCGTCATCGTTATTATAGCTCGGTTGCTTCGCTAATATGAAATTGTCTTTGAAACCGCATCACCTTAAACGCTACAAGGACATCGCGTTGCTTTTTTGGAAATACGGCACCAGCGATTTGGCCAAGGAATTTGCCAATGAGGCCGCTGGCGATGAAAAAACACTTTTGGCCGCCAAGCCCGGACAGCCCGTACCGGAAGAGTTGGCCAATGATTTGGAAAAAATGGGGCCGACCTTCATCAAATTCGGCCAATTGCTTTCCACCCGCGCCGACCTTTTGCCGGAATCCTATCTGAAGGCACTCGCGCGTTTGCAGGACAAGGTCAAACCATTTGCTTACGCTGAAGTGGAACAAATTGTCGCGAGTGAAATCGGCGTCCGCCTGTCAAAAGCATTCTCGTATTTTGAAGAACAACATCTGGCCGCCGCGTCGCTTGGACAGGTGCATCGCGCGGCCCTGCGCGACGGTCGTCCCGTTGTTGTGAAAGTGCAACGGCCGGAAATCCGCAAACAAATCGCGGAAGATTTTGAGGTGCTCGAAGAAATCGCGGGCTTTTTTGAAGAACATACCGACATTGGCCGCCGTTATCGTTTCGGAAAAATTCTCGCGGAATTCAAGAGTTCCATTTTGCAGGAACTGGATTATCAACGGGAAGCGTCCAATCTGACCACGTTGGCCAATAATTTGAAGGAATTTCCACACATTCTCGTCCCGCTGCCTGTGCTCGATTACAGTTCGCGCAGCGTGTTGACGATGGATTATGTCAGCGGAACAAAAATCACCGCGCTTAGTCCCATCGCGCAATTGGACATGAACGGCGATGTTTTGGCCGAGGAACTTTTTAAGGCGTATCTGAAACAGGTGTTAATTGACGGTTTTTTTCATGCCGACCCGCACCCGGGCAACATTTTTCTAACGGACGACGGGCGCGTGGCGTTGCTGGATTTGGGCATGACGGGGCGGGTGAGTTCAAACATGCAGGAAAATTTATTGCGGTTGTTGCTGGCCATTAGCGAAGGCAATGGGGATGAAGCGGTGAAAATTGTTCTTCGCATCAGCGAAACCGCGGATGACTTCGACGAGTCGGAGTTCACCAAAAAAGCGACGGCATTTGTTTCCGAACAGCGGGACCAGACTTTGAATCAACAGGACGTGGGCAAAGCACTGATGGGCGTGTCCAGAACGGCGGCCGAAACCGGACTTTATGTTCCCACCGAATTGACCCTGCTGGGAAAAACCCTGCTGCAACTGGAGGGGGTCGGGAAAATCTTGTGTCCGAATTTCAATACCAACCGTTCGGTGCGCCGGAATGCCGCCGAAATCATGACGACCCGGATGCTCAAAACCGCCACGCCGGGGCATTTATTTGGATCGTTCCTCGAAATGAAGGATTTTGTTGGCGGCCTGCCGGAGCGCGTAAACAAGATTTTGGACGTTGTCGGCAATTCTAAAATGGAAATAAACGTCAAAACTCCCGACGCCCGCCATTTGCTCAACGGCTTTGAAAAAATCGCCAATCGGGTCACCACTGGCATTCTTCTCGCGGCATTGATTGTTGGAGCTGCGCTGATGATGCGAATCAGCTCCGCCTTCCAGATTTTTGGCTATCCCGGCATCGCGATGATCTGTTTTTTGGTTGCCCTTGGCGGGAGTGGCTGGTTGGTTCTGGGCATTCTTTGGAAAGATTACAAGGACAAGCACAAGCGAAAGGAGTGAGATCAATTCTCACAAACTTCAAGAAAGTTCAGCAGTGGCTTGTGTGACCGCCAGCAATCACGTTGGGCATGACTCTTCTGGCGGCGGGACCCCTCATCGCTGTTCACCCCACGAATCAAGTTGGCCTTGGCAGGGTGTCAGGTGTGACGTTTCAACCCGAGGGTGATGGTTGTCCCCACTGGCCGGTGAATACGAACTCACTCAAGGGTTTTCGTTGCCGGGGAGCCAGGTCGCGCTCCTTCAGGACATCCGGCAGTTTGGCCGGGTCGGCTTTGTATCCGATGGCCATGGCCGTCCACGCCTCGAAATGCGCCGGTATCCGGTAAATCTCCCGCGCCGTATCGGGGAGTATGCCGATCATCTGATGGACCGAAAGACCTCGCGCCGTTGCCTCCACCGTCAGATTTCCGGCGGCCAGACCCAGGTCGTGAACGGCGGCTCGATTGTCCTGCTTGTTCTTTGCAAATTGCAAACTGACGATGCCCAGAACCAGCACCGGTGCAGCCTTGGCCCATGCCTGGTTTGCTTCCACGAGACAGGAAAGGAGTCGTCCGAACTCCTGGGAATTTTCCTTGGTCGCCACCAGATAGTTCCAAGGCTGTTCATTGTAGGAAGACGCCGCCCAGCGCGCGGCCTCAAACAACGAACGCAGGTCCGCCTCCGACACCGGACGGTCTTCGAAGCCGTAGGGACTCCACCGTTCCGCGAGAGCTGCCTGGATTGGATGGTCTGTCACTGCTTTCTTTATATTCATAACCGCTTTCTATATTTCGGGCGCTCAGGAGTTCAGGGTTTTGGATTGGGATCCGCGTTAATCAGTTTATCTTCCGGCCGGAGCCGCTCTTTTTGCCGCCGCCGGTGAGTTTGTTTACGGTGGCCCAGGCCCGTGCTTCCGCGGTTTTCGTGCCGACGCCCTTCTTCTCGTAGCCGGCTTCGATGTGGGCCGCCTGACGTTTCTGTTTGTCAGTGTAACTGGATTTATCGCCCTGAGACATGGTTGTTCGTTACCGGGTTTCGACTGTTTTTGTCAGCAGGTTCTTTTGCGAAAGGTACGTTGATGTCCAATGCGGCGCTCAAATCAATTTCATGCTCCTGCTCCTGTACGATAATCGCGCGCAAGGTCTCGCTCAACGCAAATTCCCCCATCGCCTCGGCCTGGCGGATGCGTTCGCGATATCGTCCCACCGTTTCACGCTCGTTCTCCAGATCCGCTCGCAGCATGGCGACCGGGTCATTTGAAGTTTTGACCGGCTTGGGCGTCACGCCCGGCATGCCGCCCAGATAATCAATCTGTTTGGCAATTTTTATGGCGTGCGCCAGTTCTTCCCCGGCGTGCGCTTCCAACTCCCGCGCAATGTCCGTGTACGCGGCGCCCTTCAATACCTGGCTGTACACGGTGTAGGCAATGATCGCCTGATATTCCCCCGCCAGATCCTCGTTCAGCAGTTGGATCATCTGTTCGCGGGTGATATTCAATATGGTGGTGATGTTTTCTTTGGTCATAAATATTTGGAATCAGTCCGCAGATTTCCAGGTCTGGTTGCACTCAAGCTTCCACGGCGAAGCCGACCTTGATGGTCACCTGCCAGTGATGCACCTTTCCCTTGTCGATGTTGCCGCGCGTTTCAACCACCTGAAACCAGCAGAGGTTCTTGATGGTTTTGTGCGCCCGCTTGATGGCCTTTTCAACCGCGTCCTCAATGGAAGTGGTGGAGGTGCCGGTGAGTTCGATTAGTTTATAGACGGGGTCTTTCATATGTGTTTTTTCCCACTTTGGAAAAGGTCGATGGAGTATTTAGCCATACTGATTAATGAATCATGGGAGCTGGGTTCGTGAACATGGGCGTGCGATTGGTATACATCGGCACACGGTTCGTGAACATGGGCGTGGGGTTCGAGAACATCGGCACACGGTTCGTGAACATAGACGGATTATTGGGACCAGGTTGTCCCGGTTGAATCGGTCGAAACGGTTGTACTGGTTGGACGGATTGTCCCGGCTGAACGGGCTCGGGCATTACCGGCACAGGGTTGATCGGCAGAGGTTGTGACGGGACAGGTTGTATCGGTTGCACCGGGGGCTGGACCGGTTTAAGAGTCTGTCCCATGACACTTAAAACGACGATCAGATTCATCAACGTCAGAAACAGCAGTGTCCGAACATTTTTTCTTTTCATAAATTGTTCCGGTTTGGTGTTTGTTCACGGCCAGCCTGTTCCGGCGTCAAGCAACTCGGCCCAAACTACGGACCGAACCGATTCTTCGCCATGGGGTGTAACCCTACCGTGAACGATTGGCGGCACCCTTGAAATTGATCCGGCGGTCACGGATTAAATTAATGCAGTTGGACGCCATGGGGAGTTCACCCCATATACAGTTTGAGGCAATCACCGGATAGTTGTGTCGGATTCCCGGCATGCCGTTGCGAGGTGAAGCATTCGGGAGCGTCCGGCCGAAGCCAGCATGACAAGATGAAACAAAAATTAATCGGGTTGTCACAACAATATGTGACGGCGTTGCGAAAACACGTGAGGCAGGGGCCGCGTGCGAGTTTGCAACCGGCGTTGGCACTGGGACGCCGGGCGGTCGTTCTTGGTCTGGAGACGCTGGAGTTGGCGCGGATTCACGAGCAGGCCGTCGCCACGCTGGAATTATCCCGGAGCAAGAATGGCTTCCTCCGGGGGGCGGAGATTTTTTTCGCCGAGGCCCTTACCCCGATTGTGGAGACGCATCGCGCCGCGCGGCAAAGCAAGATTCAACTGAACCGGCTGAATGACGCGTTGGGCCGGCGCACGGTGGAGCTGGCCGCGACCAACCGCCTGTTGCAGCGCGGCATCGTCCGGCGCAAAAGTGTGGAAGCCGCCCTCAAGATCAGCGGCGAACACTACGCCCGGCTGCTGAAAAATTCCCTGCAACTGCAGGAAGGTCTGCGGCAACTGACGCACCAGGTGCTGGCGGCACAGGAGAATGAACGCAAGAAAATCAGCCGCGAGCTTCAGGATGAAATCGCGCAGACCTTGCTGGGCATCAATGTCCGGCTGCTCACTTTGAAACAGGAGGCCCGGAGCAACACCAAGGGTCTCAAGAATGAAATCGCCAGCACGCAGCAGCTGGTGTTAAAGTCGGCCAAGTCCGTGCGGCGGGCCGCCCGTCAATTTGGCAGTTCATGAAAGCTAAATTTTCCAGACATTATCAGTCGGCGTTGCGGGCCTATCTCAAGCAAGGCCCGAAGGCGAGACTCCACCCGGCGCACGGCATGGGCCGGCGGGCGCTGGCCGCCGGCCTGAAGACACTCGACATCGCCAAGCTCCATGAGCAGGTCCTCGTCACCCGGGTCCTGCCCGGCGTCCCGGCCGGCAAACGCGCCGTGCTCATCCACCGGGCGGGGATTTTCTTTACCGAGGCCATCACCCCGATCGAGAAGATTCACAGCTCCGCGCGGGAGGCCGCCCGTCACCTGAATAAAATCGTCGAGATGTTGAGCCAGCGCACGGTGGAGCTGGCCGCGTCGAACCTGGAACTGGAACAGGAAGTCTTCCAGCGCAAGGCCGTGGAGGCGGCGCTCAAAAAAAGCGAGCACCATTACGCCGAGTTATTGGAACAATCGGACCGCCTGCAGGAACAGTTGCGGCAGTTGTCCCGTCAGATTCTTTCGGCCCAGGAGGAGGAACGCCGGGAGATCAGCCGCGAATTGCATGATGTCATCGCCCAGACGCTGACGGGCATCAACGTCCGGCTGGCGGCCCTGGCCAAGGAGGCCACGACCAACACCAAGGGCCTCAACCGCAATATCGTCCGCACGCAGCGACTGGTGGAAAAATCGGTGGACATCGTGCACCGGTTCGCCCGCGAACTGCGCCCGGCGGTCCTGGATGACCTGGGGCTGATTCCCGCCCTGCATTCGTTTGTGAAAATCTTTTCCCGACGGACGCGCATCCACGTTCACTTGAAGGCCTTTGCGGCGGTGGAACAATTGGACACGACCCGGCGCACGGTGTTATTTCGTGTCGCGCAGGAGGCGCTCACCAATGTCGCCCGCCATGCCCAGGCCAGCCAGGTGGAAGTGAGCATTCAAAAACTGACGGACGGCATTTGCATGAAAATAAAAGACGATGGCAAATCCTTCAAGGTGGATCGCGTGCTGTACGGGAAGGGAAGCAAACGCCTGGGATTGCTGGGCATGCGGGAACGCCTGGAAATGGTCGGTGGCCATTTTGGCGTCGAGTCCGTCCAGGGCAAAGGCACCACCGTTATCGCCCAATTTCCGAACGGCAAAGCCGCGGGGGGGGGGCTGATGGCGCCCGCTGAACCCAAAATTTGAATTGTTATGAAGCGAATCACTGTTTTGCTGGTGTTGCTCGCGGCCGGATGGAGCCCCACCCAGGCGGCACCCGTTTCGACAAACTCTGCGCCGGGCGAGCGTATTCTCATGATCGATCCCAGTTCCATGCCCGTGGCTGCCGGCCGGGCCACCCTGATCATTGGTGCGCTTCAACGCGTGGACGGTGTTTACGCGGGCGACTACAGAATCAAGGTGTTTCCCTACTTCTTAAAAAACGAAAAGGGCCGGCTGGCCATCGTCGTTTCGGATGCGTCACTGGCCGGGATCAACCAGGGAAAGGTTGAAGCGATCATCGGGACCGCCACCACGAGCGGCAAAGGTGGCCGGAGCCGGCACATTGATGCCACGGCCACGCCGGCGGACATCAATCGCGGAACGCTCAAGCTGTGGTTCACCTCGGCGGGAAATCGGAAAATGATCTTCGAGCCGGCCTATCACTTTGCCGGGACCGGGACGGCGGCGGTTCTGGCGCAGGCAACTGAAATCAAACCTTGAATTGATATGAAACGAATCACTGTTCTGCTGGCGGAAGACCATACAATTGTGCGCGAGGGCTTTCGCAAAATGCTTGAACTCGAAGGGGATCTGGAAGTGATCGGCGAAGCGCAAGACGGCCGCTCGGCGCTCGCCATGGTCAAAAAACTTCGACCGGCCGTGGTGCTGATGGATATTGCCATGCCCCTGCTCAACGGCCTGGAAGCCACCCGCCAGGTGCTCAAGGCCCTCCCCGCCACCAAAGTGCTCATTCTGTCTGCGCACAGTGACGACGCATACGTCAAAAGTGCAACCGACTCCGGGGCCGTGGGATTTCTGCTTAAACAGACCTCTGCCCACGAAGTGTGCCAGGCGATCCGGGAGGTCCAAAAGGGAAAAACATTTTTCAGTCCTTCCATTTCCCGACGTCTCAATCGTCTCAATCCGCCATCGCCCGATCGCGTTGGACGACTCAACGGGAAAGCTGTCAAACTGACTTCGCGCGAGATGGAAGTGCTCCAACTCATTGCCGAAGGCAAGGCCAACAAGGAAACCGCGGCGGAACTTGGCATCGGCATGAAGACCGTCGAAAAACATCGCGAGCATCTTATGCAAAAGCTCGACATCCACGACACCGCCGGTCTCACCCGTTACGCCATCAGCGCGGGCATCATTGAGAGCAGTGTCCAGTTGACCATCTTTTAGCAGACCCCTTGGACGCAAGGAGAAATCGTCAGTCGAATTTAACCGCCCGTATGATGCCCGGCAGTTCGCCCCGACCGAACGCATTTCTCCATTTTCCACCCTTGTCCCGAAACGCGAGACATCTGAAACCTCCAGCCTGAACCAGCACCTGTTCGCCAACGGGCGGCAATGAATCATTCGACGGATCACCTGGCTTTGATGCTTGAGGATGGTCACTCATTATTCCCAAGGGGAAATATTTGTGGAAAGCGTACTGACGTCATTTTGACCGTTTGGTGAAGGGAAACCGCCCAAGCCCGGTTAAGACATTTTTGAATTACCCCATCACCCGACCGTCAGCGGCCCCGCACATTTATGTTCCATCCCGCCGCTGCCACCGAGCGCCGGTCGGTGGCTTGCCGAAAGCCGGACATATCAATTTGTCAGAATCAGACGCATCAAAAGCACCACTCCCATTGACAGGCTGATGACCAAGATTGTGCCCAAAACGTCAAATCCGGCCTCCGGTGTGCGATTCCTGGGGCATACTGGCATCACGAAATGGTAGAAACCACTTCGGTCGGCCTTGCCGAAAACTGTTTTCACGAGTTTATGTGTGAACATAAAGGCACGTATATTATGGAGCCACGCCCTGAAAAGGGCCATGGGGTGTTCACCCCAGTCAAATGGTGAAGGGTGGTGCACAACTTTCAGTTCCTCGTTTAACCCCATCCGCGGCCGTTGGAAGCGCCTGAATTCAGGCAAATCTCACATGGGGTGAACACCCCATGGCGCTCTCCGGGCATTCCGGCTTACTTTTCGTGCCATGAAGGAAGAGACCGTGTCGCAAGCGAAAGATATGGACAACACGCCACTTCAGCGCAAACCGAATTTGCCCCATCGCATTCTGGTGGTGGATGACGACCGGGACGTCCGCCGAATCAGCGCCCAAGCACTGATTGGTTCCGGCTACCACGTTGACGCCGCCGAAGACGGGGTCGCCGCCTGGGAGGCGCTCCAGGCCAAGGCTTTCAATCTTCTGATCACCGATCACAACATGCCCAAATTGACTGGCGTTGAACTGGTCAGGAAACTGCGTTCCGCGCGCATGGCGTTGCCGGTCATACTGGCTACCGGAAAATTACCCACGGAGGCGCTGACCCAAAACCCATCGCTCCAACTGGCGGCCCTGCTGCCAAAGCCTTTCTCCATCGACGAATTGTTGGAAACGGTCAGAACGGTCCTGCGCGCCACCGACCATGCTCCCGGACAGCTCGGACCGCTGCCAGATTCGCGAAGCCAGCCATCGGCTGATGGTTTACGGTTGTCATGATTCCACTTCCGGGCCCAAAGTTCAGTTGACCATCAATGGCCTGGACTCCGGCTTTTTTCGTTTGATTCCAACTCCAACTTCAGCCCGCGTTCTGTGATTTTGCCCATGGAAAAACGTCAAATTCGCAGACATCGCATATGGGGTAAACACCCCATAGCGCCCGTCAACGTTCGTGCCTTATATATTACCTATCATGAAAGATAATGAACTGTTGCAAGCGACAGTGTCGGCCAGCGTACCCCTGCGGCGCCCGACGCATCTCTCGCCCCCACGCATTCTCGTGGTGGATGAGGACTGTGACCTTCGCCTGCTGTACACCGAAGCATTGGTCCGTCCCGGTTACCACGTGGACGCCGCCGAAGACGGCGCTGCCGCCCTGAAGGCGCTCCGGGTCAACGACTACAATCTTCTGATCACCGAACACAACCTGCCCACGTTGACCGGCGTTGAACTGGTCCGGACATTGCGGGCCGCCCGCATAGCCCTGCCGGTCATCATGGCGGCAGCCAGATTGCCCATACACGAACTGACTCGAAGCCCGTCGCTGCAACCGGTGGCCGTGCTGCCAAAGCCTTTCTACATCAGCCAGCTGTTGGAAACGGTGAGAGCAGTCCTGGGCGCCACCGACAATCCCCGTGAGTTGATTGCGCCGCTGCCAGGCTGGCAAAGCCAGCCGTCAGCCGACGGTTTACGACTGTGATGATTCCACCTTGGAATCCAGAGCCTGGTTGACCGGCCATCCCTATTGTTATGAAAGATAATGCGGCCTCGCCAGCGGGAGAGTCAGCCGACGTACCCCTTCAATGCCCGGCGAAGCGATCCTGTCGCATTCTGGTGGTGGATGACGACCGTGACTTACGCCTCCTTTACGCCGATGCGTTGGCGCGTTCCGACTACGATGTTGACGCCTTCGATGATGGCGCAGCTGCCTGGAAGGCGCTTCACGTCAACCACTACGATCTTCTGATCATCGAGCACAACCTGCCCCGGCTGACCGGCGTTGAGCTGGTCATGAAGCTGCGTTCGGCGCGCATGGCGCTGCCGGTCATCCTGGTCACCGGACAATTACCCGCGGAAGTCCTGGTCCAAAACCCATTACTCCAACTGGCGGCCCTGTTGCCAAAACCGTTTTACCTCAGCCAGTTGTTGGAAACGGTCAGAGCAGTCCTGCAGGCTACGGGCAGCATTCCGGGACAACTCGAGCTGCTGCCGGTCTGGCCCGGCCAGTCATCCGCCGCCGGTTTGCGGTTATGATTCTTCTCCGCAGTCAAGCGTTCGGTTTGCCGTCATCGGTCCCGGCGTTCGCCGGATGCTTCTTTTCCACAAGGACCAACCCGCGGTTTACGGTTGGCGGTCTGAACTTCCGGGTAGGGTAACACCCCATAGCATCCGCCCGCTTTCCGAGTCTATCCTTACGACATGAAAGATAAAACACTCATTCAAATGGGAGGCAATCCATGTCACTGATTTCCCTTGCGGTCACCCTGATCGTTATTGGCGTGCTGCTCTGGCTGGTCAACAGCTACATCCCGATGGACGGAAAGATCAAAAGTATTCTCAACGCCGTCGTGGTCATTTGCGTCGTCGTGTGGCTGTTGTTTGCCTTCGGCATTCTCCATCACTCGGGCGACATTACTGTGCCGCGCGTCGGATAGCCGGCCACCGTCGTCCCAAAACAAAGCCGAAGTCATGAACGCGCCCGTTGAAGCCGCCGGTGACAAACCACGCCAGCCCGACACCGGACGAATTCGTTCCAACCCGTTCTCGTGGTGGGCGACCATGAACATTCCAACCCGGGAACAAACTTGTGTCCGGAGCGTCGGTCACGGATGGATGCACTTTGGACAGGCGCAAAACCATGAAGGCAAAAGTATTCGAGGTCATTCTTCATAAGTTGCCCTCCGGCAAGTCGCCGGCGAGCGCCCTGGAAGAACAGCTCAACGGCTTTCTGGGGCAACACCCGGATCTTCGAATCGTGGCAACGCACCTGAATACCATCGTGACGCCAGCCGAACCGAACGCCATGCCGAGGTCGGAGGAATCATCCATCGTCCTCTTCTGCACCGTGTTTTACACGGGATAGAAAACGCGACGCCGGGCAACGCTCCCCAGGCATCACGACGACGCGTCCGGCCTTCGGTTTTAGCAAGGGTTTTTTGGGGGACCGGCTACTTGGGTGCGTCGGTCGCACAAGTTCAGCCCTGGGGTGCAGTATTATGCAAAAAATTGTCCGTCGGCTATTTTCCGGTTTGCGTGTACGCCTGCTGTTGCTGGTGTTGCTGGCGTGCGCTCCCCTGGTGGGATTGACGCTGTACACGGCGTCGGAAGAGCGTCAACGACTGGTGCAGCAATGGAATCAGCGTTCGCAGGACATGATGGAATTGGCCACACGGGAGGAAGCACGGGTGATTGGCCAGACGCGCCAACTGCTGCTCGCCCTGGCGGAGTCGTCGCAGGTGCGCTCGGGCAACCGGCGGGACTGCCAGAAATTACTCGACGAGCTGCTCGGCAGCTACCCACGCTACGCCAATTTGGGAGTCATCGGGGCCGATGGCATGGTTCTGGCCAGCGCGTATCCGATGGGGGAACCGGCCAACCAGACGAACCGTCCGTTTTTCCGCCGCGCACTCGCGACGCGCGCCTTCGCGATTGGCGATTTCTCGGACGGAGCAGCGGTCAACAAGTTGACCATCGATTTCGGTTATCCGGTTTTCGATTCCACCGGGCAGGTCCAGGCGGTGGTCTTTGCCACACTGGATTTGGACTGGGTCAGCCACTTCGAGTCCGCGCTGCCGGCGCAATTGCCCAAAGGCGCGACGTGGACCGAGGTTGACCGCAACGGGAAAATCCTGGTTCGGTATCCCTCGCCGGAAAAATGGATCGGCCAGTCTTTCCCGGAAACATCACTTTTGAAAATCGTCTTCAGCGAGGACCACGGCGTGGTGGAGACGACGTCTTCAAACGGAATTCCCGATTATCATGCGTTCGCCGCCATGCACAGCCGGTTTGTTCCCGACGAGGTCGTCACCATTCTCAGCAGCATTCCCAAGAAGGTTCTCTTTGCCGAAGCGGACCGCCGGCTGACCGAAAACCTGGCCGGGCTGGGGGTTGCCGCCGTATTTGCTTTCGTGCTCGGCTGGATCGGCAGCTATCTGCTGGTCCTGCGCCCGGTTCTGACCCTGGTGAAATCCAGCGCACAGCTGGCCACGGGTGATCTGAGCGCGCGTACGGGACTGGCCCACCGGGGAGATGAATTGGGCCAGCTGACCCGCACCTTCGATCAGATGGCCCAGGCCCTGGAACATCGTGAAGTGGAACGCCAGTCGGCGGATTACGCGCTGAAAGCCTCCGAAAACCGCTACCGCCGGCTGTTTGAAACCGCCCAGGATGGCATTCTGATTCTTAACGCGGACACCGGACAGATTGATGATGTCAACCCGTTCCTGACCGACATGTTGGGCTACACCCGCCAGCAGTTGCTGGGAAACAAACTCTGGGAGATTGGCCTCTTCAAAGACACCAAAGCATCCAAGGCATCGTTCCGGGAGTTGCAGCGTGAAGCCTACGTCCGTTACGAAGACCTGCCGTTGGAAACCAGCGCCGGCAAGTCCATCAACGTGGAGTTTGTCAGCAACGTCTATCAGGTCAACGGCGGCAAAGTCATTCAATGCAACATTCGCGACATCACGAAACGCAAGCACGCGGAGGAAAAACGCAACGAATACAGCCTCAAACTTCAGGTGCTTTCCCGCCGGCTGGTGGAGGCGCAGGAGACCGAACGCCGGAACCTCGCGCGCGAACTCCACGACGAAATCGGCCAGGCCCTCACCGTCATCCAGTTGAACCTGCAGGCGATGTTGCAGTCACCCGGCACCGACGCCCTGACGCCGCGTTTGAACGAAAGTCTCCAAGTGGTCGAACGCGTGCTGGAACAAGTGCAGGACATCTCGTTGGATTTGCGCCCATCCATCCTGGACGATCTGGGATTGGAACCGGCCCTGCGTTGGTACACCGACCGGCAGGCGGCGCTGGTTGAATTGAAAGTCGAATTCCACGCCGACCGGCTGGAGCAACGCCTGGATCCGGTGATTGAAACCGAATGTTTCCGAGTAGCCCAGGGGGCATTGACCAATGTGGTGCGCCACGCCCAGGCGAAAGTAGTGACGGTGGAGTTGCGCCAGGAAGCCGGGCAACTTCACCTGCACGTGCGCGACGACGGGATTGGGTTTGAGGTGGCCGCGGTCCGGGAAAAAGCCATACGCGGCGCAAGTCTGGGCCTGTTAAGCATGGAAGAACGGGCGGCGCTGGCCGACGGCGGATTGGAATTCAAATCCGTTCCTGGACGGGGCACTGAAGTCCACGCCTGGTTTCCGTTGAAATGGCGGATACCACCTTCCGAATCTGAAGCCCCATGAACAAGCCCATCAAATCCATTCGCGTCATGCTGGCCGATGATCACACGCTGGTGCGCGCCGGCATTCGTGCCTTGCTGGAAAAGTTGCCGGGGGTGGAAGTGGTGGGTGAGGCGGGCGATGGGCGCGAGGTGCTAAAGCTGGTCAAGCTGCACTGCCCGGATGTGGTTCTGATGGATATTGCCATGCCCGGCCTGAATGGACTGGAAGCAGCCGCGCGCATGGCCAGGGAATTTCCGGATGTGCGGGTCATCATCCTCTCCATGCACCACAACGAAGAATATGTCTGGCGGGCGCTCAACGCGGGTGCGTCCGGTTACCTGCTCAAAAAAGCGGCGACGGCCGAATTAGCCACCGCCCTGCAACGCGTGGCGCAAGGAGAGATCTATCTCAGCCAGGAAATCTCCGCCCAGTTGCCGAGGAATTTTCTCCTGGATGGGATCGCCAAACGGAAAAGTCCGCTCGAACAACTGACGAACCGGCAGCGCGAGATTCTCCAACTTATCGCTGAAGGCCAGAACACCAAAGGCATCGCCGAAGTCCTGAAGGTCAGCCCCAAGACCGTCGAATACCATCGCATGAAATTGATGGGTTGCCTGAACGTGCATGACATTCCGGGTCTGGTGCGTTTTGCTTTGCGGGTCGGATTGCTTCCGCAGGAAAAGCTGGCTACCGGCTAGAATCCTCCAAAAAATTCCACAGGTCAATTCGGGCTTGATCGGCTTCGACCGTCCGGCGATGGCCGCTGTACGCGACGAACCCCGGATATCTGGCAACCACGGCATCCGGAGGTCTGGTTGTGCGATGGATCGGCTGGTCAAAAAGGATTTCCGGGACGGACTGTACCTTGAGTTTCATGATTTTCGTTTCCGTTTTTAAACAACGCCGGCCGTGGCCTTGCGGGTCAGTGGCTTCGTGAAATGAATCTCCCGGCCGATGCCGGCGAAATGCCAGCGCCAGTGGCCGGCGAGCATCGCCGCCGCCAGGTGCAGGCACGATCGGCCCCAACCGTTTTGGCTGAGATAAAGTGACATATTTTAACTCCCGTTAATCCCTGGCCAGAGACCGCCGGAGCGGTTTCGCAAGCTTGCCCGGCCACCACGGCAACCAGTTCCCGGCCTGGGAAATCAATTCAGGTTATTCCTGGATGCGATAGAAACGCTTCGAAAAACTTGCCGCGTTCGTATCGGTAAAATTCGACGAACCATTGACTCCGATTGTCACGGTGCCAATGACCGTCCACGCGATGAAATCCTGCGTTGCCTGAACGTCATACGTTTGGTAGGCTTGGCCGATCACGGTCAGAATAAATTGCTTCGCAGGTGTGACCTGGAGCTGTACTTCGGGTGCCGCCAATACGCTTCCTGACAGGATGGCATTCGTTCCCCCGCCGCCAGTGAGCGTTATAGTTTGAGTGTAATTGCTCGCCACCGTCGGGCTGAATACCACCACCACCGTCTGGCTCTGGTTGGAACCAAGGTTGTAGCTCCCGCCCGATACGATGCTGAACGGTGCCCCCACACTCGCCGTTCCAGTCAACATCCCAACCCCAACATTCTGCACCGTCATACTATTCGTCACGCTCGTCCCGGTTAGCACTGTTCCATACACAATATTCCCCGGCGCCACCTGGATGACTGGATTCGTGCTGCCGCCACCGCTGTTGGTGCCGTATATGTAAGGACCAATATCCCACGGTCCAGTGGCCGGGCGGGTATTGCCGGCATAGTCGGTCGTGAAGTAAGCGGA
>JBEKTH010000068.1:0-15838 GCA_049516255.1 Verrucomicrobiota bacterium
TGAAGGCGACCGTGTAATCCGTCGGGCCGACGCCGTTGTCCTGCGCCCGAAAAGTCAAAGCGCCCGTCCAGCTCCGGAAATCACGATAGACGCTGTAAAATTGCCCCTGCAAGCGGCCGCTTTGCGCATCGAAATCGTGCTCGGCGCGCAGGCCCCAGTTGTCGTTCAGGCGGTAAAAAATGGTGCTGGTGATGAAGTTGGCGCTGGTGTCCAGGAATCCGTTGCGCAAATACCAGTGGCCGATGCCCCAGCTCCACCGGTCATTCGGCATGAAGGTGAGTTGATGGAACGTCATGTTCAACTCACCGGCGTTGAGGTCGTAACGCAATTGGGATTCGAGGACAATCCACGAACGCGGGCGAAAGGAGAGGTCGGAATAAAAGTCGTTGAAGGTGCTCTGGCCGGCTTTTGGCCGGAGCCGCCAGTCCAGCAGGACGTTCCAATCCAGCAACGTATCGAGCTGGCCGGCACGCTTGGTTTGAAGCGTGTTGCGCAGGCCGAAACGAATCACATTTTCGCTGTCGATGGAGTCAATGTCGTTGTAGTCGGGATATTGGATCGGCAACAGCAGGAGGCTGGGCAATTCGGAATCGAACTGCGGCAATTGCGCCGGCGGCGTGCTCGGACGCGGCACAAACATGTAGTTCACCGACGGCTCGATGACATGGCGCAGGCCGTCAACATCCAAAATTGAATTCGTTGCGCCCGCCCACAGACGCGAGGCTTTGAAGGAAACTTCGGCGCCGGTGTCCAAAACCTTCCGGTAGGTTTCATCGTTCGTCCCGCCGGGGCCGGTCTCTTCGCTGTAATAGGTGAACCGCCCGCCGACGTGCGGGGTAACGTTCAACCAATCGAAAAACGTCCACGGCAGGAGCAGTTGATGATACGTGTCGGCGCGCGCGGCCGAATAATCGGGTAACGCCGGGTTGTTCGTGTCGGCGAACATCTTACGGTAATAACCGGCGGAACTCTCACTTTCGTAGTAAACCGGCGTGTCCCATATTTGCTGGCGAAAGCCGGTCAGTTTCACGTCGGGTATCCGTTCGACTTGATCAAAGAAAGTATTGATGCGCGGCGTGGTTTCGGCGTCGAGGTCCCAATTGTCCCAGTATTTGTCCACCTCGGTGAAGGTGTTCGGCTGCGGGTTTCCGGTGTAAGCGCCCTGGGCAAAATCATGCAGCACCAGCGGATCGCTCTGGTAATTCACCAGCGCCTTGACGTTCAGGTTGGTGAACGGGGTGGCCTGATAAACGGAATAAAACCATTGGCGATTGTTGGGAATGTTTCCGAACAGCGGCAGGTTGTTGGTGCTCTCGTCCGGATCCTGGTCATGCACATAGTAATACTTGAACGCGGCCTCGCCCCAACGATCCAGGTGCAGGTTCAACTCCGGCCCCGAGCCGACCCCCCGCTTCTCCCGATAATCCAGGCGCAACCGGCCATCCACCGCCTCGCCGAGAAACCACGTGTACGTCCCCAACACATACGGGCCGTAGGCGCTGCGGTAACCGGGCAGAAAATTAAAATTGTTCACACGTTCGCCCAGGGTGCGGCGGTAATACGGAAAGTAAAACGTCGGCACGCCGTCCATGAACAACACCGCGTTCCACATTTCCACGTACTGGCCGGGAACAATCTTGATGCGGCTGGCGCGAATGCGGATGGCCGGATCGCTGACATCATCGGTGGTGACATAAACGTGGCGCGCGTTGTAGGTCTGGTTGGTGATGTCCCCCGACAATTCACGGCCCGCCGCAAACAGCGGTGGCCGGCCCGTACGAAATTCCTCGCTCCGCATCTGGTGCGTCAGGAAATTGTAGCGGATATGCTCGCCGACCCAGGTCATACCCCCCGATTCGATGCGCACGTGGCCGTCGGCCACCACCACGCCCGTCTTCTGGTTCACGCTGGCGTTATCCGCCATCAGCGTCGAATTACCATATTTGACGAAGATGTTCGTGCCGGTGGCCGCGCCCGACGCGAAATCGTACGTGACCCCGCCGACCGGAGCGCCCGGGATGACTTGATTAAGGCCTTCCACGTCCCAACCCTGCTCCGTTTGCGCCAGAACTGCGACGGGCAAAAGCGTGGCGAAGAGAACGGGCAGGAAGATGGCGGGCCTTCGCCGCGCCGAAGTGCTGACCGGCACGGATTCATGCGAACCGTGGTTGTTTTCAGGTTGCATGCACGTAACGCTGGCTACGGCCACGCAGGCGGGCACTCTGGTCATTCAACGCGGCCAATTAAACAAAACGACCTGAGCTTGTCGAGAGTCGAAGGGCGAGGGTCAAAAGCCAGATTCAGCCGCTTCGCATCTGGTCTGGCCCTCGACCCTCGTCCGTCGACCCTGGACCAGTTTATTCCTTCGGCAAAAAGGCGAACGCCACCGCCGCCACGATGCACACAAACGCGGCCAGATGGTTCCAGCGGATCTTTTCGCCAAAATACAGGAAGGCAAAAACGCAGAAAACCGTGAGGGTGATGATTTCCTGGATGATTTTGAGTTGAAAGGGCGAATAAACCGCGTTGCCCCAGCGATTGGCCGGCACCTGAAAACAATATTCAAACAGCGCAATGCCCCAACTCACGACAATGACCATCCAAAGCGGTGAACTTTTATATTTCAAATGGCCGTACCAGGCGACGGTCATGAAAATGTTCGAGCAGGTCAGCAGCACAATCGGCAGCCAGCGGGATTGGGCGATTTCATTCATAAATTCAATCCTCAGGCGCGGTTTCGCCCAACGCCAGACGCGCGCCGTGGCGGACGTGCAAAACATGAACTTCGTATTTGCGGACGGTGAAAAGGATCCGGTACTGGTGCTGGCGGCGACCGTGAAATATCTCGCGGATTTCCAGGTTAAAAAACTCACTCTCGGGCGCGAATGGACAGCGTTCGGGGAAAATCTCCAACGAGCCAATGGTGTCGTAGATACCATCAAACCAACGGTCAGCGGCATCCGGAGCTTGCTCGGCAAGCCACAAATGAGCTTCGGCAATATCGCGCTGGGCGGGAAGCTCGACGATGACGTTCCACCGCCTCATTTTTTGCGGTGGGGAATCTTGTGCCGGGCGCGAATCTCATCGAGGGCCTGGCGAAACGGCTTGCCCGTGCCGGCCTTCATTTCATCCAAACCGCGCTGGATGCCGCGAATCGCGTCGAGCATGTCTTCAAACGCGGCGGCATCCTGCACAATCAACTCCGCCCGGCCGTTCACCGTTAACACGGCCGGACGACCGCTGCTTTTAAGCCGGCGCAAATGCGCTTTGGTGTTGCGCTGAAAATCCGTCAGCGACCGGATGTCTTGCAAGGCAATCATAACATCGAATTAAATGTTTTATCCATGCTAAACCGAAGCCGCGTCAAAAGCAAGCGACGAATACCATGAAAATGTTCGAGCCGGTTAGCAGCGCCATTGGCAGCCAGCGGGATGATGTAAAATCCATGCCCAGAAAATGAATTCACCCGCCGGCGGTGTCAAATTGGAATGTGCTGGTTTCCGGCCGCACGCGCAGCGGAACTTTTGATAACTTTCCATTCGACAGCGCGGCACCGCGTTTACAAACTGATTTCATGTCTGACATCTTCCCTGCCTACGGCAAGCTGCTCAAACGTGCCCGTGAAATCGCGCTCCTCGACAGCGCCGGCAGCCTGCTGTCCTGGGACCGGGAAACTTACATGCCGGCCAGGGCGCTTGATCATCGCGCCGGGCAGATGGCGTATTTCAGCGGCCAGGCACACCGGCTTTTCACCGCCAGGAAAGTCGGGGAGTGGATTTCTGAATGTGAACAGCACGGCTTTGCGCCCGGCTCCGAAGAGGCGGCCAATGTCCGCGAATGGCGCCGCAGCTATGATCGCAAGACGAAAATCCCGGCGCGCCTGGTCGAAAAATTCCAGCGCCTGTGCGCCCACGCACGCGAGGCCTGGGGCGAGGCCCGCAAGGAATCAAAATTCAAACTCTTCCGGCCGCATCTCCAGAAATTGATGGACTTGCACCTGCAATTTTCCGGGTTGTGGGGCTACACCGGTTCGCCTTACAACGCTCATCTCGACGAATACGAACCCGGCGCGAGGGCCGAGGATTTGCGCGAACTGTTCGACCGGCTGCGACCGGAAATCGTGGCCATTCTCGGACCGGCGATGGAACGCTCGGCCGCCACGCCCCGCTCAATCTTGAACGGGCATTATCCCATTGCCGCCCAGCAGGCGTTCAACCGCGAGGTGGCGAAGGCGATGGGTTTTGATTTCGCCGCGGGACGGATTGACACCACGACGCATCCCTTTTGCAGCGGGCTGGGGCTGCACGACTGCCGGCTCACCACGCGCTACAACGAAGTCGATTTCACCCAGTCGCTTTACGGCGTCATGCACGAGGCCGGCCACGGGCTTTACGAGCAAGGGCTGCCGCCGGAACATTACGGCACACCGCTGGGCCAGGCGGTTTCACTCGGCATCCATGAATCCCAGTCGCGGCTCTGGGAAAATCACGTTGGCCGCAGCGAAACCTTCTGGCAACAATGGTATCCCATCGCGTGCAAACATTTCCCGGAACTGGGACGGCTCACGCCCGCACAGGTCACGGCGGCGGTGAACCACGTCCAGCCGTCCTTCATCCGCGTCGAGGCGGACCAAGTCACCTACGACCTGCACATCATTTTGCGCTTCGAGATCGAGATGAAATTGATTGAACGCCAGCTCGCCGTGGCCGACGTGCCAGCCTATTGGAACGAGCGGTTCGAGAAATCCTTCGGCTTGAAGGTCGCCAGGGATGCCGACGGTTGCCTGCAGGACGTCCACTGGAGTATTGGCACCATGGGCTATTTCCCGACCTATTCACTGGGCAACCTGAACGCCGCGCAGCTCATGCACCGGGCGCAAACGGATTGCCCGGCGCTCGAAACGGAACTGGCGCGCGGCGAATACGGAACGCTGCTCGGCTGGCTGCGCGACAAGGTCCACCGCCACGGCATGAAGCATCGGCCACAGGAACTCCTGCGCCTCGCCACCGGCGAAGGCACCGGCACCGCGGCGCACCTCACCGCGCTGCGGAAGAAATATGGTGTGGCTGCCTAGCGGGTTTGTAGGACAGCTCCGTCGGGAGCGACATCTTTGTAGAAATCAAAATCAATAATATCTCCCGCCCCATCGGGGCGGCATATTCCTGCTTCCCAATGATTTGTGCGAATGACGATTCCGCCCCTGACGGGGCTTGAAAATCTTTTTTGGCCGGGTTCTACAAAGATATCGCGCCTACGGCGCTGGGGCGCCGACCGGTTTTGCCGCACACGCGAACGGCAGGAAAAGGTTCGAGCCCGTCAGCCGCACTGTGGGAGTTGGTGGAATTAACTGACATTCAAGCAACATCTGAAGCATTGCTCGATAATAGCGAAAGCCGTTGGCTGTAAAACTCGTGCAAATCAGTTAATAGTTGCCACACTGCGATTCTTAATTGGCAAACCTCTCTATCCATCCAGCCACCAATCTGCGTGAATGCCTTGATGTAAGCCTCATCGACTTGGGTCTGTTTATTTTCGGGAAAGATTTCAGGCCTGTGTTGCAATGCGAACGAAATTCTTTTTAGGTGATCAAGACATTCTGCCCCCAACAAGGCGTCTAATGACGGGATTTTTCCCCTATGAACGAGCGAGTTTCTTGTCGTGCGAAAGCGGCTAATGATTCTCCCAAGGGAATCGAGACATTTCGGGATTGCAGTTTCCTTCACCCACTTATTTTTCTTCACAACATCAGCTTTGCAGTGTTTTGGATCCAGACCTAAACAAAACACACTGTTAACGAGCAACAAGGCTTGGTCGTCAACTGTTACAAACGTTATCAGAAAGGTTGAAATGTGATACTCTAGCCAGTCATGACGATTGATGCTCAACCTTTTTAGATATTTTTCTGAAGGCACGAGTGTCGCAAAATTCCGGCTGCGCTCAAGATGTTCAAACGATTGTATTAAAGGACTGACCGCATCAAAAAGATCAAGATTGTATAAATCTATATTGTTCGGCGGCGGAGTTTTATTTACGGCTTTGTTCGCAATCATTGGAAAAGCCAATTTGAATAGACTGGAAACAAATGGATGGGATGTTAATTCACCCCCGACTTTCGCAGATTGTGTTTTCATTTCACAACCGCACCGGAATTTTCTGCTTTGCCAGAAACTGCTTCACGTCACCGACGGTGTAGGTGCCGAAATGAAAAATGCTTGCCGCCAACACGGCATCCGCCCTGCCCTCGAGCAACACCTCGGCCATGTGTTCCAGACTGCCGGCGCCGCCGCTGGCCACCACCGGCACGCCGACGGATTCGCTGACGCGCCGCGTAATGACCATGTCGAACCCGGCCTTGGTGCCGTCGGCGTCAATCGAGTTCAACACAATCTCGCCCGAACCAAGTGCAACGGCGCGTTTGGCCCATTCGATGGCGTCGAGCCCGGTGTCCTTGCGGCCGCCGTGTGAGAATACTCCCCATTTGTCCGGCGCGATTCTCTTGGCGTCAATCGAAACGACGATGCACTGGCTGCCGAATTTTTCCGCGCCTTCACGGATGAGTTCGGGCCGGGCGAGTGCACTGGAATTGATGCTGATTTTGTCCGCGCCGGCGCGCAGCATGGTGAACATGTCATCCACGGACTTGATGCCGCCGCCAACGGTGAGCGGCATGAAGCACTGGTCGGCGGCGCGTTCAATCACGTCCACCATCGTCTTGCGGCCGTGCGCGGTGGCGGTGATGTCGAAGAAGACCATTTCGTCCGCGCCCTGTTCATTGTAGCGAAGTGCCAGTTCAACGGGATCGCCGACATTGCGGAGTTCACCCGCCTCGGCCTTGCCGAACTGGACGCCGCGCGTGACGTTGCCGTCGTGCACGTCGAGGCACGGAATGACTCGTTTGGCGATCATGGCCCCAATTGAAACGCCCCCAGCCGTGGAAGGCAAATTATTCCGTGTGCAGTCCAGGCAGAAGAACAACCGGCCGCGCTTTTATCTTTTCCGGCGCGGTACGTTTTGAACCCGCTGTCCAGGGCGCGCCGCGGATCGTTTCCGGCCTTCCCCGTTGGATTCATCCATCGGCAGCTGCAAATACTGTTGCGCGTTTGCGTAACAAATGTTCCGGATCATCGGCTCCAACAGGGAGTCGTCATCCGGAATCTCGCCGTTCTCCACGTCGCCCCCGACCAGGTTGCACAACACGCGCCGGAAATATTCGTGGCGCGGATAGGACATGAACGAGCGGGAATCCGTCACCATGCCGACAAAGCGTGAGAGCAGGCCGAGGTTGGAAAGCGCGTTGAGCTGCCATTCGATGCCTTCCTTTTGGTCGAGAAACCACCAGCTGGATCCGAGCTGGATTTTGCCCGCCTTGGTGCCGTCCTGGAAATTACCCAGCATCGTCGCAAAAATGTAATTGTCCGTCGGATTGTTGTTGTAAATGATGGTCTTGGGCAGCGCTTTTTCCTGGTCCAAGCGGTCCAGGTAGGCCGCCAGTGCGCCGGCCTGGGGAAAATCGCCGATGGAATCAAAACCGGTGTCCGGGCCCAGCTGTTTAAGCAGTCGCGTATTGTTGTTGCGCAACGCCCCGAGATGCAACTGTTTCGTCCAGCCTTTGTCCGCGTCCAGTTGTCCGAAAAAGAGCATCAGGAACGTGGAAAATTGGGCCTGTTCCTCCGGCGTCGCGGGTTTCCCCTTTTGCGCCCTGGCAAAAATCAGGGCGGCGGTCTTTTCCGGGCAAAAATCCGCGTAACATTGGGTCAGACCGTGGTCGGAAAGCCGGCAACCCTGCGCGTGGAAATAGTCATGACGGGAACGCAAGGCATCGAGAAATTCCGAAAAACTGCCGATTTCAACGCCGCTCGCCTCGGACAGCCGGCTGACCCACTGATTGAAGGGCTCCGGCTGGTGGACCGCCAGCGCCTTGTCAGGACGGAAGGTGGGCAATATCCGTGTCGCCAGATCGGAAGTCAGAATGGCTTTATGATGACTTAAATCATCCGCCGGATCATCCGATGTGCAGACTGCCTTGACGTTGAATTTTTTCAGGATGCCCTGCGTCGTCAGTTCCGGCGTGGCCAGCCGCTCGTTGGCTTCCTTCCAGATGCTGATTGCACTGGCCTCGTCCAGCAGCCGGTCGATGCCGAAATAGCGCAGCAATTCCAGGTGCGTCCAATGATAGAGCGGATTGCGCAACGTGTGCGGCACCGTCGCGGCCCAGGCCTGGAATTTGGCAAAAGGATCGGCGTCACCCGTGCAGAAGCGCTCCGCCACACCGTTCGAACGCATCGCCCGCCATTTGTAATGGTCCCCTTCCAGCCAGATCTCGAAGAGATCATTGAACTGGCGGTTCTCCGCGATGTCCTTCGGCGAAAGATGACAGTGAAAATCCAGGACCGGTTCCGCCTCGGCAAACTGATGGTACAGGCGCCGGGCCGTGCGGGTTTGCAGCAGAAAATCCTCGTGGATGAATTTCATAGCGACAGCGTGGCTTCCCGCGCCGGCACGGCTGTTTCCAGGGATGCGGTTTTGGTCAAACCCACAAATAAGGGTTTCATGTGACGCTCGTACAGGTTGGTCGTGACGTTTTTCGCGACCGAATCCTCGTGTTTTTCCAGGGCGTCAAAATAACGGTTGCCGATTTTGGCCGCAATCTTGTAGCCGATATGAATTAATTGCCGCAGGTGGGGGTTGAACGCCGGATTACTCTGGTCGTGGCGCAGCGCCGAGGTGAACTGTTTCGAACTCCAACCGTTGACCGTGGTCGTCGAAGGCAGCTTCTTGAAATCAATGTCAATCACTGCGGCATAAGGGGCGCAAAGTTCCTCGGCATGCTCCAGCGCGCCGGCATAAATTTCCCGGGCCAGCACCAGCCCGTCGCCGCCGGCTTCCGCCAGCCCAATCACTTCCTCCAGCCAGGTCGTGCCCGCGGTCTTGATGTGCAGGCCCGAGCCAAACCACGCCAGCGCGCGGCGCATAGGCGCGTAAATGGAAAATTTGTCGCTGCCGGAGTGCACACTCAATTTCAACGTCCCGGGCAGGCCGTATTGTTTTATGGCAAAGGCGATTACGGCCAGGTCCTCGTTGAACTCCTTTTCAAATTGCGCGACGTTTCCCACGTAATCCACACCCTTGTTAAAACGACCGGTGAACTTCGGCGCAATCGTCTGAATCGGAATCTGTTCGTCGGCAATGGCCGCCAGTATGATCAACAGCTCCGGCGGCGTCTGGGGACTGTCGGTTTCGTCCAGCGAAACCTCGGTGATGAAGGTGCGCGCGCCCTTGATCCCGGCGATATGCCGGTAGATTTTCCCGGCCTCCTGCACCGCCAGCAGATACTTGCCGACGATGCGCTCCACGTCCGCCCGCGTGGTTTGAAACGGCCATTCAATCTGGGGAATGGAAATCCGCCCCACCAGTTCGGCGTGCCGTCCGATGAACGCCTCCACCGCCTTCGCGTCGGCGGCCTTTCCAATCCAATCCGCCACGTCAATCGTGTAAAAATCCGAATGCGGAATGAACCGGCCCACCGTTCCGAGCTGGATATGGTCGGCGTCCACGTGATACGGCTTTTGCCAGCGCAACGCCTTCACCGCCGCCTCGACCGCCGCCGTGGTGCCGGACGGCTCGGAGCCAACGATGACATGTTCGCGGTTGGACTTGTTCCAGACCGGAGTGACTTCCGCGCCCTGCTGCGCGGCCAGAACGAAGGCCTGAAGTTGTGCCCGGGCTTGGCGTGCAAAACGGTCCCCGACCCCGAACGAAAATTTTTCCAGTTTCAATATGTCTGCCATAAATTATCCATTCCCAGTGCAGACCCAAGATACCCGTTTTGCCGGCCAAAATAATCACTATCTTTTACACGGCAACATGAGATTTTTGCACTGTCCAGCCACCCGCTCTTTTTCCGCTGATCCGGTTGATAAATCAATGAATCATCCTGTCGGCGGGCCACCGTCCGAGCGCGGTTGCCCGACCGGTTACCCGCAGATTATTCTTCGAGGCCGGTTCCGGCCAGAACCAATTCGCTCCCGCGTGAACATTGAACTGCTGAAATTGGTTTACTTCGTATTTCAACAAATACGCCCGTTAATCTGAACAGCGCGCGGTCATTATACCTTTAACCAGACGCACATGGGTCAAGATGGGTCTTCACATAGTCGCTTACGCCGTCCTCCAGATTGAGAAATGGCCTGTTATAACCGGCACGACGCAGTTTCGCGTCGTCGGCCTGGGTAAAGTATTGGTATTTGCCACGCAAGATTTCGGGCATCTCAATGAAACGGATGTCGGGCGTGCGCCCCATTGCAGAGAAAAGCGCGTGCGCGAGGTCCAGCCAGGTGCGGGCCACGCCCGTGCCGCAGTTCAGCAGTCCACCCATGCGCGACTCAATAGCAAAGTGCAGGGTCACTTCCACGGCATCGCGCACATAGATGAAATCACGCTTCTGCCCACCATCGCGATAGTCGGGCCGGTGTGACTTGAACAGTTCGAGGTAGCCGCGCTCGATGATCTGATGGTAGGCTTTTTGAACGAGCGAGCGCATACCACCCTTGTGATCTTCGTAGGGACCGTAGACGTTGAAATATTTAAGCCCGACAATGCGGTCAATTGCTCCGGTCTGGAGTGCCCAGAGATCGAATAGGTGCTTTGAGTAGCCATACATATTGAGCGGCTGAAGTGCCGGTGTGGCGCTGTCCTCGTCGCTATAGCCGAGCGTGCCGTTGCCATAGGTAGCGGCACTGGAGGCATAGACGAACCGTATTTTTTGGCGCAGGCTCCATTCGCAGAGCGTGCGGGTGTAGCGATAATTATTTTCCAGAAGATAGTCAGCATCCTTTTCAGTGGTGGCACTGCATGCACCGAGATGGATGCAGATGGACGCCTGCGGTGCGCTATCGGCCCTCACACTCTCGATGAACTTCGTCGGTGAGATAACTTCATCGAAACGCAGGCCAACAAGATTGGCCCATTTCTCATCAGTCCCAAGCTGATCGACGAGGAGAAGGTTTTTGTGTCCTCGGCGGTTGAGTTCCGCGACAATGTTGCGTCCGATGAAGCCGGCGGCACCGGTAATGATAATGGGAGTGGTCATGGTTTAATCTTTTTTACCGTATACATTGAGGACTTTTTCGATGGTGCCGGTGGTGGATTTGCCCTCGACCATGTCCGCGAGCACGACGGTGCCGCCGTTCGCCTCGACCACCTCCCGGCCACTGACGTAATGAGCCCAGTCGCGGCCCTTGATGAGCACCTGGGGCAGAATTTTTTCAATGAGATCCTGGGGTTCGTTTTCATCGAAGATCACGACACTATCCACGGCGGCGAGCGAAGCCATGACATAGGCGCGATCTCCCTCGGAATTGATCGGTCGGTTTTCACCCTTGTTGCGCTTGACGGAGGCGTCGCTATTGAGGCCCACGCAAAGGGCGTCGGCCTGATTGCGGGCGAACTGCAGGTAGGTGACATGGCCGCGGTGCAGGATGTCGAAGCAGCCGTTGGTGAAGGCCAGACGTTTGCCTTCGGCCTTAAGGAGATCGCGGAGAGCACGGGCTTGCGTCGCGGTCATGATTTTTTCTGCAGGATTATTCATAAGGGAGATTCGTGGGAATCCGGTTATGTTGTTTGAGTTCGATGGCTTGGGCTTCGAAGCCCGCTAATTACCGGCACCGGGCCAGATTGATTGAAGTTTATTTACGGTCAAAGTGCCAAACACAGTGGACGCCCCTTGACTCGTCAGCGAAAGCGCATTGTTGGCCGGCGAGTAAGGTGTGGTCACGATCGGCATGTAAAGCTGGCCGGAGTTGCCGAATATCTCCACTGACTGACGATCCGTAATCACCTCGAGTGTGACTGTTCCATTCACGGGCGGCAATGGATTCGTAACACCATTACACGTGATCTGCTGGGAACCTGGAATATAGGTTACCACGACTCCGCATAGGTTGAACGTGATCCCTGAAGCGGAACCCGGTGTAAACTGCGCTTGCACGTCAAAAAGCTGGCCGCTGATTCCGGAAAGCGGGTTGGCCCCAGGATTCAAGGTCAGGTTCGTCCAGGAATAGGTGTTTTGCACCGCATTGGTGATTTCTGCAATCGGTGCCGAGCATAGACGAACGCCCGTCGACAGAGTTTGCAAGGACAGCACCGTTGGAAAGAAATGCATCCCGGTGAAGGACATGCCGGGCATGTTCACCTGCGCCCAGCCCATCCGGACACGGCGCGTGTCTCCGGCTGGCATCACCGTAAAGGTTTGCGAGGCGTAAAAGCCAGATCCGACATTGCCGGGCAGCATGGCGGTGGTTGGCGTAAACACTGCCCCATTAAATGTTCCCAGCATATAGGAGGCGTTCCCGCCGTTGATTTCCCACAACATGTTGTTGGTATTGCCGTCCACCGGAAGCTGGAAAATATCCGGACATTCGGCAAAGCCGGCGATGCCGCTGCGATAGGTCCAGGTATGAAAATCAGGCGTTGTGAAAAAGTCTATCCCATTAATGTTTGAATCATACACGGCCATCACCCAATAATTTGAAGGCGCATACCACAACATATGCGGATCGCGGCCGGGGACCGTGACCACCGGGTTGTTGGTATAATCTGTAAACGTCAGGCCGCCATCATTGCTGTAAGCAATGCATTGGCCGCGGGCGGTGCTATAGAAGGAAGCCACAATCACGTCATTCGCGCCGGTTTTGAATCCACCGGTGTTCGCCGTATCAATGACGGCGCTACCGGACCAAACCCAGTCCCCATAAGAATGAGGATAAATCGCCTCCGGCAGTTCCTGCCAATGCACCATGTCCGTGCTGACGGCGTGCCCCCAGGTCCGTTCGGCTCCGTTGGCGGCAAAATCCAGCTTGTAAGGATTATGTTGGTAGTAGAGATGATATTGACCCTGGTAATAAATCATCCCATTCACGTCATTGATGAGGCCACGTCGGCTGGTATAATGAATCTGTGGCCGCAATGATTCGCTATAAAGGTTGGTTGCGCCCACGATGCCATTGCTTTGAACAATGGAACTCAAACCCGTGGATCCCACAGCCAAATTGTCCACGTTCACGGTGGCGGTCTGGCCTTGAAAAGCAGAGACGTCCACGAAAGCCCACCAGTCCGGAGCGCCATCGGCCAGGTTAATGTCAAAATCGCGCACGGGGATTCCGCTCACCATGATGGTCACGCGCCGCGATGGACCATTGTTGTTGACCGGCAGATTGAGCAGATTGTTGGTAATGAACATCTGACGCGTTAAGGGCGGGACCGAAGGCAGCGGCGGCGGACTCAGGCGAAAGAAGGCTGTCGGGGTTACCGGGCTGATCAATATATTGGTGGAAGTCACATTTGCCGAACCGGCAAGATCCATCCAGTTGGCGTTCGGCCCCACAGTGAGGCTGTTGGTCTGTTCTTGCAAAGTCCAGCCCAGATAGATTGATGGCCAGCTTAACGTCAGGTTGCTGCCGCTCAAACTACAGCTGATTTTGAGGCTCACCACCTGTAAGACATTGTTTCCGGTAACAAATCCGGGCAGGTTGCTGGAAGTGTAAACCCCGTCGGGAAGGGCGACATTGTTGGTGTCGAGGGCGCCTACCGCGTAAGTTCCGCCAGAGTTCAAATACAGCGACGCACCGTTGGTCAGGTAAAACGCGCCCGGATTGCTGCCGGCCAGATTCAACTGCAAGGTGCCGGCATTGACCGTCGTGTTGCCCAGATAGCTGGCTGGTCCGGAGAGGATCAACGTGCCGGAACCGGCCTTGGTCAGGCCACCATAACCGTAAAGCAAACCCGAGAGCGTGATGGTATTGGCCGCCGTGTCAAACGTGACCGGACCGTTGGAGCCAGTCAGGTTCATGCTCAATGAGGATGCCCAGCTCGCGTAAGCCCCGACGGTCCCGCCGCCCAGGTTGACGGCATAATTGCCGCCGGCGGTGGTGATGCCGCCCGCGCCAAGATAAAGGCTCCCGCCGGTGAGCGTGTAAATGCCAAGACCACCAGACTCTTGCGGCCCGAGTTCGAGAGTATTGAGGTTGGTAATGACGCCCCCGGCCTGGTTCACCATGCCGGTGGTCACTGCGCCGCCGACGGCATAGCCGGCACCCAGAGTGTTGTTGCCCATGTTCAACAGTCCACCGTTCATATCATAAGCGGCCGCCGTGCCAGCGACGTCGGTTGCGCAAATTAACATCAGCGCTATGTTGGCCGGATTGAAGGTGAAGGTGCCGCCATTCTGGATCACTGTCCCGCTCCCTCCATCCCGGCCAATCACGAAGGTATCATCAAAGTTGCCATTGACGGTGAACGCCGCCCCGCTCTGAATGACGAGCGTGCCGTTGCAAGCGACGATGGCATCGCCATCGCCCACATAGATGCGATGACCACTGGTTCCATTGATCGTGGTGTTTCCCGTGATCGCATTGGTGCCGCCGTTGACACTAAAGCCGTCCAATGAGTTGCTGCCGCCTAATATCAGTTTACCGGCGTCAGTCTTGGCAAAATTGTTTCCGGAGGTGATATTGCCATTCAGGGTGAGATTTCCATTGGCTGGAGTATCAATGGTTTCGTCGGCGCTCCAAGCCATGTTAAAATTGATGGTCTGGGAGACAGGAGCGGCCGGATTCCCATTGAAACCAATGTTGCCAGCCAGCGTGATGCTATTTCCACCCAGCACGAAGGCTCCGGCGGCGGAATCAAACGTGAGGCTGCTCACCGTGATGGCGTTGAGATTATTATTGTTAAAAAGTCGCGTGCTGCCGGCAAAGGTCAACCCGATAGGGAAGATGGGCACCACATTGTGATCCCAGTTACCACCCGCACTCCAATTATCACTTACACCGCCACCGGTCCAGACGCCAGTGCTGATAGCGCCCACCACCTGCACCGAACCGGAGCCGGTAATAAATCCGGGGAGGTTGCTGGAAGTGTAAACCCCGTTGGGAAGGGCAACATTGTTGGTGTAGAAACCGGCAACGGCGTATATGCCGCTAAAGTTCAAATTCAGCAACGCGCCGTTGGCCAGACGAAACGCGCCCACGCTGCTGCCGGGCTGGTCCAACTGCAAGGTGCCGGAATTGACGATTGTGTCGCCCGTGTAGGTGTTTGCCCCGGAGAGTTCCAAGGTCCCGGAGCCGACCTTGGTCAAACCGCCGTTGCCGGAAAGCACGCCCGAGAGCGTGATGATATTGCCCGCCGGGTTGAACGTCACGGGACCGTTTGATCCCGTCAGGGTCATGTTTAGCGACGATGACCAATTTGCTTCTGCCCCAACCGTCCCGCCGCCCAGATTGATGGTGTAGCTGGGACCATCGTTGACGATGCCGCCCCCGAGAATATAGATGCTCCCGCCACTGAGCGTATAAACGCCCAACCCAGTGCCCGCTCCCGTGGTCGGAATCCGTAACTCGTTAACATTGGTAATGGCGCCGCCAACCTGGTTAACCAGGCCGGTGGTACCGGTTTCGTTACCCCAGCCAACCGACAGATTGCAGCCGCTCAGGTTCAACAAGCCGGCATTCATATCATATTCGGCACGCGTGGCGGTGTTGCCCGTCGCACCAACCAGCATTCGAAGGTTGGCACCGGGCATACTGCTCGGATTGAAGGTAAACGTGCCGCCATTCTGGATCACCGTTCCGCTTCCACTATCTCGGCCGATCACGAATTGGTCACCGAAGGCGCCGATCATGGCGAGCGTCGCACCAGGCTGGATGACCAATGTGCCTTTGCAGCCGTTGAGAAAATCGCCATCGCCCAGATAGAGGCGATCATTACCATCCCCATTCCCGTTGATTGAGGTGTTTCCGGTGATTATGTTGGTGCCGCCGTTGACACCCATGCCCGCGATGGA
>JBEKTH010000069.1:0-15527 GCA_049516255.1 Verrucomicrobiota bacterium
CTCGGGATTGGAGGAGTTCAGGTCGATATACTCGACGACCCGGTTCGATGGCCCGGTTTGCCCCGTGTCGTACGCACTGTACGCCCAGGCATTCAGGGCATTACCCACCGACAGCCGTTCATGGTTTCCTTCGAACAATTGGAACGCCGCAGAATAAGGCTCGGTATTGGCGTCCGATATTGGATCCGCATGATATTTAAAATAGAGTGTGTCGGTGGCTGAATGGTTTCGCTGCAAAAGTCCATCCAGGATGTCTGTGCCTGTTCCGGTCTCATGAACTTGAGTGGCGCCCAGATCGGTCCACAAGAGAACTGCCTGACCTGGATTTGCCCAGGCGAGCATGGCCAGGAGAATTAACTTGAAAGCCAAGCTACGATAACACTTAAGGCTGGTTGAATAGGAACTCATTACCGCTTGCCTCTCCAACAGAAAAGTCGGGCAGGCAGAGACAATATTCCAAGCCATGCAATACACATAAAACAACTTCCCTCCAGACACAAGCCAAGTCTTGCCGCGAGCTTTCCGCAGGGCTCGCTTCCAGCCCGTGAATAACTTCGGATGACCCATATCCGGACGTTGAACATACAGTCCAATCCGTGGACCTCAGACACCGGCACAGGGCCAACCCGCGCGGCCCCGCTTCGTAGCAGAACCGCAAGCTCGCTCCCGGATGGACCGCCCCGAGTTTTTTGATGAGCTTGAACGCGTCGGCATGTTCCCCACCGATGATCCCATACGGCCGCACTTCGCCCGCCTCACGGGGCGCAATCGACACGGCGATGGAATCGTTATGCACGACCAAGCCGATGAATAACGACCGGTTACCCTATACCGCGCTGGAGCCTGCGTTGGGGAGAGCCTAAAGGTGTAACCTTTTGACGCCGATAATGGTCTTGTTTTCCAGTAATTGACCCCGATGCGTCTTTGGAATGCATTCAAAGGGACAATTCAAGCAACCACAACAACCGCATGAAATTAAACAAATTCGCAAACGCACTGGCCGGCGCCTTCCTCCTGACGGGAGTCTTGACTCAGGCATGGGCCGATGACACAAACACCACGAGCACGGATCCCTCGGGCACCTACGTCTGGACCATGCCCGGCCGCAATGGTGGTCCGGACCGGACGAACACACTCCTATTGAAGCTGGACGGTGACAAGCTGACGGGCAATTTGACGTCGCCCGGGCGCGGCGGCCAGGTCAACACCACGGAAATCACCGACGGCAAAGTCACGGGCGCGGACGTCTCGTTCTCCGTGGTACGGTCGTTCAACGACAACACGCTCACCAACAACTATTCCGGCACCATTGCGGACGGAACGATCAAGGGCAAAATCGAATTTACACGGAACGGCGAAGCCCGCAGCCGCGACTGGGAAGCGAAAAAACAGTAAGCAACGAAGTTTCACGCCCGGAGGGCGGTGATTTCGCAGACCTTCCCGGTGACTGCGACCGCACCGGGGTGGACGACGTTCGCGTTTTGCGCGTTTCGGTGCGTGGGCAACCAAATTGGGCACTCGCCACCATGCTGGAAACCGATGGTTTCTTCCTTAAACAAATCCAGTGGGAACGGCCCATCGAATAATCGGCTAGATCCGCTTCTCGTCCAGGTCAATCACGTCCACGAAGGTTTTGACGTCGTCACGGTGCGAGCCGCCGCATTGTTCCTTGCGCATTTTCAACCGCGCCTGGGCGGCCTCGTCGCCCGGCAGCGGGCGGCTTAACATGTCCCTGGCGTGCGCGGCCTTTTCCGCCGGCGTTTTTTTTGCATTCTGACGCACCCAGTCATACACCTCACCGTCGGTGACGGACTTTTTCACCAGATCGATCATCTGTTCGTGCGTGACCCCGGCGTATTTGAGCCACATGGCATCGAAACCCTTGCCGAGGTTTTCCTGATAATCGGCGTGGAGCCTGCCCGCGAGGTGCAGGCGGATCTTGTCAACGTAGCGTGGCAGATACATCCAGCCGTCCATCGTTTCGCGCGGGCTGCGGGGATAAATAATGTCGCTCATGGTTGGTTAATGGCTGAATCGTTAAACTGTTAAATCGGATTGTCAAATTTGAAATCGCTTCCATCTTCTTGGCGTGAACTGGTTTGATTATGATGTGGCGATCCTGGGTGGCGGCAGTGGCGGCTACGCGGCGGCACGGACTGCGGCGGGCGCGGGTTTGAGAACAGTCGTCGTCGAAGGTGGCGACGAGGTCGGCGGGTTGTGCATTCTGCGCGGCTGCATGCCCACCAAGGCGCTGCTTTACGCGGCGGAAGTGATGCATCTGGCCAGCCACCCCGGGCCGTGGGGCATTCGCGCCGGGAAAGTCGGTTTCGATTTCAAGAAGGTGATGGCGCGGAAGAACGCCCTGATCCAGGATTTTGCCGATTACCGTGTAAGGCAGCTCAACCATGGAAAGTTCGAATTCATTCGCGCCCGGGCAAAGTTTCTGGACCCGCATACGGTGGAACTGAAATCCCCGCTCCCGGCCTCCGGCCACCCTCGTCCCGCTTTGCGGGGAGAGGGACGAGGCGACGGGCGCCCGCGAAAAATCACGGCAAAACATTTTGTTATCGCCACCGGCTCGGTCGTGGCGGCGCCGCCCCTGCCCTCGCTGGACCAGGTTGGCTATCTCACGAGCGATGATGCACTGGCGCTCGCGCGGTTGCCGAAGTCGCTGATCGTGCTCGGCGGCGGGGCCATTGCCTGCGAATTGGCACAATTTTTCACCCGGTTCGGCGTCCGGGTCACGCTCATCCAGCGCAGCAAACACATTTTGAAGGAATTCGATCCCGACGCAGCGGTGGAAATCGAGAAAGTTTTTCACCGCGAAGGCATCAAGGTTTTTACCGGCACGAAGCTGGTGGAAGCAAAACGCAAAGGAAAATTGAAGACCGTTTCGTTCAAACGCGAGGGCAAAACGGTTTCTGTTTCCGCCGGGGAAATCCTGTTCGCGCTGGGCCGGGTACCGAATACAGGGTCATTGGATTTGGAAAAGGCCGGTGTGAAAACCGAAAACGGGCGCATTGTTGCGAACAAACTCATGCAAACCAGCGCGCCGCACATTTACACGGCAGGCGATTGCACCGGACCGCACGAGATTGTTCACCTCGCCGTGCAGCAGGGCGAGATTGCGGCGCACAATATCGCCACGCCAGACGCACCGCGCCGGATGGATTACCGGCTGTTGATTTCGGTCGTGTTCACCGATCCGCAGGTGGCATTCGTCGGCCTGACGGAAAAGGCGGCGAAGACATGCAATATTCCATATCTGACCGCGAATTATCCGTTCAATGACCACGGCAAATCACTGATCATGGAGGCGAAGGACGGTTTCGTGAAACTGCTGGCGGCACCGAAGTCCGGCGAAATTCTCGGCGGTGCGTGCGTCGGGCCGGTCGGTGGTGAATTGATCCATGAAATGGTGGCGGCCATGGCCAGGGGCATGACGGTTCAGGAACTGGCGGCGATGCCGCATTATCATCCGACGTTGGCGGAAATCTGGAGCTATCCGGCGGAAGAGTTAACCGCGCGGATTTTCTGACGCCGGATGCCACCGCCGACCTTCACCCGGATTACTTCAATCCGGTTGCCCGGCCAAAAATTGGAGCCATTACCGGGTCGAACCCAGCAGGGCCTTTTCATCCTCCACCGCCGGAACGGTTCCCGGGCGGCCGGAGGCGGCCTCGGGTTCGGCGTCGCTACTGGCCGCCAACTGGCCGGTTTCACCGGCAGGCGGGAGAAACACCTTGAAGGTGGTGCCTGCCCCAACCTTGCTCTGAACCTCAACCCAACCGCGATGTTGCTTCACAATGCCGTAAACGGTGGCAAGTCCCAGACCGGTCCCCTTGCCCACCTCCTTGGTGGTAAAAAACGGTTCAAAAACCCGCTGCACGACGCTTTGCTCCATGCCGCAGCCGGTATCCGTAACCGTCAAACCCACGAACCGGCCGGCATGAGCTTCCGGATGCAGTTGCACATGGTCGGCGGTAATTTCCACCGCGGAAGATTCGATGAGCAATTTGCCGCCCCGGGGCATGGCATCACGCGCATTGACCGCTAGGTTCATCACAATCTGGTCAATCATGGCAACATCGGCGGCGATGCGCGGCAAATCGGAGCCGCAGCGGATTTCCAGCGTGATGTGCTCGCCCAGCATCCGTGGCAGCATGGATTCCAAATTACGCAGGACGGCGTTGAGGTCCAGGATCTTCGTCCGGTAGACCTGTTTGCGGCTGAACATGAGCAAATGCCGGATGAAACCGGCGGCGCGCTCCGAAGCGGCGGAAATCTGCTTCAGGGACCTCACGGAATCCGCGTCCAGCGATGCGACGTTGAGTAACAGCCCCGCGTGCCCCTGGATAATGGTCAAAATGTTGTTGATGTCGTGTGCCACCCCCGCGGCCAACTGCCCGATGGATTCCATTTTCTGGGATTGTCGGAGTTGCGCCTCCAGCGCCAGCCGCGCGGTAACGTCTTCGACGGTAACCACCATGCCGTCAATTTTGCCGCCGGCATCGAACAGTGGCGCGGCGTTCACCGAAAGCAGGGCGCGTTCCCGGCCGGTGGCATCCACTCCCGGCGGCGCGCCGGAGTCCATGGCATAACAGGCATCATGCACCGGCTGGCTGGAATCGAGGATTTGTTTCAAGGACGCCGCCGGCCCGGACAGCGGATTGCCTTCCAAATCCGTCAGGCACCAATCCAAAACACTGCAGGTCTTCCGTGCGATGACGTCCTTGGTCAAACCAAGAATCTTTTCCGCCTGGAGGTTGGCGAAGGTGATTATTCCCGTCTGGTCGGCCACAACAATGCCCATGGGGCTGGTTTCCATGATGCGGCCGATGAGGTCGCGTTCCCGCCGGAGGCGTTCCTTGGCATTCTGGCCTTCGATGGCATAGCGGACGGCACGTTCCAGCTTGTCGGCGTCGAGCTGGCCCTTGATCAGGTAATCCGCGGCGCCCGCCTTCGTGGCTTCAATATCAATCTCATGATCGCCCTGCCCGGTCAGCAAAATCATGGGCGGCCGCCCGCTCAAGGAGCTGGATTCCTTCAACAGTTCAAGACCTGTCCGGCTGCCCAGGCGAAAATCCAGGAGACAGACATCGTGCGCGTGGCGGTGCAGCGCAGCCAAAGCATCGTCATAATCGTCCACCCACTCGAGCTGGTACCGATGGTCCCTGATTTGTGAAATCAGATTGCGAGTGATGATATAATCATCTTCATCGTCATCCACCAACAGAACTCTGACGGGGGTTGGAGGCATAGCTTGAACATCCTACCCTTCATCGCGCGGCAATTCGACCACTTCAAACCAGTATTGACCGAGCACCTTGATCAATTCGACCAGGGATTTGAAGGTGACCGGCTTGGTCACATAGGAATTAACGCCCAGATCATAGCTTCGCAGGATGTCCTCCTCCGCCTTGGAGGTGGTGAGGACGACGATGGGAATACGCCGCAGAATGGGGTCCGCTTTCATTTCCTTGAGGGCTTCGCGTCCGTCCTTGCGCGGCATGTTCAGGTCGAGCAGGATCAAACCCGGCAAGGGTTTGCCGTTCAAATTTTCATAGCGGCCCCGGCGGTGCAAATAATCCAGCAACTCTTCACCGTCTTCGACGCAGTGAAGCTCATTGGCCAGACGGTTTTGCGCGAATGCATCGCGCGTCAATTGACGATCATCCGGGTCATCATCTGCCAATAGTATCGTTATCATTTTTCCTTCCTTACTCATGGTTGTCTCCTGGGGGTGATGGTTCTTTGGGATGGGTCAGCGGGAACGTCGCGATAAAGGTTGTCCCTTGCCCGGGCTTGCTTTTGGCGGTGATGTCGCCGTGGTGGTACAGGACAATTTTTCGCGCGATGGCGAGCCCCATGCCCGTGCCTTCATATTCATTGCGCGTGTGCAGCCGTTGAAATACGTTAAAAATCCGGTCCAGATATTTTTCATCAAAGCCGATTCCATTGTCACTGACTGTCAATTGACATAATTTCTTCGCGACTTCAGCGCCTCCCTCCGGCGAAGGACGGGTAATAATTTGCGCCGCGACCTTCACCACGGGTGCCACCTCGGGGCGGCGGAACTTGAGGGCGTTGCCGATCAGATTTTGCAACAACTGGCGCATCTGCAGCGCTTCGGCTTCAATAACCGGAAGCGTTCCCACTTCGACACGCCCCTTGACCTGCTCAATCCGCCCTTCCAAATCATTGACCACTTCCCGGGCAACCTCCGCCAGATCCACCTGGGTAAATGGCCGGGCCTTGGTGGTAACACGTGAGAACGTCAGCAAATCATTGATCAGGGTCTGCATGCGCGAAGCCGCCTTTTGCATCCGCTCCAGAAAATCGCGCGACTCCGCGTCCAGTTTCTCGGCGCTGTTTTCCTTGAGCCGCTCGCCGAAAACCACAATTTTCCGCAGCGGCTCCTGCAAATCGTGGGAGGCCACGTAGGCAAAATCCTGCAGCTCGCGGTTGCTCCGCTCCAACTGGGTCGTAAACTGGCGCAATTTGGCCTCGCTTTCGCGCAGCGCGTCCTCCGCCTCCTTCCGGTCCGTTATGTCCCGGCCAATACCAATCAACCCGGTGATCTCTCCATTTTGATCGCGCAATGGCAGCTTGCTGGTCAACAGCCAGCATTTCGCGCCCTCGGCGTCCAGGAAATATTCCTCCCGGTTGATGACCGGCTGGCCTTGAATCACCTTCTGGTCGTCGGCCCAGAATTTTTCGGCGATGTCCCGCGGGAAGAGATCGAAATCCGTCTTGCCGAAGGCCTCGGCCTCGGTTTTGCAGCGGAGATTTTTCAAGTCGGCGGGATTGGCCAGAATTTTCCGGCCGGCCGCGTCCTTGGCATAGATGGAGTCCGGCAGATTGTCAATCAGCGTGCGCAGGAGGGTACGTTCCCGCGCCAGTGATTCTTCCGCCTGCTTGTGTTCGGTAATGTCCCGGCCGATGCCCACCAGCCCGACAATCTTTCCGTCTGGATCACGCAACGGCAACTTGCTGGTCAACAACCAGCGCTTTTCGCCGTTGTCACCCGGAAAATATTCCTCCCGGTTGATGACCGGCTGGCCTTGGATCACCTTTTGATCGTCGGCGTGGAATTTCTCGGCTATCTCCCGTGGAAAAAGGTCGAAATCGGTCTTGCCGATCGCCTCCGCTTCGGTTTTGTAGTGGAAGCACTTCAAGTCGGCCAGATTGGCCAGAATTTTCCGGCCGGCCGCGTCCTTGGCGTAGATGCCATCCGGCAGATTGTCAATCAGCGTGCGCAGCAAATTGTGCTCTGCGATCAGCTTCAACTCCATCTCCTTCTGCTTGCTGATATTGCGGCCTCCACCAATGATGCCGATGATGTTTCCGTCGGCGTCGCGCCAGGGAATCTTTGTGGTCAGCATCCAACGGACTTCGCCGCTGGAGGTGACCAGCCGCTCTTCGTGCTCTATGAGCGGCTCGCCGGCGAGCACTTTTTGGTCGTCTGCCAACAGTTTGGCGGCCACTTCCGGGGAAAAGAGGTCCTTATCGGACTTGCCCAACGTTTCGGTTTCATTTTTGTATCCCGAATACCGGACGTTGGCCTTGTTGGCCAGGATTTTTCGCGCCAGCTTGTCCTTGGCGTAGATGGAGTCCGGATAATTATCAATCAGTGCGCGCAGCAGGTCGCGCTCCTGCCTCAATTGCCGGTTTTCCTCCTCGAGCGACACGCTCATTTTCCCGGCCCCGGGAACCCGGGAGGCCTCCAAATGACCTGCTGCCTTCCCGTTTCCTGAAGAAAGGTTACCTTTAGACATTGGCATCTTATTGAGTTGAGCCGCTTTCATTTTTTTAAAAAAAGCCCGACGACGATGAGGCAATTCAGGTTCATAAAGGTATAGCAGGTTAAGTGCCTTTATTCTCACCGGCTCCATCATCAATTATTATTGTCTTTCGCCCCGTGGCGATTTGTCCCCAAACAGGACAATATAAATTGGAGAACCAGCCGTGGTTGAAACCATCCGGATTGAAGGAGGACAACTTCATCCCTGTCGCCGTTTTCCCCGGAAAAACGGTCGAACTATAATCGCTTGAGAATGTCTTCCGGGGTGAAACCGTGAAGTTTGACCAGCTTGTGCCGTGATTTGTGTCCGCGCAGCAGTTCGATGCGGCCACGAGCGCAATCCAGCCGTTCGGCCAGCAATCGGATCAATGCCTCATTGGCGGCGGCGTCCACGGGCGGCGCGGACACCCTGATTCGCAATTCGTTGCCCGATCCGCCATGCGGAACGATTTCATTGGCGGACGCGCGCGGTTGCAATTTCACCGACAACAACGTGCCGTCCGGTTGCAAGCGGAGAAAATCGGGGAACGACACGAAGCGGTGGCGGAGGAGGATTTATTTATCGTCCGGGTTGATGAACCGGAACGCCCCGGCCGCGAGCGCGCCGCCGGCGAAATTGGCAACCAGGTAAATCCACAGGTTGGCGGTCTTGGCCAGATGCATGACGGTGATGCCGAGGGCGACTGCGGGATTGAAGGCGCCGCCGGAAACGCCGCCGAGGGCAAACGCCATTACGGTGATCGTGAATCCAATGGCGAGACCGAAATAGGAATTGCCGGCCGTGCTTTTCGCCGTCGCGACATTCAATACCACATACGCCAGCGCAAAGGTCCCGATCACTTCGGCAACCAGCGCGGGAAAAATTTGCAGGTCCTGTGGCGTCACCGTCGGATCCCCTTTAAGAAACAGCACGGTCATGGCCGCCACGATGCCGCCGGCGAATTGTGAACCGAGGTACGGGAGGACATCCGCCTGCGGACAACGGCCGCGCAACCAGACCGCCAGGGTGACCGCCGGATTGTAATGGCCGCCCGACACATGGCCGCCCGCATACACCATCACCATCAACGTCGCGCCGATGGCCAGCGGCGCCAGATTCCCGGTGCCGGGATCAATGACATTCATGCCAACGGCCAGGACCAAAAAGAACGTGCCGATGAATTCGACGAGATATTTTTTTGCAGTCATGTTCAAGGATATACCATTTGATAACTGACGAAGGCGACGTTCCGGCTGTCTGGCGACCAGGACGGAACATTGATGGTCCCCTGCCCGCCGTACAGTTTCGCCAGCACCTGGATTTTCCGGTCGGCGAGCGACATAAGCCGGAGCATCACATTCTGGTCCGGTGGATGGCCTTTCACATCCGCGGCATAGGAAAGAAAAACAATCCATCGGCCGTCCGGCGACGGATGGGCGAACCAGTTGTTATAATCGTCGGAGGTGATTTGCTCCTGGTCAGAGCCGTCCGGTTTCATCCGCCAGATTTGCATCAGGCCGGTACGCTCGGAGTTGAAGTAAATGTATTTCCCATCCGGCGAATAATCCGGGCCATCGTCCAGACCGGGCGCCACGGTCAACCGTTGTTCTCTGCCGCCTTTGGCCGGTATCGTATAAACATCAAACTCACCCTCCCGCTCGGCGCAATAAGCAAGCGTTTTGCCGTCAGGCGACCAGCCGTGCCAGTACGACGGCGCCAGCTCCGTAATCAGGCGCGGTTTGCCGCCGGAAATGGGCAGCACGTAGACGCGCGATTTGCCGTCCACGGTTTGGTCACTGATGGCCAGTTGTTTTCCGTCGGGCGAAATGCCGTGGTCATTGTTGCACAGGGTCTGGCCGCCGGTGTTCAGCGGTTGCGGCGGGCCGCCCCCAGCCGGCAATTTGTAAATCCACCCGCCACTGTTGAAGAGAAAATATTTCCCATCCCGGGACCAGTTCGGCGCCTCGATATGATCGCGCGTTTGATAAATCACGCGCCGGTCCATCAAATCAAGACCCACAACTTCCAGTGCGCTTTCCACAAGCGGTTCGTCGCTTTCCCCGGAGGAGACGGCTTCAAGTTTGACGTTTGAAAAAATGGCCTGCTCCAGGGTCCGATCGTTGTGCGAACAAACGCCGAGGCCGACGTAAAATGGTTCTTTGAAATGAATCTGATACATCGCGCCCGCGGAACGCAATTTCTCACCCGCCGGAGCGACAAACATCGTGAAGTAGTCACCGTGCTTCTCAAGCCCCACGCGGGCGGGCATGGAAATATTCGACTGGATTTCATGCGTCGTGCCACCGGCGGTTTCACGGTACTGGAGCGACGTCAATCCGACGCCGTGCTGGGCGACATCCACATAGACTGAATCCGGATCGAGCGACTGGCGAATGACGAGACAGGCCTTGCGATGCGGATTCCCATTGGTTCCCAGAAACCTGATGTCCGCCGCAAAACTCAGGTCGCCCGACATTTCCGTCCAGATAAAATGAAACGCGTCATTGGTGAACCACATGTTTCCGCCACTGCCGGCTGTCAGATAGCCACCATTCGCCGGATCAAAGCTGACCGAACCGGGCTGGGTCACGTTGCCGATGTCTGCCTGCCCGGAAAAGATGCCCAGGTTGGTGGAATCGCCGAAAACCAGTTTCGTACTCATGGATAAAATAAAGGCGGCCAACGCAAATTTTTTCATAACGGGTTCGCGAACCGGGTACGGCATGGTTTTCCCCATTCAATGCGGGCGCGTGGTATTTGGCAAAACAAAATTTACCGTGTTTCCCGCCTCATCGGACGGCAACCGCTTCAAAAGCTCAATGCCGAACATGCCGTTTTGGAGCGGTTCGTGGCCAATCAAATACACCGGCTGGTAATTCTCTTTGACCCATTGCATCAAATCGACACCGTAACCGGGGGAATGCCCGAAATAGCCGACCCCGAATTCGGAAGTGTCCCGTTCCACCAGACAAATGTAGTCGGGCGGATGGTTCTCAAACGCCGCCGTCATGCCAGCCTGGCCAAACACGGTCAACACGGTCGGAGACCAGTCCAGACAGGGCGTCGGATTGGCGCGCCGGCTGAGATAATTGATGGTGGTGCCCTCCGGCAGAACGGCCAGGGTTCCGTCGCGCGGCACATTTGCTTCAATCCAGGCCAGGCACAGCCGGACGCCCGCGCCGGCCGGATTAAGCTGCGGGTCGAAGGCCAGCATCCGGTCGCCGCCCTGCCCCACCGCGAACGTTTTCGCAACGTACCAGGTTTCGGAATCGCGGAACAGCACCCCGAATCCGATCATCAGGGCCAGCCAGACGGCGAGTCGAAAAGGGCGCGGATCCACGTCAAACTTCCGGTCCAGCAAACCCGGCAGCAGCCAGAACAGGAGATAAATGGCCGTGACCGCGGCCGGCATCGCCAGCGCGAAGCCATAATGCCAGACGCGGGAAAACAATCCCAGCTTCGCCAGCAGCACCAGGGCGAACACACTCCACAACAGCGGCCAGGTCATTTCCAGTTCGCCGGACGGCTTTTGGTAATTGGCAAAAAGCAGCACGCAGGCCGTCAGACCGAGCAGCGGCAACGAGGCGCCGCCATTGAGCCAGTCGAACCAGCCGGCGGCCGCCAGCAATGGAATCAGCAACACCAACTGCACGGTGCGGGCCGAGCCCAAACCCGCCCGGCGCTGGTACAGCCTCGCATAAAGCGCCACCAGCAGGGTGACACAAAAAAAGTGGATGACCATCTGGCGGACATGAAAGGCCGGCGAGTCGAGCCCGGTGCACCACAAATAAAAGGGACTTTTGGCAACCGGCGTCAGCCACAGTGGCGCCCAGGCGAAGGCGGTGGCATGCCAGCTCGCACGCACATCCTCCACCCGGAGGAATAAAAGAAAAAATCCCAGAACGGGAATCACGGCGGCCGCCAGAAACACCGCCGCCGACTTGACCAAAAAATCCATCCGCCCGCGTATGACCTGAAAGAGAATGAACGCAGTGGCGGCGGCGGCGGCCAGCGCCACAAAAATTTCCGGCTTGGTCAGAAACACCAGGCCAAAACAGAAACCCGCCATGAGCGCGTATCGGATTTGCTGTTTATTGACCCAATCCGACAGGAGCGCAATGGCCAGAACGGAAAGAACCAGGCCGTGAAAAAGCTCATGGGAATATGGTGCGATGTAATTGTAGTTGCCGACGACCTGATATTCATTGAAGGCGAACACCAGCACAATGCCCAGGCAGATCGTCGTGGCCGTCCAGCGGTCGGCGGCCGCCAGGAAACGCCGGTAAATCAAAACCAACATGGCGGCGGTAATGGCGAGATTGGCAAAAATCAGCGTGCGGAACGAAACGCCGAAAATCTTGAATAGCAGTGCGTTGAAATATTGGGAGAACGGTCCGCCCGCCAGATAATGCAAGTCCCGATAGAGCACAGCGCCCTGGCCAATCCGCCACGGCAGATAAAGTTGCAGGCCGAAATCGATGATCACGTCCGGCCATTTGCGCCAGGAAACCGCTGCCGCGACCACGAACGCCATCGCCACCACCGCCAGTCCGGCCCAATTCGAGTCGAGCCACGCAAGACCCCGAATCCCGGTGAATTTTTCCGTCCAACGCTTTTCTGGGTTAAAAGCGTCCACGCGGAATTTCAGGCGTTGTAAGTGCTGGAAGCCGTGGTCCCGCCGCGTCCGGTCCAATTTGTATGGAAAAATTCGCCGCGCGGCTTGTCCACCCGCTCATAGGTGTGCGCGCCGAAATAGTCGCGTTGCGCCTGCAACAGGTTCGCCGGCAGCACGGCGCTGCGGTATTGATCGTAGAATGCCAGCGCGGTGCCGAACGCGGGCACGGGAACCCCTTTTTTGGCGGCCGCCGCCACGACATTGCGCCAGCTTTTCTGGCAGCGCTTGATTTCGCCACGGAAATAATTGTCAAGCAGCAGGTTCGTGAGCTTGGGATTGCCGTCAAAGGCTTCCTTGATTTTACCCAGGAAACGGGAGCGGATGATGCAGCCGCCGCGCCACATGAGTGCAATGCCACCGTAGTTCAGGTTCCACTTATGTTCCGTGGCGGCAGCGCGCATGAGCATGTAACCCTGCGCATAACTGATGATTTTTGAGGCATAAAGGGCGTCACGAATCTCAGCGATGAATTGCTTCTTCTTCAGGTCGTGTTTGGCGACGCTCATCAACGGTTTCGGGCCCTTCAATTTCTTCGCCGCCTTCACCCGATCGTCTTTCATCGCGGAAACGCACCGGGAATAAACCGCCTCGGCTATGAGCGTGATGGGAATCCCCAGATCCGCGCTGCTCTGTACCGTCCACTTGCCGGTGCCCTTCTGGCCGGCCGTATCCAGGATTTTGTCCACCAAAGGCGTGCCGTCGGCGTCTTTGAAGGCAAAAATGTCCCGCGTTATTTCGATGAGGTAGCTGTCGAGCTCGCCCTGGTTCCATTCGGCAAAAACCTCGTGCAACTCCGGCGCGGACAGGCCCAGGCCGTTTTTCAAAATGTTATAGGCCTCGCCGATCAACTGCATGTCGCCGTATTCAATGCCGTTATGAACCATCTTCACGTAATGACCCGCTCCGTTTTCGCCGACCCAGTCACAACACGGCGCGCCGTCCACCTTGGCGGCAATGCCCTGGAAAATATTTTTCACGTGCGGCCACGCGGCGGGCGACCCGCCCGGCATGATGCTCGGGCCGTGCCGCGCGCCTTCCTCGCCGCCGCTCACGCCCGTGCCGATGTAAAGGAGCCCCTTGCTTTCGACATATTTCGTGCGGCGATTCGTGTCTTCGAACAGTGAATTACCACCGTCAATGATGATGTCACCCGGCTCCAGCACCGGCAGCAAATGCTCGATGAATTCATCCACCGCCTGGCCGGCCTTGACCATGAGCATCACCCGGCGCGGCTTTTTGAGCAGCGCAGCCATTTCCGGGAGCGAATGCGCGCCGATGACCCGGGTGCCCTTGGCGGCGGCGTTGAGGAAATCGTCCACCTTGGAAACGGTGCGGTTGAAAGCCACCACGGTGAAGCCGTGGTCATTCATGTTTAAAATCAAATTCTGGCCCATCACGGCCAGCCCAATCAATGCAATGTCAGCTTGCGGTTCCATTTGTCGTATCGGTTAAAATAGAGAAATGACGATACAACAGCCCGTCTGGCGCGCCAGCAGTTTTTTATGAAAAACCCACCCAAAATTGTGTACTGGCATTTCGGCAGTGTCCTTATTTCGGTAGGGCGCGTCACTCCGTGCGCGCCGTTTTCGGCATTCGCGCCGGGCAGAGGACTGCCCGCCCTACCCAAATTTTGAGATTAGGACACAGCCAAAAATTTCAGAGAACTTGACGAAAAGTAAATCTATCCCCTGAAATAATTTCTCCGTTCCGGCAGACACATCCACACAATTCAAAAAAATTCGGGCAGCGGACAATGAAGAGGGGGACTCTTGACATGGCCCGCCGCCCTGTGCCGGCAAATTTGCCCTTCTCCGCATCCCATGGGGAGAAGGTGGTCGGAGACCGGATGAGGTGTTTCCCGCGACCCGGTGAGGGAACCCATCAAGTCGCCATGAGCGAATTGGGCTTGCACCAATCACTGCAGCCCGCGCTGCCGCCAATCGCCCGCGCCCGCACGTTATAAACCGTGCCGGGTGTCAGGTTTCCCAGCTCAATGCGGCGCGCCTGCGTGTAGATGCCTGCCTCCGTCCACTTGCCGTTGCCGTTGGTGTTGGTTTGCACGTGATACGCCTTGGCGTTAAGCACCGGCGTAAGGCGCAACAGAAACTTCGTCGTCGCCAGATTCTCCAGGTTCTGGATTAATGGCGGATCGAGCGTACCTCGGTCGAATCACTGGGCGCAATCGACACGGCGATTGAGTCGTTATGCACGTCCAGGCCGACGCACAAAACGGACGGTTTGGCCCAGGCGGGGACGGTGGAGATTTGCCTCTGGACAGTTTTGGCCTTGAGGAGTATCTACTTTTTCATGGTGTCTGCTCTTCGTTCATTCGTTGTTTGGGGCGCGAGTCCCACAACTGGTGGCTCGGCAACCCGTCCTACGGGTCGCAACCCACGCTCTCGGAGAGCAGACACCTGTTTCACTTTCATCGCCAGCCATACTGTCTAGGCGTCATTCACATTTATGAATAATCGCATATCTATCGTAATTCTTGCCGCGTGTTTTTTTTTACACATTGGTGCGCCAATGCAACCGACGAGAGCGGATTAATAGGTTTTTGGCAGGCAGCGGATTCCCGATCCATTTACAATTTTGGAGAGGACCGTTCTGTGACACAGTGGTGGTTTCCAAAGGATCATCCCGTGATAGTGACAAACACAGGGATTGTCCAAGCTTTTTCGATGGCGGGTCATTGGAAGCTGGATGGTAAGCAGCTCGTGATTACGATGGACTCGGAGTTCGTACCAGAATCGTCAGGCAAGGCCACAACAGTTCATCCCTCAAGTAAGCAAGGGACTACTTCATGGACTATTGTGAGCGATTCACGTTGGACGATGACATGGAGCACTACGACTTCACGTGCTGGCGTTTCGCGTAGCGTTGAACTTAAGTTGAGGCGGATTGGTTCACCATTGATCGCCATAAATCGAGGGTGAGACCATGCCGCCTAACACCTATTAAGTCCGAACTGTCAACAGGCAAAAGGAATTCCATCCGGAATTGTATTAATTCCGTTTTCGCGTCCAACGAACGGGAACTCCCACCTTCGCCCTAAGCTATGGTGGGCA
>JBEKTH010000070.1:0-15457 GCA_049516255.1 Verrucomicrobiota bacterium
AATCCCGGTTTTAAATGCTAAGTAACTTATAAAAAGATGGTTATAATAAAGCGTCAAACAAAAGATACCTTTGCGTAACATTTCCTTAACATGATTGCTACATTTGGCAAATGATGTGCTATAATCGGGGCATGAGCATTTTACTATTCGCCCTGCCATTTGCGGTGGCGCTGGTTTTTGCCTATCTGACTTTCCGCGAGGAAAGCCGGTAAGGGTCTTCAAAGGGTTTCCCTCCGTTGCGTCAGCCCTGAGGCGCGCCATGGGTAGGGTGACATTGACACCGGCTCGCGTTGGGATACGCTCGCAAGCGTGATTCACCCCGATTCTGCTTCAGTCTTGGGACAATCCATTATGAAAAAGAATCTTCTCTGCTGCCTGTCCGGTCTTTTGTTTTCTTTCGGAGCCTTTGCGCAACCCAGTCATGTCAGCGTGCAAGGCAATCACTTTGTGACCGCGGACGGCCAGACCATCATCTTCCGCGGACTGGACGCGAGCGATCCCGACAAGTTGCAGCGCAACGGCGAATGGAACAAACATTACTTCGAAATGGCCAGGTCGTGGGGCGCCAACATCGTCAGAATCCCCGTGCATCCGGCGGCGTGGCATATTCACGGCAGGAAGGATTACCTCAAACTGCTCGATCAAGGTGTCGAGTGGGCAAACGAAGAAGGGTTGTACGTCATCATCGACTGGCACAGCATCGGCAATTTGTATCAGGAAAAATTCTTCCCCGCCACCTCCGAACTTTATCCCCCGACGGCTTATGACACCACCAAGGCAGAGACCCTTGATTTCTGGACCACCATGGCCAAACACTATCACGGCAACAACACCGTCGCCTTCTTCGAATTGTTCAATGAACCGACCACGAACCCCAATCTGGGAACCTGTACCTGGCCGCAATGGAAAAGTGTGCTGGAACAAATCATCAAAACCATTCGCGCAAACGGCGGCACGGCGGTCCCCCTCGTCGCCGGCTTCAATTTCGGCTATGACCTGACACCGGTCGCCGGGGACCCGATTGACGCCGAAGGCATCGGGTACGTCGCGCATCCTTATCCGATGAAGGCCAAACAACCATGGGCCGCGAACTGGACGCATGATTGGGGTTTCGTCGCCGACAGATATCCGATGATTTTGACTGAAATCGGCTTCCTCCCGCCGGGTGAACCGGACGGTTACAACCCGATCATCGGCGATGAAATCTACGGTGACGCCATCACGACGTATTGCGCCGAGCGCGGAATCTCCTACACCGCCTGGTGTTTTGACCCGCACTGGGAGCCCTGCCTGATCAAGGACTGGAATTTCACGCCGACCCGCGCGGGCGCCTATTTTAAGAAGGCGCTACAAACGCCCACCAAGAGCCTCGACAATTCACCGGTCAGGTTTTAAAAAAACCCGGTGCCTTCGCTACTTGCGTTGGAGCGGCTGGTTATGGCTTAATCAAGGCCCGTGAAGATCGTCGGCATTGTTCCCGCCCGGTACGCCTCGACACGGTTCCCCGGTAAAGCCCTCGCCCCCATCGCCGGCAAGCCGCTCATCCAACACGTCGTTGAGCGTTGCCAAAAGGCGAAATCGTTGAGCGAGGTCATCGTGGCCACGGACGATTCACGCATCGCCGAGGTCGTGAAAAAATTCTGTCGCGTGGAAATGACCCGTCCGGAACATCCCAGCGGCACGGACCGCATCGCGGAGGCGGCCGCGCGCTGCACTTGCGACGCCGTCGTGAACATTCAGGGCGACGAACCGCTGATCGACCCGGCGGTGATCGACGCCGTCGCCAGTGCGCTGGCACAAAATGAGATGGCCACCGCCGCCACCCCCGTCAAAAATCCCGCCGAATACGACAATCCGAACGTCGTAAAAGTCGTTGTCAATGCCGCCGGCCGCGCGCTATACTTTTCGCGGCGCACAATTCCGTATTTGCGCGAGGCCGCCAGTGGTTCGGTGAGCGAACAGTTGGCGGCGTTTCCTTTTTTGAAGCACCTCGGCATTTATGGTTACCGGCGTGAGACGTTGCTGCGACTGGTGAAATTCCCGGTGTCACCGCTCGAAAACGCGGAGAAACTGGAGCAGTTGCGCGCGCTGGAAAACGGCATCCCGATGGCGGTCGTGACCGTAGCTTATGACAGCGTGGGCGTGGACGTACCGGAGGACGTGGCGAAAGTGGAAAACATTTTTAGCCACAGATGAAACACAGATTTCTAAAATGAAACGCGACATGGATTTAATCCGGCAAATAGTTAGCAAGGCGGAAGATCGTGATTTTGAAAATGGCGAACCACCTGAATCATACCAAGCTCAAACAGTCGAAGAAGCCTATCAAATTGCCCTGATGAATGATGCTGGGTTGGTTCAAGCTGATTACACTTCTGAAGCAGGAACTCCTGTTAGTGCTACAATCTTCAGACTGACTTGGGCTGGTCATGACTTTCTTGACGCGGCTCGCGATGACACGATTTGGAAGAAGGCAAAAGAAACCATCCTAAAACCAGGTATTTCGTGGACATTTTCGGTTTTAGCGGAATGGTTAAAACAAGAAGCGCACAAGAAAATTTTTGGCGTTCCGGCAAGCAGTTGAAATAATCTGTGTTTCATCTGTGTCAATCTGTGGCTAAAATTTGATTTGAAATGAAGTTTATATTCGTAACGGGCGGCGTGGTGAGTTCGTTGGGCAAGGGCCTGACGGCGGCCTCGCTCGGCACGTTGCTCGAAAACCGCGGCCTCAAGGTCGTGCTCCAGAAGTTCGATCCCTACTTGAACGTGGACCCCGGCACGATGAACCCCTACCAGCACGGCGAGGTTTACGTGCTCGACGACGGCGCGGAAACCGACCTCGACCTCGGCCATTACGAGCGGTTCACGAATTGCAAGCTCACCCGGATGAACAACCTGACGAGCGGCCAGGTGTATCAAACCGTCCTGAACAACGAACGCGAAGGCCGCTACCTCGGCAAAACCGTGCAGGTCATCCCGCACGTCACCGATGAAATCAAAAAACGCATTGATCTGCTGGCCGAGCAAAGCAAGGCCGACGTCGTCATCACCGAAATCGGCGGCACCACCGGCGACATCGAGGGGCTGCCGTTTCTGGAGGCCATCCGCGAATTCGCGCTCGAAACCGGTTACAACAACGCGATTTTCATGCACGTCACCTACGTGCCGTTCATCAAGGCGGCCGGTGAATTGAAGACCAAGCCGACGCAGCAATCCGTGGCCAAATTGCGCGAAATCGGCATCACGCCCCATTTGCTGGTCTGCCGCTGCGAAAAACCGCTGGACAAGGAGTTGCGCCAGAAAATTTCCATGTTCTGCAACGTGCCCGTCGAGGCGGTCATCGAGGAAAAGGACGTGGACCATTCGATTTACGAGGTGCCGTTGATGCTCCAGCGCGAGCGCGCCGACGACCTCGTCTGTCGCCTGCTGGATTTGCATACGCCGCCGGCGAACATGACGCATTGGCAGGAAATCATCCGCAAGCTCATTGCGCCGCAACATCGCGTGCGCGTCGGCGTGGTCGGCAAATACATCGGCCTCCAGGATGCCTACAAATCGGTCTATGAGGCGATCATCCACGGCGGCGTCGGCAATGATTGCGGCGTGGAAATCGTCCAGGTGGACGCCGAGGAAATCGAAAAGCACGGCGCGGAGAAAACCTTGAAAGGACTGGGCGGCGTCCTCGTGCCGGGCGGCTTCGGCGAACGCGGCATCGAGGGCAAAATCCTCGCCGCGCAATACGCGCGCGAAAATAAAATTCCCTACCTCGGCCTCTGCCTCGGCATGCAGATCGCCACCATCGAATTCGCCCGGAACGTCCTGAAGCTGGCCAAGGCGCACTCCACCGAGTTCGAGCCGAACACGCCGCACCCGGTCATCGCGATGCTCGACGACCAAAAGCGCGTGACCAAAAAAGGCGGGACGATGCGACTGGGCGCGCAGCCCTGCCAATTGGCGCTTGGGACGAAGGCCGCGCAGCTTTACGGCTCGTTTGTCGTCAACGAGCGCCACCGTCACCGTTATGAATTCAACAATGCCTACCGCGACAAATTCGAAAAGGCCGGTTTCGTCTTCAGCGGCCTGTCACCGGACGGCAAGCTGGTGGAAATCATCGAACTGCCGAACCATCCGTTCTTCATTGCCAGCCAGTTCCACCCGGAATTTTTGAGCAAGCCGCACCAGCCGCATCCGCTCTTCAAGGGTTTCATCGCCGCCGCCCATGCGCACATCCACCAGAAACCGTTGTGAAATATGCGCAAGTGTCCGATTGAAAGGATTTCTCGAAAAGCCGGCGAAGCCGGCATCCTGTTTCTTGTCATCGGAGGCTTTGCCGTTCACGCGCATGGATACGCGCGAACGACCGACGATCTTGATTTGATTGTCCCCGGCGGAGAACGCGCGCGATGGAGCAAATTGCTGGATAGCTTTGGAATGGCCGTTAAAAACGACGCGGCGACATTTTTGCAATTTGACCCCAAAGATGAAGCCGGCATGCAGGTGGATTTGATGTTTGTTTCCGAGAAGGTTTTTGAGCAACTGAATCAATCCGCCGTCGAAGCGACCGTTGAAGGCGTTAAAGTGAAAGTGGTTTCGTTGCTTCATCTGATTGCCTTGAAATGTCATTCGCTGCAAAACAGCAAGGCATTGCGCCGCTTGAAGGACATGGATGATTTGATTCAACTCATTTTGGTCAATCGCCTGGACTTGAACGAGCCTGAACTTCGAGCGACAATACTCAAACATGGAAGCGCGGAAACCTATGAAAAATTACGGCTCGCCTGCGCGGACGGATGATTGCGTCCTGCGCGATTCACCCGGTTTGGAATTCCCCGACTGGAGCGGAATGTTGCCGCGTCGCTCGCGCAAGACTTTCGCGGAAGCTGTGCGCTGGAATGACGAAATGCTCGCCCTGTTTCCGCGGAAGAAGAGATCGCCAAAGTTGGAGGCCGAACGTCGTTGTCACGCGGAGTTCGTGCTTTGACCGGCATTGTGCATGAAACGCTTCTTTTTCAGGATTTGCCTCGCCGCGCTTTTCCTGCTCGCGTTGCTTCTCGTCTGTTTCATTGTTTGGCGGGTAAATCTGGCTCGCGATGTGAACGCAAAATTGGCTGCGATTCGTGCCGCTGGATTGCCGACGAGCGGTGTGGAGTTAAATGCATATTATTCCGCCGTTCCCGACAACGAAAACGCCGCGCTGGTGATGACCCAAGCCTTTGCGCTCATACGGAGTTATTCCGACAGCCGCTCGAATGAGGTTGACCAATTTCAATTTCCCGAACGCGGACAACCAGTAACTCCCGAGGAAAGTAAATTACTTTACAGTTACGTCGAAATGAATTCCGACGCGCTTGCCAGAATACGCGAAGCCATCAAATTACCGGAAAGCCGTTATCCCGTGGATTACACACCTGGTCTTATCACACTTTTGCCGCACCTGACGCAATTGAATAAACTCGAAAAAATTGCCGAATACGAATTAATGCTGGCAAGTCAATCAGGTGACACAACCAATGCTGTTGTAGCCATCGAAAGTCTTGTCGGCATAGCGCATTCGTTGGATGAAGAACCAGACATTATCGCACAACTTGTTCATGTCAGATTTATTTTATCTGTTGAGAACTCATTAGAATATTACTTGAACGCCACCAATTTGAATGCAACACAATTGGGTGAGTTGGCTGCTCTAATTGCTAACGCTGAAAGGACAAACCTAATGGCGCGGGCATTAATCGGGGACCGGGCAGAGCTTATTCCTTACTTTCAGTTGAAACCAGTTTGGCTCCGCAACGATAATGAGAATAAATGGGTGTCTGATTACCCACCAACGAAATATTGGTTCATGGGGGTTGGCGAGCGCGACCTGATCTATTATTTGAGGGTAATGGATACAAACATTGCTTTTGCCAATCTTCCGTTCCCACGCAACTTGGATGCAATAAATAACTTCGTGGGCGAAGCTACAGACAAAATCGAACAGCATCCTTATACGAGCTTTCATTATGAGCATCCATTTCTCCTTTCGGCAACATTTTTGCCATCCACCGGGATAATTTTGAAACGTGAAGCGGAATTTGCGACCAAACTTCACCTTACTGTAACGGCGCTCGCAATTGAACGCTTTCGTTCGGCACATGGCCGATTGCCTGAAAATTTAAATGAACTGGTTCCCCAATTTCTTTCCGGCTTGCCGGTTGATCCGTTTGACGGACAGCCATTGCGCTATCACCGCCTTGCGAAAGGCTACGTCATTTACAGTGTTGGAGCAGACGGTCACGATGATGGCGGACGCGAAAAGCCCGCTGACTGGAAATCCACTGACAAAACAACATACGACATCACCTTCACCGTCGAGCGATAATCTTCAAAATTTCAGCCGTGACTTATTCCGAAACCATCCAATTTCTCTACGGCTTGCGTCTGTTCGGTGCGAAGTTTGGCCTCGAAAACACATTTCAGCTGGCAGCGCTGGCGGGCCACCCGCAGAACCGGCTCCGCTTCATCCATGTCGCCGGCACCAATGGCAAAGGCTCGACCTGCGCCATGCTGGAAAGCATCTATCGTGCGGCCGGCCAGCGCGTCGGGCTGTTCACCTCGCCACACCTGGTTTCGTTCCGCGAACGGATCCAGGTCAACCGCCGGTGGATTGGCGAGGACGACGTCGTCAGGCTCGTTACTGAATTGCGCCAGCATTGCGGGACAGGTATCACGCCTGTCTCTAACTTAATTTTAAAAAACGAAAAAAGCGCAGATGGAGACAGGCGCGACGCCTGTCCTACGTTCTTTGAATTTGTCACGGTGATGGCGTTGAAATTCTTCGCTGAACAGCACTGCGACCTAGTGATCTGGGAAACCGGCCTGGGCGGACGGCTGGACGCCACGAACATCGTCACGCCGCTGGCCAGTATCATCACCAACATCCAGTTCGACCACCAGCAATGGTTGGGTGACACGCTCGCCCGGATCGCCGCCGAGAAGGCCGGCATCATCAAGCCGGGTGTGCCGGTCATCACCGCGACGGATGAGCCGGAGGCATTGAAAGTCATTGAGGAAACCGCGCGAAAACAAAGTTCACCGCTGGTAATGGTTGATGGTAGGGACGCCGCGCTGCGGCGTCCGGACAGCGCAGCGCGCTGTCCCTACCTTTCGCTGGCTGGCGAACACCAACAATGGAATGCCGCGCTGGCCCTGGCCACGGTCGAGGTCCTGCAAAACCGAATCCCGGTGGCGGAGGAAAAAATCCGCGCCGGTCTGGCCGGCGTCAACTGGCCGGGGCGATTGCAGCTGGTCACCCGCGTATCCGGCCAAAAAATTCTGCTCGATGGTGCGCATAATCCGGCCGGCGCCAAAGTATTGCGCGAGGCATTGGGAAAAAATTTTCCCGCCGCCAGACGAACGCTGGTGCTGGGTGTGCTCCAGGACAAGGACTGGCAGCCCATCTGTGAAATCCTCGCACCGCTGGCGGCGCGCATCCACACCGTGCCAGTTGCCAGCGAACGTTCGGCCAATCCGCAGGAGCTGGCGGAGGCGTGCCGAAAAATAAATCCGTCGGCTGAAATTGCCGCCTGCCCTTCCCTGGGTGATGCCCTGGACAAATCGGCCGGTGACGAATTCGTCGTCATCACCGGCTCGCTTTACCTGGTGGGCGAGGCGCTGGAAAGGCTGGGACTCTCCCCGGCCGGCGGTGGCGAACGCGGCCTGAACGAATGGACGGGCGCGTCCCCGGCCCTCCTTCGCAGATAAGTTCAAACCAACTTAATACGAAGCAGCCCTTATATTTACTCACCTTCTATTGACCCATCGAAGACAAGTTCGCTAAAGTTGGCTTCTATGGCTTATGCAGATGCTTCACTGCCGCAGCGCCGGTTTGGGGAAACGGCCCGTCCCGATGCGTGGTGGGTGCAGCCGTTGGCGGTTTTTTTCGGTTTCACGGCTTTCATCGTTTATTCGACGTGGGCGGCGTTTCATCCGTTGTATCACGGGAATTGCGCCTATTGGTTCAACGGAAACGGCGCGGATTATTTGTCGCCGTTTTTTTCGCCGGAAATATTCGGGTATTCACCGCACGCGATTTTTGGACTGCAACCGGCCTGGTGGCCGGCGTGGCTGATTTTTTCACCGGCGTTTCTGGTATTGTGGGCGCCGGCGGGTTTCCGGTTCACCTGTTATTATTACCGGGGAGCGTATTACAAGGCGTTCTGGGCGGACCCGCCCAATTGCGCCGTCGGTGAACCGCGCAAAACCTTCCTCGGCGAACGCTATTTCCCTCTCATTCTGCAAAATGTTCACCGCTACTTCATGTATCTGGCAGTGATTTTCATTTTCATCCTGGGATACGACGCTTGGAAAGCGATGTGGTTCACAGAAAATGGAACCAGCCATTTCGGCGTCGGCGTCGGAACCATCGTGCTGACGTTGAATGTCATTCTCCTCGCCAGTTACACGTTTGGGTGCCACTCGCTGCGGCATTTGATTGGCGGTTTTTTGGACGAGCCGTCGAAGGTCTCGGCCTGCGCGAAAGGTTTTGCGTGCGTCAGTTGCCTCAACCACCGCCACATGATGTGGGCCTGGTTCAGCCTGTTCTGGGTCGGTTTCACCGACGTTTATGTCCGGCTTTGCTCGATGGGCGTCTGGCATGACTTCCGGATTTTCTAGGATTTCGCGTGGCCACCAATTACGAAACTTTTGAATACGACGTGCTGGTCGTCGGCGCGGGCGGCGCCGGGTTGCGGGCGGCGATCGAAGCCTCGGCGGTCGGGGTGAAGGTCGGGCTGATCTGCAAATCGCTGCTGGGCAAAGCGCACACCGTCATGGCCGAGGGTGGCATGGCGGCGGCCATGGGCAACGTGGACGACCGCGACAACTGGCGCGTGCATTTTGCCGACACGATGCGTGGCGGCCAATACGTCAACAACTGGCGCATGGCCGAACTGCACGCGAAGGAAGCCCCGGAACGTGTTCACGAACTCGAAGCCTGGGGCGCGGTGTTTGATCGCACGAAAGATGGGAAAATTCTCCAGCGCAATTTCGGCGGCCATCGGTATCCCCGGCTCGCCCACGTCGGCGACCGGACCGGATTGGAATTGATTCGCACCCTGCAGGACCACGGCATTCATCAGGGTATCGCCGTCCACATGGAGCATACGGTGGTCACACTGCTCAAGGACGGTGACCGCGTCGTGGGCGCCCTGGGTTACGACCGCGAGCGCGGCCGGTTCAAGATTTTCAAGGCCGGGGCCGTCGTGATGGCCACCGGCGGCATCGGGCGCGCCTTCAAAGTGACCAGCAATTCCTGGGAATACACCGGCGACGGCCAGTCGCTGGCGTATGATGCCGGCGCGGAATTGATGGACATGGAGTTCGTGCAATTCCATCCGACGGGCATGATCTGGCCGCCGAGCGTGATGGGCATCCTGGTGACCGAGGCCGTGCGCGGCGAAGGCGGCGTGTTGCGAAACAAGGATGGCAAACGGTTCATGTTCGACGACATTCCCGACAATTACAAATCACAGACCGCGACCGACCCGGAGGAAGGCTGGCGCTACACGCAAGGCGACAAAAACGCCAAGCGTCCGCCCGAACTACTCACGCGCGACCACGTTGCCCGCTGCATCAACCGCGAGGTGAAGGCCGGCCGCGGCAGCCCGCACGGCGGCGTGTTTCTCGACATTGCCTGGATCAAGGAAAAAATCCCCAACGCCGCCGAACACATCAAACGCAAGCTGCCGAGCATGTACCACCAGTTCAAGCAGCTCGCCGACCTCGACATCACGAAAGAGCCGATGGAGATCGGCCCGACCACCCATTACATCATGGGCGGGATCCGGGTGAACGGCGACACACAGATGTCCAACGTGCCCGGCCTGTTTGCGGCCGGGGAGGCCGCCGCCGGATTGCACGGCGCAAACCGGCTCGGCGGAAATTCGCTGTCCGATTTGATTGTGTTCGGCAAACGCGCCGGGGAATTCGCCGCGAAATTTGCGAAGGAACACGGCGCAGGCAAAATCAATGAGGCGCAGGTGGACGAAGCGGCGCGCCGGGCGCTGGAACCATTCGAACGTGGTGCGAAGGGTGGTGGCAGCGCCGAAGGGCCGTATCAGGTGCAGCACGATTTGCAGGAGATGATGCAAAGCCTCGTCGGCATCGTGCGACGCGAAGAAGAAATGGTCAAAGCCCTTGACGGCATCGCCAAACTTTCGGAACGCGCCGGGCAGGTCGCGGTTTATGGCCACCGCGAATACAATCCGGGCTGGCACACCGCGCTCGACCTGAAAAATCTGCTCACCGTATCGGAGGCCATCACGCGCTCGGCGATTGGGCGCAAGGAAAGCCGCGGCGGGCATTTCCGGGAGGATTTTCCGAACAAGGACGCGGCCGCCGGCAAGGTGAACATTGTGGTGAAGAAAAATCCCGACGGCACGATGAACATCCGGCGCGAGACCATCCCCGACCTGCCGGCGGAGTTGAAACAGGTCATCGAGGAGATGCAATGAAAACGGTCACTTTCAGAATCTGGCGCGGTGACGCCGGTGGTGGCAAATTCACGGACTACACCACGGAAGTTTCCGAGGGCATGGTCGTGCTCGACGTCGTCCACAAGATCCAGGCGACGCAGGCCAATGACCTCGCCTGCCGCTGGAATTGCAAGGCCGGCAAGTGCGGCTCGTGCTCGGCCGAAATCAACGGGATCCCCCGGCTGATGTGCATGACGCGCATGAACACCCTGCCGACCGACAAGCCCGTCACCCTCGAGCCGATGCGCGCGTTTCCGAGCATTCGCGACCTGGCCACGGACGTTTCCTGGAATTTTCGCGTCAAGACCAAGATCAAAAAATTCAACCCGCGCAAGCCCGACGCCCCGGACGGCACCTGGCGGATGCAGCAGGCGGACGTGGACCGCGTTCAGGAATTCCGCAAGTGCATTGAATGTTTTCTCTGCCAGGACGTCTGCCACGTCCTGCGCGACCATCACAAACACGATGAATTCATCGGCCCGCGTTTTCTGGTTTACACCGCCGCGCTGGAGATGCATCCGTTGGACACCGAAGACCGGTTGCCGGAGTTGAAACAGGCGCAGGGCATCGGTTTTTGCAACATCACCAAATGCTGCACCAAGGTTTGCCCCGAAAACATCACCATCACCGACAACGCCATCATCCCGCTCAAGGAGCGCGTGGTGGACGATTATTACGATCCACTGGGCTGGCTCTGGAAAAAACTGCGGCCCAAAGCTTGATCGCACGGCACTACAACCTCGCGGACCCGCCGATCAAGCGGTTTTCTCCGCCAGGATACAGTGTGAAAGACGAATAAACTCAGCCTTCCACGCCTTCCGCTTCCATCGTCGCCACCAGGTCCTTCTCGGCCAGCACCCAATCTTCGAGGGTCAACGGATGCTCCGGCAATTTGTCACGATACAGGCGATACGCGTGTTCGCGCACCATGCCTCGGGTAACGCCGGGCGTGAATGGTTGGGGCTGAACAACGGCTTTTGATGTTTTGCCTTTCGTTTTCATACGAGACTCCTGATTAAAGGTAATCCTCCGTGCCTGCTCCGCAAGTGGACAGGAAAAGAAATGTCCGGTGACGATTTCCGGACACTTCCCGGCCCGGCAGACTTCGCAAACGGGTACTTTAACGGATAACCTTCGCGTCTACAGCCACGGCACGGGTGGTGCTTCCCCAAAAATATCGTGTCCGCATGTTGTTTATGAAGACACTGTTTTTTTGTTTTGTGTCGGGTCTCTTGCTGGTGGTCACTTCGCAGGTGTATTCGCAATCTTTCCTTTTCTCCACCCTGGCGGGATCCGTCAGCAGTGGCAGCATGGATGGCACGGGCGCGGGCGCGCGGTTTTCCGGTCCTTCGGGCGTGGCCGCCGACGGTCTGGGAAACCTTTATGTGACGGACTCGGGCAATAACACGATTCGTGAAATCACTCCGGCCGGACAGGTCACCACCATTGCCGGACTGGCCGGTGTCAAAGGCAGCGCCGACGGCACGGGCACCAACGCCTCGTTCAACCTGCCCACGGGTATTGCGGTGGATATCAATGGAAATCTTTATGTCGCGGACGAGTTCAATGACACGATCCGCAAAGTTACGCCGGTCGGAACCAACTGGGGGGTGAGCACCCTGGCCGGCCAGGTGGGAATGGCCGGCCTGATCGATGCCATGGGGACCAACGCAGAATTTGCCACCCCGGCGGCTGTCGCGGTGGATGGCGCGGGCAATGTTTATGTGGCCGACACCGCCGATGATGTGATTCGTGAGATCAGTCCGGCAGGGCTGGTCAGCACGATTGCCGGTCAACCCCATCATCCCGGCAGCAGCGACGGAACGAACAACACCGCCCAGTTCTACATGCCTTTTGGAATCACCGTGGATGCCAGCACCAATCTGTATGTGACCGACGGCATCAATGAGACCGTCCGGAAACTGGTTCCGATGGGCACCAACTGGGCCGTCAGCACAATTGCCGGGCAGGTGACCAACGTCGGCAGCGCCGATGGCACCGGAACCAACGCCCAGTTTAACGGCCCCGCCGGCATTGTCGTGAGCGCCGGAACCAATCTATTCGTGGCGGACGACAACAATAACACCATCCGGAAGCTGACCCTCGCGGGAACCAACTGGGGGGTGAGCACCCTGGCAGGATTGGTGGGAGTTTACGGCGATGCCGATGGCGCGACCAACAACGCGCGATTTCATTCGCCCATTGGCGTGACCGTGGATGGCGCCGGTAATGTTTACGTGGCGGACGCGAACAACAATGAGGTTCGAAAGATCACCCCGGGCGGGGTGGTGAGCACCTTTGCCGGCATCAGCACCGGCAGCACCGATGGGCCGGGCACCAACGCCTTGTTCTGGTCCACCGCCGCCGTCGCCTTGGATGCCCAGAACAACGTCTATGTGGCGGATTATTACAACTGCACCATCCGGAAGATTGCGACCAACGGCGTCGTCAGCACCATCGCCGGTCTGGCCGGCAACCTTGGCAGCGCCGACGGCACGAACAGCGACGCGCGCTTTTATTATCCTTCGGACATCGCCCTGGACAGTGGAGGCAGCCTCTATGTCGCGGATGCTTATAACAGCACGATCCGTAAAATCACGCCGGCCGGAACCAACTGGGTGACCAGCACCATTGCCGGACAGGCCGAAGTTTACGGCGAGGTGGATGGCGTGGGCAGTAATGCGTTTTTTTATGTGCCCGCCGGGATTGCGGTGGATGCGAACACCAACGTTTTCGTATCGGACAATTACGGCATGGTCATCCGCAAGGTCACGCCCGTTGGCAGCAACTGGACGGTGACGACCATCGCCGGACTGCCCTTCACGCACGGTTCCTCTGACGGCATCGGCACGAATGCCATGTTCTATTTTCCCCGCGGGATTGCCGTGGACAATGCCTCCAACGTCTATGTGGCCGACAGCGAGAACAACGGCATCCGCCGGCTGACCCCGGTCGGGACGAACTGGCTGGTGAGCACGATCGCCGGCGTGGCCAGCATCCGCGCCAACGACGATGGCACGGGAACCAACGCCCATTTCTTTTTTCCGGACGATGTCACTCTGGAATCGGCCGGTCGTCTCTATGTCATGGACACGTACAATCAGACCATCCGCAAAATGACGTTGGTGGGGACCAATTGGGTGGTGACCACGGTGGCCGGACAGGTCGGGGTCACCGGCAGCACCGATGGCATCGGCACCAACGCGTTGTTCAACTATGCCCAGAGCCTGGCCTTCGACAGCGCCGGCAACCTCTACGTGGCCGACACGCACAACAGCACCATCCGGCTCGGTCGCGCCATATTCCCGTCATTGCAAATCGCGTCCGCCGCCAATAATCAAATCACGCTTTCCTGGCCGACCTGGGCGTACAGCTTCGGGCTGGAGACCAGCAGCACGGTGTCTTCCGGCGCCATCTGGACGCCACTGACCAATGGAGTGGTGACATTGGGCACTAATTTTGTGCTGACCAACAATCTCGGCGGCTCCGATGGCTTCTATCGGTTGCACGGGCAGTGATTTTGTTTGCTCTGAAGAAAATAAACGTAGAAGAATTTCATTCTGGCTTGCCGAGTCGTAGCTCGAAGCGCATTCCCGTCTGTTGGTCGTCGCCCGCCTTCGTGCTGCGCACTTCGGCGCGGCAGTCTTCGTTCTCGCTGGCTCCAAGCGAAGACTGGTGCAGGTTAATTGAGCACTTGCGAACCTATTTTAGCAGGAAATCCGTCCCTGACGAAGGCCCGAAGGGTATAAGGACTCCATCGGGCCGTTCCCAGTCCTGGCCTTGGCCAGAACCAGAGGCGGTCTTCCAGCCACCGGATCAAACGCCCGGCAGCGGTCCAGAAACTCTTTTACAGTTCACCCAGCCGCGCTTCGAGCCGTTGGGCCAGGGGTCCCAGCACGCCATCGCGTTTGGCGATCACCGCCGCTTCGCCAAAGGCCCAGCGCAGATACGGATTGCCCAGCTTGGCCCCGCGCAGGCCCTTGAGCTTGCCGGCGCTGGCGACCGTGCCTTTGACCAGCCGGCAATAGGACAGGAAATCTTTGACGGTGGGAAAGCGGGCGATGTCGCCAATCTCGTGGAGGATGGTCAGGCCCAGATAATCGCCGATGCCCGGCGTGGTTTGTAATAGGTTGAAGTCGCGGCTGGCGGTTTGTTTGGTGAGCTTCAAGAGTGCTTTTTCGAGGCTGGCCAGTTGCGCGTCATAATGGCCGATGAGTGCCAGGTCGTTTTGCAAGGCCAGCTGGCGAACGGGATCGGGTTCCGAGGCCAGGAGCTGTTCGGTCCAGGACTGGCGGTTGTACAGGTTCTGGCGGCAGGTGGGCCGGTTGTAAGCCAGTTGATGGGACTGGATGCGGGACAACAGTTCGCTGCGCCGCCAGACATAGAGAATCCGTTGGCGCAGCAGCGCCCGCAGCGGGCGTTTGTCGGCGGGATAGACATAGGCCGGCGGGATGAAGTTGGTGCGCAGGAGGTGGGCGAGCTTTTCGGAGTCAATGCGGTCGTTCTTGTTCTTGCCGCCGTGAATGGCCTTGAGATAGAGGGCATGAGCCAGGACGAAGTGCAGGCCCGCCGCCTGGCAGGCATCGGCCAGCCAATACCAGCCAAACATGCACTCGGCGCAAACCGTCAGGTCGTGGCGATAGGGTGCCACCAGCTTGAGGAAGAACTCGAAGTCATTGTTCCGGATGTTGGTGTGGACGAGCTTCTTGCCATCCCGATCCATGACGCAGACGTACATCTGCCGGGCATGAAGGTCGATTCCGCAGTTGAATTTCGTGGTCGAGGTGTAGTATTTCATGGCTGTAGTAGTTCATAGTTAATTGGCGTCCAGTGGACGCCGGTTATCTGTTAACGCGGGGAGTGCGTCGAGGCACTCCCCGCCCTGCAAACATGCTAACAAAAAACCCAGAGGGCTTTGAAGGGAGTATCAAATCGCTGCAGGCAAC
>JBEKTH010000071.1:0-15107 GCA_049516255.1 Verrucomicrobiota bacterium
GATCGTCGCTGCCTCTAAGGTAGATGACGAGGTCTGGTGACTGTAGCCGCTCCAGCAGGAATTCGTACAGCTGTACGAACATTGTTTTTTCGGTAGCCACCCGGAAGTTCATGCCCGCAAAGATCAAATCCTTAGAGAAAGTGAAATCCGAAATTGTTTCACCCGCAGACGTTCGGGGGATTTGTTTTAGTTGGTGATAGTGCAACAACAGAAACTGCAACTCCGTTTCCAACACATGAGCAGCAGGGTCCGAATAAAAATCCTCCAAAAAAGGGTTTTTTTCAAAATGCTCCGATAGCAAATAGGCCTTCCTTGCGTCGGCAAGTTTTGTCGCCAGTGTTGTTTTTCCAACACCGATGCATCCGTCGACTGCAATATGCAGGTGCGAACCGCGAGTCACAATCGGGAGGGTAATTCTACGCAGGTCAAAAGAAAACGCGAAACTGCTCTTTTTCTCCTGCTCCAGCCACAAAATCGCCACTGTCACAAACTTTTCTTCACCACTTGTGCTGTAATCGCTAATGTCGACACCTCACTACAATCGCACTGTTGATGTCTTCAAAAACTGGGGAGGGAACAACAGATTCGACATGCTCAAGAAGTTTTAAGGTCTGAGTCGCTCAAAGACGGCTTCACACTTCACACCCCCTTCCTCGCGGATAATATGTCCTATATGAAACTTCCAAATGTTGATGAAGAAAGACTTACGACTGGAAGTTATGCTTTGATAAACTGAACAGATCACAAAATCGCGACAACTTCACACCCCCCCGTTAGCCCGAAAACTGTCTTCGTAAGTCGTTGATGTTCGGTGTATTCACCTAATATTCGGCATAGTTCGGCCTCTATTCAAAACCAGACAAATTATCAGTGAAGACACATTTCCTGGGGAAAAATGGTGCGCACGGCGGGGGTCGAACCCACAACCTTCGGCTCCGGAGGCCGACGCTCTATCCAATTGAGCTACGCGCGCAAGGCAACGTCCAAAATACCGGCGCGGACGGCTTTGCTCAAATGGAATCTGCGTGGATTTCCGACGCGACCTACCCGGAGGAGTGACGCTTCACCGGTCAGGTGGCGCCGGCTGAAGGAAGTGTTGATTCTGTTGCTGCATCTGTTCGAACCGCGCCTGCTGTTCCGGCGTCAGGATCGCGGAAATTTGCGCCTCGGTGTTGGTAAGCACGGCAACCACCTGCGGGCGATATTCCTGCCGCAAATCCCGCAACTGGACGCGCGTATCAGTCAGAATTCGATGCACCTCGACCCGCTGGCGCGCGTCAAGCCGGAGCTGCCAGCGCAGGTTGCGCTCCAGGAGCAACTGAAAGTTCTCCGGGCGTTGAACGGCCGTATTCACCCAGTGACGTATCACCAGACGCGTACCAACCACGCCGGCCGCCACGCCAGCCAGAAAGACCAGCGTCACCAAGGCCAACAATTTGAAGGTCTTCATAATCAAAGTCCGGTCGGCGTCAAAAGCCACTGCGCGGAGAGCTGCGACATCCCGTCGCTCAAACTCGGAACGCCCGCCGCCGTCAGTCCGTAGTCCAACGCAAAGCACAATACAATGACCGTCGACGCCGCCAGTGCCAGGCGTGGAAACCACAGGTTCAACTGGTCAAAAACCGAGATGATTTCCGGCGCGGCGGCCGGCGGCTCGCGGCGAATCGCGCGCAACACGTCCGTGGCAAAATCCGCCGTCGGCGCGGGCGCGGCTTCCTTTCGCGCCGACGCGAACAGTTGTTTCAATTTCCGGTCGTTCATAATTTTTCTTTCGCAATTTTTTCCAAAGCCTGCCGCAGTTTCGAACGCGCCCGCATGGCCCGCACGCGTACGGCCACGCCGGAAGCCCCCATCGCCACGGCGATTTCCTTCACGCTCCGGCCTTCCAGTTCCTGCATCGTGATGACCAGGCGGTCGGCCGGCGACAGCTCGCGCATCGCCAGCTCGAGCAATTCCGCCGCGCTGTGCGCGTCCAGCTCGCTCTTCTCATCGTCATTGCGCAGCCAGTCCAGCGCGTCGTCACCGAGTTCAGGCAGGCCGATTTCATTCTGCCGGCGTTTCTCTTTTCTCAAGTGGTCCAGCGCCACCCGCGCGGCGATGCGGGAAAGCCAGTGTTCAAAAGGCGCGCGGCCGTCAAATTGCCCCAGCGCGCGCCAGGCCTTGAGAAAGGTTTCCTGCGCGAGGTCTTCGACCTTGTGGGCGTCGCGTTCATATCGGTGCAAAATGGCAAATACGCGTGATTGATGCCGCCGGACGAGCTCGGCAAAATCGTCGGTGGCGCCGCCACGGATACGCTCCAGCAATTCGACATCGTCACTCGCGGTTTCGGTGGAGTTCAAGCTTGGGCCTGCCGGTTGTTCACATTCACGCCCGCGGTTTTCCGCCGCTCCGGACAGGCTGGAGCCCGAACTCCAGCCGTGAAATCATTGCGCCGGTCCCTCAGCGGCGTGGGCGATGGCCCGGTCCGTAAAATCGTCCGCGCGCTGCCTGAAATCACTGATTTGCTGGCGTTGTTCATTGGTCAGGACAGGCGCGATTTTGCCGTAAATTTTCATCCGTTCAACCGCCAAATCGGCCTCGACGACGGCCACCTGGGCCGACGCGGCGCGCACGGTGGTCTCGTTGGCGTCGCCAGCCTGGATGGTCGCGCGCAGATTTTCCCGGGCGGCGTGCAGTTGGCCGAGCAATGGCTTCAGCGTGTCCTTCTCGGCGCGCAAGATGGTTTTGATCTGCGCCTTTTGCTCGTCGGTCAGATTCAGTCTTTGGGCGAGTTGCTGCAAGAATCTTCCGTGCGCAGGCGCAGGGGTGTCGGCCGCCAGCGCAGGGGTCGTCAGCCATCCGCCAAGGTTCAACGCGGCAGCCAGGGTAAGGGAGAGCCATTTATTCGTTTTCATACTGATTTTAATACGGAAACGGCCCCGCAAATGTTACAGCCAAAACGAAACAAGACGGCTCCAAAGACCGGTTACAACCCGCGCATCACGGCGGCCGCCGTCTTCACCGTCTGGTCAATGTCCGCTGCCGTGTGGGCGCTGGAGATAAAACCTGCTTCGAATTGCGATGGGGCAAGATAAATGCCCGCGTCCAGCATGCCGTGGAAGAATTTGGCAAACTGCGCGCGGTCGCTTTTCATCGCGTCGGCCAGACAGTAAACCGGTCCGCTGGTGAAGTAGGCGCAAAACATTGAGCCGCACCGGCTGAACGTGACGGGAATACCGGCCGATTTGGCGGCATCCTTCATGCCCGCCTCCAGTTGTGCGCCAAACCTTTCGAGCCGCGAATAAACATCGTTTGGCACGCGCTTGGAATTTAAACTTTGAACCTTGAACTTTGAACCGTTCAACTCCTCCAGCGCCGCGATGCCCGCCGCCATCGCCAGTGGATTGCCGCTCAACGTGCCGGCCTGATAGACCGGTCCCAGCGGTGCCAGCAAATCCATGATATCCGCCCGTGCGCCGAATGCGCCGACCGGCAGGCCGCCCCCGATGATTTTGCCAAAACACGTCAAATCCGGTGTGATGCCAAACCGTTCCTGTGCCCCACCGGGGGCAAGGCGAAAACCCGTCATCACTTCATCGAAAATCAACAGCGCCCCGTTGGCCTGCGTGATTTCGCGCAAAAATTGCAGATAGCCCGGTCGCGGCAGATAAAGTCCGGCATTGCCCGGCACCGGCTCGACAATGATGCCGGCGATTTGATTTTTGTTCGCGTCGAACGCGGCCTTCACCGCATCAACCTCATTGAATGGCAGAACGATGGTGTGCTGTGTGAAGGCCGCCGGCACGCCCGCGCTATCGGGATTGCCGAAGGTGAGCGCGCCGCTGCCGGCCTTGACCAGCAGGGAATCCGCATGACCGTGATAGCAGCCGTCGAACTTGATGATTTTGTCGCGTCCCGTGAATCCGCGCGCCAGGCGGATGGCGCTCATGCACGCCTCCGTGCCGGAGTTGGTCATGCGGACTTTCTGGACGCTTGGAACCAGCGAACAAATCAGTTTCGCCATCGTCACTTCAAACGGATTCGGAATGCCGAAACTGGTGCCGTGGTCGGCCGCGGCTTTGACGGCGGAAATAATTTTCGGGTGCGCATGACCGAGAATCGCCGGCCCCCAGGTGCAGACGTAATCAATATACTCGTTGCCGTCCACGTCCCACAGGTGCGCGCCTCTGGCCCGGTTGACGAAGAACGGCTGGCCGCCGACGGCACGGAACGCGCGCACCGGCGAATTCACCCCGCCGGGAATGAATTTCAACGCCTTGGCAAACAGTTTTTCCGATTGACTCCGTTTCATCGTGCACAGTTTAATTCACGAACCGCCAAACCAGCGAGCAATTTTCCGGATTGCGCTGTAAAATTAAACGCCAACCATGTTGAACCATGAAAATGAAATTCCATACCCGCCGTGAATTCATCAAGACCACCGCCCTGGCCGCCGCGAGCGTATCCTTTGCCGGCGCCCTGGCTTCACGTGTTCGCGCCGCGGACCCGGATCGAAAGATCGGGTTTGCCCTCGCCGGACTGGGCAGCTTGAGCACCCACCAAATTGCGCCCGCATTGCAAAAAACGAAGTATTGCCGCCTCGCCGGCATCGTCACCGGCCACCCCGCCAAGGCTGAACTATGGAAGGCGCAATACCGGATTCCCGACCAAAACATTTATAACTACGACAACATGGAAAAAATGGCGGACAATCCGGACATTGACGTGGTTTATGTCGTCACGCCCAATGCGCTGCATGCCGAACACAGCATCAAGGCGGCGAAAGCGGGCAAGCATGTTCTGTGTGAAAAACCGATGGAGGTATCGGTCGAAAAATGCCAGCAGATCATCGACGCCTGCAAACAGGCCGGCCGCCAGCTCGCCATCGGTTACCGGTTGCACTTTGAGCCGAACAATCTGGAATGCGTCCGGCTGGCGCGTGAGAAGGTCTTCGGAGACGTTAAAATCGTTGAGGCAGCCTTCGGCTTTCCCATTGGTGATCCAACTCAATGGCGGCTTAAACGTGCTTTGGCCGGCGGCGGGCCGCTCATGGACGTCGGCATTTACGCATTGCAGGCGACGCGCTATCTGACCGGTGAAGAGCCCGTGCTCGTCTCGGCCATGGAAACTGTCACCGACCCGGTAAAGTTCAGGGAAGTGGAGGAATCCATCGTCTGGCAGGCCAAATTTCCCAGCGGTACCGTTGCCTTTTGCAGCGCGACCTATGGGGCGCGGGGACCCGCCCATTTTATGGTTTACGCGCAAAACGGGTGGTTCAAATTGGACCCCGCCTTCAATTACAGTGGCATCCAGGGGCTGCGCAGCGACCAACAGGAAATCCACCTGCCGGCGATTGACCAGTTCGCAGCGGAAATGGACGACTTCGCGCAATGCATCTTGAACCATGAACCGACCCGGGTGCCGGGCGAGGAAGGCCTGCGCGACGTGAAAATCATGATGGCCATTTACGAGGCGGCCCGCACCGGCAAAACGGTGAGCCTGGCATGATCGTTACGCTTAATTTCGGAAGAACGTTTTCTGCAAGGAACCGATTTCCGTGCGAATCAACATGCCGGTGCTGACGTTGTGCCGCTGGAACCAGCCGTCATTGACTTCGAGAACGTAACCGATGTTGGCCGAGGCGGAGGGAACGGTGTTGGTGTCGTTTTTTTCCAGATGATGAATTTCCTGGATCACCCCGTCAGGACTGATGTAGGCGGCGGACAACGAGTCCGGACAGTTTTTCATCCAGAAATTCGCCGGTTGCGGGTACGGAAAAACAAACAACATGGCGCTTTCATCGGTGACGTTGGTGCGGAACATCATGCCGGTTTGCTCCTCGCGCTCGGTGGTGGCCAGTTCGGCATCCAACGTTTCCGCGCCGAGATAAATTTTCAGCGTGGGCAATTTGGGCTGCGCCTGCGTGGGCAACTGGCTGTCCAGGGAGGGTGGCGGGGCGATGGTTTCAGCCTTTTTGCATCCAGCTGCCAGGGCCGCGACCAGGATTAAACGGAAAATGTTCGTTGCACTCATGCCGACAAACTGCCGGAGATCGCGGCGATTTTCAACTAATCTGCGTGGTTGGTGAACATCGACTTGTGCATCCTGGGTTTGACTATTCCAGGTCGCTCCGCTAACATTCCAACCCGGACGACCAACAACGAAATCACCCCGAAATTTATGCCTGCAAAAGCCGCCGACAAATCCGCCGTCGAAACCCCGCAGCGCGGGACTGCCGCGTCCCGCACGCGCGAACTGGACGCCGCCATCGCCACCATCACCAAAAGTTATGGCGAAGGCAGCATCATGCGCCTGGGTGACGCCCGGGCGCAGGTGAAAATTGAGGTCATCCCCACCGGCGCGCTGGCGCTGGACCTCGCCCTGGGCGTCGGCGGCATCCCGCGCGGGCGCGTCGTGGAAATTTTCGGGCCGGAATCGTCCGGCAAAACCACGCTCATGCTGCACGTCATCGCCTATGCGCAAAAAGCCGGTGGACTGGCGGCGTTCATTGACGCCGAACACGCGCTGGACCCGGGTTACGCCAAGAAGCTCGGCGTGAACCTCGATGACCTGCTTGTATCCCAGCCGGATTCCGGCGAGGAGGCGCTGACGATCTGCGAAACGCTCGCCCGTTCCAATGCGCTGGATGTCATCGTTATTGATTCCGTGGCCGCGCTGGTGCCCAAGGCGGAACTCGAAGGCGAGATGGGCATGGCGACCATGGGCATGCAGGCCCGGCTCATGAGCCAGGCGCTCCGCAAGCTCACCGCGATCCTGGCCAAGTCGAAGACTACGTGTATTTTCACCAATCAGCTCCGCGAAAAGGTCGGCGTCATGTTCGGCAATCCCGAAACGACGCCCGGCGGCAAGGCGCTGAAATTTTACGCGAGCGTCCGCCTCGACATCCGGCGCAAGGACACGCTCAAGGACGCCGCCGGCAACGCCGTCGGCAATCATGTCCGCGTCAAGGTCGTCAAAAACAAGGTGGCGCCGCCGTTTGCCGAGGCCGAGTTTGACATCATCTACAATCACGGCATCAACAAGGAAGGCAGCATCCTCGAGGTGGGCATTGAAAACAGCGTCGTGGATAAAAAGGGCGCGTGGCTGCAATTTGAGGGCGAATTGATCGGCCAGGGCAAGGAGGCCGCGCAAAAGGCGCTCATGGAAAACCCCGCGCTCGCCCAAAAAATCGTGAAAGCCATCCTCACCCAGCGCGCGTCGGCCTGACGCGCGGCCAGCCCGTTTCCCCATGAGCAGCCCTCCCGACATGGATTTGGATCTGGAAAATCTATTCCAGCCCGCGTGGGCGCAGGAAAAACCGGAAACCAATCGCTACGAAAAATTCGCCGGTGAACCGGCTGAACGCGGTGACCGCCGGCGGGAAGGCCGTCGCGGCGGGCCGCGCGGTGAATCATTCGGTGAACGGCGCGGTCCCCGTCCGCCGCGTTCCGGCCCAAAGTTCGGCGATCGCAAGCGAGGGTTCGACCGGCGCGATGACCGGCGTTCCGGTTTGCGGGACGAACATCTCGAACCGTCCGCGCCACCGCCCGAAATCACGGTGGTTTTTCTGCCGGACGAAAGGGGCGTCGAATCGCTCGCGCGCCAGATCAAGATGACCGGGCGGGCGTACCCGCTGTTCCAGATTGCGCAGCTCGTTTTGCAAAAGGCGGAACGTTATACGGTTCGCCTGGCGGTGAAAAAAAAGCCCGACGGCGCCGTGGCCCAGCCGCTGTTTGTGTGTGCGCTCGATGACACGCCGTGGTTGGGCGAGGACGAGGCGGTGGCGCACGTGCTGAAGGATCATTTTGCCACGTTTTACCAGGCCGAGCGCACCGCCACCGAGCCGCCCAAGGGCACCTATACGTTCGTCGCGCAGTGTGGCATGAGCGGCATGATTCTCGGTCCGCCGAACCATCACGATTACCAGAACCGGCTGCGCAAATTGCACGCCGAGCGGTTTGCCCGGATGCCGTTCGATGTTTTCAAGGCGCGCGTAAAGATCGTAAAGGACGAGGCGGTCGTCAAAAAGTGGGTGGAGGAACAAAGCTTCAAGACCGAGTACGTTGTCCTGAACGTGCCGGAACCGCTTAAACTGCCAAGCTTGGAGGAGGTCGAGAAACATTTCCGCGCGACGCACAAGGAGACCATCATCAAGCCGGTGGAGACGCAACTGATTGCCGGCGCGCCCAGCCGGAATTTGCGCAACCGCGAATTGCAGCGGCTCGTGCGCGCGGAATGGGAACAGCAGCGGCATTTTCCGTTGCAACTGGCCACCGAACTCAGCCGGCAATTCGCCACGCACGGCCTGCAGTTTTTCAAGGTCAACAAGACCGTGACGCACGTTTCCGTGGCGCGCCCGCAGTTCCTCGATCTGGAAACCACACCGGTGTCGGAAAGCATCAAGCGCATCATCGCTCACATTAATGCGCATCCCAAATGCACCCGGCGGCAGCTGGTCGAGACGCTCGCACCCTCGCCGCCGCCGGCAGCGGTCATTGAAGTGAAACCGGAAGGGACAGCCGCCACGGCCGCCGAACCGACTCCGGAACAAAATGCCATCATCGCCGATCTGCACTGGCTCGTGCATCAGGGCCACGTCATTGAGTTCGCTGATGGACGGCTGGAAACCGCCAAGAAACCGGCGCCCCGGCCGCCCAAACCGGAGAAAAAGCCGGCCGAAGAAAAACCAACAGTGGAAGGTGAAATCATTTCGGCGACAGAACCCGTGTCACCGACTGAGGCCGTCGCGGCATCGGCGGTGGACATTCAAGTGCCCGCCGAGGTTTCGCCCCCGACCGTGGAACCCGGAGCTGTGGCTGAATCCGTTGTTCCCCCGCCTGATGAAACGACCGAGGAAGCGGTTGAATCGCCGTCGTGATGATTTTACCGGAAGGCCTCGTAAAACGAGACCCTGACTTTTTCCATGGTAAAATGGGGACCCGGGTAACTCGTCCCTCCGGACAAATTCATTGCTTCCTTTAACCCGCCGTCCTGCTAACTTATTTATAACTTATGCCTTTCAGCAAATTAGGCCTGGCCCCGACAACCCTTGATGGCGTGCGCGCCGCGGGATACGCCGAGCCGACCCCCATTCAGCTCCGAGCCATCCCGCTCGTGATCGCCGGACGCGACGTCATCGGCAGCGCCCAAACCGGCACCGGCAAGACCGCCGCGTTCGCCCTGCCCATTCTCACGAAACTCGGCCAGCATAATTCCGCCGGCCCGCGCGCGCTCATCCTGGAGCCGACGCGCGAACTTGCCGCGCAGGTGGAAACCGCCTTCCGCGATTATGCGCGTTTTACCGACTTGAAAATCACCGTCGTGTTTGGCGGCGTCGGGTACGGACGCCAGAACGATGCCCTGCGGGCGGGTACGGACATCATTGTGGCCACGCCGGGCCGGTTGCTGGATCATCTGGAACAGGGCACGATGCGGTTGGACAAGGTCCAGTTTCTGGTGCTCGACGAGGCCGACCGGATGCTCGACATGGGTTTTCTGCCCGATGTGCGCCGCATTGTCGAACGCTGCCCGCGCCAGCGCCACACGGCGCTGTTCTCCGCCACCATTCCGCCGCAAATCGAAACGCTCATTCAATGGGCGATGCGCAATCCGGAAACAATTGAAATCGGCGCCCGCCGGACGCCGGCTGAAACGGTCAAGCACGTCATCTATCCCGTGGCTGATTCACAGAAATCCGACCTGCTGCTGGAGCTGCTCAAACGCGTGAATTACAACTCGGTGCTGGTCTTCTGCCGGACGAAGTATGGCGCCGATCGTATTGCGGGATTGCTCAAGCGCAATAATCACGCCGTGGCGGTGCTGCATTCCAACCGCACCCAGCGCGAACGCGAGCAGGCGCTCAAGGGTTTCCGCGACGGACGCTTTGAAGCGCTCGTGGCCACGGACATTGCCGCGCGCGGGCTCGACATCGCGGACGTGAGCCACGTAATCAACTACGACGTGCCGCAGCATCCGGAAGATTACATTCATCGCATCGGGCGCACCGGCCGCGCCGAGGCGAGCGGCGACGCCTTCACCATCATGACCGCCGAGGACGCCAGCCACGTGTTTGCCATCGAACGGTTCATCAGCCAGAAAATCCCGCGCGTGAAGCTGGAAAATTTCGACTACAAATACACCATGTTGTTCGAGGAAGGCAAACCCGGCCAGCCGAAGGGCGGTTTCCCCGGCAAGGCCCGTGGTGCCCGCGTCCACGGCGGCTACCATTTCGGCATGTCCAGACGGAGAAGGTAAGTTTATTAACGCAGAGACGCAGAGGCGCAAAGAAAAATTGATCTCCCTTGGCGAAAATATTCGTGCCTATTTCCGTCAGTTCGTGGATTTAAGCGAATCTATTTGAAGAGTTCCTCTGCGTCTTTGCGCCTCTGCGGTTAAAGTTTTCATCCCAAAACCTGCCGCAGCAGAGCGTGATAGACTTCCGTTGATTCAATTTCCTTCGCGCCCAAAATTTCCGGCTGATTGGTAATAAATACCGGCCAGTCTTTTTTCTCCGCCGGTCGCCGGCCGTGCGAGCCTTTCACCAGCGACGCGTCCAATGGAATCACGTCCATCAACATCCGGAAACCGAGTTTCTTTTGCAGCAAGCGCCAGGCGATTTTCAGTTTTGGCAGCGGAATGTTTGGATCGAGAAACAGTTCCACCGGGTCATAACCCGGTTTGCGGTGGATGTCCACCGTCCGCGCGAAATCCGGCGCGCGCGCATTGTTGAGCCAGTAATAATAGGTGAACCACGCAGTTTCCTTCGCGACGGCCATCAAATCACCGGCGCGCGGATGGTCAATGCCCACCGCAGCCTTCTCCGCCTTGCCCAACACGCTTTCCACGCCGTCGGTCTTTTCCAACAACTCGCGCACGGATTTTTCCAATGACGTATCGTTGAGGTAAATATGCGCAACCTGATGGTCGGCCACCGCGAAAACCTTGCTGGCGCCTGCGTCGAGCATTTCCCGGCCGAATTCGTCCTTTACCACCAGCCAGCCTTGGTGCCGGAAAATCCGGTTGAGATGAACCGGCGTGTCCACGTTCGTGATGCCATATTCGGAAAGCAGCACGACCTGCACGCCGCGCTGGCTAAAAAAATCAATCAGGTTACCGACGATGGAATCAATTTCAAGCAAGTCACGGTGAATTTTGGGGTTGGTAGGGCGCGTCACTCCGTGCGCGCCGTCGGCGGGCAGAGGACTGCCCGCCCTACCTTCAGAAAACGGTCCATGCCGCTGCAAATTGTAATCCAAATGAGGCAGGTAAATCAGGTTCAGCGTCGGCGAAAATTTGTTTTCGATCCATTTGGCGGATTCGGCAATCCAGCGTGTGGCGCAATCGGCAGCACCTTGCGGGGTCTCGATGCCTGCCGCCGGACCCCAAAAACCAAAGAATGGAAATTCACCGAGGTCGCGCTTGATTTCCGTACGAATCGAATACGGCCAGGAATAAACATCGAAAATCTTCCGGCCATCGGCGGGATACATCGGGCGCGGCGTGAGGGAGTAATCGACCGTGGAATACATGTTGAACCACCAGAACAAATTTGCTGCCGCAAACGGGTCCGGCGTCTGGCGTCTGGCGTCTGGGGTGGAGGCGCGGAGTGCGTCCCAGATTTTGGGTTGCCGCACCAAGTGGTTCGATTGTTTCCAGAACGGGATTTCAGCGAGTTCACGGTTGAACCAGCCGTTGCCGACGATGCCGTGCTGTGACGGCAATTTACCGGTGAGATAATTCGATTGCGCGGTGCAGGTGACCGCCGGGAATGCCGGCGCGATTTGCGCCAGCGCGCCCCGTTTGCGAAATCCTGCGATGCGCGGCGTGTGCTCGCTAATGAGCGATTCCGTCAACCCGACAACATTGATGACGGCGAGCCGGTTCATCAGGCGCTGGCGCGGATGACTTTTTGCGCCCGTGCGGTGTGGCGTTCGCGCAGTTCATGAATGGCCTCAATCACCTTGGGCAGGTTCATTTCATGGACTTCCACGCCCTGACCGATTTCGCGGAGCAGGGTGATGGTCAGTTCGCCGCCGAGATGTTCGCGGAATTCGTTCAGCCCGCCGAGCACCTGCAAATTGCCGTCCGAAGCGACATTCAGCAATTCATTGGCAAAAAGATCGAAACCGAGTTTTTTGAGCAGCGCCAGGACGCGTTCGGCGGCTTTGGCGTCAAGCAAACCGGTCTGGCGCGAATAAATCACATCGAGCGCCATGCCGATGGCGACGGCTTCGCCGTGAGGGATTTGGAAGTTGGAGAGTTGCTCCAACTTGTGTGCCGACCAATGGCCAAAATCCAGCGGCCGGGCCGAGCCCAGTTCAAACGGGTCGCCGCTGGTGGCGATGTGGTCAAGATGCAATTCGGCGCAACGCTGAATCAACCGTTTCATCGCCGTCGGCTCAAACGCCGCGAGTTTTTCCGCATCACGTTCCAGTTCGTCAAAAAATTTCGCATCGCGGATGCACGCGACCTTCACGGCTTCAACGTAGCCGGCGCGTTTATCGCGCGGTTCGAGCGTGGCCAAGAGGTTGAAATCGTTGATGACGGCATGCGGCGGCGCGAAGGTGCCGATGAAATTCTTTTTGCCAAAGGCGTTGATGCCGTTCTTCACGCCGATACCGGAATCGGCCTGGCTCAGGGTCGTCGTGGGCATGCGCACGTGGCGGACGCCGCGATGCGCGGTGGCGGCGGCAAAGCCGGCGACGTCCAGCAAGGCGCCGCCGCCCACGGCAATCAAATACGAGTGCCGGTCGAGGTGGTGCCGGTCAATCTGCGAATGAATTTCAGCAACGTGAATGGGGGAGTTTTTGGCACGTTCGCCGCCTTCAATCGCCAGCGGCGGACAGACGAGTTTCACGTTGTCGGCGTGAGTGGAAAAATAATCCCCAATCCGGCGCGAAAGATCCGGTCGGGCGTGCGCAAGTGATTCGTCGAGGACGACGAGCGCTTTGCATGGCGCATTGACGGTGTCGTTACCCAGCGCGGTTTTCAGGACCAGATTGGCCGGGGCAAAAACGTCTTCGGTGAAAAAGACGCGCAGTTGCCAGCCGACCTGGATGGAGCGCTGAATCACGGACATGGCCGCCAATCTGGAAGCTTGGACAACGATTTTCGAGTTTTATTTGAAGCAAAATGGCGGCCGTTGCGTTATGTCGTTCAGGGACCACCAGGCGGAGTTCCACCCACCGCGGTTATTTCCCGATTTGCTTGTCTTCGGGAATACGCATGCAATAGAACGAGCGATAAATAAAGATCAACGCAACGAGGAAGAAGAACGCGCCGATTGCTGTTTTCACACCCTGATTGGTCATCGTCACCGCGATCTCCGTGGCGAGCAGGCCGAAGAGCGTGGTGAATTTGATGATGGGGTTCATCGCCACCGAGCTGGTGTCCTTGAACGGATCGCCCACGGTGTCGCCGACGACGGTCGCGGCGTGCAGCGGGGTGCCTTTTTGTTTCAAATCCACTTCCACGATCTTTTTGGCATTGTCCCACGCGCCGCCGGCGTTGGCCATGAAGATGGCCTGGAACAGGCCGAAGAACGCGATGCCCACCAGGTAGCCGATGAAGAAATAGGGATTGAAGAAGGGCAGGGCGAGCGCGAAGGAAAAGACCACGATGAAGATGTTGATCATCCCTTTCTGCGCGTAAATGGTGCAAATCTCGACAACCTTTTTACTGTCGGCGATGGAGGCTTCGGCCTTATTGAGGTTGAGATGTTCCTTGATGAACACCACCGCGCGGTAGGCGCCAGTGACGACGGCCTGCGTGCTCGCGCCGGTGAACCAGTAAATCACCGCGCCACCCATCAACAGGCCGAGGATGATTTCGGGCCGCACGAGGCTCAACATTTCAATCACCTTGCCGTGGGCGACGGTGTTGTTCAGCAACAGGATGATGCCAAAAACCATTGTGGTGGCGCCGACGACGGCCGTGCCGATGAGCACCGGCTTGGCGGTGGCCTTGAACGTGTTGCCTGCGCCGTCGCCCTTTTCGAGTTCGAGTTTGGCGTTGGCAAAGTCGGGTTTGAATCCGAAATCCTTCTCGATTTCCGCCGCGACGTTCGGCACCGCTTCGATCCGGCTCAACTCGTAAACCGACTGGGCGTTGTCGGTGACCGGGCCGAAACTGTCCACGGCAATAATGACCGGCGCCATGGCCAGGAAACCGAAGGCCACGAGGCCGAAGGCAAAAATTGGCGCGGCGAACTGGAATTGCGGCGGCATGAGCGCGAGCAGGTCGGCGTTTTGCGAAAACAGATAGGCAATGAACATCAGCGTGAGGATGACCAGGCCCATCCAGAACGCGCAGAAATTGCCGGCGACGAAGCCGGACAGGATGTTCAGCGACGCTCCGCCGTGGCCGGAGGCATTGACCACTTCGCGGACGTGACGGGAGTTGGTGCTGACAAAAATCTTGGTGAATTCCATGATCAACGCGCCGGCGAGAATGCCGCAGGACATGATGCTGGCGAGCGTCCACCAGAGATTTGGGAGCGGGGTGCCGGCGGCGTCCTGGAAATCGCCGAGCAAGAGCTTGCTGGCGGCAAAAGTAACGACGATGGAAAGGATGGACGTGAGCCAGACCAGGTCTGTGAGCGGTGATTCCCAGTTGAAATCCTTTTTACCGGCATAACGCGCGTTGTTGGTAAACCGGTTCACGTAAAACGAGGCCAGCGACGCCAGCACCATCAGGCTTTGAATCGCAAAAATCCAGATGATGAGCTTGCCGCACAGCGCCGGCGCCGCCACTAGGGCCAGGGCCAGGAACGCAATCAACGCCACGCTGGTCACGCCGTAGGTTTCAAATCCGTCGGCGGTCGGGCCGACGGAATCGCCCGCGTTGTCGCCGGTGCAATCGGCGATGACGCCGGGATTTTTTGGATCATCTTCCGGCAGGTTGAAAACGATTTTCATCAGGTCCGCGCCGATGTCGGCGATCTTGGTGAAGATGCCGCCGCCGATGCGCAACGCCGCGGCGCCGAGGGATTCGCCGATGGCGAAGCCGATGAAACACGGGCCGGCCAGTTCCCGCGGCAGGAACAGGAGGATGCCGATCATGCAAAACAATTCGACGCAGACGAGCAGCAGGCCGATGCTCATGCCGGATCGCAACGGGATGGAGAGCGT
>JBEKTH010000072.1:0-14335 GCA_049516255.1 Verrucomicrobiota bacterium
GAAGTAGCATTTTCATTCCTTGCTGAAACTGAGGCTGCGGTGCGTGACATGTGACGATAAGCCATTTTGCGCCCGGCGTCACGGCGCGGAGTAGTGACGTGTTGCAGAGTGGCCGGTTGCGTTCTTTTTCCGCGACGAGCGCGGTTGTTTTCAGGCGTGACCGGCCTTTTAATTTTGGGCCATGATAACGAGTGAACAGTTCAACCAGATGCAAGCGCGGTGCGCTGCTGGAAAAATGACAATCACCACTGGCGACCATGACGCGGTGACGGATGAAAGCGACTTGCACAACCAGATTTTGGCCGAGTGTCGGCGGCGGCTGTGGCCTGTGGTTCACAGCCGCATGGATTGCGCGACCACGACGGCTCGCGGCTGTCCTGACTTCGTGATCTTCGCGAACCATTCGCGTGCGTTCCTCGTGGAGTGCAAGAGCATAGGTGGGAAACTCACGACGGAACAACTCGGCTGGCAGGCTATGTTGCGCCGCAACGGGCACCTGCTGTTTGTTGTCCGCTCATTCACCGAGTTTCTGGACGTGGCGGAAAAACATGGAATCCATATTAAACCAGCGACCGGCCCGGCTTGAATGCCACGGGCGCGAGCTGGCCAGCGTGATTGACGCGGTGCGCGGGCGCGGTGGAATAGTCGAAACGATGACCACGGCCTGCCCTGGCATCTACCGCCTTGGGATTTACTGGCCACCGGCTGAACAAGCGGCCTTGCCTGAAATCTTGAAAGGAGAACGATATGAGTGAACGAGGAAAACGAACGAACGGCATTGGCCCCGGTGCGGTGTTGGGACACCTGGAACAAATCGCCTCAATTCCCATGCTGTGGGATAAACATCGCTTCGGACAAATAGACGTGTATGTCGCCGTCAAGCTGGCTAGAGAAGTGCAGCCTTCGCTTTTTGTACGTCGGCATCCTCGCCGGAAAACTCGAAACGAACGCCACCCTCCTGAATCGCAATAGCTCTGATCGTCACATTATGAACGCCTTTGGCGTGCAATTTTTCACGAAGTTCATTTTCAGCGGCTTTCAACATCTTCCGCCGAAATCCATCCTCATTAAACTCAACGCTTGATTTTATCATAAATGCTCACTGCGGCCTAAAGATTCAAAACTGGGCCACGTCAGTCTGTTTTCACGCCCGCCCGCTTCGCCACGTTAGGCAGGACAAGCCGCAACGCACCGTCCGCGATGCTGACACGTCCCGGCGCGTCCCGGCGCGTCCTAGGGCATTTCCGACCGCCAGCAGTTGCCAGCAGTTGCCAGAAAATGCCTTATTCAATGTCATTGTAGTAAATTGGTTGTCATTGTCGAATGGAAAGTGTAATGTGGGCTTAACCCTGTATTTGCGCGGGTTTTATTGCGGTTTTAGCCTGTTCGGAGAGATGGCCGAGCGGTTTAAGGCACACGCCTGGAAAGCGTGCATACTCCAAAAGGGTATCGAGGGTTCGAATCCCTCTCTCTCCGCCAGTCTTCGCTCGGAGCGCAGCGCAGAGCGAAGACTGCCGCGCCGAAGTGAAACGAAGGCGGGCTGGAGAAAAGGCCGGAGGATTCACTGCGAGCTACGACCCGGCAAGCCAGTCAAACATTCGCTCGGAGCGCAGCGCAGAGCGAAGACTGCCGCGCCGAAGTGAAACGAAGGCGGGCCGGAGCGCAGCGCGCGAAGCATACACCGTAGTGAGCAGGATGAAGTTCAATGATCATGACGCTGCACGCCGGCTGGCCGCGCCTGAGGCGTTTTGGCGGCGGACAGGGAATCAGTCATTCGGGAGTCCCGGCGCGTGTAATCGGGTTTTAGAGCATTTTGGGTTGGCAGTAATGATGACGGTTTATGTCTAGGTTGGTGGCTCTGGTTTTCGCTCACTCACACTTTCAAAACTGCTTCTCTGTCGGCCCTCCAGGTATCTAACTCTTTCTGTGTGACACGATGAGATACAAATGAGACCGTTCCCGGTAAGGTTCTGGAATTGCACTCAATCCTGACCAACATTGCTCCTTGGCCATTTATAACTTCGATTTCAAAATGCTCCTGTTTCTTGCGACCGTCGTTGAGCATTATCCAAACAGGCTGATTTCTAATTTCTTCCGGGCTTGAAGCGGAAATGATCCATTCGTGTGGAAGGTCGGGGTATAGGTTGTTCATGGTTTGGGCTGTGATGAGTTCAGACCGGTTCGATTTCCGCGTCCAGGTTCAGGCGTATGGTTTGCGCGAGTTTCTGTGCCTGAAAAGGCTTGGTGAGAAAGTTGACACCTTCAACCAAAGGAATACCGTTATCCGTGACCCCCGCACTGTAGCCGCTCGCGTAAATAACTTTGGATTTTCGATTTTCTTTCAAAAGTCGCTCGCCCAATTCCCTTCCGTTGATTCCGCCGGGCATCACCAAATCGGTCAGCACCAAATGAATTTCGGCGCTGTGCTGTTTCCAGATTCCAAGGGCTTCGACGCCGTTGATCGCTTCGAGCACGCGGTAGCCCAGCTGCGACAGAGCTTTGTGAACCGAGGCGCGCAGGCGTGCGTCATCTTCCACGAGTAGGATCGTTTCGTTGCCGCCACGGATGACAGCCAATGGGGATTGCTCCGCGTTCAGGTCGGATGGTTTGGCCAGTCGCGGAACCCCGGGTATGACTTCGGTCGCTTTCCTGCCTTGCACGTTCTTCAGCCCGGTCAGCGTTTCAAAGGCGGGGTTGACTTTGAGGTAGGTAAAGTCCAGCGGACGGTCTCCATCAAAGTGCATGCGGCAAAAGGCAAATCCATTCAGCATGTTCTCGAACAGTGAAAGGTAATCTCCCTCACTTTCCAATAAAGCCAACTCTCCTTTCCGTCGGAAAAAAAGTAACAGTGCCGCCAGCCACAGCACGAAAACTCCCATCGATGCATTGATAAACGACACCCCTGGCTCGATCCCCTTCGGTGAAAGATAGTAGCCAGCCAGTGTCAATACCGATAATACTGCCGCCATCACAAACGGAAACAAACGAGAGCTCACAAATGCTGTCAACAGAAGCGGAATGAAATACCAAACCCAATCTGTGATGCCTTGTCGTGTCTGTATGTCTACAAGAAAGCCAACCACAGTCAGCCCGAGAATGGCTACTAAGGCAACCGCATTGCGCCGTGATGATCTCATGTCACCTTATAAACTATGCTCACGCGGTAACACATGCTCAGCTTATTTTGCTAATCTGATACCAATTTTTGCACATCTTTAGATTCTAGAAACGTAATGCTGCCGCGTCTTTCTCGTTGTCCCAACACCGCGCTGGCGCCAACGCCGACAGCGCCCACAGTTTAGAACATGCGTTAGTTCGTCAGTTTTTAACTCGAATCTGGGAACAAAGGTCGCTTTTCATACTCTCATTCTTGTTAGAATGAATAACCTGCCTATAGGCCAATTACTTGAACCGTGGAAGTGCACAGAAGTGCAATTGAGAAAGTTGCCTTTGCTAATTTCAATTCCACGGCGGGTGGCCTGTGTCAACGCGTTTCAGGGAATCAAGGAGCCGGCGGCAACTATTCATGCGGCCAAGGAGGCACTCAAATCTCTCGTTGGAAAAATGGAGGCAGCCGGTTGGAACGGGGCCGACATGGCCCAAGCCCGCGATGCTTTGGCGAGGCTAGAAGGCAGGGAATAATTTCCAGCCGAATCGGGTTTTACGATGGGCTTGGCGAGCGCCTTTTGCTCGATCTGACGAATTTCCCCGGTGTTAAAGCCGGCCAGACATTCCCCAAAACCCCTTGGCCGCGAGCGTTTGGGGCAAGATCCGGTTTCCCGGCCTGGCCCCATTCCCCCTCCTTTTGTCGGGCTAGTCAAAACCGGAATCAACCACTAAGGTAACGCTTTCATCCTTGGACGATTTAAAACGAAAGGCATCATGCACGCGAAAATTTTCATGACCCTGACGCTGTTGCTTTCGCCGTTGTTGATTCCCGCGACCGCACCGGCGGCGGAACCGGCTCAGCCCCAATTCGTTCTCGGCGCCGACATTTCGGCGCTGGATGCGCCCGGCCGCGGTTTCGGTGGCGGCGGCAGCGTCGGCACCAACGGTGTCATGGCCGGCCCTCGACGCGCCTTCCCGCGTGTCTATCAGGAAAACGGAAAAACCAATGACGAGATGAGCATCCTGCTGAATCACGGCTGGACGGCCTTCCGGTTGCGCGTGTTTGTATCGCCGGTCCGAATGGCTCCCGACAACTCGCTCGAGAACACCCTTCCGCTGGCGAAGCACATCAAGGCGGCGGGGGCAACGTTCCTCCTGGACCTGCATTTCTCCGATACCTGGGCTGACCCGCAACACCAGGACATTCCGATGACCTGGACCAACCACGATATCGCCGGCCTGGAACCGCAATGGGAGTTGCACGCCAGCAATATCGTCCGGCAACTCAAGAACGCCGGGGCCATGCCGGATTGGGTGCAGATCGGCAATGAGATCACCCGGGGCGCTGCGTGGCCGGTGGCCCGGTTGCAGATCCCCGGCTCGACCAATTATCCGCCGCCCCAGCCGTATGACGAAGCCCAACAATGGGACCATATGACGCGCCTGCTCAAGGCGGGCATCCGCGGGGTGAAAGAAGGCGCCGGTGACACGCCGCCGCGCATTGTCATTCACATCGATCAGGGCGGCAACTGGAGGGTGACCCAATGGTATTTTGATCATCTCGCAGCGGCGCACGTGGATTACGACATCATCGCCGAAAGTTTTTATCCGATCTGGGGTCACGGCACCCTGGACCAGCTCTGGGACAACATGAACCAATGCGCCCGGCGTTATCACAAGGATTTTATCGTGGCTGAAACCGGTTACGGCCGGTCGCGGATACCGAACAACCAGGACATGCTGTGGCCGGAGACGCCCGAGGGACTGTTGCAATTCATGGTGGACATCGTGAACACCGTGAAGCGGGCGCCGCGCGGGCTGGGCGTGTTTTATTGGGCGCCGGAACGGGACGTGTGGAACGCCGACGGCAGCCCGGGCTCTGCGGTTTTTACGCTGGATCACCTGACGACTCTCACCAATCGTCCGGCCAGCCATGCCCCGGCTGAAAATTGGAATCCTTGATTCGAACCGGTGACGCAAGCGCCGCCACTCAAGCCGGCTCGTCGTCCTTGCGTTTGAGGCGGTCCATGATGACCAGGCCCAGGTCGGACACGAAAATCAGGACCACGAGGCTGTCCATCATTGTCGCCAGCGGACCGGGCGGCACGAATTGTTCGCAGCCCCAGAGGAAAAACCCGGTGCCGAGCAGGACGCCCTTGAACGTCTCCCGCCAGCGCCGTCTCGTGCTCAATTGCAGGCTGATATAGGAGGCGCCGATCAGCATGAACGACAGGGCGCCGGCCCGCTGATGGATGGGCGTCAGGCGCAGATCATTCAGCGCATCGACCACCAGCAGCGTGGCCATCCCCGCCAGCGCCGAAATCAACAGCAACGCGCTCAGGCTGCGCAGTGGTTTTTTCATTGCCGTTCTCAATCCCAGATCAACAGCCGCACCGGGGTCGGGTTGTAGGCGTTGCAGGGATTATTCAATTGGGGACAGTTCGAGATGAGACCGATCAAATCCATTTCCGCACGCATCTCCACATAGCGGCCGCCGGCGCTCACGCCGTCCTCGAATGACAGGCTGCCTTCGGCGGTGACCGGCACGTTCATGAAAAAGTTGATGTTGTGGGTGAGGTCGCACTTCGTCACACCCCGGTTCCAGCGCGAGATGGCCAGCATGAAGGTATCACGGCAACTGTGCATCCAGCGTTTGTCAATCGAGTACCGCACCTGGTTGCTTTCCGCCGCGCACGCGCCGCCAATGGTGTCGTGCCGACCGCAGGTGTCGGCGACGATGGCGGCCAGCACGTTGCCTTCGCTGGACATGAGCTTCGTGCCGGTGGTGAGGTAGAGTGAACCCTGCTCGCGGATGGTATCCTGTGCCGAGTAGCGGTCGGACATATCGTGCGCATTGTAAAACAGCGTATCCACGGCCTGGTTGCCTTCGAGATCGACGATGCGGAAAGTCTGGCCGCGCCTGATTTCGTGCATCCAGCCATCGCCGGCCGGCAGCGTGAGGTCATACACGGCTTTCGCCGGGTCCAGTTTGCTTTCGGTCAGAATGAAGGTGCTCATGTTCAGGCTCCCAAAAAGAGGCGTTCGGTCAAAATGAAGCAACGTTGGTTTTCTTTCCGAAAATTGCGGCAGAAATCGTCCGGACCGGGCGGCGGTGTTTGCAGGATCGTGAGTTTGACAGGTTTCGGCGCGTATTTCGGGTTTGGGTCGAGGGGATGCTGGCAGGTATTCAACACCACCAACACGTTCATTTCCGCGCGCAAGTCGACGTGGTCCCCGGCCTTGGAATTGCCCGGATGAAAATGCAATTTGCCCTCGGCGTCTACATCGAGCCGGCTGAAAAAATTCACATTCGCGACGAGGTCGCGCTTGCCAAGGCCGTGTTTGCCGAGTTCGATCAGGAAATTGTCGTGTGCGTTGCGGTACCAGTCGTTGCGTTTTTCCTGATAGGTAGCCGTGCCGTATTTGCGCCGGATCTGGTTCGCGTTGCCGTGCCCGCCCAGCGGGTCGTGCCAGCCGACCGTATCGGCGGTAATCGAGAACAATGCGTGGCCCATGTCACTCATGAGCACATGGCCGCGGGTGAGTTTGGCGGTGTACTGCGCCTTGAGTGTGTCCGGCAGGTTGAGCCGGTCCAGGGATTGATAGGCATGGTAAGCCATGAGGCCCACATTGGTGCCGCCTTCAAGGTCGGTGAGGCGCAGCGTGGTGTGGCGCCGCAGCCGCCACGACCAGAGGCCGCCGCCCGGCAAGGTTTCTTCAAACAGAATGGTTTCCGTGCTCATGGGATTCGTTTCATTTGCTGGCGGCCTGACGATAGGCGAGCCAGCCGCCAAATTCAGTGATGTCGCGCGCGTCCTCCAGCCCAATCGGTTCACAGAGAAAGCCCTTCACACTGCCACCGTCTTCGAGTTCGAGTGTGCCGATGCCGAGTGGGGGCGGAATTTCAGCGACGAACGAACCGAATCCGGCCTCGTCCAGCGCCCAAACCTCGATCTCGATGCCCTGCGGCAGTTTTTCCGCCACACGCCGCAGCCCCGGCTTGGGCGGTTGCGTGTTGGCCAGGGCATACAGCCGGTAACACGGTGCGGTGCGCGTGCGACGCACGAACCGGGCGCGGCGGGAGGTGAGTTGATGATTGAGCGGCTGCCCGCGCAGATGCGCGCCCACGACGGCAAGCAGGACGCCTTCGTTTCTTTCGCGGGGCAGGGGTTGTTCGGCGATTTTGGCCGGAGTTATCCCGATGTTTCCGCCCAGGGCGCAATGATAACGCGCCCCCAGGGCCAGCAATGCGTCATCGGAATACGCCGGTCCGGCGAGGGTGATGCCAAACGGCAGGCCGTTTGACGCCCGGAACCCGGCCGGCAACGCCAGTGCGGCCAGGTCAAGCAGGTTCACAAAATTCGTGTAATGGCCGAGGTTACCGTTCAACCGGATGGGATCAGCCAGCACTTCTTCGATGCGATACGTCGTACCGGTGGTCGGCAACAACAGCACGTCGAGCTTCCGCCAGATTTCACGGACGATTTGTAACAGTGCTTGCAAGCGATATTGGCCGTCGAAGGCGGCCACGGCATCGTATTTCGACGCATCGCCGATGGTTTTGCGCACCACCGGATGGAGGCTGTCGGCGTGTTGATTGAAAAAATCGCCCAATGCCCAGCGCCGTTCCGCCACCCACGGCCCGGCATAGAGGAGAGCCGCCGCCTGCGCGAACGGCATGTAATCGAATTCCACCGGTTCGCCGCCGCAGTCGCGCAACCGGGTGATGGCCGATTCGTAAAGTTCCGCCGCCTCGTTGTCGCCAAAAAATTCCCGTCGCGCCGGGGGCAGGATGCCGAAGTGAAACGTGTCGGGAATGGTCACGCCGGTTTTCGGACGCGACCGCGAATACGGATCGGCCGCATCGAATGCCATTGCCACGTCGAGCACGATCTGTGCGTCGTGGCAACTGCCGGCAAAAATGGACACGCAGTCCAGAGAACGACAGGCCGGCACCACGCCGTGGTTACTCAACAAACCGCGCGTCGGTTTGTGTCCGACGATGTGGTTGAATGCTGCGGGGACGCGCCCGGAACCGGCGGTGTCGGTGCCCAAGGCAAAGGTCACCAGGCCGGCTGCCACCGCCACGGCCGAACCGGAACTCGAACCGCCGGAGATATATTTTGAATTGAAGACTGATTGACAGTTGCCGTACGGCGAGCGCGTGCCGACCAGGCCGGTGGCGAACTGGTCCAGATTGGTTTTGCCGATGGGCAACGCGCCCGCGGCGATGAGCCGCTGCACGATGGTAGCTGATGCTTTTGGCTCGTAAGCAAAATCAGGACAACCGGCGGTGGTTTTGACGCCGGACAGATCAATATTATCCTTGATGGCAAACGGCACGCCGTACAGCAGCAGTTTGTCGTCCGGCTGGGGCGGCAAGGCCCGGGCCATTTCCAACAGCCGGTGAGGGCCGGTTCTTTCAATCCAGACATTGGGAAATCGCTGGTCTTCCGCCCGGTGCAGGGCCTCCTCAACGACCTGTTCAGGCGTTACCGCGCCGTCGGCGTAGGCACGTCGGAGCGAGGACAGATCAAACGATGCGGGCGCGCTCATGGGGCTGACTCCGATTCTATGACGGCCAGGGCCTGGCCGGCGGTGACCATTTTGCCCGGGACGACGACTATTTTTTTGACGATGCCGGCCATCGGCGCCTCGACGCCCACCTCCATTTTCATCGCTTCGACCACCACAACCTTCTGGCCGGCGGTCACGCGGTCGCCTTCCTTCACCAGGACGGCCCAGATGTTGCCGGTGATGGGCGACGCGACGAGCTGGCCATCAGGCGGCGCGACGAGTTCATCCGGCGCGGGGTCGGCGACCGGTTCGCTGACGGTAATGTTGGCCGAGCCATCGGCGGCCCAGCGTTCGCGCTCCTCGGCGAAGGCCGTTTGCTGTTTCCGGCGGAAGGCGGCAATCTCGGTCTCGTGGTCGCGTAGAAATTTCCGGTAATGGGCGAGACTAAAGACCTTCTCCTGGATATCGAGCTGTGCCCGTCCGCTCAAAAACGCGCGCCGGAAATCGAGCAGTTCCTTTTCCGACACCGGGAAGAAACGGATTTGATCGAAGAACCGGAGCAACCACGGTTTGCCGGGCTGGAATTCGCGCGTGGTCCGGTAGGTGTTCCACACCTGGGCGGTGCGGCCGACAAGCTGATATCCGCCGGGGCCTTCCATGCCATAGATGCACATGTAAACGCCGCCGATGCCGACGACGTTTTCCACCGTGAAAGTGCGGGCGGGATTGTACTTCGTGGTGACGAACCGGTGCCGCGGGTCCACTGGTACTGCGCAGGGCGCGCCGAGATAAACGTCGCCGAGGCCGAGCACGAGATAGCTGGCGGAATATACCGTTTCCCGCACCTCCTCGACGCGGTCCAGTCCATTCATGCGGCGGATGAATTCGATGTTGCTCGGCAGCCACGGGGCCTGGGCGCGGACCGATTGCTGGTATTTCTCGATGGTGAGCCGGATGCCGCTTTCGTCGTAAGCCAGCGGCATCCGTACGATGCGCGTGGGCACTTTGAGCTGCTCGAGCGACGGCAGTTCGCCCTCGGCCCGGACGAGAATATCGAGCAGTTTCTTGATCGGCAGGGCCCGGCCATCGAAATTGATCTGGAGGGAACGCACGCCGGGCGAAAGCTCGATGATGCCCGGGACCGGGTGCGCGTTGAACCATTCCATCAGGGTGTGAACGCGGAAGCGCAGCTCGAAATCCAGGACCAGCGGGCCGTATTCGACCAGCAGATATTTGTCGCCGGCCTGCCGGTAAACGACCCCGGGACAATTCGCCGATGCCGGCAGACGGTGCAATACCGCTCCGCCCCCTGGCGGGTCGGAGGGTCTGGTTAAATTTAAATTTTTCCGGGTGAAAAAGGTGGATTCATCCTCCAGCGCGGCGATGACATTATCCTGCCGCACTTCCGTGGCCAGCGCCTCGCCAAACGTGGTGCGTACGAACCGGATGGTGTCACCTGGCCGGAGCTGGCCCACCTTCCAGAATTCGGCCTTGATGATGGTCACCGGACAGACGAAGCCGCCCAGGCTCGGCCCGTCTTTGGCCAGGATTACCGGCAGGTCGCCGGTGAAATTGATCGTGCCGATGGCGTATTCCGTGTCGTGGATGTTGGAGGGATGCAGCCCGGCATCACCGCCGTCGGGGCGGGCAAATTCCGGTTTCGGCCCGACCAGCCGGATACCGGTGCGGCTGGAATTGTAATGCACCTTCCAGTCCGTCGCGAAGAATGTGGCCATGAATTCCTCGGTAAAAAAATCCGGTGCGGCATGCGGGCCGTAAAGGACGGCAATTTCCCAGTGTGCGCCATAAGCGGGAACAATCGCGACCGGCGCCGTGCGCAACGCCACAAAGGGATCGGCGACCCGATGGACGTGCAGAACGTCGCCGTGGCGCAGGCTGCGGCCGGCGTGGCCGCCAAATTTACCCAGGCCGAACGTGGCCTTGCTCCCGAGATAATTGGGCACATCAAAGCCGCCATGCAGCGCCAGATAGGAACGGCAGCCGGCGCCCTGGATGCCGCGCAACCGCAATACGCTGCCGGCACGCACATGCAGGCTTTGCCAGAAGTCCACCCGATTGCCGTCCAGGTCCGCTGCCATCGCCGCACCGGTGAGCGCGATGGTGGCGTCGAGGTTGAATTTCAAGGTCGGCCCGCTGAGTGTCAGTTCGAGACCCGCCGCGGAGGCCGGATTGCCCACGAGTTTGTTGGCGATCCGAAAGGCATAATCGTCCATTGGTCCCGACGGCGGCACGCCAATGGCCCAATACCGGACGCGACCCGGATAATCCTGGATGCTGCTCTGCGTGCCCGGCTCGATGACATCAATCGTGCCCGGCCGGTAAGGAAAGGTCGCCAGCCATTTCGTGTGCAGGTCGCCCGCGGCGAATTCGTCGCTGGCCACCACCTGCCGGAGGTATTCGAGATTGCATTCAATGCCGGCCAGCCGGGTTGCGGCCAGGGCCGATTGCAATGCCGTCACGGCCGCGGCGCGGTCTTCCGCCGTGACGATGATTTTGGCAATCATCGGGTCATAGAACGGCGGGATTTCGCTGCCGGATTCAACCCACGTTTCGATGCGGGCGCCGGCAGGAAAGACCGCCTCCGTGAGGACACCGGAACTGGGCTGGAAATTTTTGTTCGGGTCTTCGGCATAGAGGCGGACCTGAATGGACGCGCCGTGTGGTTCCGGCTTGAACCCGGCCAGGTCCAGTTCGCCCGCCGCCTGTTTGATCATCCATTCCACCAGGTCAACCCCGGTCACTTCCTCGGTCACGCCGTGCTCGACCTGCAACCGCGTGTTCACCTCCAGAAAATAAAACTTCAGGTCCTTGACATCGAAAACAAACTCAACGGTGCCGGCCGATTGATAACCGGCGGCGCGCGTGAGCCGCACGGCCGAATCCAGCAACGATTGGCGGAGTTCCCTGGACAATCCCGGCGCGGGGGTTTCCTCGACCACCTTCTGGTTGCGCCGTTGCGCGGAACAGTCGCGTTCGCCCAGTGCCACCACGTTCCCCTGGCCATCCCCGAAAATCTGCACCTCGATGTGCCGGGCCACGCCGACAAATTTTTCCAGGTAAACACCGCTCTGCTTGAAGGCACTGGCCGCGAGGTGTTTCACCGATTCGTAGGCGTCCACGAGCGCGGCTTCGTCCACGCACGCGCGCATGCCGATGCCCCCGCCGCCGGCAGTGCTTTTAAGCATGACCGGATATCCAATCCGCGCCGCTTCAGTTTTCGCGTGGTTGAGGCTGTCGAGCAACTCGCTGCCGGGCAGCATCGACACGCCATTGGCTTGGGCGATGGCGCGGGCGGTGTGTTTCAACCCGAAATCGCGGATCTGTTGTGGCGTGGGACCGATGAAGAGGAACCCTTCCCGGGCGCAGGCCTCGGCGAATTCGGCGTTCTCGCTCAGGAAACCGTATCCGGGATGGATGGCTTCGGCGCCGGTCTGGCGGGCGGCGGCGAAGATCTTTTGGAAATCGAGGTAACTTTCCGCCGCGGTCGAACCGCCGATACCCACCGCCTCGTCGGCCTGCGTCACGTGCAGCGAATTCACGTCGGCGTCCGAATAAACTGCCACGGACCCAACCCCGAGTTTTTTCAAGGTTCGGACAATCCGGCAGGCGATGGCGCCGCGGTTGGCGATGAGCACTTTTCTAAACATAAAAGGCGACGGACATTTTCTTCAACGGGCCAGGGAAACAGTTTCCGACGGCAAGGCGACCCTGGCTGGGGGTGCCCCCATCGTTTCGACAAACAACTGTCGCTCCCGCTCCGCCATCCAGTGATTGATCTGAGACAAATCCGCGACCGGGATGCTGGTGAACGGCAGGCAATGCAGGTAGCCGTCCGGTCCGAATTCCGGCGTCATCGTGCTGACGGACATGCCCCGCGCGGACTGGCTGCGCCAGATCTGCGTCCACCAGCGTTCGTGGGCTTCCAGGGCCTCGCGATGACCCGGTGCCGCCGGATGCGGCACCTGCGGGCCCTGGTCATAGCCGACGCGGGCGTGGATGTGCCGGGCGCGTTCGGCGCACAGTGCCAGTACCTCCGATTCCGTGTCAATGAGCCGCTCGCACACCACGCACCAATGTGAAAAATCGCAGGTCAGCCTGAGCGCCGGCAGTTGCAGCAAAATATCGCGCGTGGTCCAGGGATTGAACAGCGACCGGCCGCGATGAGTTTCAAAACATGCCGGCACCCCCAGTTTGTCCACCATGGTCATCGCTGCGCCAAAAAAATCCACACTCTGCCCGATGCTCCAGGCATCGCATCCGGCGATGACGGTGAGGAACCGCGGGTGGCAATCCATGGCGGCCTCAGCCTGGCAGCGCAGGGATTCGAGATGTTCCGACAACGTGGCCCGGCGTTTCGGGACGTAGCTTCCCGCCGTGCAAACCTCCGCGATGAATCCCAGCCCGGCCTGGGCCAGTTTCGTCCGGAATTTTTTCCGTTCAGCCGGGCTGGCCGGCGTAGGACCTTCGATGCCGGCGAAATCCTGCTCGTGGCACGCAGCAATCCCCTCATCGAGATCGCCGGTGTGGCCCCAGAGGGATTTAAAAATGTGAAGTTCCATGATTACTTATTATTGAACATTTGCAGGTCGCGGGTGGCCACGCGAAAACCGATGTTATCCGCACGCTGGTCCGCCGGTCGCCAGTCCCGCCCCGCGCTCCGTAACAGGCGCGGAAGGTAATCCCAGGCTCCGCCGCGCACCACCCGGCGGTGGTCGTCGGTTCCAATCCAGGCCCGGGCGTCCTCCGGCGCGCCGAGATAATTCGGGTGCCAGGTGTCGGCCACCCACTCGCCGACGTTACCGTGAAAATCGTAAAGCCCGAACGCGTTGGGAGGGTAACTGCCAACACGTGTGCGGCCGCCCCGGCCGATACGGATGCCGTTTTCGTCATACAGAAAATTCGCCTGCGCCGGTGAGATTTCATCGCCGACGGCAAACGGCGCTTGTGAACCGGCACGGCAGGCATATTCCCATTCTGCTTCACTGGGCAGCCGGTACCCCTGGCCGGTTTGTTCCGTCAGCCAGGTGCAAAACGCCATCGCGTCGTGCCAGTTAACACGGACAACGGGGAGATCAGCCGCTTCGCCGGGGGCATGGTCGGGACGGAAACGCCGGTATTCGCCAAGCGTCACCGGAAAACAAGCCAACGCGACGCCCGGCGGAATGCGGACGCGATGCGCCGGGCGCTCGGTGTCGTTGGTGAATTTATCGCCGGCATTTTCACCCATCATGAATTCACCGGCGGGCAACTCCACCATCAACGGCCGGCCTTCGGCGTTGCGCCGGGTCGGAGACCGGCGTTCCGAATTATGCAACGTCTCACACATCATCCACCCACCTCCCATGCTGTATATTGGCCGGAGGAACCAGGTCGTACTCGGTCCAGCCGACGGTGAGTCCGCCGTCCATGGCGATGTTTTGGCCGGTGATGTAAGCCGCCTCGTCGGAGGCAAGAAAATGGCAGAGCGCGGCGACTTCTTCCGGTTGCCCCAGCCGGCCCAACGGTGTCCGCCGTTCAATGAAGGGAATTTCGGGATTGGTGGCAATTCGAGTGACGGCCGGCGTGAGGATTGTGCCCGGACTGATGGCGTTCACCGTGATGCGGCGCGGCGCCAGTTCGATGGCTCCGAGTTTCGTCAGATGCACCACGGCCGCCTTGGACGCCGCGTAGGCGGTTCCGCGCGGAACGC
>JBEKTH010000073.1:0-14316 GCA_049516255.1 Verrucomicrobiota bacterium
CTATTTCGACGGATTCGCTCCTTTGACGCGCATGCGAATTGAATAAAGGGACTCGCTCGCGGTGATGAATAGTGTCTGGCGATCCTTGCCCCCAAAACAGACGTTGGCTGTCCACGGTTCCTTCACATCGATGTGTTCAATCCGCTGGCCGGTTTTATTGAAAATGGTCACGCCGTGGCCGCAAAGATAAAGGTCGCCGTCCTCGTCAATCGTCATGCCGTCCGAGCCTTTTGCACAAAACAGCGTTTTGTTTGTCAACGAACCATCCGGCAGGATGTCATAACGCCAGGTCTGGTCCGCCTGAATGTCGGCGATAAAAAGGGTTTTGCCATCCGGCGTGCCGGTGATGCCATTGGGCTTCACGAGATCGTCAGTCACAAGCTTTAGATGTTTGCGGTCGGGCGAAAGATAAAAAACTTCCTGGTTCGGTAGCGCCATGGTGGTGTGATCCCACCACGTGCGTTGGTAGAACGGGTCAGTGATATACATCGCGCCGTCGGGTGCGACCCAGACGTCATTCGGGCCATTGAGATATTTGCCCTGGAAATTCCTGATGAGCACCGTCACTTTTTTATCGGGAGCGATGGACCAAAGTTCGTTGTGCTCGTCTGCGCAGGCAATCAAATTGCCGTCTGCGTCAAACATCATTCCGTTGGCGTGGCCGGACGGTTGCAGGAACGTGGATAACTTTCCGCCGGTCGTCCATTCCAGGATGCGATTGTTCGGCTGGTCCACAAAAAACACGTTGCCGGCCCGGTCGCAGGTCGGACCCTCGGTAAAGGCAAAATCACCGGCCAATTTTTCAAGTTTCGCGCCGGGGGCGGTGACGTTTTGGGCGAACGTGGACGGTGCAACCCCCAGGCCAAGCAGGACGAAGGACAGGGACAACGCGATTTTCATGATGGTGGCAGAGTTTGGGATGATGGGGATGAAGAATCCACTCAAAACGTTCCTTGTTTTTCTGTGCCGCGTGGCGCATTGTGGGAAACGCTGATTTTCGGCGCGTGCATATGCAAACGGGAACCGGAAAATTTCTGCGCTTTCTTGGCAATTGGGCCATCAACACATTTGCGGTGTTGATCGCGGCCATCATCCTGCGCGGCCACATCCGTTACGCGAACCCGACGGATCTGATTGTGGCGGCCTTGTTATTGGGCATTCTCAATGCGTTCGTCCGGCCGGTTCTGCTGCTGCTGGCGCTGCCGCTGCTGATTTTTACACTGGGCCTGTTCACCCTGGTCATCAACGCCCTGCTGCTTTACTTTGTGGGCGTGCTCATGGGGCCGTATTTTCAGGTGGACAGTTTCGGGTTTGCCTTTCTGGGCGCGCTCATCATCAGTATCGTGTCGGTCGCCCTGAATGTTCTGACCGGCAGCGCGCGCGTGACCGTCCAGCGGCGGCCGCCGCCGCCCAAAAACCCCCGCGACGATGACGGTCCGGTGATTGATGTGTGATGAATTTACGATTGGCGAGTTACGATTTACGAAATCAACTGCAATTCGTGCGGGTCATGTAGTTGGTACGCGGCGCGGAGTGTTTTAATCCCGCGCGCCTGAAAATCCCGCTCGAAATCCGTCAGCAATTCTGACAATTCACCCGGCGTCTCAACCTTTTCAAACCCCGGATTGGCGTCGAATACGCCGGTCATCTGTTCGAAGTAATCCCGGTCGTCCGTGCGCAAATAAACGACGCCTTCTCGCTGGAGCGCGCGGTGGACGGTTTCGGCGAAGGGCGGGTTGATGAGCCGGTGTTTGCGGTGTTTTTTCTTTGGCCAGGGGTCGGGAAAATAAACATGCACGGCCGACGCCGAATGGGGCGGGAGCAGATATTTCAGAAAATAAGACGACTCGATGCGCACGCCGCGCAGGTTGGTCAGTCCGGCGCGCCGGCCCTTGCGATCCAGTTTGCGGAGACGGCCGAGCAACCGTTCGATGCCAATGAAATTCCGTTCCGGATGCCGCCGGGCGTACTCGACGAGGAACGAAGCGTCGCCACAACCCAGTTCAATCTCCAGCGGTTGTGATTTGGGAAACAGCTCCGCCGGATTCAATCGTTCGACGATGGAAGGCAGTTCATATATCAAATCGGCGGAAACTTCGGAAGCGGTTGCCATTTCGGGAGGAATTTCACCCGGCCATCCGAAACCTGCAATCGAAAATTACAAAGTGGGCGGCGTCATCTCCCGCCGCCTCATCTCAAGCTGGCTTAACCTTCATCGATTGAGGCGGTCGGCCCGCCGATCAGAAGTTGTGACCGCTGCCATGGTCGTCACCATGGTTGCCACCGTGATCATCACCATGGTCGTGGTCGTGATCGTGATCATGATCGTGATCGTGATCATGGTGGCCCTTGATGGGTGACACTTCGCACTCCGGTTCGCCACCGGGGTAGCCATGGTCATTTCCGAGCTTGTCCGCATTGTCACGCACGGTCTGGACATCCTGGCTGGAATTCGCCAGATAATCCGGGGCGGTTGCCGCCACCTGACCGGTGCCTGGGTTGAAAGAAAACCCGGCCGGAACTTGAGCGCTGACCGGACTGCCTTGAAGGAAGGAACTGACAGCCACTTCTCCGCGGAAACAGGTAACGGCCCCGACGGAAGTAACAAGGTATTCCGTGCCCCGGATGGTCGCGGAACCGTTTGGCGTCGTAATGGTGAAGGTGGAAGGTTTGGCCAGCTTGTGCTGCGAACCAATAAGGCTGCCGGACCTGAGGTTCAAACGCGTGTCAATGATGACATTTTCCTCGGCCACCACTTCATCCATCCTGGCCAACTCAAGCAACGAATCCGGTCTCAGGCGGAGCACGGTCCCGCTATAAGCAAATTCCAGGTCGGCGGCGGAATCCGGTCCGGTCTTAAGCTCGGCGCCTTTGGCCAAAACCATGCCGGGCTTGAGATCCGCCCAGGTCGAGTGATCGGTCGAATATGCCACCCGGCCCTGGACCGACTTGATCTGAAGTTCTCCGGATTGAATATCGGAGGAAACTGCGGGAAGGCAAACAACTGCCACCAGTGCAAAAGCCAAAAAAAACGCCTGCCCCGACACGTTCAACGTCTTTTTCATAACATCCTTTCGGCTGCTTTCCACCGGAATCTTGGAATATGTTTACTTATGCACACTATTCGTTGATAGAATCAAGGAAAATCCGGGAAAGTTATTCACCAAGCAGCGCGAAAGCGTTTAAACCAAAGACCAGGTCGTTTCGCCTTTGCTCCTCAACCGCCTGGGTAATGATTGAAAATGGTTTTGGTACCAAACCCCGGGGATCCGCCTGGATATTGGCAGTTGGACCTACCGTTCTGCAATTAAAGTTCCGTCCCGATGGAGTTTCATCCGTTGTCCGCGCCATTCAACCGTGTTGCCCATAAACGCTCCCAGCCAAAGCGCCACTTGCAACAAGTCCTTCACCGGCACCAGCCAGGACGGTGAAACCAAATGGCGTTCCGGGGTGAACCGGCGCTGAAGATTTTGGGCCAGGCAGATACGGATCAAGAGGCAGGCGATGGCGGCAAGCGCCGGGCCGGGCGTCGCCCGTGAAATCAGGGAAACCACCAGCCATAGCAGCGGCCAGAGGGTGGCGTTGGACAGGATGCTGAGAAAATAGGGCAGCGGCCGGCAGCCGCGGATGGTGCGCGCCCAGCGAAGCTGGTGCCGCCAGACTTCCCGCCAGTTCATCGGCGCATCCCAGCATTCGACGACGACGGGGCTTAATGCCAGGCGATGGCCCTTTTCGGCGATCCGATGACCCAGATGGTAGTCATCGGCGAGGCAATTGGCCAGGGAATTGAACCCGCCGATTCCGGCCAGCGCCTGGCGGCGGACGAGCATGGCCGCGCCGAGCGCAAAGTCGAGCGGCTTGAGGCTGGCGGCCTGCAACACCTGGCTCCAAAAATCGGCATTGATGGCAACGGCCTCCCAACGCATGGCCAACGTTGCCGGGTTGGCCAGCCGGTAAAAAAAATTCACGAGCGCGGTTTTATCATCGCGCAACGGCGTAACGGCGTTGACGAGGAAATCGGGCGGCACCCGCACGTCCGCATCGCTGATGAGGATCAATTCATGCTTTGCCAGCCGTTCCAACTGGATGAGCGTGGAAATTTTGCCGTTGGTTCCCATTGATTCGCCGCAAACCACCAGTTGCGCGTCGCGGCCGGGATTCTTTTCGATGAGTTCACGGACAATTGTACAAACCGGATCGCTGGCGTCGGCGACGCCGAAGAGAATTTGCGTCAGCCCGGTGTAATTCTGGTTGAACCAGCTGTCCAACGAGTCGGCGGTTGTTTCGTCAATGCCCTTGAGGGGTTTGAGCACGGCAACGGCGGGCGCAAAGGACGCATCGGTGATCCGCCGATGCAGGGGAAAGCGCCGGGCGGCCAGCCATTGCCAGAGGGCGAGCGCGCAGCTGAGCAGGGCGAGCGCAGCGGGAATTGCGTTGGTGAAATTCACCGGGGAGCAGCGGGCAAAACTCAGGCGGTGGCTTCAGCCGGCTTGGCCTCGATCCGTTCATCCAGGACCAGCACGCCGTGTGGCGGAATGTCGTAGTTGCCGGAGAACGTATTGCCGGTGAGGAAATCGTGCATCGGTTTGTAAAACTGGATGCGCACGGGTGAGTTTTGGTGGTTGATCAGGAAGAAAACGCGCATGCCTTCCTTCTCGCGCATGCTGACCTCGACGTTTTCGGGGACCTTGAGCAACGGCAGCAGTCCGCACATCTGGCGCAGCCAAACGATGAGATCATGATACAAATGCTGGTGGCTCATGGTGCCGAGATAGACGGCCCGGCCGAGGCCGAAGGTGTTCATCGTCAAGGCCGGCCGGCCGGCATAGAAATCCTTGGCATAAGTGGCCAGCACCTGGCAACCCTTCGGCTCGATCACGTCGCACCAGAGCCGCGCGGGATGGACGTGGCTCGTGGGAAACGCGCCTTTGAACGTAAGATGGTTTTCCTCGCCGGGCGGGATGGGATCAAATTCCAAAACCTCCAGCCCGAACAAATCGGTCAGGTCGTTCGGGTAACCCGTGTCGGGCGCGATGCTGTGTTCGTTGACCAGGCCGGTATTGAACGTGCTGACGAGCGTGCCGCCGTTTTGGACGTACAGTTTGAGGCGGTCGGCCTCGCCGGCAGCCAACAGATGCAGGGACGGCGCAAAAACAATTTTGTATTGGGACAGGTCCTCGGTCGGGCGCGCGAAATTCACAGGGATGTTGCGATCATGAAGCGCGTTATAAATGAGCTGAATGTGCTCGCGCAGGTTGAAAAATTTACTGGGCTGCATCGGTTGTTGCAGCGTCCAATCGTTGTCGTGGGTGTAAAGAATGCAGGTTTGCGCGACAACCTTCGTGTCCTTGAGCGCGGGCGCGAGCAGCTTCAATTCTTCGCCGATCTGGCTTATTTCCTTGAAGACGCGGTTGTTGCCTTCGAGGTGATGCGACAGGACGGCGCCGTAAAATTTCTCATTGCCGATGCGCGGCTGGCGCCAGCGATAGTAAAGCACGCCGCACGCGCCGCGGGAAATGAGTTGATACGTGAACAGCCGGATGATGCCGGGCCGCACCAGCGAGTTGACGTCCTGCCAGTTGACCTGGCCCACTTTTTGTTCCATCACCCAGAAGCCGCAATCGCCGTCGGGCGTTTTGATGCCGGTTTTTTTCAGGGAGCGAAGGATGTCGATGTCGCACGCCAGTTCGGAGGATTTGGTTTTGATCGCCGGCCGGCTATCCACCGAAACGAAATCCACGGCGTCGGCCATGTCGAAGTGATCGAATTTCCGGCGGAGCGCGCGCAGGTTGACGGTGACGGGGTGATCAGGACAAAGTTCGTGCAGCACGTCGGCCTGCATGCGAACGAAGGCGACGATGGCGTCGCTGGAAAACCGGTACCAGTCCAATAACAAGGCCGCGTTGTGTGTCGTGGGCGCGGACATGGGCATGGGCACATCCTCGAAGGAGGTAACAATCTGGCCCAGGTAACGCAAGCCGAGCTGGTCGTTGAGTCGCTCAACGGTTTTGTATTTCAATTTCAGCCAATTTTGCCATTCCAGGCGCGAATCTTCATTGAACGACCATTCGGTTTGGTGTCCACCGAGGCCGCCGTCAATCTGCCAGGCGATCAATTGGGGATGGTCGCCCAGTGCCTGGGCCATGTTTTCCACGAGCCGCTTGGAGGCGTTCCAATAGGCGTCGTTGTTGAAACAGGCGGCGCGGCGCGTGCCTTCATGTTTGACCAGACCGTGTTCGTCCAGCGGCAGGATGTCGGGATGCTTTCTGGCCAGCCAGATGGGCGGGGCGGCGGTGGGCGTGCCGAGGACAACCTTGATGTTCTGGTTTTGCATGATGTCCATGACCCGGCGCAGCCAGAGGAAATCATATTTGCCTTCCTTGGGTTCGCAAATGCCCCAGGAATTTTCACCGATCCGGACGACATTGATGCCGGCCTGGGCCATCAATTCGGCGTCGCGTTCCCAGGCGCCCTCGGGGTTGTCAGCGGTGCCGCTGTAAGGGAAGACCCACTGCTCAGGATAATAGTCAACGCCAAAAAACATAACCTCGCCTCGGGTTTATGGCAAAAGTCTAAGGATAATCCGTCAGGCTTGCAATCCCAAAGTTGCAGGCGTTGGGCAGCGGGCCAGGGCGGGGGAATTTATTTGCCCAATAAATTGCCGAGTCCCTTGTTGATGAGATTGCTGACCCCGGCGCCCGCGTTTTTGTCGGCATTTTTAATCAGGCTTTCCGCCCCTTTGCTGATGCCGGCCTGGCTGACCGCCTTCACGGTGGCGGTCAAAATGGCGTCCAGTACGCTCCGGGTCAATTCAGTCGCGGTGATGCCATCGGCATTCTGGCCCAGATTCGTCAGGTGAATCGAAGGCAATGAAAGCGTCGTTTCCTTTCCCCCGAGTTCCGTGAGGTCCACATGAACTTTGGCGCCGGTGATCAGGAAATCATCCACTTCGAATTTTTTGGAGGGTTGGGTCCGGGCGGTGGCATTGGTTGAAACCGTGCCGCCGGTTTGCGCGGCACTTTTCGCGGCGGCGTTGACGTTGTCCATGATTTGGCTGAGATTGTTGCCGCCCAGACCGCCTTCAAAAGTGATTTCCGGGGATTCCACGTCCAGCGAGCGCACGACAATTTTGTCGGACAGCACGGACAGGGGATTTACGCCGACAGCGATGAGGCCGGCGCTGATGGCCTGCGGGGTTTGATAGCCTGCGGGGTTGCCGACCACCAGGCCTTTGACCTCGGCCGAGCCGGTCCACAACGACAAATGTACTTCATCCAGTTTAACGGGAACCTGGGTGATCCTGGGTCCGAAGGTTTCAACGCCTTTTTTCACGATGCCGCCCAGGAACGGGCCGGCGATGATGATGCCCACAATGACGAAAACCACCAGGGCGAGGACCATTCCCCAGAATATTTTTTTGAGCGTTTTCATAAGCGCGATGATTCACGATTTCCCCCGGGTCTCCGGGCCGAGTTGAACTGCTTTACCGGGCGATCAACGAGTGGATCACCTCCACCAGCTTGTTGATTTGATAAGGCTTGGCGAGGAAATGGTCCGGTTTTACCGCCGAACGGTTATAAATGCTTTCGTCCACGGTGCCGCTGAGCAGGATGGTTTTCTGGCGCGGGTTGACGCGTTTGCATTCGCGGATCAGATCCATGCCGTTCATTCCGGCCATGGCATAATCGGTCACGAGGACATCCGGCGGTGATTGGGCGGCAACATATTCCGCCAGTGCCTTTTGCGGGTCGATAAAGAGGCACACCTGAAAACCCGCCGGTTCCAAAATCATCTCGGCCAAATCCAGCAACATCTGTTCATCATCCACCACGAAGATGGTGGGCGGCGACCCGGCGACCCCATTGCTTTCAGACTGACTCATGCGGCTTCTGCCCATCAAAACACACTCTGGGGCGGACAGCAAGCGCATTTGACGGGTGAAATTCCCGTTGCGTTGCCCGTTCTTCCGCCGTAAACTTTTGCGTGGCAATGAAGTCATCGCCAGAAAACAGGGATTTGCTGTTATGAAAAGAAAACCGGCAACCGTATCAGTCAAGAAGAAAACCGACACCCCAACCACGCGTTTGCGTCGCGCCGTCCCAACCCTGCCGGAAGAAACCGTCGACTCCGACAGCCCTGCCAAGCCTGTTAAAACCGGACGCCCAGCAACGAGAAAATTTAAAGACAGCCTCGTTTCCAATTTTGAATCCGTCGCCACCCCGCTGGAAGTCAAACGCGCCGCCAAATCCAAACCCAAACCCGACGAAACCGCGCACCGCAAAAAAAATGAAATTCCGGCCATTCTGCTGGAAGGCGATCAACCCGCGCCATCAACCGTCAGCGGTCCCGGCCGGAAATACGCGCTCGGTCCCGTGCCACCCTCGCAACATTTTGGAACCAGCGAGGCCGAGTTGCCCGAGGCCTACGGGACGCGCCAGTTGTTTTTGACCGCGCGCGATCCGCACTGGCTGTACGCGCATTGGGATCTGACCCGCGAGCAACAAACGCGCTGCAATACGCGCTCGACCGACGGTCATCTGGTTCTGCGGGTGTATCCGCACAAGCTGGAAGGCCATCCGATCACCGAAATCCACGTCCATCCCGAATCGCGCCACTGGTTTGCTCACGTCGAACGCGCCGGGGAATCCTACGCCGCCGAACTCGGCTACTACTCGTCGCTCGGCAAATGGGTGCGGGTGGCGGAGTCGGCGGCCACGGTCACCCCGCCCGATGCGGTTTCACCGGAGGCCGGCGCCGAATTTGCGACGATCCCGTTTGAATTTCCGTTTGCTCAATTGATGGAAATCATCAAGGCCGCCGTGCAGGAAAATCTTCCCCTGGCGCAGGCGCTGGAAGAACTCCGGCAGGAAGGTCACCCGGACCTGCCACGCGCGGTTTCCCGGCCGTCTCCGGCCTGGACGCCCCAGCAGGAGCAGGCGCTGGCGAAAATCATCAACATAGACGACGTCCGCCGCGTGTGGATGGGCTCGCTCGAGATCACGGAATTGATCCGTCGCCGGCTGGCCCATGAAATTTCGTCGCTTGGCGTTTCGAGTCTGTCCAGTCCGTTCGGCGGCCTTGAGCAGGCGAAGGGGTTCTGGTTCAACGTCAACGCGGAATTGATCATTTACGGCGCGACCGAGCCGTCGGCCAAGGTGACCCTCGGCGGCCACGAGATCAAATTGCGTCCCGACGGTTCATTCAGTTACCGCTTTGCGCTGCCGGACGGAAAATATGATTTGCCGGCCGTGGCTGTTTCCACCGACGGCACGGAGGCCCGCGCGGCGGATTTGAAATTCAGCCGCGCGACGGATTATCTGGGCGATGTCGGCGCGCACCCGCAGGACCCGTCATTGAAAGCGCCGTTGCCGGAAAATCTGTGAATTTCATGGACGCGCCCCACCGCGGAGCCCTGATGCTGGTTCGTTTCATCGCCGTAGCGCTGATTGGCCTGGGCGTGGTCGAACTGAGTCTGGCCTGGCTGGAAAGCTCCACCCGCCATGCGCCCTTGCGTTTTTTTCAGGTCGTTCTCCCGGCCATTCTGTTTGCCCTGGGGGTGGCGGTTTTAATCAAAGCCGGTTCCCTGGCGAAATGGATTTCAGACAAACTGGACGAGTGACCGACGGGGCTTGAACGACTATGCAAGGATATTTATCCCTCGTTCTGCACGCGCACCTGCCGTTCGTGCGCCATCCCGAGCACGAAAAATTTCTGGAGGAATGCTGGCTGTTTGAAGCCATCACCGAAACCTACATTCCCCTGTTGCAAACGCTGGAAGGCTGGAAGCGCGACGGCATGGACGCGCGCCTGACGTTTTCACTCTCGCCGACCTTGTGCGCGATGCTGCTCGACCCGCTGCTGCGCCAGCGATACGAACGGCATCTCAACAGCCTCATCGAACTGGCGGAAAAGGAAATTCACCGCACGCACTGGGACCGGGCGTACCGCGAACTGGCGTGGATGTATCACCACCGGTTTGTCTCCATCCGCAATCGCTGGCGGGCCTGGGAAGGCAATCTCGTCAACGTCTTCCGCACCTTTCAGGAGGAAGGCCGCATTGAAATCATCACCACGGCCGCGACGCACGCGCTGTTGCCTTTGCTCGCCGGCCATCCCCCCTCATTGCGCGCGCAAATCCTGACGGCGCGCGACCATTATCGCGGTTGTTTTGGACGCGATCCGGTCGGCATCTGGCTGCCGGAATGCGCCTATACCGAGGGCGTGGAAATGGTTTTGCAGGAGGCCAACATCCGCTGGTTCATCCTCGACACGCATGGCATTTTGCACGCGCGTCCCCGCCCGCGTTACAGCACGTTCGCGCCCATTTTCACGCCCAACGGCATCGCCGCGTTCGGCCGCGACTTCGATTCCTCACGGCAGGTCTGGAGCCAGCACGAAGGTTATCCCGGCGACCCGCGCTACCGCGATTTTTACCGCGACATCGGCTTCGACCTCGATTTCGATTACGTGAAACCGCACCTGCCCTCGCCGGAAAACCGCGGGTTCACCGGCATCAAGTATTATCGCATCACCGGCGGGCCCGGGGAAAAGCAGATTTACCAGCGCGACCTGGCCTTGCAGGCGGCCAATGAACACGCCCGGCATTTTCTCGACGAGCGCATCAAACAAACCCAGGGCGTGGCCGGATTTCTGGACCGTCCGCCGATCGCCATCGCCCCGTACGACGCGGAATTATTCGGCCATTGGTGGTATGAAGGGCCGGAATTTCTCGATTATTTCGTCCGCAAGCTTTTTTACGATCAGAAAATCCTCACCCTCATCACGCCGGGCGAATATCTGCACCGCCATCCGACCAACCAGGTCGCCAACCCCGGCGCGTCGAGCTGGGGCGAGGAGGGTTACTGGCGCGCCTGGCTGAACGAATCGAACGAATGGATTTATCCCCACCTGCAAATCGCGCAGGAACGCATGACCGGCCTCGTCCGGAAATTCCCGACGGCGACCGGCCTGAAGGCGCGGGCGTTGCGGCAGGCCGCGCGCGAATTGTTGCTGGCGCAGGCCAGCGACTGGCCGTTCATTTTACGCGCCGGCACCAGCCCGGATTACGCGCGCCGCCGCGTGAAGGACCATTTGCTGCGTTTTATCGCCCTGCACGAACAACTGACCGAAACGGCCGTGGACGAAAAATGGCTGGCCGAAGTGGAGTCACGCGACAACCTTTTTCCCGACGTGAGCTGGAGTTACTGGAAGTAAAATCCCTGCAAAATGGCTGTAGCGGCGCTCTGTGAGCGCCGCGCTCTCCAAAGTCACCAGGGGAAATGCGGCGGTCGCAGACCGCCGCTACAGGAAAAATTACGCTGTCGGCGGGCTGAGATCGGGCTTGGGAGCATTGCGAACGAGTTCGGCCGCGCGCCGGGTGGCGTCCGCGATCGTTTTCAGGTTCGACGCCAGCGCGGAATCCTCCTGATGCTTGAGACAAAGGCGTTCGGCGTGGCCCTGGACGACGGTCAGAAGGTTGTTCAATTCGTGCGCCAGGGTGGCCGATATGTGCCGGTCGGCATCGGCCTTGCGATTTTCCCGGCGGTTTTCCGCGCCGCTGGGTGCCAGCGGCGAAGCCATGGTTTTATCCGTTGATTCGAGGTGCGACATTGCTATCTGGCAAAGCACCTTGCAAGCCACATTTGAAAAATGCCTTTTTGCCGGTTGTTGCCGCGTCGGAGTAATTTTATTTTACACGGCCGTCAATATTTTACCGAATGAGACAACCTGTGCCGGGACGGGACATTGTGTTGTAGCGGCGTTCTGTGAGCGCCGCATTTCTTGTGTTTTTCAAAAAATTGCGACGGTCACAGTCCGTCGCTACATTAAAAAGCGGGAACGCTTCCAACTTGTTTCTTCATCCGTGATTCTTCATGCTGCCCTTGGCCATGAACACCGCGCCCGCCTCCCTCGGCCTGATTGCCGGCAACCGCTCGTTGCCGCTGGAATTTGCCCGGCAGGCGCGCGTTGCCGGCGTCAAACACCTCGTCGCCGTCGCGTTTGAAAATGAAACCGACACGGCGCTCACTCCGCTCGTGGATGAAATTGTCTGGCTCAAGGTCGGCCAGCTTTCCAAAATGATTGCCGCGTTTGCCGGCCGCGGCATCCGGCAATGCGTCATGGTCGGCCAGATCGCGCCCAAAAACCTTTACGACCTGCGGCCCGATTTGCGGGCCGTGGGAGTGTTGTTGCGCCTGAAGGAAAAAAATGCCCACACCATTTTCGGCGCCATCGCGGAGGAATTGAAAAAGGACGGCGTGGAATTGATTGAAGCCACGCCGTGGCTCAAACCGCTCATGCCCGCGGCCGGTTTTCAGTTGGGCCCGAAACTTTCGGCCGAACAACAGTCGGACGTGGACTTTGGGTTTCGCATTGCCCGGGAGACGTCGCGGCTCGAAATCGGCCAGCTCGTCGTGGTCAAAAGCGGCGTGGTGCTGGCCGTCGAAGGGTTTGAGGGCACGGACCAATGCCTCGCGCGCGGTGGCCAGCTCGCCGGCAAGGACGGCGGCGCGGTGGCTGTCAAGGTCGCCAAACCCGGTCACGACATGCGATTCGACATTCCCTGCCTGGGCGCGCAAACGGTGGAAACCTGCGCTGCGTCGGGCGTGGCCGTGCTCGCGCTCGAAGCCGGGAATACGCTGTTGCTCGAACGCGAAGCTTGCGAACAACTGGCAAAAAAAAATAAGATCTCCGTCACCACCATCTGATTTCCAAACTTTCAACCTTCAACTCTCAACTCTCAACTCTCGAATGTTAACCTCCCACGAACTCTTCGGTTTCATGTCGGCCGCCCTGGCGAATGAAATGCTCGACTTCACCCACGAATCGGACAAGCCCGTCTACAAGGCCACGCTCAGCGCGGTGGCGCAGGCGCGCCATGTGCGACCGGTGTTTCTCGAACGCCAGCCGCGTGCCCAGCGCCAGGCCGCGATGATTGCCACCCTGTCCCGCCCGGCCCTCGAAGCCGCCGCCGCCGGGCTCATTCGCGTGTGGCTCGTGAAAAAGCAGCGGCAGGTGCTGGTGGACTTCCTCAATGCGCTCGGTTTGCCCAACAACGAGGGCGTCGTGGACGATCTGCCTGCGACGATGGATGACGCCAGATTGAAATCCGCCATTGACACCTTGCTCGCCAAATATCCCGGCGAAGCCGTGGCCGTTTATCTGAATGCCTTCAACGACATGAACGAGGCGAACTGGGCGAACTTGAAAACCCTGCTCGAAAGTGACAAACGCCTGCAACTGGGCGCGCCGGCCTGAACCGGCAAAAATTCACGGTGCCCCTTCGCCTTCTCGAAGCCTGCTACTAACCAATTTGTCGCACTTCAAATGTGAAACTAAACCTGCTGACAATTCTCCTTTGGCTGCGTGCTGCAAGCCGGCAAGAGCATCAGCGCTCCGGCAACCAAAATGGGCAGAAATCTCATGGCGTGCAAATGACACCTACCGTCCAGAGCTCAGCGACCCGGCCCACGGGATGCGTGGATTGCAACCAAAGCGCGATGTCCGGGTTCGCTGCAGTGCGAGGCCGTGTGAAAAGTCGTTCATGAATTGAACAATTACGCCTGAGGTTGGTCAGTTTCAAGCATGAAACATCGCAGTGGCCTGGACCGGTCCCAAACCTTGATGTTCCCTGAACGGCTGGAGGATTATGTCGGAGCCGAAAACCCGGTGCGGTTTCTGGACGCGTTCGTGGGTACGCTGGACTTGCCAGCACTGGGCTTTGCCAAGGCGCAATGCGCGGCCACGGGCCGGCCGCCGTATGACCCGGGGGCGCTGCTCAAATTGTATCTGTATGGGTATCTGCATCGGATACGCTCCAGCCGGCTGCTGGAGGCTGAATGTCATCGGAACGTGGAGGTGATCTGGCTGTTGGGCAAGCTGACGCCGGATTTCAAGACGATTGCCGATTTCCGGAAGGAAAACCTCAAACCGTTGGGGGCGGTGAGCGGGCAGTTCACGGTGCTGTGCCGGAAACTGGAGTTGTTCGGGGGTCAGTTGCTGGCCATTGACGGGAGCAAGTTCGGGGCGGTCAACGCGCGGGACCAGAACTTTAACGCGGCCAAGCTTGAGGAGCTCATCGCGCGGGCGGACGCGCGGCTGGCCGAATATCTGGCGCAACTGGACAGTGCCGACGCAGCCGAGCCGAGCAGCGCGACGCTGAGCAAGGAGGAACTGGCCGCGAAGATCGCGGCGTTGGGGGAGAAACAGGAGTGGCACAAGGAACTGCTGGCGCAGTTGCAGGACGGTGAAGAAAAACAGGTGTCGGTGACGGATCCGGACACGCGCAAGATGCCCACGGCGCAGGGGACAATCGTG
>JBEKTH010000074.1:0-13801 GCA_049516255.1 Verrucomicrobiota bacterium
TATTTGGTTGGAAACATATTCTATTCAGTCGCAAACGCAGTCTGTGGCAGCCGATGCCGAGCCTGGCCGCTCATCTGGTTGACTCAACAGCGCTACTGCCACCCGGTTATGATTGGCATAACATCATAACCAAGGCCGTCGAGAGTGAACTGGTTCAAGACAAATAGCGGATACGATGTATGAACAACCATTACGATCAAAAATACTTTGACTGGCAAAAAAAATTGGGCCGGGTTGCCGTAACCTGTGATTACTGGAAGTTTGATAAATTTATCAAACCTACGGATGTGGTTCTAGATTTTGGTTGTGGCGGGGGATACTTTTTAGCCGCGTACCGATGTAAAGAGAGATACGGAGTGGAACTGAATCCGCATGCGCGACAGGTGGCCGAAGAAAATGGGGTAACGGTAGTGGAAACAATCGAGGATTTGCCCAAAGATGTCATGTTTGACCTGATCATATCCAACCACGCCTTGGAGCACGTCCATAATCCCCTGGACGTCATCAAGCGTTTGTATCCCAAGTTAAAAGATACTGGAAAAATTGTATTTTATGTCCCAATTAAATGTCGCGAGGAACGCAAATACACCGAAAAAGATATAAATCAACACCTCTATTGTTGGACCCCCTTGCTGCTGGGCAATCTATTTGCCACGGCTGGTTTTAAGGTAAAACAAGCGCGGTTTGTTATTCATGCCTGGCCGCCACTCATTCGATACCTTTGTCATATGCCCGGATTTCTGTTTCATCCCATGTGTTTTGTGTGGTGTATCATAACGGATGTAAAACAGACGATGATAGTTGCCGGAAAATCATGATCTATATTGTTTGTTACAATTCCCCCTATGTTGGCGGCGGAGTCGAGCAGGTGGTCAGGAGGCTGGTCGACGCTTTTTCCAGCACTTTCAAGGAAGACCTGCGCCTGATATGCAACGATCCCTCGCAGGAAGACGAGTTTCAGTATGGCGGCGTCAGATGCTTCAACCTCAAGACCGCCCGTTTTAACATCGCGGACCGGTTGTTTTTCTGGGGGCGCTACGTTTACAGCCATCGCATCTACACTTTCCTGAAGGCCAAAGCCAGGGACGGTGACGTTGTCAACATTCACGGCATCGAATACGCGCTGTTCCCAAGCCTGCTCCGCGATCGAATACCGTCGGACATCAAACTAATCGTAACGGCTCATGGCTCCAATTTCGATTCAGCCACCCGCTATCTGGTGCGCGGGATGCCCTGGAAACTCTGGTATGTCAAAGGATTCTACTACTTCTATCGCTGGATTATTTTCCTGATGGAAAAGCTGACCTGTTACCGTGTCGATTATTTTACCTTCATCACCAAATACATCCAGAATTGTTACACGGCGAACTATCAGGTCAAAAAGGAAACCGGCTGCGTCATCTACAATGGCCTGTCCCAGTTGAAGGGCCGGGCGCGGCCACCGAAGAAGGACCCACGGTTTGCAGCGCTCATTGTCGGCTCGACCGTCTACCAAAAGGGTCTGGACCACGCCGAGGCCATCATCAAGCTGCTTCGCAAGCAAGGCGTGGATGTCTCGCTCACAGCAATCGGATTCCCAGATCACCCGCGTGTGCCGCCGGAGAATATGGCCATGTACTATGAGAAGGCTGATTTCCTTCTTTTACCCAGCCGGTGCGAGGGGTTCCCGCTTACCGTGCTGGAAGCCTTGCAGCACCGGCTGCCCGTCGTGGTCAGCAAAGCCTGCGCTTTCGACGAGGTCCCGGGACATGAGAACGTGGGTATCATCGTGGACAATTTCGATTACAATTCTTGGGCCGATGCCATACGCAAAAGCCTCCTGGATCTCAATCAATACAATCGCCTGGTCGAACACCTCAACCCGTTGGATCTTGGCGCATTTGACTGGAACAAGATTGCTCCCGAATACGAGCGGATTTTGAAAACCGGCACCTGAGGACGGTGAATAAAACCAAATTCAACCTGAAATGTTACCATTAAGCTTTAGATCTTATGAACGATGGGGAGCACATAGTTGAGGTACGAACACCTTGGGGGCTGTTCCGGGTTGCCCAGGGCGACAGAGTGCTCCGGCATTTGTCGTCGACCACTGGTCATCAAGGTATCGAGCGGGACCTGTTGCTTTCCCTGGTCGAAAAGACGGATACCGTCGTAGACATCGGTGCGCACATCGGCACCATGACGGTTCCGCTCGCCCGCGCCGCTTCTGCGGGACGGACCCTTGCCATTGAGGCTGCCCCTTTCACCTTTGAGCTGCTTCGGCAAAACTTGGCGCTCAATCAACTTTCACAGGTGCTGGCTGTTAACGCGCTGGTGGGTCTGGGTCAAACCCGGCGGATCGTCGACTTAACCCCGGGCGACACCGGCTCAACCAGCTTTCGTCGTTCGGCCAACGATGGCCAGGGGGTGGTTTCTCATCCGCTTTCCGAGATTATTAATCGGAATCTAGGGCCGGACGCCGTCGTCAATGTAATGAAAATCGACGTCGAGGGGATGGAACCGGAAGTCCTGGAGAGTGGCGCGGCACTTTTTAGCCGCAAACTGCCGATCGTGATGCTGGAAGTTTACGTGCCGTCGCCCCACAGACGAGAGGGGGCCTGCCAGCGGCTACGCAGGTTGGACACATTCTTTAAATCATTTGATTATCGTTTTTTCACGGTGCTGGGCGTAACCAAAAGTCGGAACCCAGTCCCTGAAATTGTCATGATCGGATCCTTTCGGTCGCTGGCACTCTATTGGGGGCTTTTGATTGATGTCATTGCCATTCCGCGAGCGTCGTCCAGACAATTGCAAGCGACTCTGGGGCCAATTCAGACGCATCTGCGTCTGCTGGAGATGAGTGTTCAGGCTGCCGTGATCGCTTTGCGACGCACACTCACGGGCCACAGCCCAAACAGTTCAAGCAATCATTAAGCTGGCCATTGGCCCAGCGACCCATCATTGCCCTTTCATCTTCTGCTCTTTTCTCAAGAACACGCCAACCCGATTTATCTCCACACCGCAATGGCCCGGTTTTCAACAACGCAACCCCATTACATCCATCATCGTCTTGACATATCACATGTCTGAACAGAAACTGCGCCTCGTTTCTGCCGTCCTTTGACCATTGACCTGCGTCGTGAGCGCATGAATTGAAATTAAATGTCCCAGTTGTTTGGGATTCCCATTATTTATGAAAACCAACAAGCCGGCTTCCACGGCCGCACCATTTCAGCGCCATGGTCTTCTGTTCGGGACGGGGTTGGCGGCGGTTTTGCTTCTCCTGTTTTGGAGAAGTTTTTTGCCCGACTTCGTCCAATTCAGTAATGACGGACCGTTGGGACAGCAAAACACCCAATGGTGCCAGTTGCCCCAGGCGGTTGCCGGCGCTTGGGCCGATCTTAACAGCTTGGGCAGCAGCGGAGGGGCTTTCCCGCCCGACGTGTCAACCTTGATTCGCTGGATACTACACCCGCTTGGATTCGCAAAATTTTTTGCGCCGGTTTCGCTCTTCATTCTGGGACTCGGCGCCTGGACTTTTTGCCGCACCCTAAAACTCACGCCGTTGGCATGCATGCTGGGCGGGATGGCGGCGTGTTTGATTTCCACTTTATTTTCGGATGCCTGCTGGGGCGTCGCTTCACATCAAATCGCCTTTGGCCTGGATTTTCTCGCGTTGGCCTTGATTGTCTCCAACTCGCCGGCTACCCCGTGGTTTCTCCGCTGGAGCCGGCTGGCCTTGGCGGGATTGGCGGTGGGCCTGAACGTGATGGAAGCCGCGGACATTGGCGCAATCTTCAGTCTTTTAGTCGCCGCCTTCGCCCTGTTTCATTCCCTGGTGGAAGACGGCCCGGGTCCGGCCATGAAAAAAATCGGACGCGGCATCGGTCGAATCGCGGTCATTGCGATATTCGCGGGATTCGTTGCCACACAAAGCATTGTTTTGTTGGTCGGCACCCAGATTGAAGGCATCGTCGGCACCCAGCAAAACGCGGAGACAAAAGCCCAGCACTGGGACTGGGCCACCGAGTGGAGTCTTCCTAAAATTGAAACTTTGGGAATCGCGGTGCCGGGGTTGTTCGGTTATCGGATGGACAGCCCCTCCGGAGGCAATTATTGGGGCGCCGTGGGACGCGATCCGGCGTGGGATCGTTATTACGCCGATGGCGGACAGGGAGCGCCGCCACAAGGATTTCTTCGTTTCAGTGGCACCGGTAATTACGCCGGTGTGCTTGTCATTTTGGTGGCTTTGTGGGCCATTGCCCAATCGTTGCGCCGGCAAAATTCCGTGTTTTCCGCAACCCATCGGCGGTTTCTTTGGTTCTGGACGGCCGTGTTGATTGTTTCCTTGCTTCTGGCTTTTGGCCGGTTCGCTCCGTTTTACCGGCTCGTTTATGCGTTGCCGTATTTCTCAACCATTCGCAATCCCGTCAAATACCTCTTTGTCTTTTCGTGGGCACTCGTCGTCATTTTTGGTTACGGCATCCATGGCTTGAGCCGGCGTTATCTGGAAGTCCCGGCCGCGGGCCCCACCTCACCGCTTGCCCAATTCAAAACCTGGTGGGCCAAAGCCCGGGGCTTCGATCGAAATTGGACCTCCCTTTGCGTTGTGTTCTTCATCGGCAGTTTGTTGGCCTGGCTGATTTATGCGGTGCAGAAGCCGGGCCTGGTTGCTTATTTGAAAACGGTCGGCTTTTCCGACGAGAACACCGCCAGCCAAATCGCCGCGTTTAGTGTCGGTCAGGCCGGCTGGTTTTGCCTTTTCTTTGCCGTTGCCCTGGGGTTGCTCTCGTTGATGCTGAGCGGTGCGTTCGCGGGACGCCGGGCCAAATGGGGAGGAATCCTGCTGGGAACACTGCTCGTCTTGGATTTGGGACGCGCGGATTTGCCCTGGATTGTTTTCTGGAATTATCCGCAAAAATATGCCGGCAATCCCGTCATCAGTTTGCTCCAGGACCGGCCTTATGAACATCGCGTGGCGGTCCTGCACTCCAAGTCACTTTTTGAAGAGCTCTACAACATCGAATGGTCCCAGCAACTCTTCCCTTATTACAACATCCAGTCCTTGGATGTCATTCAAATGTCGCGCATGCCTGAGGATTTGGCGGCTTATCAAGCGGCACTTTCGCCGCTGGGAACGCCGGATTCGGCGTATCTCGTCGCCCGCCATTGGGAATTGACCAACACCCGCTATCTGCTCGGTCCGGCGGCTTTCCTCGACTCGTTAAATCAACAGCTCGATCCGGAGCAACGCCGCTTCCGCATTGTCCAGCGATTTGACGTGGCGCCCAAGCCGGGAATTGAAACCCCCACCCAGTATTCGGAGCTGACGGCGGTTCCGGCCGAAAGTGGCGACTATGCGCTTTTCGAGTTCACCGGCGCGCTGCCACGAGCCAAATTGTATTCCCGGTGGCAGGTCAGCACCAATGACAACGCCACGCTGCAAACACTTGCCAGTGTCAATTTTGACCCGTGGGAAACGGTTTTGGTTTCCACCAACCTGCCGACACCGTCCGCAACCAACACCACCAATGCCAATTCGGATTCCGGCACGGTGGAATTTGAAAGCTATGCCCCAAAGGACATCGTATTCAGCGCCCACGCCGACACGCCATCCGTGTTACTGCTCAATGACAAGTTTGACCCGAATTGGCATGTGATTGTGGATGACCAACCCGCGCCGTTGCTTCGCTGCAATTTCCTCATGCGGGGCGTTTACCTGACACCCGGCACCCACAGGGTGGAATTCAAATTCTTGCTTCCGCTTGGCCCGCTCTACGTCACCCTCGCCGCGGCCGGGGTGGGCATTCTTTTGTGCGGAGTTTTGATTTTTTCAACACGGCGAACCTCCGCCCGTTGAAACCGGTCGCCAGGCCCGAATTTTACAGACCGGTCGGATGATTAATGAACACCCAGGACAGGTGAAATTTTCGCGAAAGCGCCGACGCCAGCGCCTTGACCCCGAAAGTCTCTGTCGCGTAATGGCCGCCGTAAAGAACGTTGAGACCGAGTTCCTCCGCCAGGGCATACGTCCAATGCGGTCCCTCACCGGTGATGAACGTGTCCACGCCTTCGCCGGCCGCCTGTTTCAATTCCGCGCCCGCGCCACCGGTCACCACGCCAATGTACCGGCAAATATCCTTGCCACCGGGGATGACGCGCGGCTTCGCGCCGGTTGCCCGCGCAAGTCGCCGGGTCAATTCACGGCGGGAAATCGTCTGCCGCGTCTTAAAACCGATGGTCTGGCCGTGAGTCAGAAAAAATGGCTTGAGATGTTTCAATCCGAGCGCGGCGCAGAGCCGCGCGTTATTTCCGAGCCTGGGGTGTGCGTCCAGCGGCAAATGCGAACTATAAACCGCCACATTGTTCTCCAGCAACAACCGGAGCAGCCCGTATTTTTTGCCCGTCCACGGATGCGCCGGCGACCAAAACAGTCCGTGATGGACGAGGAGCAGGTCCGCCCTGGCGGCAATGGCGAGTTTTACCGTGGCGTGGCTCGCGTCCACGGCAGCGGCGATGCGGCTGACCGGGCCGCGATTTTCCACCTGCAATCCGTTGGTGGCGCCGTCGTAATCGCCGATTTCCTTTGTGCGCAGCAACTGGTCGCAATGGGCAACGACGGTCTTGAGCAAGGCTTTCGGCATGGCGCCGCGATGGAAACACTTTTTCGAGGGTTTGCAAAGCGCGAAGGGACTGAAAAATCCCAACCGTTTCTTGAATTCTGAATGCCGGATTCCATAGTATCCCCCGTTTTATATGATCAAGACCCTTGCTCACATTTGCATTTTTTCGAAGGATTTGAACCGAAGCCTGGATTTTTATTGCGGCGCGCTAGGATTAAAAAGGCATTTCGACTTTTTCAAGGATGGCGCCCTGTTCGGATTTTATTTCCAGGTTGGCCCGGGCCATTTCATCGAAATTTTCAAGGCCGATCCGGATGCGGAAATCCGCAGCCAGCGGATACACCATTTCTGCCTGGAAGTGGAGGACATCGACGCGATGCGTGACACGTTGATCAAACGCGGTGTGGAGGCAACCCCCAAAAAGTTGGGCTGCGACCAGACCTGGCAATTCTGGTGCAAGGACCCCGACGGGACGGATTTGGAATTTCAACAGTACACGGCCCAAAGTTCACAGCTCATCCGCAAAAATTGCGTTGTGGATTGGTAGCTTGCAATCTTGCCGCATGTTTTTTCTGTTTCTAAAATTTTTCATTCCGCGTATTGAATTCCCTGCACAGCATTCTATAGTTCGCATGCATTCATGAGATGAGCAATTCAACCGACGCCAGCCCGCCGTGGGACATCGACGCGGCGCGCGCGCTTTACAACATCCGCCGCTGGGGCGCACAGTATTACGACATCAACGAGGCCGGGCACGTTGTGGCGCGCCCGTTGCAGGACGCGGGCGTGGCGGTGGATTTGACGGACGTGACCGAAGAGGCCAGGGCGCGGGGGTTGAAATTTCCGCTGCTCATCCGGTTTCAGGACATTTTACGCCACCGCGTTGAGTCCCTTAACCAGGCATTTCGCAATGCGATCACGGAATACAATTACCAGGGCCGGTATCGCGGCGTGTTTCCCATCAAGGTCAATCAACTGCGGGAAGTCGTTGAGGAGATTCTTGACGCCGGCAAGCCGTTTGAGTTTGGCCTGGAAGTCGGCAGCAAACCGGAGTTGTTCGCCGGCCTGGCACTGCAAAACCAGATGGGCTGTCTCATCATCTGCAACGGTTACAAGGACGCCGAGTTCATCAAAATGGCAATGCTCGGCATCAAGCTCGGCAAAACGGTCATCATGGTCGTTGAAAAGCTGGAGGAACTGCGGCAAATCATTACGATTTCAAAACAGGCCGGCGTCGAGCCGTTCATCGGCATCCGTGCCCGGCTGTTGAGCAAGGGCGCCGGGCGCTGGGCGGAAAGCGGCGGTGAAAACGCCAAGTTCGGCCTCAGCACGGCGGAGATTCTGGAGGCGACGGAAATGTTGAGGGCCGAAAACCTCGGTCATTGTCTCAAGCTGTTGCATTTCCACATCGGCTCGCAGGTGCCGGACATTCTGACGGTGAAAAAGGCCGTACAGGAGGCCGCCCGGTTTTACGCCAAGCTCCATAAGATGGGTTTTCCGATTTCGTATCTCGATGTTGGCGGCGGGTTGGGGGTGGATTACGACGGCAGCCGCTCGGCGTTCGACAGCTCGACGAATTACTCGTTGCAGGAATACACCAACGACGTGGTTTTTTACATCGCCGACGTGTGCAACGCGGAAAACGTCCCCCACCCGGACATCATCAGCGAAAGCGGACGCGCCATCGTTGCCCACCACAGCGTTTTGATTGTCGAAGTGTTCGGCGCGATTGAAAAGATCCGGCCCGGCGAATTTTTGAAATACGGCGACCGCGAACACGCGCTCGTGAAGGAACTGCTCGACATCAAACAGAATCTGCCGAAGCTCAACAAACTCGAAGCCTACCACGACGCCCTCGAACGCCGGGATGACGCGCAACACATGTTCACGCTCGGGGTGCTGGATCTGCCCGACAAGGCGAAGATTGAAGACCTTTACTGGCAGATCAGCCGGGCCGTGGTCGAGCATTACAAGGGCCAGCCTTTCGTGCCGGAGGATATCCGCCAGTTGGAAGACAGCCTGGGCGATCAATATCTCTGCAATTTCTCCGTCTTCCAATCGTTGCTCGATCACTGGGCGCTCGACCAGCTTTTCCCGATCATGCCCATCACGCGTCTGAACGAACGCCCGACGCGCGAAGGCACGCTCGTGGACATCACGTGCGATTCCGACGGGCAGGTCAACAAGTTCATTGATTTCCGCGATGTGCGCGACACCTTGCCGTTGCACAAACTCAATACCAACGGCAACGGCCTGCCCGAACCGTATTACATCGGGTTTTTTCTCATGGGCGCGTATCAGGACATCATGGGCGACCTGCACAACCTGTTCGGCCGCGTCAACGAGGTTCACGTTTTTCTCGAACCCGATGAACCGACCGGTTATTACATCGAGGAAATCATCGAAGGCAACACCATCATCCAATCGCTCGCGGCGGTGCAATACGACGAAAATGAACTGAAGCGCCAGATGAAAGCGCAGGTGGACGAGGCCATCAAATCGGATCGCATGAAACCGTCCGAGGCCATGCGGTTGCTCGATGACTACGAACGCGGTTTGAAGGCTTACACCTATCTTTCGTTTTGACCGAAATCCTCAATCCTGGGACCGGGACTCGAAACAAAGCCGAATTGCTTCGCTCGCTCGGGCATCTGGCGCGCGGTTTGTCCGCCTTGTTTTGGGGTTTGCCGGCGTCGTTGGTCATTTGCGCGGAAACGGCCAAGGCCGGCTGGCTGAAATCCTTTGGCTTCATCCCCGCGCTGGCCACCACCGGCCTGCTGGTTTTTGGACTGTGGCAAATGAGCGATTTTCAAAAACACGAACGTCCCTGGCGACGGGCATTGGACGGCGCGAAACTCCTCGGCCTGGTCAACTTCGGGCTTTGTCCGTTTCTCTACTGGCACAACGGAATGCCGCGGGAAACCTTCTTCAGCGCCGCGGTCTTCGTGCTGGTCCTGTCCGCGGTGCTTTTTCTATTCAACTTGAACGTGGTCCTCAAACGACTCGTGGCCATGCTGCCGGACGAAACCCTCCGGCACGAGACGATCCTGTTCACCGCACTCAATCGCTGGCTGCTCGGTTTTCTTCTATTGCTCGCGGTCGCTTACGTGGTTTTGCTCCACGTGTCGCAAGTACCGCTGGAATCCGGCATTCTGGTCGTCTGGCTCAACCGCCTCGGCTTGTGGCTGTTGACCTTTTTTGCCTTGTTGCCCCTGGCCATGACCATGGCGCTGATTTGGAAAACCAAGGAAACCATCCTCGACAGCGTGTTTGCCGCAAAGTGAAGGAAACATCGAACATTCAACATTCAACGCCCAATGGACGCGAAATGGATTCGCCTTGGGCGTTCGGTGTTGGAAGTGGAATGTTGAATGTTAAAGTGCTGTTGAAATGAAAACTTCCGCCTTGTCCGCACTGGGCCGCCGCACCAGGCCGCCGCCCATCTCCTGGCTCATGCAAACCGCGTTGTCCCGGCCCAAATTGATTTCGCTCGCCGCCGGTTTCACCGACAACCCCACCTTGCCCGTAAAAATTTCGCGCCAGGTGCTCAACCGGGTCCTGCGCTCGCCCAAAACCGGCCCGCCCGCCCTGCAATACGGCATCACCGCCGGCGAAACCAACCTCCGCCAGCTCACCGCGCGCCATTTGTACAAATTGGATCAATCCTCCTCGTCCTCGCTCTCGTCCTCGAAAAAGGAATTGAGGATGAGAACGAAGGACGAGAAAATTTTCTCCTGGGAGCACGTCATCATCACCGGCGGTTCGCAGCAACTGCTTTACATGACCCTCGAGGCGCTCTGCAACGAAAGCGACCTCGTCCTCGTCGAGGACCCGACCTATTTCGTGTTCCTGAGCATTCTCCAAAGTCGCGGCATCCGCGCACGCGGTGTCCGGCTCGAACGCGACGGCCTTGACCTCGTACACCTCGAAACCGTTTTGCAGCGCCTGAAAAAATCCGGCGAACTCCGCCGTCTCAAGGCTTTGTATCTCATCAGCTACTTTCAAAATCCGACCGGCGCTACCACCAGCTTCGGGAAAAAGCGCGGTATTTTGATGCTGCTGAAAAAATTCGAACGCGCGGCGGGTCATCCAATTTATCTGATTGAAGACGCCGCGTATCGCGAATTGCGATTCAAAGGCCCCGACATTCCGTCCACCCTCATGGTATCCGGCGCGACTGACCGTGTGATTTACACCGGCACCTACAGCAAACCTTACGCGCCCGGCGCGCGCGTGGGCTTTGGGCTTTTGCCCGAACCGCTCTTTACGAGCGTCCAGCGCATCAAGGGCAACCACGATTTCGGCACGGCGAACCTGTTGCAACAACTCCTCGCCGGCACGCTCCAAACCGGCCTTTATGATCAGCACGTGGCCAAAATCGAAAGACGTTACGGCCAAAAGGCGTGCGTCATGAAGCAGGCGCTCGCGGAACATTTTCCGCCGAACGTGGAAATCTGGGAATCCGGCGGCGGACTTTATTTCTGGGCGCGCCTGCCAAAAAACGTTTCCACCGGCGTAAAATCAAAAGTCTTTCAGACTGCGTTGAAGAATGACGTGCTTTATGTACCTGGCGAGCTTTGTTACGCGGATGACCCGGCCCGGCGCAAACCAAATCACGAAATGCGCCTCAGCTTCGGCAGCGCCAGCGAGAAAAACATCCGGGAGGGCATCCAGCGGCTCGGCCAGGTGTTGCGGAAATTTTGTTGTAGCGGCGGTCTGTGACCGTCGCCGTCTTGACCAAGCGCCGCTCACACGTACGCATACAATCATCAACCCGGCGGCCATTTCATGTAGCGTCCACCGAGAATGTGGACGTGCATGTGCGGCACGGTTTCGCCGCCGTCCGTGCCGTTGTTGATCACCAGCCGGAATCCGCCCTTGTCCAAACCCAGTTTCTCCGCCACTTCCACGGCCTTGAGCAGCAAATAACCGAGCAGTTGCTGGTCTTCGGCCTTTGCCTCGGCCACGCGCGGAATCGGTTTCTTCGGCACAATCAGGGCGTGGGTCGGCGCCTGTGGGTTGATGTCGCGGAACGCGAGCACCAAATCGTCTTCATAAACGATTTGGGCCGGAATTTCGCGGGCGATGATTTTCTCGAAAAGCGTTTTGCTCATGATCTAATTCTATCCGCGAATGACGCGAATTTTCACGAATAAATACCCCTCTCCCGTCGCTGCGCGACACCCTCTCCCCGCCCAGCGGGGAGAGGGACAGGGCGAGGGGCGCATTTAAAAATATCATTCCACCACCAGCGCGCAATCGGCGGATTCCGGCTCGGCGGTGAGGCATTGGCGCAAATAGTCGACGATGTGGTCGCGCAATCTCTCGCAACGACCGCTCCACCGGCGCGCGCCGGCCAGTTGCTTGACACAGCCGCGCAGGCCGCGAAACCGCAGCACCCGCGGGGAATGGCGGAGCTGGGTGCGGAGTTCGTGACGCAAGCGCGGGAAGAAAAGGAGTTCGAAGCCGCCGCCCGATTCCTTCGCCATCAACCGCAGATCGGTCTCAATGGTTTTCCGCGAGCGCGATTCGACGGCGCCGGCGCGGATGGTGAAGCCAAGATTGCGCAGCACTTTTTCCAGGGCGCCGGCAAATTCGCCCACGGTGACGCTTTCGCGGCACAGTTCAGCCTTGAAGTAGTGAAAGACGGACGCAGCGGCGTGACGCAACACCTCGGGGTCAAGCCGGCCGTCGCTGCCACCGACCAGCTCAACGGAAATCATCTCCGCCGAACACGGCACGCTTTCACCATTGGTGAGTTGAAACAGCAGGCAATCGGATAACAGGGCGATCATTTGGCAGCCTCCAGTTTTTTGACTTCATGGACGAAATCGGTGGCTTCCTGAAACCGTCGGTAGACGCTGGCGAACCGCACGTAGGCGACCTCGTCAATGCCCCGCAAAGCTTCCATGACCGATTTGCCGATGAATTCGGCGGGGACCTCATTTTCAAATTTGTCGGTCACGGCGGCCACGATGTGGTCGGTCATATCTTCCATGGTTTGCGGGCTGACCGGGCGTTTTTGGCAGGCCTTCTTGATGCCCGACAGGAGTTTCTCGCGCGAAAACTCCTCGTGCCGCCCGTCGCGCTTGAGCACCATCAAGCCTTCGCGTTCCACTTCTTCGTAGGTCGTGAAGCGGTGTCCGCACTTCGTACATTCACGGCGGCGGCGAATCGTGGCCCCTTCGCGCGAGGCGCGCGAGTCAATGACTTTGTCTTCCTGACAGCCGCACTTGGGACAACGCATAAAACCACTGCTAATTGTGGCTGCTCTTTTGTAGCACACTAAGTTTTGTGGTGTCAAGCGAGGTCGGGCGGCCCGTGACAAAAGTTATTCACCGGAAACCGCGCTTGCACTCGGGAAATTTTCGACTATGCTCGGCGGCTCTTGTTCTACCAAGACAGCGATACGTCGGTTTAAGCGATTGATTTTATGGCAACAGCGAACGATCTCCGCCGCGGCATGGCGATCAGTTACAACGGCGACATTTGTGTGGTGCTCGACATGCAGCACCGCACGCCGGGCAACCTGCGCGCGTTCGTGCAGGCGACGCTCCGCAGCATCCGCACCGGCAAATCGTCCGACGTGCGGTTCAGCTCCACCGAGCGCATTGAGCCGGTGCCGATGATCACCAAGAAAATGGAATATAGCTACAAGGACGGCGACGATTACGTTTTCACCGACCCGGAAACCTATGAAACGGTCACCCTCGCCGCGGAACTGGTCGGGGACACAAAAAATTATCTCGTGGAAAACGCCCAGGTGACGGTGACGTTCGTCGAGGAGAAAGCCGTGAGCATCGAATTGCCGTCGAGCGTGGTATTGAAGGTATCCGACGCGCCGGAAGGCATCCGAGGCGACTCGTCGAACAATGTGCAGAAGCCGGTGACCCTTGAGACCGGCATCACGGTGCAGGTGCCCTTGTTCATCAAGACCGGCGAGCAGATCAAAGTGGACACGCGCACCGGCAAATACATGGAACGCGCCTGACGGAATCGGATTGGCGAATGGCTGGATCGTTGGATTAATGCGGTAATTCCCCGGCAATCGAGCAACTCGTCCATCCACTAATCCATCCATCCATTTCCCCGTTCTCCGACGCGGGCTTTCATTTTCTGCGGGAATTGCTTTTCAAGGCGGACAACTTGGGTTATCTCTGGTCGGACACGTATGTCGGGGCAACCCAAAGGAGAAAAGG
>JBEKTH010000075.1:0-13714 GCA_049516255.1 Verrucomicrobiota bacterium
CCTTGTAAATAAAGGGAAATTGCGAAAATCCGGTCAGTGACGAAGGAATTTGGCGACTGCTTCGGTCCGCGTCCGTACCTGCAATTTCTCGTAAATGCGGCGGATGTAGGTGTGGACGGTTTCGTAGCTGATTTCGAGTTTGTCGGCAATTTCCTTGTACATCAATCCCTGACTCAGCAGGTCAAGCACCTGCTGTTCGCGTTCGGAAAGGTTTTCGGCGGACGGCGCCGTGGCCGCGGTTTTTTGGAAGGATTGCACGACTTTGCGAGCGATATGCATCGTCATGGGCGAACCGCCGCGGGACACTTCCTGGATGGCTTCCAGCAGTTCGGGGCTGGAGGTGCGCTTGAGCATGTAACCGCTGGCACCGGCGGTCAGGGCGTTGAAAATGTTTTCCGTGTCCTCGTAAACCGTGAGCATCATCACCTGGGTCTGGGGCAGGAGCTGCTTCAGTTGCCGCACGCATTCGACGCCGTTCATGCCGGGCAGGTTGATGTCCATCAACACGACGTCGGGGCGGACTTGCGGCAAATGCTTCAGCGCGTCCTCGGCACTGGCATAATCGCTGACGCAGTGGAAGCCTTCGGCGCGATTCAGCACCCGCGCCAGCGTGTCGCGCAGCTTGTCGTTGTCCTCGACGATGGAAACCGCAATGGGCATTTCAATTTTGTAATCTTGCTCGTAATCCTGATCTTGACCCCTGACCGCGGATTGCGATTGCGATTAAGATTAAGATTAAGATTGGAATTAAGAAAGATTTGATATGGGCACAACCAGTCGCACCATGGTTCCGCCTTTGGCCCCGCCGGAGACGGAAAATGTGCCGTGAATGTCTTCCATGCGCTTGCGCATGTTGCGAAGACCGTTTCGGGTCTGGGCCGTGGACGCGTCCGGTCTGGCCAGGCCACGTCCGTCATCTTCAATTTCCAGGGTAAATTGGCCGGGTTGCAGTCGTAATCGGATCCGGGCTTCGGTGGCCTGCGCGTGTTTGACGACATTGTTGACCGCCTCCTTGAAGGCGAGAAAAACGTTGTGGCGCACCTCCGGCGGGATGACGGCTGCCGGCAACTGGGGCGGCACCTCGGCGCGGTAACGCAGTCCGGCCACGGTGAGATATTCCTGCGCGTATTTGCAGGCGTAGGTGATCAGGCCGTCCAGCGTATCGTTGGAAGGGTTGACCGCCCAGACGATTTCGTCGAGCGAGTGCGTCGTGTCACGCGCGGTCTGGGAAATTTGCTGCGCGTGCGCCCCGACCTCCTCCGGGGAGTGTTTGTCAGCCGCCGCCATCTCGCCCAAAAGCGCCACCTGGGTGAGGTTGGCCCCCAGTTGGTCGTGAAGGTCGCGGGCGATGCGGGAGCGCTCTTTTTCCAGCGCCTCCCGTTGTTTGAGTGCCTGCAATTGGCGCTGCAACTTTTGCGTGGAAAGATAACGCACCACGGCGGCGACCAGGCCGAGAAAACCCAGGATGACCACGGCGCGAAATCCCCCGGTCTGCCAGATTTGCGGTTGCGCCGTCACCGCCAGCACGCTGCCGGTTTCATTCCAGACGCCATCTTCGTTGCAAGCTTCGACGTGGAAAAGATAATCGCCGGGCGGCAGTTTGTTGTAGAATGCCACCCGCGTGTCGCCCGCCTCCGTCCAGGCGGTTTCGTGCCCCTCCAGACGGTATTTGAAACGCACTTCGCCCGGCGCGGAGAAATTCAGGCCGGTGTAGTGAATTTCCAACCGGTCGTGGCCAGGTGGAATTACGATGGATTGTTGCCAGGTCGAATCGAAGCGATTGACTTTTTGTTCCTGTCCATTCACCAGCACGGATTCAATCATGACCAGTGGCGGCTGCAGGTTGGGCTTTAGCTCCGACGGATTTACATACGCCAGGCCTTTCGTGGTGGGAAACCACAATCGGCCGTCGCCCGTGCGGCAGGCGGCCGGTTGCGAACCGCTGGAACATTCGCGCGTCGGCAGGCCGTCGGCTTCTCCGTAAATGCGACAGGAAGCAAAATTCGCCGCCGGGTTGGCGCCCGCGTCCAGAAATTGTTTGGCCACCCGCATCAATCCCAGATTGGAGCCAATCCATAAATTACCTTCGTCGTCTCCCAGGAGATAACCGATGTTGTTGCTGACGAGGCCGCCGCGCCTGGAATAACGCGTCCATTGTCCCTGATGAAATCGGGCCAGACCGTGACCGGAAGTTCCGACCCACAAGCTGCCGTCGTTATCCACATAAAGGCAGGAAATATCATTGCCGGGCAGGCCGCTTTCCGATGCCTGATAAACCGCAAACTTTCCGTCTTTGAAACAAGTCAGGCCGCCATCTTGGGTTCCGACCCAAAGATTCCCCCCGTTATCTTCGGCAATCGCGGAAACGACGTTTCCCGACAGGCCATCCCGCCTGGCATACGTCTTCCAGGTTTGTCCGTTCCAACATCCCAAGCCGTTGGGTGTGCCCACCCACAATTGTCCGCTACGACCTTCGAACAAAGCCGAAATTTGCGGGCCGAGGATTTCCGCGCCGGGCATGAATTGAAATTGGTTGGTTTCAAACTGAAACAGCCCCTCATCCCGTGTTCCCGCCCAGACGCGTTGCTGATGATCCACCAGCACCGTCCAGGCGTCTTGCAGCGGGCCGACCTGAAAATCTTGAACCAGGTTTGTTTTCCAATAAGCCGCGCCCAGCGCGCCAAAGGCCACCCACAAACCGCCGTGGTCGTCCTGAGACAACGACTGCACGTTCCGTGAAGGAAGCCCCGGCGGCGAGTTGAACGTCTTTCGTTTAATCCGGTCCAGGCCTCCTCCATCAGTGCCCACCCAAAGATTCCCTTCATGGTCCAGGCACACGGAAAGGACATAGGGGGACGACAGACCCTGCGCGGTTGAAATCTGCTGGTATTTCCCGTCGGCCTCATACCAAAAGACGCCGGCCCCGAGCGTGCCAACAATCAAATTGCCATGTTCATCTTCACACGCGCCCTTGATGAAGGCATTGCCCCAGGGATACGACCCAAAATCTTTTTCGGGCTGGATGGGCCCCCATTTTTGGACGCGGCCATTCATCAGCCGCCAGGTTCCGTCGCTTTGGCCGGCCAAAAGGTAATCCAGCCGCTGAACCGGAATCTGTTGTTCAATGGCAAAGGCCGGCGGACTGAAGTTGGCGGGGCGGAAGGAAAATAAAATCGAAACATTCCGTCCCTGGTCCACCCAGTCTTCCCCGATCCAAAGCGGGCCGGATTTCTCCGCGACCATCATCCGGCAAACGGCCGGTGACTTGAAATTAAAATCCAATATTTCCATTTTTCCATCTTGATAGCGGGCCAGATGAGCGTCGGCGGTGTAGAGCCATACGGCCCCCGTCGCATCCTCGCAGGCCGACATCAACCGCCCCTCCTGGCCGTTGCGACCAATAATGAAATTCTGAATCCGGCCGTTCGTTTCCAGCGCCACGCCGCCCGCGTCGGTTCCCATCCAAAGATTCGAGTGACTGTCCTGGAACAAATAGTCGATCTGATCATTGTTCAGACCGGGCGTATTCTCCTCGTCGAACACGGTGAAATGAATTCCATCGAAGCGGACCAGGCCATGCTGCGTGGCCAACCACAGGTAGCCATCCCGGGTTTGAATCATGGAAATGACCACGCTGCCCGGCAAACCCTGCTCCGTACTCCAGGCATCCACGGAAAAGGGCGAGTCGGAACGGTCGACGGCGGCCACCGCAGCTGCAAGGTTAAGGGCAACCAAACAAAACAACGGCCCCGCGCATTGAAGCAGCCAGCGTTTCTTCGGCATGTTTGATTTTTCGAACTATCCGGGCGGATGTAAAGCTGTTTGCGCGGACAGGTTGGGCCGACCCGGCGCGAAAATTCCCCCAAAAACCTCTTGTCAGAACAGCGCGATGGGTTAGGTTTCCTCTGCTCCCAATGAGAACTGGGCGCTTCGGCGGGTGTGGGCGATGTTAACTCGTGTGTGATCGCCGCACCCGCCGTCTTCTTTTCAGGATCTCTTTCTTTGGCTTGCCGGCCATAACGTTCCGGGCAAAAAAAAATCCTGCGGGCTGGTTTGCCCGCAGGATTCAAGATTTGACCCCTTAATTGACACCCACATCAATTTGTTTGGGCTTGGCTTCCTCGGCCTTGGGCAGCGTGATGGTGAGCACACCATCCTTGTAAGCGGCCTTCACCTTGTCCGCCGCCACGGGCGCGGGCAGGGTTAATGCACGCTGGAATTTCCCATGGAAACGTTCCCGCCGATGGACTTCGGTGCCTTCACTGACCTTTTCTTCCTGGCGTTCGCCGGAGATGACGAGCGCATCGTCCTGCAGCGAAACGGCGATGTCTTCGCGCTTGAGACCGGGCAATTCCACGCGGATGGTGAAATTGTCCTTGTCCTCATACACGTCGAGCGCAGGTGCCCAGCCGGTCAACGGCGATTCAAACAAGCGGTCCAGTTCGTCCTGCAAGTCTGACAGCCGTCCGAAGCTCGGCCAAACCAATCCGGGTCTTTGATATTGTACTAATTTCATAATTGTCCTTTCGTTAATGGTTTACGTTTTTCAAGTGCTGTTTAGCTTTTGCGATGCCAATTGCGCGATTATAGATTAAGTTGTTTAAATATAAATACTTAGGCAATTTTCAAAAATTGGTGGCAGACGTAAAATGGTGAAATTGTGACACTATCGAAAGTGCCTTCGAACCAGTGTGGGTCAAAATGACAATGGCGATCAGTGATTGTTGGCGACAAAAATGGCTTCCAACATTTCTGTTGGAGGCCGTTTCAAAAAAAGCTCTGGTGGCGGTTAATCGAACGCGTGCCCGGCGCAGCAGAGAACATCTTTGATCTTGTGCCGGACCAGGTCTTTTACCTTGTTGCGGGCGGGGCCGAGGTATTTGCGTGGATCAAATTCCTTTGGATTTTCCCACAAAACCTTGCGGATGGCGGCTGTCATGGCCATGCGCAGATCGGTATCAATGTTGACCTTGGTGCAACCGGTACGGCGGGCGACTTCAATGTCGGCCTCCGGCACCCCGGCGGTGTCCAGGCCCAGTTTGCCGCCGTATTTGTTGATTTCCTCGGCCAGCTCCTTGGGCACGCTGGAAGCGCCGTGCAACACCAGTGGGTAGTCGCCCATGCCGGCATCCATCAAGGCCTTCTTGATGAGTTTAAGCCGTTCGAGATCCAGATGTTGTTCGCCTTTGAATTTGTAGGCGCCGTGCGAATTGCCGATGGCCACCGCCAGCGAATCGCAACCGGATTCATTAACGAATTTAACGGCCTCTTCCGGGTTGGTGTAATGGCCGCTGACGGAATGCGCGCCGCCTTCCTCACCTTCGTCGAACTGCGCGCCGACCAGATGGCCCAGTTCGGATTCGACGACACAATTGTGTTTGTGCGCGTATTCCACGACTTTTTTGGTGATTTCCACGTTTTTCTCGAAGGGTTCGTGGCTGGCGTCTATCATCACACTGGTGAAACCTTCGTCGATGCATTCCTTGCACAGTTCGAAGGAATCGCCATGGTCCAGATGGACCGCAATGGGAATTGTGGACAGGCTGACGGCGGCCTCAATGAGCTTCTTGAGGTAGACCGGGTTGGCGTACTGGCGCGCGCCCTTGGAAATTTGGAGCATCACCGGCGCCTTTTCCTCTTCGCACGCCTCAATGATGGCTTGCAGCAGCTCCATGTTGTTGACGTTGAAGGCGCCCAGCGCATATTTGCCCTTCAACGCCTTGGCAAAAAGTTCTCGGGTATGTGTCAGTGGCATACGGTTTCCCTATGGTTTGTCGTTGAATTCAATTCCAGTTTTCCCAACAGGCGGCAAGCATAGTCGAGCGGAATTAAAAGGAAATAAAAAATATGTCCGGATAAATCCGTTTTGGCCATAATAAATGTCTTTCCGCCCTGGCGCCTTTGCGTGAAAAATCCGGTGTGCAGGCGCGCTTTCTCCTCGGCCCGGCCGGCAGCGGCAAGACCTTCCGCTGCCTCGGCGAAATCCGCGCCGCGCTCCGCGAAGACGCCGGCGGGCCGCTTGTCGCGCCGGAGCAACGTGAAGACGGGCCGCTGATTCTGCTTGCCCCCAAACAGGCCACCTTCCAGCTCGAACGCCAGTTGCTGGCCGACCACACCCTGTCCGGCTACGCGCGGTTGCACATTTTTTCATTTGACCGGCTGGCCCGGTTTGCGCTGGAACAACTGGCGGTAACACCGCCCGGCCAGTTGAACGACGAAGGCCGCGTCATGGTGCTGCGGGCGTTGTTGCTCCGGCACGAACGGGAACTGAAGTTGTTCCGGCGGAGCGCCCGTCGGCCGGGTTTTGCGCAGCAACTCAGCCGGCTGCTCGGTGAACTGCAACAGCATCAGTTCACCCCCGCCAGGCTGCGCACGCTCGCCGACCGGTTCGCGGAACGACGCGAACTTCATGACAAACTCCACGACCTCGCGCTGATGGGTGATGCTTATGCCCGCTGGCTGGCCGGGCACGAACTGCAGGACGCCGATCACCTGCTCGATTTCGCCACCGCCGCCCTGCGTCAAAATCCCCGGACGCCGGACGCCAGACTCCGGATTCAAAAGCTGTGGCTCGATGGGTTTGCCGAAATGACGCCGCAAGAGTTGGATTTACTCGCCGCCCTCCTGCCGCATTGCGATCGCGCGACCCTCGCGTTTTGCCTCGACACCCCGCCGGAGGCCGGGACCGGGCATTCCTGGCTCTCGGTCTGGTCCGCGGTCGCCAAAACGTACCAGCAATGCCGGCAACGCCTCGACCGTCTGCCAGAGGGCCAAATCAGCGTTGAATGGCTCAAACGTGACGCGAAGAAAAGCCGGTTCGCCGGAAATGCCACGTTGCGGCATCTGGAACAAAATTGGTCGCAAATGCCGGGCAGCAAGTCCGAATCGTCGGCCATCTCACTGGTGGTTTGCGCCAATCCCGAGGCCGAGGCCGTATTTGCCGCGCGTGCAATTTTGCGTTTCGTTCGCCACGGTGGGCGTTTTCGCGACACCGCGGTGATGGTGCGAAATCTCGACGGTTATCACCAACCGCTGACGCGCGTGTTCCGCCGTTACGCCATTCCCTTCTTCCTTGACCGGCGCGAATCCATCGCCCACCACCCCCTGGCCGAATTGACCCGCAGCGCGTTGCGCACCGTGGCGTTCGACTGGTCGCACGACGACTGGTTTGCCGCGCTCAAGGCCGGGTTTTTGCCCGTGGCCGAAGCCGAAATTGACCGGTTGGAAAATGCCGCACTCGAATTCGGGTGGCACGGTGCCAAATGGCGCGACCCGATTCAAATGGCCAACGATCCGGGATTGGCCCAATCGCTCGAACGGCTGCGCCAAAAAATTCTGCCGCCGTTTGCAGCCTTCGCCGCCCAACTGGCAGGGTCCGACGGCCGGTCGACCGGCCCGCAACTTGCCGGAGCCTTGCGTAAATTGTGGGACGAACTTGGCACGGAAACGACGCTCGAAAAATGGAGCCTGCCTGAACCAGAAGGCGCGTCACCCGTCACCCGTCCCTCGTCACTCCATACGACCGTTTGGGAACAAATGAATGCGTGGCTGGACAATCTTGCGCTCGCGTTCTCAAATGAAACGCTGTCATTGCGGGACTGGCTGCCGATTTTGGAAGCGGGGTTGATGAACCTGACCGTCGGCGTGGTTCCGCCGGCGCTGGATCAGGTGCTGATGGGCGCGGTGGATCGCGCGCGCAATCCGGATCTGAAACTCGCGCTCGTGCTGGGCGTGAACGAAGGGATTTTTCCCGAATTGCCAGCCGCGCCGCCGATATTGACCCGCGCCGACCGCGAGGAACTGGAGCAATACGATGCCGCGCTCGGGCCGGATCTGCGCGAACAACTCGCGCGCGAGCGTTATCTCGGTTACATCGCCTGCACCCGCGCCAGTGAAAAACTCATCGTAACCTACTCGCGCCACGCCGCCGATGGCAGGACGCTGAATCCGTCAGCGCTCGTCGCCCATTTGCAGGCGCTGATTCCGGGACTGGAAGTCGGGGAGTTTCACACGGGTACGGATTGGCGCCAGGCGGAACACGTGAATGAACTGGTGGCGCCATTGGTAAAATTAAACTCCCCTCTCCCGGCCTCCGGCCACCCTCTCCCCGCCGGGCGGGGAGAGGGACGGGGCGAGGGGCGCGACAAAAATTGGGTCGAACTCCTTGAACTGCCCGCGCTCAAGTCGCTCGCCGAAAGTTTGCGGCTATTGCGCGCGCCGGACCCGGCTGAAAGCCTTTCGCCGGATCTGGCGTCGGCGATTTATGGCCCGGGGTTGCAAACCTCGGTCAGCCGCCTGGAGGAATTTGCCCAGTGTCCGTTCCGATTCTTCGTCCATTCTGGTCTGCGCGCGGAGGAACGGAAGGTTTTTGAACTGGACGCGCGCGAGCGCGGCAGTTTTCAGCACGAAGTGCTTAAGCGGTTTCATGAACAGTTGAGCGCTGAAGGGAAACACTGGCGCGACCTGACCCCGGCGGCGGCGCGCGAATGCGTCGGCAAAATCGCGGCCGAACTCGCGCCCCATTATCGCGACGGTTTGTTGCGCGCGGACGACCAGGGCCGGTTCACGGCGCGCGTGCTGGCGGAGTCGTTGCAGGATTTTGTTGAAACCCTAGTCAAGTGGATGCGTGGACAGTACGAATTTGATCCGGCGGTGGCCGAACTGGGATTCGGTTTCGGTGCGGGCGGCGCGCCGGCCTGGGAAGTGAACCTCGGCGACGGCCATAAACTGGCCTTGCGCGGGCGGATTGACCGCATTGACGTATATCGCGAGACCGGGGGTGACGTGTGGTGCGTGGTGATGGATTACAAATCCGGCCGGCGGAAGCTCGATCGGGTTCTGGTCGAGCATGGTGTGCAGTTGCAGTTGCTTGGTTATCTGGCGGCCCTGCGACACTGGCCCGATCCACGCGTGCTGACCGGCGCGGGAAAGTTGGTGCCCGCCGGCGTTTTTTACGTCAATCTGCGCGGCCAATACGCCGGCGGCGGCACGCGCGCCGAGGTGCTGGCCGGCGCCGGGGAATTGCGCTGTCTGGCCTACCGTCACATCGGACGTTTCAGCGTGGACGCCCTGCCCCGGCTCGACCGCCGTCCGGATATGCAGGCCGGCGATCAATTCAATTATCGCCGGAACCGGGATGGTTCGTTGCACAGAGGTTCGGTCGAGGCGTTGCCCCGCCCGGAATTTGAAGCGTTGCTTGACCGCGTGGAAACGCAGTTGACGGAAATGGGCCGGGCGATTTTTGCCGGCGTGGCCAAGGTTGACCCTTATCGCAAAGGCGGCGAAATGCCGTGCCAGTATTGCGATTATCATGCCGTTTGCCGGATTGATCCCTGGACACACCGGTATCGTGTCCTGCGCGCGACACCCCAGGAAACGGAGGCATGAGCTGTTCGGACCGCCGCGAGGTTTTGGACTGCGCCAGTCCTCTGGCGCTTTGGACGAACCGGTGTTTGTTGGCAAAGTGGTCGAGGGCCATCGCATTCGAAGACGCTGGCGCGCCGGCGACCACATTTTGCCAACCAGGGCTTCACTGTGCGTTCCAAGCTGAACGCCAAATCTTCCTATGACCCTGCGCGGCAAATCCGATCCAGGCTGGTCGGTGCTGGTGGAAGAATGGAAGGCCACGCAAAGGCGTTTGCGTGAACGCATAATCGTCGCGCCGCTCGCACCGTTGCCACGCTTCGTCGCCGGGGCGGATTGCGCGTTTTCCGCCGACAAACAAACCATCTTTGCCGCCGCCGTGGTTTATGACCGTGAAACCCAACGTGTCATCGAAGTTGCCCGCGTGATGCGAGCGGCGGAATTTCCCTACATCCCGACCTTTTTAAGTTTTCGCGAAGGTCCGGCCATTCAGCAGGCAATTCGCGCCTTGAAGCACGAATTCGGCGCGATTCTCTTTGACGGTCAGGGCTATGCCCATCCGCGGCGCTGCGGCATTGCCACGCACCTGGCCATTGAACTGGACCAGCCCGGCGTCGGCGTCGGCAAAAGCCGGCTGATCGGAACATTTGGGAGATTGGGATTGAAAGCCGGGGCCACGACCCCGCTCATGGATGACGACGAACAAATTGGCGTGGTATTGCGAACGCAAAACGACGTCCGTCCGGTCTTTGTGAGTGTGGGCCATCGCGTGGATCTGGCCTCGGCCGTTAAATTGGTTCTGGCCTGTTGTACGCGCCATCGTATTCCCGAACCGACGCGCCAGGCGGACATTGAAGTGGCGAAGCTGAAACGGGCGTCGGCGTAGGGCAGGCATCTTGCCTGGCTCAAAATTCAACCGCGAAATACCCAAAATACGCGAAAAGCTTTTGACGCTATGGCCCTCCAAAAAACATACGCGTTTGCCACTGAGTTCGCGTATTTGGCGTATTTCGCGGTCGAGACTCAGTGATACTCCTGCAACGTCTTCACGCCGTAACCGGATTTCTTGAGGGCGGCGATGCCGCGCGCGGCGGCTTTCGCGCCGCTCAACGTCGTCATGATCGGCGTGCCGGTGTAAATCGCCGTGGTGCGGATTTTCACCTCATCCTCGCGTGGGGCGGCACCGCTGGGCGTATTAATGACGAGCTGGATTTCCTTGTTCTTGAGCAAATCAATCACATTCGGCCGGCCTTCGAGCAGCTTCATCACCCGTTGCACCTTGAGCCCGGCCTTTTCCAGAACCGCCGCCGTACCGCTCGTTGCCACCAGTTCAAATCCGAGCTCGGCAAATTGTTTGGCCACCGGCGCCACGTGTTTTTTGTGCGTGTCGCTCACGCTGATGAAAACCTTTCCGCTCAACGGCAACGGCGAACCCGCCGCCATCTGTGATTTCGCGTAGGCAATGCCGCGGTCGGCATCCAGTCCCATGACCTCGCCGGTGGAGCGCATTTCCGGGGAGAGCAAAATGTCCTGGCCATGGAAACGGTTGAACGGGAAGACGGATTCCTTGATGGCCCAGTACTTCGGCCAGATTTCCTGGGCGAAACCGAGTTCCTTCAAGGTCTTCCCGGCCATGACTTTCGCCGCCAGTTTGGCCAGCGGCACCCCAATGGCCTTGCTCACGAACGGCACGGTGCGCGACGCGCGCGGATTTACTTCCAGCACGAAAACCTTCTCGTCCTTCACGGCGTATTGCACGTTCATCAGGCCGACGACCTTCAATTCGCGCGCCATTGCGTGCGTGTGTTCGCGGATGGTTTCGATGACTTCTTTGGAAAGGGTGTGCGGCGGCAGCACCATCGCCGCGTCGCCGGAATGGACCCCGGCAAATTCAATGTGTTCCAATATGCCGCCGATCACAATCGTCCCCTCGCCCGCCTTTGCGGCGTGGCCGACGTCCGCGATGCAATCCACGTCCACCTCGGTCGCGTCCTCCAGAAACTTGTCCACGAGCACCGGGCGTTCCGGCGAGGCTTCGACCGCAAAACGCATGTAATGCTGCAGTTCGGCGTCGGAATAAACAATCTGCATGGCGCGACCGCCGAGCACAAAGGACGGCCGGACCAGCACCGGATAATCCAGTTTTTTGGCAATGGCGAGCGCCTCTTCAATATTGGTCGCCAGGCCATTGGGCGGTTGGGGGATCTTCAACTTGTCGAGCATTGCGGCGAAGAGTTTGCGGTCCTCGGCGATTTCGATGCTCTGCGGCGAGGTGCCGATGATGTTGACGCCGTTTTTCTGGAGGCCGAGCGCGAGGTTCAGCGGCGTCTGGCCGCCGAATTGCGCGATGGCACCCCAGCAAGCTTCGCGTTCGTAAATGTGCAACACGTCCTCGAGGGTGAGCGGCTCGAAAAACAGCTTGTCGCTCGTGTCGTAATCGGTCGAAACGGTTTCCGGATTCGAGTTGACCATGATGGTCTCGAAACCGTCCTCCTTGAGCGCAAACGCGGCGTGGACACAGCAGTAATCAAATTCGATGCCCTGCCCGATGCGGTTCGGGCCGCCGCCAAGGATCATCACCTTTGTCTTGGGTGTTTTTTTAACCTCATCGTCGCCGCGATCGTAGGTCGAATAATAATACGGCGTGTAAGCCTCGAACTCGGCGGCGCAGGTGTCCACGAGCCGGTAGCTGGGCACCAGGCCGAGTTTTTTCCGCAAGGCGCGGATTCCATCCTCGGTCTGCCCGGTCAGGTGGGCGATTTGCCGGTCGGAAAAGCCCAGGCCTTTTGCTTTGGTCAGCAATTCAGAATTGAGTGGCGGCATCGGCGCCAATAGTAAGCCGCAAGATGTCCGTCCTGTCCAGTTTGGAATGCGGAGGCTGGAATGAAAAAATGGAGAAAGCCGGCATATAGTGGACCGGGCGAAATGGCTTCCGGATTTTCTTTTTTCAATCCACCCTGGGGCTCAAATCCGCTTGCTGATGAGAGCGCTTTGCGTTAGGAAGGCGCGATGAAACGAATCGGGCGCGCGCTGCTGTGGTGGTCGCTGTTCGCCCCGCTTTTTGCTTCCGGCCAGATTGACCCGGTCAGGCGCGACCTGATTCAGCTCGGTTATAATCAACCGGCTGAGGGCCACGCCCCGTTTGCCGGCTACGCGTTTTATTACCACAACGAGCCGGATTTTCTCCGCACCAATCTCACGTTGCGACTGGCGGTCGCGCCGGTGTACCTCGATTCCGAGCTGGGCTTCGTCCATGGCCTGGGGCCCAACACCGATTTTGGCCTTGGGCTGGCCGGCGGCGGGTTCGCCGACAGCTATGATGAAATCCGCGGTGGCACGTATTATCCCGGCGAATCCTATGACGGCCACAGCGCGGAAGTCTCGGCCAGCATTTATCATCTGTTCAATCCCAACCAACTGATTCCGCTGAATTTCGTGTTGCGCGGCTCGGCGCATTATTCGATTTACGATGCCAACGACGGCACTGCGGCCAATTTCCGGACACCCAACGACCATGGCACTTTCAGTGTGCGCAGTGGGTTGCGGTGGGGCGGTGTTGAGCCGACCCTGTTTCCGCCGCTGGCGATGGAATTGTCCGTGTGGTATGAGGGCCAGTTCCGCACCGACGCGGGTGCCTACGGTTTTAACGGTGATCGCCAATTCAACGGGCAATCACATTTGTTTTGGGCCGAGGGCGCGCTGGCCTACACCCTGCCGAAGAGCCAGCAGAATTTTTACGTGCGGCTGACCGCTGGCACGAGCCTGGACGCCGACCGTTTCAGCGCGTACCGGCTGGGCGGGTTCCTGCCCCTGATATCGGAATTTCCGCTCTCATTGCCGGGCTATTATTTTCAGGAGATCAGCGCCCGGAACTTTGCGCTGCTCAATGCGAATTACCTGTTGCCGCTGGACCCCGACAAACGCTGGGACCTGGACTTGAATGCTTCCAGCGCCTTCGTGGATTATCTGCCCGGTGAGAGCCAGCCCGGCAACTGGCTCAGCGGCGTGGGGGGCGGAATTCTGTATCGTTCGCCATCTGACCGGCTGAAAATCATGGCCAGTTACGGGTACGGCATCGACGCCATCCGCTCGCACGGGCGCGGGGCCAACAGCGTGGGTATTTTAATCCAGTTGGATTTGGGCCACGCGCCCAGCCGGACGTTTAACGCGCCGCAACCGCAGCATTGGCGTGGTTGGCAGTGGTTTTTCGGCAGTTAAAATCGCCTTGCCTGAACAGGTTGGGCCTGCTTCATTATTTAGCCGGGCGCGCATATGGTGGAATTGGCAGACACGCTACTTTGAGGTGGTAGTGGGGCAACCCGTGCAGGTTCAAGTCCTGCTATGCGCACCA
>JBEKTH010000076.1:0-13621 GCA_049516255.1 Verrucomicrobiota bacterium
AAACCAGGATCGGCACCGATAATAAAGCGCCGGGCACGCCCCAGAGCCACATCCAGAAGATCAAGGAAACAAAAATGACCACGGGATTGAGGGTGAATCGGCGCCCGAGCAACACCGGCATAATGAAATTCGCTTCCAGCAAATGGAGCAGCAGATACCAGGCGGGAGGCAGGAGTCCCGTCCATAGCGTGTCGAAAGTAAGCAGCCCGACGGCAGCCAGCAAGATGACTCCGGCAACGGGGCCAACGCTGCTTTTGAAATATCAATTAAAAGCTTCAATAAGTGACGGCCTTGAACACCCTTGGAAAGCATAAGACTGGAATGAACTTGTTGTAAAATTGGTTGTAACTTTGCCCTTTGAAGCGGCTATGATATTCGTAAGTTGTTGATGTACAACTATTGGTAGCGCGTACGGGAATCGAACCCGTCTTTCCGGATTGAGAATCCAGCGTCCTAACCGATAGACGAACACGCCACTTGAGCCATGTTACCTTTGCCGCCGAGGGCCTGTCAATGTCCGTGCTGACCGGGGTCAAGAAAGGCCATCGGCGCGAGGAGGCTCAGCATTTACGATATACGATTTGTGAGCGGGAGTCCGGCTCGGGAAGGACTTCGCAAATCAAATATCGTAAATGGAAACGGGCTGTTACTCGACGTCTTCGCCCAATTCGACGTTCCAATAAGCGAGGTCGATGAAGTGTTTCCAACTGTCGTGCCGGTGCAGGCTGAAGTTGATCTGCACAAACGGCCGCCACTTCGGCCGCTTGGGTTTGCGGATGAGATGCAGCCCGGCCTCCTGCGGCGTGCGGTTGGCCTTCTGGGTGTTGCACTCGATGCAGGAACAAACGATGTTCTCCCACGTCGTCGGACCGCCGCGGTCGCGCGGGATGACGTGGTCCAGGTTCAAATCCTTGCGGTCGCACACGCGGCCGCAGTATTGGCAGGTATTTTTGTCCCGTTCGAAAATGTTGTGGCGCGTGAACTTGACCTCCTTCTTCGGCAGCCGGTCGTAGATGAGCAGCAGGATGATGCGCGGCACGCGGACGCGGAAGGAAATGGCGCGAACGGACTCCTCGTGCGGCGCGTTTTCCGAAAGATCACGCCATTGATCGAAATTAAACGTGCGGAACGAGCCGTCGTCGCCGTCCAGAACCACCTGGGCATGGCCCTGAAACAACAGTGCGAGGGCGCGCCGGGCGGTGCAGACGTTGACCGCCTGCCACAGCCGGTTCAAGACCAGCACGTGCTGGGTTAGCGCAGTGTTCATGGCGCGTTTTAAGTGGCGAAACGATAACAGAACCGGCAGAACAGGTCAATCGGCGAGTCGGCGGCGTAGTTCTTCATTTTTCTCTTAATCTTAATCGTAATCTTGCTCTTCATCTTAACCGTTCTGGGTGCAGGATTAAGATTAGGATTACGATTAAGATGAGATTGCGAAGGCAGACCGAGACTTAACGGTCGGCGTTGCCAAATCACATCGGCTTGGAGTATTTTGCCAGCATGAAACGCCTGGCTGTATTTGTCGTTTTGATTTTGAGCCTGTCGCTGCCGGCGCGGGCGCAGGAGAATCCCGACGACCAATACCTCATCATTTACGCCCTCATGCAGCAGGCGGACACGTTCGACAATTCGGGAGAGCCGCGCCGGGCATTGGACGACTACGTCCAGGCGCAGAACGACCTGGAAAGATTCCATGCGGCGTTTCCGGACTGGAACCCCAGGATAGTCAATTTCCGGTTGGATTATCTGGCGGATAAAATTGCCGAGATGACCGCCAAGCTCCCGTCCCCGAACCCGCCGCCGCCCGCGGTCTCGGCGCCCGCAACACCAGGTGCAACACCAGGTGCGCCTCCGAGTGCAGCCCCGGCGGCAGCGGTTGCTGCCAACGCCGAGCTGGAATCGCAGCTCGGCGCCCTGCACGAGCAGGTCAAACAGTTGCAAACCGACAACGAGACGTTGCAGGCCAAATTGAAGGAGGCCCTGGCGGTGCAACCGGCTACGGTGTCGCCGGCCGAATTTGCCCAGGTGCAGGAGCAACTCCGGTTTTTGATGAAGGAAAATGATTTGCTGAAGGTGAGCCTGGGGCAGGGGAACGGCAACGCGGCGGCGGGCGTGGATGCCAAAACCTTCGACCTGTTGAGACAGGCACTCGCCGAGGCCAACCAAAAGCTGGCCGTTCAGACGGCGCGGGCCGACCAACTGGCACTGGAAAATCAGTCGTTGCAAACCCGCCTGCAGTCGTTGTTGACCAGTGCGGACGCCGCCGAGGCCTTGCGCCAGGAAAATGAATTACTCAAGAGAGAGGTGGCCGGCCTCAAGTCCGCCCCGGCGGCCGCCGCGCCCACCGCCATCCTGGACGCCGATCTGGCCCGGGCGCAGACCCAGATTGCCGCCCTGCAATCGGCGGCGGAAGTGAACTCGCTGGAAAAAATCGCGCTGGAAAATCGTGTAAAACAGCTGCAGGGCACGGCGGCGAACCCGGCGCCGGCGGCGGGACCCAGTCCGGCGGAATACGAGGCGCAAATTCGCGAGCTGAAACAGGAGCGCGATGATTTGCTGGCCCGGCTTGGCGACGCGAACCAGAAACTCTACGGTTCCAAAGGCCAGAACGCAGCGGCCCAGATTGACGCGCTGGCGCAGCAGGTGGACACGTTGCGCGCGCGGATCGCGGTGGATGAGGCGCAGCCGATTCCTTATACGCCGGAGGAGCTGGCCCTGTTCAAGCAGTCGGCGCCCCAACTGACCGCCAATCCCGACGCGGAGAAAAAATCCATTCAGGAGTTGCCCACCGGCGCGGCTTCGCTGGTGGCCGAGGCGCAGAATTATTTTACCGCCAGGGAATATGGCAAGGCCGAGGCGGATTATCAGCAAATTTTGAAACAGGATGAGAACAACGGGCTGGCCCTGGCCAACCTGGCCCAGATTGAGCTGGAGGAAAACAAGCTGGACGACGCAGACAAGCACATCCAGGCGGCGTTGGCGGAGAGTCCGAATGACGCCTACAACCTGACGGTCCTGGGCCGGATCCGGTTCAGCGAGGCGCGCTATGACGAGGCGCTCGACGCGCTGAGCCGCGCGTCAAAACTCGATCCGCAAAATCCGGACATTGAAAATTATCTGGGGGTGACACTGGCGCAAAAAGGGTTGCGCGCCCAGGCGGAAACGGCGTTGCGCCGGGCGGTGCAACTGGATCCCAATTACGGCGCCGCGCACAACAATCTGGCGGTGATTTACCTCACCCAGCAGCCGCCCATGGTCGAACTGGCGCGCTGGCATTATGAGAAGGCACTCGCCGCCGGCCAACCCCGCAACCCGGCCCTCGAAAAAATGCTGACCGACAAGGGCGCGCCCGTTTCACAATGACCAAACGGGATTGTTGGATTAGTGGATGACAGGGCGAAACCATGGCCATCCATTTATCCATCAATCCCATCATCGGTTAAACCATTGCTTGCCATGCTTCGCCAGCTTTCCCACGAACTGACCATCGCCACGCGCCATCGCGGTCTGCATGAGTTTACCCAGGAAGTTGAGGCGTGGGTGGGTCGGAATCAATTTAAGGAGGGGTTGCTGACGATTCACCTGCAACACACATCGGCTTCGCTGTTGATCCAGGAAAACGCCAGTCCGGACGTGCGGCGCGATTTGGAGGCATTTTTCAAACGGCTCGTACCCGACGGCGACCCGCTGTTTGAGCACACGTTGGAAGGAGACGACGACATGCCGGCGCATATCCGGACGGCGCTCACGACGGTGAATCTGGGCATACCGGTGCGCCAGGGGCGGCTGGCACTGGGCACGTGGCAGGGGATTTACCTGTGGGAACATCGGATTCAGGGGCAGGCGCGGCGCGTGGTGCTGCATTTCCTGGGCGAATGATTTATTGCCCTGTCCACCTCGTCCTCGTACTCGATGAGGATTTTCGATTACGAGAGCGAGGACGAGAACGATTGGGATGCGAATAAACTGGCCAAGTGCGGTGACTGATGGCAGGTTGCGCGGCATGAAATTTTCATGGTTGGCCGTTCTGACGGCGCTGGTTTTTTGCCTGGTTTTGGACAGTCACGGCCAGACAAACGTGACAGGTTTTGCCTTTGCCGGCCCGGAAATCTTTCCCATTGACCAGCAAATCGGCCTCCTGCACGCGGCGGATTTGAATGGTGGCGGGTTGAACGACCTGATTGTGGCCAACAATCTGCGTTCCAAAATCAATCTGCTCTACAACCTGACGGGCAAAACCAATCTCACCGCCGTCGCGGATCCGGCGGCGCCGCTGGACATCAACCAGTTGCCGCCCGGCTCGCGGTTTCGCATTGATTCCATTCCCGTGGATGAACACATCAGCGCGATGGTGGTGGCTGATCTCAACGGCGACGGCCGGCCTGACATCGCCTTTTATGGCGACGGCAAGGACCTGGAAGTGATTTACAACCAGGGAACCAACGGCTGGAGCGACCCGGAACGCTGGCACATTGACAACGGGCGGACGGATGCCAATGCGCTGGCGGACGGCGATTTGAATGGCGACGGGCGCCGGGACCTGGTGGTGCTCGGCGACGACGGCTCGGTGTATTTTTTGCCACAATTGGCCGACCACACGCTGGGTGAGCCGCAAAAAATTCCGTATTCGGGGACGCCGGAGGCCGTGCAGATCGTGGATGTGAACGGTGACGGGCGGAAGGATCTGTTGTTGGTGGATTGGGACAGCCCCACACCGTTTCGCTTCCGGCTGCAAAGCGTTTCCGGTCAGCTGGGACCGGAGGTTTATTTCAAGTCGCCGCCCATCCGTTCGTATTGTGCGGACACCCTGGATGGCACGGCCAAGAACTACGTGGTCACCATCGCCCAAAGTTCCGGCCGGGCGGAGGTTTCGCAATTCATCCGCAAGCCAGCCGAGCCGTTGTCCGGCGCCTTTCACCAGGGCCAATTCCAGATTTTGCCGTTGACCAAGACGGATGCGGCGCAACGCGGCATCTTGTGGGCCGATGTCAACGGCGATGACCGGCCGGACTTGCTCGTGGCCCAGCCCGACAGCGGCCAGATTTCCGTGTACCTGCAACAGGCGGATGGGTCGCTGGCCGAACCCCAGACGTTTCCGACCCTGGCCGGAGTGAGCCAGCTGGCGGCGGCGGATTGGAACGCCGACGGCAAGTCGGAAATTTTTCTATTGAGCCAGAGTGAAAATGCGGTGGGCGTGACGCAGTTCGACAAGCACGGGCGGCTGCCATTCCCGACGCTCCTGCCGATTGACGGCAAACCGCTGGTGATGGCGGTGGGCGCATTGCGGCCCGGCGCCAAACCGGCCCTGGCCATGATTGTGGACCAGAACGGGCAGCGTTTTCTGGTGATTCGCACGGCGGACGGCAAGGTCCGGACACAAAAGCTGAGTGAAACGTTCACGTCCAATCCCGTCGCCATGGCGGTCCAGGATGTGAATCAGGACGGGCGGCCGGATTTGGTGGTGCTGATACCCTATGAAAAAATCAAGGTCCTGTTGCAGAAGGCCAACGGGGATTTTGACGAGGAGGATGTGGACCCGCCGGGCGGCGCCATCGACCGGCCCTGGTTGGCGTCGGTGGATGAGGATGGCGACGGCCGGCAGGAATTGCTGTTGCCGCAGAAGAATTTCGTGCGGGCAGTCGTGCTGGAAAAGGAAATGGAAACCCTGGGTTCGACCAACCAGCCGGATTGGGTGTTCCGGGTGAAGGACCAAATCAATGGTTCATGGAGTGATTCGCGCATTGTCGGCGCCACGGCGCTGCCCAACGGCACAAACACGACCCCTTCCGTTTTTCTGCTCGATGCGGAACACGGGTGTTTGACGTTGTGTGAACGCGACGCGGCGGGTGTCTGGCAGGTCAAGCGCAACGTGGATTTGCCGGTCGCCGATTTCAACGGTTTGCAATCGGTGGCCCTGGGTGGGGCGAACCTGCACAGCATTGCATTTCTGGGCCAAAATGCCGTTGCCTGGATGCCGTTGGGGGGCGATGTCTGGGACCTGGAAGCGCTCGATGGTTATGACACTCCGGTCAAGGACGGTTATCTGAATGACGTGTCGGCGGGTGATTTGAACAACGATGGCCGCAAGCAACTGGTGTTTTTGGAGACCGCCCAAAATTATCTCGATATCGTCAATTTCACCCCGCAGCACAAGCTGGCGCCGGCGATTCGCTGGCAGGTTTTTGAGCAACACACCTTTCGGGGAGCCACGGACGCTTTGCCGGAACCGCGCGAGGCGCTGGTGGCGAATGTGACCGGCGGCAAGAAAAACGATCTGATCGTGGTGGTGCACGACCGGATTCTGGTTTATCCGCAGCCGTGACGTTACTGTCTTAACTGCGGCGGGCGGGGGCTGAAAAATCTGAAGGCCAGGCCGTCCGTGGTGGTGCTGCCGCTGTACACGGTGAAGTAAAAGTATTTGGCCACCTGGTCATAATCGGGCAGCAGTGAGAAATCCAGCCAGTCGCCCAGGCTCCCGCCCCACAACCCCGTCAACATGGGGTTGTCGCCAGACAGGGAATTGGGATCGTTTTTCAGGGCGGCAAGAAAAGCCCGCATTTGCTCGCCTTGGTTTTCATAGCCAAACAAACCGTTGCCGGTGCCGCCGACGTGTTGGGCGGCCTCTGCCAGACCATCGCTTTGACTCAGGGGTTTGATGTGGCTTTCAGCGCTTCGCAGATAATCTTCAATCATGGAGACGTTCCCCGAAAGGGCGACGTAACCGCCGCTGGCCGTGCAATAGAGCGAGCGTGAAGCGGCGGCTCCGGGACGCGGAATGGTATAGATTTTCCGGCCTAGAAAATCGCGGGTCGGCGGCGCATTCTCCTGCGAAGCGCCAAGCCCCAGGAGACTTTTTACGGCCAGGGCGGCCTGGTCGGGATGGGACGCGGCAAAGATAAAGATGGACGGCGCCTGGTTCAAGTCAGCCAGGGTCGTCCCCGTTGGTTTTTTCTGGTAGCTGATCCAGTCGTCACCCAGATTGCCGATCAGGTTCTTGCGAATGTCAAAATCCGGGTCCTGCTGTTGGGCGCTGGAATTGGCGATGTCGATAAACGAATTGAGGCTGGCGAGCGCCACGGGTGAAATATCGCCCAGCATTTTCAGGAGCGTGGTCCAGGATTGCTGGCCGTTCACGCGCCAGCGCCAGAATTTCACGGCGTCGGCGGGCACAAAGGTCGGCGGATTGGCGTCCTTTTGGATGGCGCTGATGATTTTGATGAATCCCTGCCGGGCCGATTCCGGCGCGGAAACGAAGAAGTCGGCCTCCGCGCCCTCGCGCGATTGGCGGCAGCTGAAGCTGATGCTTTTCAGACTGGTAAAGCCGGACGCGCCGAGGATTTGTTTCCACGGAATGGCCGGCATGGGATTGGGGGCTTCAGGGTTCGACCCCGCTTCCGGCAGATGAACCAGCACGTCGAAAAAGGTTTTGGCATTGAACCAGCCGTAATACAGCGGTGCGCCGTGAAATTGCGAGAGCCGGTCCGCGGCGAAAAAGGGATTATCGTTCAAGGAAGGATTGGAACCGCCGGTCAACCGCGCGGACACCGTATCAATGTCCTCCCGGGAATTGCCGGCGATCAACAGCGACGCGAACTGCCCGATAAACAGTTTGCCGGGCGGCGGGGGAGGCGGGTTTTCCTTGCCGAGCTCCTGAACCGGCTGGCGGGTGGGGAAAATTTTGGCCAGCACTCCGGGCACGTCGTTGCTGGAAAGCGTCACGACCGAAAAATCAATGCCATGCAGGGTTTCCGTCTGGAGTGGCTTGCCCGCGGCCATCCATTTTTTGCGGAGGCCGGCCAGATCGGTTTTGAGCACGTCGCTCTGGTTCCGGGTGTCGAGCAACAGCAGCACGCCGGGATTGACGTCGTTGCTGCCGTTCCATCCGTTCTGCGTGAGGGCCAGCGCGAATTGTCCCTGAGGCAGACTGGCAAAGTCATCCAGGTTCACACCCAGATCCCGTTCCAGCGGAGCAACGAATTCCGCGTCCCACTTGGCGACAAACTTGTCGTGAAACGGTTTCATGGCCGGGTCATTCCAAAAGAGCCACTGGGGCGACTGATGGCCGGCGGCACGCAACGCCGCACAGTCCGGGGCGGCGAGCAGGAACAGGGCATCCGCCGGCACCAGATTTTCAACGGGGGGAATCGCCGCCCACGCCGGGGTGGTGGCCGTCAGGCCCAGCAACGCAGCCAGAAACAGTCCTGGGAGTCTTGGGTTCATCTACTCGGCAGACTTGTGACTGGTGGTACCGGGCGGTTCAAGATACCGATAAGGCGTGTTGGGATTGTCGGTGGAATAAGCAAAGGCGTCGCGGTGGTCCAGAAAGTTCTTCACGAGTTCGACCGGAATGGCGAAACCCAGCCCCTCGCCGAACATGATTTTCATGTTGGTCACACCGATGACATTACCGGCCATGTCAAACAACGGGCCGCCGCTGTTGCCGGGGTTGATTTGCGCGGTGGTTTGCAGGTAAAGCTCGCCTTCCAGTTCGCGCGTCTTGGTGCTCAGGATGCCCTCGGTCACCGTGCGCTCCAGTCCCATCGGGCTGCCGATGGCGAAGACCGGGTCGCCCACGCTCAGCGCGTCCGAATTGCCCAGCGTCACGTATTTGAACTTCGGCGCGTTCTTGTCTTCAATTTTCAACAACGCCAGGTCGTGAAATTTGTTGATGGCCACGATGCGGACCTTCTTGTAAGACTCGCGATCGAGCTGGCCGTCCACCTGCCGGTAAACTTCAACGGTGATTTCCGTCTCGCCCTCGATGACGTGAAAATTGGTGATCAGGTAACCGTCCGCGTTGATGAAAAAGCCCGAGCCCAGTCCGCTGGGGGTGCGCACCTGCACGACGGCTTCGCCGATCTGTTTGACGAGGTCGCGGACATCACCCGCGGCGGCCGTGCGCCCGCCGTCGGTGTTGTAAAATTGCGCCGGGGCGTTGGCGTTGAGCAGCGGGGTGGAGGCGACCGTCAGCCGGTTCAGCGCGTTGCTGGCCTGCGAAATGTTGACGATGGCGCTGCGCGGCACGATCAACACCGTGTATCCCACGTCCACGACCACGGCGTCCGGTTTTTCAATAAGGATTTTGCCGCTGACGGCGTCGTTGCCTTTGAGTTGAAGGGTGTCGGCGAAGGCGGCGTTCAGACCACAGAGAATCAGGGCCAACCAGAAAAACTGTTTAGGCAACGACATCTGTGGAAAATAATGCACCCGCGGCGGTTTGACAAGCAAGCGGACCCGGATTTCAGCTAAAATAACCATTGCTACTTTCGGCGGATGGGTTATGCTCAAAATCCTTTTCGCCGGCAAGGGCGGGAGGAAACGGCCTTAAATTTCCGCATTCGAGTGAAGGCGGAGGCCGCAACAACATCAAACTTAATCCCGTGTTCCGCGGGATGGTTCGTCATCACTTGGTGGTAACGGACTCTCAACCAAAGGAAAATTGTGCTTAGCATTGGCATCAAAGAATTGTTGGAATCCGGTGTCCACTTCGGACATCAGACGCGGCGTTGGAACCCCAAGATGAAACCGTTCATCTTCGACGCGCGCAACGGCATTCACATCATTGACCTCAGCAAAACGCTCACGCAACTTGAAGCGGCGTGCGACTTCCTGTCCGGGACGGTCCGCAAGGGCGGGAAGGTAGTTTTTGTCGGCACCAAAAAGCAGGCGCAGCAATGCGTCAAGGAAACCGCCCGGGAATGCGGCCAGTTTTATGTGACCGAACGCTGGCTCGGCGGCACGCTGACGAATTTCAACACCATCAAACGCTCCATCGGGCGCCTCAAGGAAATCGAGAAAATGGACGCCGACGGCTCGCTGGCCCACTACGGCAAACAGGAACAGGCAGTCATCCGCCGCGAGGCCGGCCGCCTGCACAAGTATTTTGACGGCATTCGCGAGATGGAACGGATTCCCGCCGCGATGTTCGTCGTGGACATCAAGCGCGAGCACAATGCCGTCGCCGAGGCGCGCAAACTCAAGGTGCCGATCATCGCGCTGGTGGACACGAACTGCGATCCCGACCAGGTGGATTTTCCCATCGCGGCGAACGACGATGCCATCCGTTCCGTGCGCATGATTCTGGCCACGATTGGCCAGATCATCACGCAGGCGGGCGCCGAGTTCGAGGCCAGGCACGCGCGCCGGCCCGCGCCGGAAGAAACCGTTCCTGCCGAAGCGCCGCCAGCGGCGGCTACTCCGGCTGAAACCGCTCCACAACCGGTGGCTTGATTCCAGCCGCTCCCAACTTTCAACTCTCAACCCATTTATATGGCTGAAATTACCTCTGCTGACGTTGCCAGGCTCCGGGAAATGACCGGGGTGGGCATGATGGATTGCAAACGGGCGCTCGTCGAAGCCAAAGGCAGCGTCGATGCGGCCGTTGAAATTCTGCGCAAAAAGGGTCAGGCGACCGCCGCCGTGAAATCGGTGCGCGCCGCCAAGGAAGGGGCGATTGCCCAATACATCGCGCCGAACGGAAAACTGGGCGTGCTGGTGGAAGTAAACAGCGAGACGGACTTTGTGGCGCGCAACGACACCTTTCGGGCATTTTGCGACGAGGTGGCAAAACGGTATGCAACGGAGGCCAGTCCCAACCTGGAGGCGGAGCGTGAAGCGATGGTCGCCAAAATCCGGGAGAACATCAAAGTCGCGCGGCACGCCAAAATGGAGGTCAATGGCAACGGGTTGATTGCCGGCTACATTCACACCGGCGCCAAAGTGGGCGTGCTGGTGGAGGTCGGCGCGGGCAAGGCGGAAACCGTGGCCCGGGACGAATTCAAGCAACTCGTCAGGGATATCACGCTGCAAATTGCGGCGGGACATCCCCATGCCGTTTCGCGTGAGCAGGTCCCGGCGGACGTCATCGCCAAGGAACGCGAAATTGCCGCGCAATCCGACCGTTTGAAGGGCAAACCGGCGCAGGCGATGGAGAAAATTCTGCAAGGCGTTCTGGAAAAGTTTTACCAGACCTATTGTCTGGTGGACCAGGGGTTCGTGAAACGGAATTCCGAAGTGAGCGTCAAGGAACACGTGGCGCAAACCGCCAAGCAACTCGGCGACGAAATCACCATCCGCCGGTTCGTGCGGTTTCAAGTGGGGGAAAGTCCGGCCTGAGTCGTTCCGGGTGCAGGGGCATCCTTTTGTGCGTGGGCAGCTGATTTCAATTGTAGCGTCGGTGCTGTCCACTCTCCACAGTACTGCTACAGTAAATCGGGGTACTGCCCTTCGTGGCTTTGGTTTGACGATTCAGCGGCGGACTGTTAAAAGTTCCGCGTGATGTTCCACGCACTTCAATCCCGATGACGACCACCAAGCGCCCCAAATTTTCCCGCATTCTGCTCAAACTGAGTGGCGAGGCGCTGGGTGGCAAGAGTGGCGGCGGCATTTGCCCGGAGGGAGTCCACCACATGGCGGAGCAGATCCGCGAGGTGCGTGAACTGGGGGTGCAGGTGGTGGTGGTGGTCGGTGGAGGAAACATTTTCCGCGGACTTTCGGGCAGCGAACACGGCATCGAACGCGCCACGGGCGATTACATGGGCATGCTGGCAACGGTCATCAACGCGCTGGCCTTGCAGGACGCCCTGGAAAAACTTGGCGCCCCGACGCGCGTGCAAAGCGCCATCGCCATGTCGCAGGTCGCCGAGCCCTTCATCCGCCGCCGCGCGGTGCGGCATCTGGAAAAAGGCCGGGTGGTCATCTTCGGTGGCGGCACGGGCAACCCGTACTTTTCAACCGACACCGCCGCCGCGCTGCGCGCCAATGAAATTGGGGCGGAGGTTGTTTTGAAGGCGACGAAGGTCGACGGTGTTTTTGACAGCGACCCCAAGAAAAATTCCAAGGCCAGACGCTTTGAGCAGATCACCTATCTGGAGGCGTTGCAAAAACAGCTCAAGGTGATGGATTCGACGGCGTTCTCGCTGTGCATGGACAACAAGATGCCCATCATCGTTTTTGATTTTTCCCAGCCGCACAACCTGCGCCGCGTGGTGCTGGGTGAAAAAATTGGCACGCTGGTGACCGGATGATTCGGAGGCGAGGTAAGCGGAGATATTTCCCGGGTTGCAATTTTCCTGAAAAGGGCGGAAGGATGTATTATGAAATTCGCCTCTCGCCAGGATGCGGGCCGTCAATTGGGACAATACCTGCGCCGGCAGGGCGTGGAGGTGGATCTGGTGCTTGGATTGCCGCGCGGCGGTGTGGTGGTCGCTGCCGAGGTGGCGTGCCGGTTGCAACGGCCGCTGGACGTGCTGGTGGTGCGCAAGATTGGGCATCCATGGCACCGCGAATTTGCCGTGGGGGCGTTGGCGGAACCCGATGTCGTCATTTTTGACGAGGCCACCCTGGCGGAGGTTCCTGCGTCGCGTGCCGGGCTGGACCAGGTGGTTGCCGAAGAGATGGCCCGCTTGCGCGAATATCGTTCCCACTTTCACGGTTCCGATTTGCCGGTACTCCGGGACAAGAGGGTATTGCTCGTGGACGACGGTCTGGCGACGGGCGCGACGGCCGAGGCAGCGATGCGCTCCGCCAGACGGCAGGGTGCGCACCGGGTGACCGTGGCCGCGCCGGTGGGCTCACCGGGCGCGGTCGAACGATTGCGGTACGTGGCGGACGAAGTGGTGACGTTACTGGCGGATCCCGGCTTTGAAGCGGTGGGCCAATACTATGACGAGTTTTCCCAGACCACGGATGAAGAGGTCATTGAGTTGCTGCATGCTGCCGCGCTGCGCCGGGGATGAACCCGTCACCAGTGTCTGATAAGCCCCCATGCCTGAACTTCCTGAATCGGTAGTTCAATTTAAACATAGTGGGGGAATCCTTGATTCTATTGGGGATTCTAACTGTTTAGGGTTGGTCGTTCAAGCGAAAATTCGGTAGTGGGTCAGTTTGAACGTCGCAAGCCGAATAACAAACCACCCAAAGCGATTAAGCCCAATGTGCTTGGTTCAGGAACGGACGAAGGGGAAAATTGGATGTCATCTATGTTACAGAAATTATCTCCTGAGGCATCTTCCAAAGCCGAAAAAGTTAGTTGTTCTGTTCGACCGGCGAAGTTTGAAATATCGGCACCATATAATGTGTAATTTGCCCCGCTCGACAGTGCGAAAAATGACAAGTTTTGGCCACCCAAAGAAATTTGTAGTGTTCCAGCCGGTATTCCAACACCGCTCTGCTGGGCTTTGAAAAGGAGAGATTCTGTTCCAATAGGAACTAAACCAGTTTGACTGATAGAAGCACCACCGATAGGGAATGCTTGCAGCATCATGCTGAATGCTCCGTCAATGCTACCCCAACCTGTGCCGACGAGCGTTACACTTGGACTGCCAAGGGATAAATCATTGTAAAGAAAAAGATTCGTCCCTAAGCCTCCCGTCCAACCGGGTACATTCGCGGTTCCATAATAAAAACCGAATTCCGAGTCATAATTTGAACTGACAATTGTAGATTGTTCAAAATCGAGATTTACAAAGGCTTGCCCAAACGCATTTTGCGAAAGAGCGATTAAAACCACAACCAACCAACCAATTGAACGAAGTCTCATGGAACATGTAATTGTGACCCGCATCCACATCTTCTATCATAACCGAATCAAAATCAAGCCGTGAGTTGAACAATTTCTTCT
>JBEKTH010000077.1:0-11771 GCA_049516255.1 Verrucomicrobiota bacterium
ACCGCCACCATCCGAGTATTGGTCCCCGATAATTGAATAATCGCCCCAATTCACATTCTCTGTATTTCCCGCCGGAGTGTTCATGTCGCTAAAATGTTCGACTTCGGCAGGATAATCCGAATTGCGAACTTGACGATTAAAATTGTCACGAATCAATACTCGTCTTGTGGGTGTAACAGATTGCGTGAAAGCAGAGGAAACTTTTCCATCTAAAAATATGTGGTGGTAAATTCTGTCATCTGAAGCGCACCAGTCACGCACATTGGCAACCGCTGGTTCGGCGTTGTAAATAACTGCGCGGAAAGGGGTATCGTACCGCTCGTTAAAACTATTCACCTCTTGAATTCTTGTTCCACGATTAATGTGCAAGGTGGGAATGTAATTATCGTATTCAGCAAACATATCCGCATATAAATCGTTGTAAAGCCCCGCTCCGTTGCCCTTATAGTCTCCATGCTTCGGGTTTGCGATAAATAAGAATGGCATACCTTCCTCGATGTACTTTTCAATGGCTCCCTTTGTTGTGTCATTGCCGTTGACCGGCTCGATGATTGGAACAACGGTTTGTTTGTCGGCAATTGTTGACGCCAGCATTTTAAGCGCAAGCATCTCGTTCTGCTTCCCGCGTAGGAATGGAAAATATGTACTCATCGTCGTCTGTCTGTTTTGTGGTTGGCTTTCTTGGAACCGTTTTTAATTCCGCGTTGATCCGATTTGTTTCTTGATTTGTAGCCCTCAATGTAAGGGCCGCGTGTTTTAGTGAGTTTGGAACATTTGACATTAAAGCCGTAACTGCTTCCGGATATGTGCGGTTGCGAATTTGCTGCACAACATGACGCTGAACCTCAAACGGAAGTAGTCGCCGGAATTTACGCAGACATTCGCCATAAATTTCAGAATTCGGCAGATTTTTTATCGGCTTTGAGTTTAGCTCCACTATTGAAACACGTTCCGACTGCCACAAACAATTAAACGCTATGAGTAATCCGGTCTGGTTTGCGTGAGATTCAGAATCCCGCACAGTTTTGAAACTGCCGGATTTTTCCAATTGTAAAACGCCAACCGATTTCGGAATTTTCAGCTTGGGCAGCATGGCCGACGTGGTGACGATATAAATTAAATCGAATACCCTTTTGTATGCGGTGCTTTGAGATGGCAGTCGCATTGGCGAATCAAATTCTGTTTTGATTTCAAAAGCAATCGATGTTTTTGAAAACAATGCTAAATCTACCCTGCATTTCCCCACACGAAATTCATCCGTAATAAATGAGCGTTCTGTCGAATGCCTGGACAAGAACCAGTTTTGCATCAAGGTATTTTTGAAAACGTATTCGCAACGATAGCTTTGCAACAGAATTTCATATACGGCCTCGAATATATCCGAAAGTCGTAACTTCAAAAAATCGCTCAATCCGGCAAATTCCAACCGCTCTACCAGTTCGTTGTAATAATTACCACGCGCCACTTTTCGCAGAAATGGACTGCGAAAAAGTTGCGGCAGTTGTGATAGGTGTTTGGTGCTCATTAGGCAATTAATTCGCTGTATGTGAGACGCCCGAAACAGAATCCAAACCATTTTTGGAAACGGTCAAAGTCGGAAATGTGACGATGATTGAATCGGAATTCGTATTCCTTGCAATACTTGTTCAGGTGCTTCCGGCTGACCTGAATATATACGCCCTTGATACCGCGCTTCAAATGGCTCCAAAATCCCTCAACGTTGTTCGTGTGAATGTCGCCGTTCACATACTGGCGCGAACCATGATTTACAACCTTATGTTCATAACCATTCCGAGCGATGCCGGGATAGATGCAAAATTCATCGGTCATCAAGGTTGAGCCAACGGCTACACTCTCGCGCACAAGCGGCGAAACGGTTCGTGATTTTACATTTGGAAGAGCTTCACAGCGTATTTTCCCTTCACGCTGTATCATTCCAACGACTGGAGTTTTACCAGCCGCGCCGCGACCACGAACGCCAGTACGACGACCGCCGATATAAGTCTCATCAATCTCCACAATACCACTTAACGGCATCTGAAATGCCTTGTGCTCCACAGCATATCGGATTCGCTGCAACATGAACCACGAAGTCTTTTGGGTTACTCCAAGATATTTTGCAAGCTGGATTGAGCTAATGCCTTTTTTGAGGGAGTGAAGCAGGAAGATGGCAAAGAACCATTTCTTCAAAGGCAACCGAGATTCTTCAAAAATTGTGCCATGCCGGACGGAAAAGTTCTGCAAAGTCCTTTTGCACTTATAGACGCCGGGGCGTGTGCCGATACGATAAGCCTCACCTCCACCAAAAGGTGATACTGGTTTGCCATCTGGCCAACGGGACTTTTCAAGGAAAACTATGCAGGCGGCTTCATCTGGAAACGTCTCGGAAAACTCGAAAATGTTGACTTCGTCTTTCATGCTAGGTAGAGAATACACCTAAAGACTTGGTGTGTCAAGTATGTAATTGCGAATATTTTTATCTGTGTTCATCCGTGTCCATCTGTGGCTAAAATAGATGCATGAAACCTCGCGTCCGCTTTGCCCCGTCGCCGACCGGTTATCTCCATATCGGCGGGGCGCGCACCGCGCTCTTCAACTGGCTCTACTCGCGGCATACCGGCGGCACCTTCATCCTCCGGATCGAGGATACCGACGCCGCCCGCAATTCGCAGGCGGCCGTGGACGTCATCCTCAATGGCCTGCGCTGGCTCGGCCTCGACTGGGACGAAGGCCCGCTCACCGGCGACGCCACCGGTCCCAGCCAGGGCGACCGCGGCCCGTACTTTCAAAGTCAGCGGAAGGAAAATTACCAGCGCCGCGTCGAGGCATTACTGTCGCGCGACCTGGCTTATGAACATGAAGGTGCGGTGAAGTTCAAAATGACCCGCGAACCGGCCACCATTCCTGACCTCGTGGTCGGTGAGGTCGTCCGCAAACTGACCGACCGTGAGGAAGCGGACCCGGACTTTGTGATTTTGCGTTCCGACGGCCAGCCGGTGTTTCACCTCACGAACGTCGTGGACGATTTGGAGATGGGCATCACCCACGTCATCCGCGGCGAGGACCATCTGAGCAACACCGCCCGGCACATCGCGCTGTTCCGCGCCTTCGACGTGCATCCGCCGCATTACGCGCACATCCCGCTCATCCTGAATGCCGACGGCACCAAGATGAGCAAACGCGATACCGGCGCCTCGCTCACGAATTACCTGGAGGAAGGATTCCTGCCGGAGGCCGTGGTGAATTTCCTTTGTCTGCTCGGCTGGTCGCCCAAGGAAAACCGCGAAAAACTGACGCTCGCCGAAACCATCGAACGCTTTGATTTGCCGCAAATCCTCCGGCACAACGCGCGGTTCGATCATGAAAAGCTCCTTTGGCTGCAAGGCGAATATGCGCGCGAACTGAACGACGACCGCTTTTATGAACTGGCCGTTCACGCCTTCGCGAAGGCCGGCATTGACACCAATCAATTCCCGCTCGCCTACGTCAAGGCCGCGCTCGATACCTGCAAGGGCAAATTCAAGCTTTTCAGCGAACTGCCCGGCTACGCCGGTTTTTATTTCACCGACCAGATTGAATCCAACGCCGAGGCGGCGGAAAAGGATTTTGTGCCCGAGAACAAGCCGCGCCTGGAAAAACTCCGCGACGCCTTTGCCGCCGCGCCGAAGTTTGATGCCGCAACGCTTGAGGCTGCGCTCAAGGAAACCGCCAAAGGGTTGGGGGTGAAAGCCGGTGTTTTGGTGCACCCTTGCCGGCTGGCCGTCACCGGCAACACCGCCGGTCCCAGCCTGTATCATCTACTGGAAGTGCTTGGTAAGGAGAAGGTGATGGCAAGGATTGAACGGGCGCTGGCGATGATGGGTTAAACCAAAATAGGAGCGGCATCTTCAGCACATGGCCAACACCTACACGCAGATTTACATTCACATCGTGTTCGCCGTCGAAGGCAGGCAAATACATCGAATTGTTGGAAAAGTTTAATGTGGGTTACGAACGGCGATATATTTTCAAAACGGACGACGAATGATTCTCGGAATATACCGCTCCTACGGAGTTAAAGAATTTGTTGGTTTTGGTTTCTACAAAGATGGCGCGCCTACGGCGGTGACTACCTTTGGGGCTGAAGATCCTTCGCCCGCTTCGCGGCCTTCCCTCGACATTTTAGTTTTAACACTCGCCCTCAACCCGGCGTGGACTCGCTCGCGCCCGCCCGCTCGGCCCTGCGGGCCTTCGGCTTGCCGAATTCCTTTCGCCGTTTCCCAAACGGCTCAAGTCTCCCCCAGGAGAAGGAGCCGCCTTTGGACAGCTTCTGATTTGCGGATGACCGTCCGGTCAGTCCGGTCGCACGACATTCTAAAAACGCGGCGAATGTTTCTCCCTCTCCTTGGGGAGAGGGCCGGGGCGAGGGAGGTCGTTGCCACAAACTATTTCCCTGATCCGTGTTTCATCTGTGTTCAATCTGTGGCTAAAAAATCCTTCGCCCGCTTCGCGGCCTTCGCGCGACATTTTGTGAAAACCCGTTGATTCACAGGGTTGCGCGCCCGCCGGTTTTAGCTAAGATTACCGGAAACTCATGCCGCCCCAAAAACGACGCGCGCCTTCTTCCGAAGCACAAATCACCCTGTTCCTTCACTGGCTGCTGACCCTTTTGTTTGGCGCCGCCTTTGTGCTCGTGGTGGTGATGCTGTTCAAACCTCTGAAGTTGCCCGGTAATCCCGACTGGCCGGAACTGTTGCTGCTGGTGTCGGGGTTGGCCTGCACCATCACCGCCCTGGCGCAGCGGCTGCCGTTGCAAAATGTCCTGCTGGCGGTGTTCGTCATCGCCGTGATTGGCGGCGCGGTGCATGCCGTCGGCGCCATCACCGGCATCCCATTTGGCCCGTTCACGTTCGGGGAGAACATTGGACCGGACATGTTCAAGACCCTGCCGTGGGCCGTGCCGGGCATCTGGGTGCTGGCCGTTTTGAACTCGCGCGGCGTGGCGCGGCTCATCCTGCGCCCGTGGCGGAAAATCAGCGCCTACGGCTTCTGGCTCATGGGCGTGACGGCAACGCTGACGCTGCTCTTTGATTTCGCCCTCGAACCGTTCGCGTCGCGGATAAAAAATTACTGGCTGTGGACGCCGACGAAACTTCCGGTGACGTGGCAGGGCGTGCCGGTGTCGAATTTTCTGGCCTGGGCGGCGGTATCGGTGCTGCTCACGGTGGTCATCGCACCCGCTTTGATCAACAAACAGCCGGGCAAAAGAAACACCCCCGATTTTCACCCGTTCGCCATCTGGCTTGGTGTTGTTCTGCTTTGCGGCACCGGCTGCGCGCAGCAGGGACTCCTGTCCGCCGCAGTGGCGGATGGAATACTGGCGGTCATTGTCACCGTCCTGGCCGTTCGCGGCGGGACCTGGTGATGACGGTCACATTCCCGGTCGTTTCAGGAATTCCGTCTCGGCCGAGTGCTTGGTGATTTTCAGGCGCGCCACCAGTGGGCCATCCATTTCCTCCACCCGCAATTCGTAGGGACCGACCCGCACAATATCGCCGGCCTTGGGAAAACCGCTGAGTTTGCGCGTGATCCAGCCGCTGGCGGTGGCGATGCCTTCTTCGTGCGGGGTTTCGCCGATGATTTTTTCCAAACCGTGTAACGGCAGCGTGCCGGCGGCTTCCCAGACGCTTTCGGCCAGTCGCACCAGCTCCGGTTTTTCCTGGTCGAATTCGTCCTGGATCTGGCCGACGAGTTCCTCCAGCACATTTTCCAGCGTGATGATGCCGACCGTGCCGCCGTATTCGTCCACCACGACGGCGAAATGCAATTTCCGTTCGAGAAACAATTGCAGCAGCTTTTCCAGCCGCCCGGTTTCGGGGACGTAAACCAGCTTGCGCGCCACCGACAGCAAATCCGCCGCGGTCCTGCCCGGGCCCCGCGCAGCCGGATAAAGGTCCTTGATGTGCACCACGCCGCGCGTCCGGTCCAGGTCGCCATTTTCACAAAGGGGAAAGCGCGAGTAACGCGTTTCCTCGGCCAGGGCAAGGCATTCGGCCAGCGTCGCGCCGGTGTTGAAGGCGGTGATTTCGTGGCGCGGCCGCATGGCTTCGCGCACGACGCGATGGCGCAGGTCCAGTGCGTTCAGGATGAGATCGCGTCCGCCTGCCACATTCCGGGTGGCGGCCAGGACCAGGCGCAATTCCTCCTCCGAGGGTGCGCTGCGCAGTTCCTCCGCGGAAAAACCCAGCCGCCGCACCACCAACTGGGACGAGCGATGCAGCAGCCAGATGAACGGAAAGGACAACCGATAAAACCAGTTCAACGGTCTGGCGACCCACAAGGACGTCTGCAAGGTGCGCCGGATGGCAATCGCCTTCGGCACCAGTTCCCCGGCCACAATCAGCAGATAACAGTTCACGAAAAAGCCGACGCCGATGGCAATGCCGCCCTGGACCGATGCGGAGGTGATTTTGAGCAGTTCAAAAAGCGGTTCCAGCAGGTCACGGAACACCGGTTCAACCACCACGCCCAGCGCCATGCTGACGAGCGTGATGCCGAATTGCGTGGTGCTGATGTAGGTGTCAATGCGCGCAAGGATGTGCCGCGCCATTTTTGCACGGCGATTGCCCTTGGCCGCCAGCGCCGCCAATTGCGTGTCCCGGATGCGCACCAGGGCCAGCTCCGCCGCGACAAAAAAGGCGTTCAAAAGGACGAGCAGAATCACCGCCAGCAGGTTTACACCGTTGTGGACGATAAGGTTCATGATTACAACTTCACCTCGCCAAACATGACCTTGAGGATGTCTTCCAGTGTGACCACGCCGGATTCGTGCCGGTCGCGCCCCAACACGATGGCTAGCCGCTCGCCGGCGCGTTGCATCCGCCGCAGGGCGACCTCCAGGCGCGTGTCCTCATCCAGAAACAGCGCGGGAGTCATGTGGGCGGCGGCGGGTTTTTGCAAATCCAGATCGTCGCGGAACAACAGCGGCCCCAGCATGAGCAGCCCCGCGATGCGCCGCCGGCCGTCGCGCGTTTCCCAGACCGGCAGGCGCGAAAATTTGCGTTCGCGGGCCAGGACCAGCACGTTGCCGATGGGCGTTGAAGTGTCGACCGTCACCACCTGGGTCAGGGGCATGGCGATACGCCGGACGGTGAACGTTTGCAGATCGAGCACGCGGTTGATCATGGCGCGTTCGCCGGTCGTGAGGGCCTGGGCCGATTCCAGCATCACCGCGCGCATTTCCTCGCGATTGCCAAAAGGGCGGCCGGTGAAGGCGTGTCCGCCCGTCCATCGCAGCAAGCCCGCCGCCGAGGTTTCGACCACCGCCACCAACGGCCGTAAAACCAGATGGACGGGCCAAAATATCCTGGCCACCGAGAGACACAACTGGTTCGGGTGAGCGCGGAAAAGCATTTTCGGCAGCAGATCGAACAGCGCGTAAAACAGGAACACAATTCCGGTGAAAAGGCCAGTGATCAAACCGTAGCGGCCTGGAAACTGATCGTGCAGGGTGGCGACAACCCAACCGAGGATGATGAAGTTGGCGAGGGTGTTGCCGACGAGAATGGTCCAGAGGAAATTTTCCGGGTGTTCCAGAAAGTTGTGGAGCAGTTTGGCCGAGGGTCGGCCCGCGCGCGCCAATTGCCGCACCCGCAACCGGTTCAAGGCGAATACGCCCGCTTCCATTCCCGACAACAGAAACGACAGCGCCAGGCACGCCGCCAGAAACACTCCGATGAGCACGTCAGTTTCCATTCTATTTCACGGTTTCCACCAGCAATTCCCGGACGCGCCGTTCGTCGGCGGCCTGGGCCGTGAGTTTCAAGCCGTTAAACGTGGCGGATTCGCCGGCATGGGGTACGACTCCCAGCAAATGCACGAGCAATCCCCCCATCGTTTCCACCTCGGCCACCTCGCTCAAGACGGGGAATTCACGGCGGAAATCGTCCAATCGCATGGTACCGTTTACGCGCCAGCGGCCCGGCGTCAGCTTTTCCATCACGAAGCCCTCCGGTGGCCGCGCTTCGGCGCGGATCTTGCCGACAATCTGGCCCAGGATGTCCTCCATGGTCACGATGCCCGCCGTGCTGCCGAATTCATCCAGCACCACTGCCAGGCCGCGCTGCTGCTTTTGCAGGCTTTGAAACAGGTGCAGCAGGTTCATCGTCTCCGGCACGAACGACGGAAATTCAATCGCGTCGGCCAGGTCAATCCGGGGGTCCAACAACAACGCGCGCGTGTTCAGGATGCCCACGATGGTGTCCGGCGTTTCATCGTACATCGGCAGGCGGCGGTGCCGGAATCTCTTCGCCGCGGCGATCATCTCCTCGACCGTGGCGTCGTCCGAAATGCACGCCATGCCCGTGCGCGGGCGCATCACGTCGCGCACCATGCGCTGGTCGAGGCTGATGATTTGCAGGATGATTTCCTTTTCCGACTCGGCCAGCGTGCCCTGCTGATACGCCATTTCGAGCAGTTCATGATATTCGCCGTCGGTGAGTGCGGCGGCCGGCCGGATGAATTGCGGCGCGGCCAGTTTCAGAATCACCTCGTTCAATTTCTGCGCAATGTAACGCAACGGTGTGGTGAACCTTTGGAAAAGGAGCAGGAGCCCGCTGACGCGCTGCGCCCAGCGTTCCGGCTGGCGCACGGCCAGCGTTTTGGGAAGCACCTCGCAACCGATGAGGATCAGCGCCAGCAGCAGGGACACCGTCCACAGGAACGGCCACCGGCCGTCAAACACCATCTGCAGCGCCACCGCGAGCATGGCGGCGTTGGCAAACGTGTTGCCGAATGCCATGGTGGCCAGCAAATCCTGCGGCTGTTCCAGCAGCCGCGCCACCATGGCGCCGGCGCGCGGGTGGCGTTCGGCCAGTTGCCGTGCCTGCCATTTGTTGAGGGAAAGCAGCGCCGCCTCGGCCAGCGCGAAAAAGAAACTCGCGCCGGCAGAAATCAAAATCACCGCCACCGCCGTCACCATCGCCGGCTCCATATAGACAGTCTAAGCAGGAGAGTTCAAAGTCCAAAGTCCAAAGTCCAAAGCGGCTTTGGACGGGTTAACCCTCCAAAATAGCCGTGGCCGCCGCGTAATTTGCCGTGTGGCTCAGGCTGATGAGCAGCCGTTTCGCGCCGCGGGCCGCGAACAGTTTTTCCCCCTTACCATGCAGCACCACAAACGGCTCGCCGGATGCCTTGCGCCGGATTTCCATGTCCTGCCAGCCGAGGGCCGCGCCGATGCCGGTGCCGAAGGCCTTGGAAATCGCCTCCTTGGCCGCAAACCGCGCCGCGAGGAACGGCGCCGGGTTCTTGTGCGAGAGACAGTAGGCGATTTCGTCCGGCAACAAAATCCGGTTCACGAATCGCTCGCCGAACTTTTCGTACGACGAGGCAATGCGGCCCACTTCGATGATGTCAATGCCGGTGCCCAGGATCATTTGCGATTGACGATTTATGATTTACGGTGGACGCGCAAGGAAACTCGGCAGAGCGAAGGCGGCTGTTCTCCGGTCCTCACCCCGGGTAATTTTTCATCAACCGCAGCATGTCTTTGACGGCGCTTTCCAATCCCACCATGACCGCCCGGCTGACGAGGCTGTGGCCGATGTTCAATTCCACCAGATGCGGCACCTGGAAAAGCGCCGGCAGATTTTCGTAGTTCAATCCATGCCCGGCGTTCACCTTCAACCCAAGCGCGTGCGCCTGCTCCGCGCCGGCCATGAGGCGCTGTAATTCCGGGAGCGCCGGCATCTTGCCGGCGAGTTGCGGTGACTGGTCGCGGGGAACACGCCGGCTGGAAGCCGGCGCTCCCAGCAAGAATTCCTCCGCGAACTGGCCGGTGTGCAATTCCACAAACTGGCTGCCGGCGCGGGCGCTCGCCTCGATTTGTTTTTCATCCGGCGAAATGAACAGACTCACCTCAACGCCCGCATCGTTCATTTTCATGCGTGTCTCGGTCAAGGACTTTTCGGCCGCGACTACATCGAGGCCGCCTTCGGTGGTCACTTCCAGCCGGCGTTCGGGCACGATGCAGACGATGGCCGGTCTCACTTTCAGCGCGATGCCGACGATTTCCGGGACGTTGGCCATTTCCAGATTCAGCCGCGTTTCAATTTTTTCGCGCAGTTCCCAGATGTCGCGATCCTGGATGTGCCGGCGGTCTTCGCGCAGGTGCGCGGTGATGCCGTGCGCGCCGGCAGCTTCGCAAATCCGCGCCGCCTCGACGGGATCCGGCTCGCCGAATCCGCGCCCGCGATAGCGCGCTTCGCGGAGCGTGGCGACGTGATCAATGTTGACGCCCAGTTTGAGCATAAATTCGACCTGCCGGCCAGGTTCGGGCGCGGCAGAATATTTCCAGTGGCGCATTTCTGTGCCAAAAGCGCCGCCGATTGGCAAATGCAATTACATTCTAATTGCCCCGCGGCGCCGGATTCGATTTGATTTGGCGTGGCAAACATTCGTCCGTTCCTGAAATACTGGCTTTGGCCGGTGGTGTGGATGGCGGTGATTTTCACGGCCTCCAGCGATTCACATTCCTACGAACATTCGTCGCGGCTCATCGCGCCGCTGTTGTATTGGTTGTTTCCGCATATTTCGGCGAACACCGTTGACCGGGTCGTTTTCATTGCCCGCAAATGTGCGCACGTTGCCGAATATTCCGTGTTTGCGATGCTGCTCTGGCGCGCGTTCCACCGGCCTTCAAAATACGATCCGCGTCCGTGGAACTGGCGGGAAGCGCGGCTTACGCTGCTGGTCGTGGCGCTTTTCGCGGCGAGCGACGAATTTCATCAAATTTTTGTGCCGACGCGCACGCCCGCCGTGCATGACGTGATGATTGATACGCTCGGCGGTGCGCTGGGTTTGTTCGCGATTTGGATGGTTGGCCGCTGGCGGAAACACTGGTAAACTCGCCTTGTGAAACGTCCGCTCATCGCTGTCGTTTCGGGCTACGTCATCGGGTTGCTGCTCGCCGAAATCGTTCACCTGCCGCTCGGCGCGCTGTTGACCGCCTCATTTTTCGCCCTCGTCCTCGTTCTCGTCCTCAAAAAGCTCCGCCCGTGGCCGATCTGGCCGCTGGTGGTGCTGGTGGGTTGGACGAACCTGGCCGTTCGCACCGCCGTCGTTTCGCCGGACGACCTGCGCACCGTGCTCGGCAACGACACCGCCATCGTGGCCGTGCGCGGCTGTTTGCCGGAGACGCCGCGCGTCAAAATCGTCGAACGTGAAGACCAGCAAACTGAAAACACCCTTGCCCGGGTCCGGGTGACGGAATTGCGCCGGGGAGAAAACTGGCAGCCGGCCGCCGGCGAAATCATGGTCGCCACGCCCGGCACGCTCCCCGCCAATTTCTTTGCCGGGCAGCCGGTGGAAATCACCGGCGTCATTGGCCGGCCCCCGCCGCCGTTGGCCGAAGGACTGTTTGATTACCGCAACTACCTTGAAACCCGCGGGATTTATTATCAACTCAAGGCCGATTCCACCAACGACTGGCAGTTGCGGCCGACGTTGCTGATGAATCCACCCTTGACCGACCGGTTTTTGAACTGGTCGAAAAAGACGCTGGCGCTGGGTCTGCCGGTGGAAGATGAGCCCCTGCGATTGCTTTGGGCCATGACGCTCGGCTGGCGGACGGCGTTCACCGATGACATCAGCGAACCATTCCTGCGCGCCGGCACCATGCACCTGTTTGCCATCGACGGCCTGCGCATCGCGCTGATTTCCGGAATGCTCGTGGCGCTGCTCCGCGTGCTCCAGGTTTCGCGTGGCTGGTGCGGCCTCGTCGCCATCCCGCTCAT
>JBEKTH010000078.1:0-11542 GCA_049516255.1 Verrucomicrobiota bacterium
GGCATTGTTGTCGTAATATTCCTGGTGATAATCCTCGGCCTGGTAAAATCTCGTGAGCGGCACGATTTCCGTGACGATGGGGTTTTTGAAATTCGTTTGCGCGGCGGCCCTGGATTTTTCCGCAATCAGCTTCTGTTCCGCGCTGCGGTAAAGGATGATGGAACGGTAGGACGTGCCCACGTCCGCGCCCTGGCGGTTGAGCGTGGTCGGGTCGTGCGCCTGCCAAAACACGTCCAGGAGGCTGGCATACGAAATTTTTGCGGGATCGAACTTAATCTCGGTCACTTCAGCGTGGCCGGTGGTCTCGGTGCAAACCTGTTCGTAAGTGGGATTGGGCGTATGACCGCCGGCAAAGCCGCTGGTGACGGAGATGACACCGGGCAGCCGTTCAAAAACGGCTTCCAGGCACCAAAAGCAGCCGCCGCCCAGGTCGGCGATTTCGACCTTGTTCGTTTCGGTGTTGTTCATAACGTTGGTGGGGGAACCGGCGACCGCGGTAAAATTAAGCGCGGCGATGGCCGGTAAAAGACAAATCATTGATTTCATGTCGCTTCGCAACCTGCCCTGAACGTAGCACAGCCGTGCCATCTGTAAAATGTCACTGCCGGGTGCACGAAGCCGCGCGTCGATCCATTCCTTTACTGTTTACTGATTGGTCGCCCGCTGACGGTTCTTATCCATCAGCGAGACATAATCCTCAAGGATACGTTCCGATTCAACGAGCCAGGGGTCGGTTGGCGGCGAATTGGTGCCGAGGGTGGTGAGCGCCAGGTTGGCGGTTCTGGCAGCTTTTGCTGAACGCTCGGCTGGAGGAGACACCGCCGCCGTGTTGGTTGCCGGAGACACCATGTTCGTGGGCCAAAGCATCGGCGGCATGCCCGGTTTACCGGCGTTCTCAATCGTGATTTCATAGATCTTCTCGTCTGACGCCTTGCGTCCGGCGCGTTCCGTCTCACGCGCTTTCTCGCGGAGCGCAGCTTCTTCCGCCTGTTTCAATTCCTCGTCCTCGTTGAGCGAGGCGGTCTTGTCGGCCTGCAATTTTTTGAATTCGTCAATGTCCTGGCGGATGTAGACGAAATCCTGGTTGGTGGCCACGCGCGCGTCGGACAGTTTGCGCAATTCCGGCAGATAAGGCTGCACCAGGTTCACCGGGTTGTAATCCGCCTTGGGAATGGTGTCCCACGGCATGGCGTAGGGAAGCGAACTCTCACCGACATCGGTCATGGCATTGAGCGTGTCTGGCAGCACAATGTCAGGCACCACACCCTTTAACTGCGTGGAGGCGCCGCTGATGCGATAGAATTTGCGGATGGTGATTTTGACGGTGCCCGGATCATTGGAGGCCGATTCATCCGCCGTCCAGATAAACGGGTGCAAAGGATTCAAGTTTTGTACCGTGCCTTTGCCGTACGTGGAGGTGTCACCCACAATCAACGCGCGATCGTAATCCTGCAAGGCGCCTGCCACGATTTCCGTCGCCGAAGCGCTGAAACGGTTGACGAGGACGACCAGGGGCCCGCGATAGAGGGCGTAAGTGGACGAGTCCTGATCCACCGCGACATGGCCTTCCGGCGAACGGACCAGCACGACCGGTCCGTTCGTAACGAACAGGCCGGTGAAATTGACGGCTTCCTCCAGCGAGCCGCCGCCGTTGTTTCGCAGGTCGAGAACGATCCCGGCAATGTGTTCCCGTTCGAGTTTTTGGATCAACCGCCGGACATCGGCGGTGGTGCTCTTTTCACCCAAATCGCCGTTATCGCCCGGCAGATCGACGGTGGCATAAAACGACGGCAGATCAATAATTCCCAGGCGGTTGGTGCCACCATGCCCGTCGGGCGTTTCCACCAGCTCTGCCTTGGCCTCCGAGTCTTCGAGTTTGATTTCATCGCGAATCAGGACCACTACGCGCCGTGAGTTGGGATCGTCGGAGGGAATCACGGTCAGCCGCACTTCGGTGCCTTTCGGGCCGCGAATCATTTGAACAATTTTTGAAAGGTCCATGTCCACCACGTCCACGGGCGGTTGTTTGCCCTGGGCCACGGCCACGATGCGGTCCTTGGGTTTGAGTTGTTTGCCCTTGGCGGCCGGACCGCCGGGGACCAGTGAAATAATGGTGCAATAGCCGTCTTCGGAACGAAGCTCCGCGCCGATGCCAAAAAGCGCCAGGCTCATATTGATGGAAAAATCCTGGGCGTGGCTCGTGTTGAGGTAGTCCGTGTGCGGATCATAGGCATGGGTCAGCGCGTTAAGATAGGTTTGCAGGACATCGCTGCTGTCCCAATTGGCAAACACGCGCAACAGCCAGTGATAATGACGCGTGAGCTTTTCGGTTATTTCCTGGGGGGCGGATTGGGGCAGGGGCAAAATCACCCCGCTGTTGGTTGGTGAAATCCGGCGGCCGAGGACCTCCTGTAAATAATCGTAGACCAGCCTTTGCTGCCAAAGCTGCCGCGCTTCCGACAGATTCTTCGGATAAGGCGCGTCGTGCCGGTCGAGGAGAATGTTCTGATGGGTGTTCAAGGAGAACCGGTCATGCTTCAACAGTTTGTCCCCGTAAGCCACGCGTTGATTCAGGCGTTCCAGAAAGCGTTCGAAAATCTGATAGGCCGGCGTCAGGTCGGCAATTCCGGAGTTGTTGATGGTGAGCGTGTCGAGGTTTGTCCGGTAATGCGCAAATTCCGCAATGTCCGACTTCAAAAAATAGAGGTGCTGGGGATCCAGCGAGTCCAGATAGCCGTTGAAAAATTTCTCCGACAACTCCGTGTCCAGCGGGTGTTGCGAATAATGGTACTCCTCCAGCAGGCGTGCCGTCACATAGGCGATGCGGCCGTCGTTGGGACCGGGTGTCAGTTGCGGGAAGGCGTTGGTGTTGCCGGCGGCCAGCGCGGCGGAGTTGGAATGGAGAAGAATCCCCAGTGCGAGCATCGCAAAAAGCTTCAAGCCGGAACCCCGGAAAGTGTTGCCAGGGATGGAATGGTGCATCATCATTTGTACAAGTTCGACCAACTATAGCAGGATTTGTCCCTTGGGGAAACAATTTGCGCTCGGGGATGTTAAAAAATTGAAACGGATTGCAATTTGGAATAATCTCCCAATAATATGACCATGTTTACCATGAAAAACACGATATTGACCATTATTTTTTCTTCGACCATCGCGGCACCCTTGCTGGCCGCCGACGCCAATGGGCTGGGCGATGACACGTCACGCACCAGCTACGCCATCGGCATGATGCTCGGCACGCGCTGGAAGGCGAATGACATCACCAACCTGAATTATGACCTGGTGCTGCGCGGGATCAAGGATGCCGAGGCGGGCGGCAGCACCTTGCTGACCCAGCAGGAAATGGGTCAAACGCTGACTCAATTTCAGCAGTCACTCGCTGAGAGAGCGGACAAACGGCGCCAGGCAATCGGGCTGACGAACAAGCTGGCGGGGGATGCATTTCTGGCCCAAAACCGGGAAAAGCAGGGGGTCGTCACGTTGCCTGACGGCTTGCAGTACAAAGTCATCACGGAGGGAACCGGGGAATCACCCACGGCCAACGACATCGTGACCGTCAGCTATGCAGGCACACTGATTGACGGGACGAAATTCGACAGTTCGGACAAGACACAATTTCGCGTTGGAGGCGTTATTCCGGGTTGGACCGAGGCGTTGACCCACATGAAAGTCGGTTCCAAATGGCAGTTATTCATACCCTCGGATCTGGCCTATGGTCCCTATGGCCGCCCGCCACGGATTGAACCCAATTCCGTGTTAATTTTCACGGTTGAACTGTTCTCCATCGAACATCCCCAGCCGGTCACCAGCGACATCATCAAAGTGCCTTCCGCCGAGGAAATGAAAAAGGGGGCCAAGGTTGAAATCATAAAGCCCGAGGATTTGCCAAAGGCCCAACCGTCAACGCAGCCGGGAAATTAGCCACCGGCCGATTCCACCGGTCGCGGGGCCTTTTGAACGTCCGGGCGGCTGCGCTGTCAGTTCCATGAATCAATTAAAATTCGTTATGAGTCGATTTTCACGGCCGGTATTCGGTTTTTTTGCAGCAATCGCGGGAGCTTTGACGGTGATGGTTTTTTTTTACCTGACTTCCTGGGCGCAGGAAGCGAAGCCGGATATCAAGGTGGCCACCACGCCGGTCAATCGTGATGCCCGGCTCGGGGTCAGTTTTGCGCCCGTCATCAAACAGGCCGCCCCTTGCGTGGTGTACATCTATTCCACCCGGATTATCCATGTGCGCCCCTACCGGAGTCCGTTTCTCAATGACCCGTTTTTTCGCCAGTTTTTTGGCGACCAGTTTCCACCAAGTAACCGGGCGCGCACACGCCGGGAACAAGATCTCGGTTCCGGGGTCGTGGTTTCACCGGATGGCTATATATTGACCGCAAATCACGTCGTGGACGGCGCCGACGAAATCGAAGTGAAGGTCACCTCCGCCAACGGCGACAAGGAATACAGCGCCAAGGTTGTCGGCACGGATCCGCCGACGGACGTGGCGGTGCTGAAAATTGACGCCCGGGATCTGCCGGCCATCACCCTGGGTGACAGCGATCAATTGGAGGTGGGTGACATTGTTCTGGCCATTGGCGATCCTTTCGGCCTGGAACGGACCGTAACCATGGGGATAGTGAGCGCACTGGGTCGCAGTGGATTTCGTTTCGGAGGACAGGGCGACAGCCAGCCCAATTACCAGGATTTCATCCAGACCGACGCCGCGATCAACCCCGGCAATTCCGGCGGCGCGCTGGTGGATGTGGAGGGCCGGCTGGTCGGGATCAACACCGGCATTATTCCCAATGACAACGGCGGCAATCAGGGCATCGGTTTCGCCGTGCCCGTCAATCTGGCCCGCCACGTCATGGACCGCCTGATCCAGGGCGGCAAGGTCGCCCGCGGTTATCTCGGCATCGCCTTTCTACGGGACATCACGCCCGGCCTGGCGGAAAGCTTTGGCCTGGCCGACCAAAACGGGGTGCTGGTGGGCGATGTGTTGCCCGGAACACCGGCGCAAACGGCGGGCATCCAGTCGGGCGACGTGATTGTTGAATTCAACGGCAAAAAAGTTGTCGATGTTGCCGGCTTTATGCTGATGGTTTCGGAATGTTCGCCCGGAACCGAGGTCACGGTGAAAGTGATTCGCAATGGCCAGCCCGAAAACTTCAGCGTCAAATTGGGGGAACTGCCGGACCAGGCCGGGCGGAATGGAAATACCCCGAACAATGACTCGGTCAGTTCAATCCCGGACACGCTCGACGGGGTTACGGTGCAGGATCTGGACGCGCAGGCACGGCAGGAATTGAGAATCCCGGATAGTGTCCAGGGTGCCCTGGTGACGGAGGTCGGGCCAGACTCAAATTCCGCCGATGCCGGCCTGCAGCAGGGCGACGTGATTGTGGAGATCAATCGCCAGCCCGTGAACAATGCCAAAGAGGCGGTCCGGTTATGCACCCAGGCAAAGGGGGATCAGATTTTGCTGAAGGTGTGGCGCCGCAGCGGCGGTTTTGCCGGCACCACTTTTCTGAGTGTGGACAACACCAAGTCGCAATAAGGCTGAAATCATTTTTTCCGGCAAGTCCATGTGTTTTGGGCTTTAGCCTTCGGCCTTCAGGTTTTAACCTTTCCTGACGATGTCCGTTCAATATAAAGATTATTACGAAATCCTCGGAATCCCGCGGGGCGCCAGCGAAAGCGACATCAAGAAGGCCTTTCGCAAGCTCGCGCGGGAATACCATCCGGACGTGGCCAAAGATAAAAAGAAGGCCGAGGAGAAATTCAAGGAGGTCAACGAAGCCTACGAGGTTTTGGGCGATCCGGCCAAACGCAAAAAATACGATGAACTCGGCGCCAACTGGAAATCCGGCGCGGAATTTCGTCCGCCACCGGGCTGGGACGGATTCGGCGGCGGCCAGCCTTTCTCCGGTCGGGGGCAGGGCGGCGAGGATTTTGAATTCCGCTTCGGGGGCACCGGCTTCAGTGATTTCTTCGAGCAGATATTCGGTTCGATGGGCGGAAGACGTGGCGGCTTCGGTCAGTTTTCAAATTCGGAAGAACCGGAGCCGGCCGAACGCGGTCGCGACATCGAGGGCGACATCATGGTCACGCTCGAGGAGGCCATGCGCGGGGCGGTGCGCACCGTCAACGTGCGCCATACCATCGGGCGCTCTGTTAAAACCGAGACGCATCAGGTCAAAATTCCGCCCGGCGTGACCGAAGGCCAGCGTTTGCGGATCGCCGGTCGCGGCGAGACCGGCAGTGGTGGCGGCGCCGCGGGCGATTTGTTTCTGCGCGTGCGGCTGGCCCGGCATCCCGACTTCGAAGTGGAAGGTCACAACTTGATTTACGAGGCCGAACTGGCGCCGTGGGAGGCGGTGCTGGGAACAAACCTTTCTGTGCCGACCCTCGACGGGCGCGTGAACATCAAGGTTCCACCCGGGACCCAGGGCGGGCAAAAGCTTCGCGTGCGTGGACGCGGCCTGCCCGACCGGGAGGGTGGTCATGGCGATCTGATGGTGGTCACCCGGATCGCTGTGCCGTCCGGAATTTCCGATGCGGAGAAAAAACTATGGGAGCAGCTCGCGCGCGAATCCAAATTCAATCCGCGAATCTGATTCAAACCAGAGGGGCGAATGACCCGGGTCCAATCTCAGCAAGGGGCCGGACAGGCGAATGATTATAATTCGTGTCCGGCCCGATCGCCGTGTACTTGACCACAATGGCAAGTGGTTTTAGGCTCAATTCATGTCAAACGCGCCCAAAAAGAAAAAACGCAAGGCCGTGATTCTCGGCGTCGGACTGGATTCCGACGGTCATAAACGCATTACGACCGGCGAGAATTTTGCTCTGGTCGGCGGCACGGAGGAGACGCACGAGCGCATGACCGAAAAAGCCATCAAGATTAACGAAAAATTGAAGGCGCGCGGGAAGCAACTTGAAGAGGTCAGCCGGGAGGAATTTGACGACATTGCCCAGGAGGTCGGTTTGAAACGGCACAAACCACGATCGAAATAAATTCTGTGGCAGTCCCGCACTGCGGGATTAGTCGGCTCTGACTCCTTTGCTGAAAAATGAGCGGACTGATCCCGCAACGCGGGACTGCTACCATAACTTGAAGCGTTCCACGGCGGCGCGGGATTTTTCCGGTGCCTCGTGCAAAATCGCCCGCCAGCCGCGCGTCGCAGCCGCCGCCACATTTTCCGGCCGGTCGTCCAGGTAGATGATTTCCCGGCCCTGCCGCCCGGTGAGTTTTTCCAGCGACTCGTAGATTTTGCTCTCCGGTTTCATCGCGCCCACCTCGTACGAATAAATATAACCGTCAAAATTCCGGAAGAACGGGAAATTTCGATGGATGTGCTCGACGGCCAGATCATTGGTGTTTGAAAAAATGAACGTCTTGAATCCGCGCCGGCGTAATTCCGCGTGCAATTCGATCATGGGCGCAATCTCGGTGAAAATGTCGGCGAAGAATTCAGCGAATTCTTGAAGCCGGCCGCTGAAACCGGTGGCTTGCCGGGCACGGTCGAAGAATTCCTGCCGCGTCAGGCGGCCCGATTCGTAGTCCACCAACAACGGCGAGTGAAAGAAGAAATGTTCGACCCCGGACGGTGCCAGGCGGCTCCGCCCGGCGATGCGCGAGACGGCAATCGAATAATCGAAATCTACCAGCACCTTGCCGAGATCAAAGACAACAACGATTGAATTCATCTAATTGGAAGCGCCTCACCCGGCCTTCGGCCACCCTCTCCCCGCGAAGCGGGGAGAGGGGCGGGGCGAGGGGTTCGAGATTGTTCACGTCATTTCCCGGCGTCCTTCCAGTGCGCGGCTCAGGGTCAGTTCGTCGGCGAACTCCAAGCCGCTGCCCGCGGGCAACCCGTAGGCGATGCGCGAGATTTTAAGCCCTTTGCGGGCGAGCCGTTTCGCCAGATAATGGCTCGTGGCGTCGCCCTCCACGTCCGTGCCCAGGGCGATGACAATTTCCTTGATCGGTTCCCGCGTGAGCCTGTTTTCCAGGTCGGCGATGCGCAGGTCTTCCGGCTCCACATTGTCGAGTGGCGAAATTTTTCCACCGAGGACGTGGAATTTGCCGCGAAAAGCGCCGGATTTTTCGATGCTTAAAATGTCCACGGCGCGCTCGACGACGCACACCAGCGCGGCATCCCGGCGCGCATCGGTGCAGATGGGGCAGGGGGATTGTTCCGTCAGCGCCCCGCAGATCTCGCAAAAGCGGATTTTCTCGCGGGCGTGGAGGATGGTTTCAGCCAGTTCGTGCACCGCCGCCGAATCGGTTTGCACCAGATGCAGGGCCATGCGTTCGGCAGAGCGCGGCCCGACACCGGGCAGCTTGCCCAGGGCGGCGATGAGTGCAATGATGGAGTCGGGAAGCATTGTTCGCCCTCGTTCTCGTCCTCGTTCTCGTCCTCGATTTTCTCATTTCGATTACGAGAACGACGACGAGGACGATCGGTTTCACCCAAACCCCGGCAGGTTCAGGCCGGAGGTGACCTTGCCCATCTCGGCATTGGCAATGTCCTTGGCCTGGCCGAGCGCCTGATTGACGGCAGTTATAATCATGTCCTCGAGCAACTGGGCGTCGGACGGATTGAGCGCTTGCGGATCAATTTTGATGGACGCAAGCGAGCCGTCGCATTTGGCGATGACTTTGACCGCGCCACCGCCGCTGGTGGCCTCGACGGTGCGGGCGGCAAGTTGCGCCTGAACCTGTTCCATCTGCTGCTGCATTCGTGCAGCCTGCTTCATGAGTTTGCCAATGCTGGACATAAATTTGGGTCTGGAGTCTCGGTTTTCGGGTCTGTGGGGTCAGGCACGGACTTCGACAATCTGACCCTTGAAAATCTCGAGCGCCTTTTGGATCAATGGGTCGTTTTTGAAATCATTTTTGTTGAACGGCGTGGCCGCCGATTTATCCCGCGTCGGGGGCGCGGCGGACTTCGCAGTGGCTGCCGGGACCGCCGGTGCCGCCTCGACCGATCGCGGCGCGCGGATGGCGGCGGCCTCCAACTTGACGAATTTAATTTGAGCGTTGGCTTGCCCCAGTTCCGCCAGTTTGGTCTGCAGCAGGGTATGGTTGCGGGCATTATCCACCAGACCAAGGTGGTCCTCAAATTCCGGGTCGAAACCAATGGTCATAACGCCATTCTCAAACGAAATCGGATTGGCATCCACCAGATAACTGCGGGTGAACGGGCTGGCGCGGCCCACCGCTTCAATCAGTTTGGTCCAAAGCTCCGTCAAATCGGCGGAGATCGGGACGGGTTCAGCCAAAGGGGTGGTGGTTGGCTCTGGCGCCGGCAGGGCAGTGGCTTTCCGCGTTCCGGATTCCTTTTGCGGGGCCGGCGAAATCACCGCCGAACGCGCCCCGCTGGAAGTCGAGGAAGCCGCAGGTGCCCCGCCCGCGCCGGATTGGCCGCGCAACTGGTTGAGTTGTTTCAAAACCGAGTCGAGGCTTGTTCCGTTCCGGGCTTCGATGGCCTTGAGCAGCGCGACCTCCAGCAGAATTTTCCTGGAAGTGGCGTCCCGCAGACGCAGCTCGGCCTCGGTCAGGACTTCCAAAATCCGCGTGAACAATTCGGTGTTGGCGAGCGCCGATTGCTCCTTCAAGGTGGCGATCTCGGCCTCGGAAACTTCGAGCAGGTTCAAATCGCCGCGCGAGACCTGAAAAATAAGGAGATTGCGGAAATGGCCCAGCAAATCGGCCAGCAGCCGCCCCAGGTCCTTGCCGTTTTGCGCCAGTTCGTTCAACAGGCCCAGCGCGGTCTGGATTTCGCCGGCCAGCACGGCCCGGCTCAAGCCCAGAATCTGGCTTTGCGCGGCCAGGCCGAACATGGACAGCACGTCGGCTTCCTCGATCTTGTCGCCGCAGAAACTGATCAGCTGGTCCAGCGTGGATTCGGCGTCGCGCATGCCGCCGTCCGCGCCGCGCGCGATGGCGTAAAGCGCGGGTTCGTCAATTTTCACCTTTTCCAGTTTGGCGATATGCGTAAGGTGTTTGATGATGAGCGCAGCGGGAATGCGGCGCAGATCGAACCGCTGGCAGCGCGAAAGAATCGTCGGCAACACCTTTTCCGGATCGGTCGTCGCGAACATGAACTTCACGTGCGCGGGCGGCTCTTCGAGCGTCTTGAGCAGCGCATTGAACGCCGCCGTCGAAAGCATGTGGACCTCGTCAATGATGTAGATTTTGAACGGCGAATTGGCCGGCGCGTATTTGCAGGTTTCGCGCAGCTCGCGCACCTGCTCGACGCCGTTGTTGCTCGCGCCGTCAATCTCCAGCACGTCGAGCGACCGGCCCTCGGCGATTTCAATGCAACGCGGGTCCTTGTCGTCAAAATTGATTTTGGGGCCGCCCTCGCAGTTCAGGCATTTGGCAAAGATGCGGGCGATGGTGGTTTTGCCGGTGCCGCGCGGGCCGCAAAACAGGTAGGCATGCGCGATGCGCTTTTGCCCGATGGCGTTCGTCAGTGTCTGGGTGACGTGGTCCTGGCCGACGACGTCGGCGAAACGCTGCGGGCGGTACTTTCTGGCAATGACCTGATATGACATTTTTGATTTACGATTTACGATTTACGCGCGTTTTGCAATGGCAATAGCCATCGTAAATCGTCCATCGCAAATCGTAAATGAGAAAGGCCAGGGTGACCACGGCAGATGTCGAGCAAACTACCGTTGCTGCCTTCCGGCCCTGGCGGGGTTCGTAAGTCCACATTCCATGGGCCCTGGCACTGGAAAGGTGCGCCAGAAAACGCGCGGCTTCAAGGACAAATGCTCCGGCCAGTGTTCCCCGGCCGCCTGAAAATGAAATAAACACCGGAAATCAGCCGGGAACGGCGCGTTCGGCACATTGAATTAATTGATGTCGGGCAATAAATTTTTAATTTCCTCAATCCGAAGGTTCAGGGTAGGATCGCCAAAATGTCAGGCATGAGTGCCCCTATGGATTGGACCCAACAATTACAGTCCGCGAACTGGCACCGGGTGATCGGCTGCGTGCTGGAAGCCTATTGGTTGGGCTGCTTTGCCACCGGTTACTACCTCGTCCGCGCCCGCACGGGCCATGACCTCCGGAAAATCGAAAGCGGCTCCATCGGCGCGCGTAATGCCGGGCGGGTTCTGGGCAAAACCGGCTTTGTGGTCACGTTGCTGGGCGATTTCGGCAAGGGCGCACTGGCGGTATGGATTGCCCGGGAATGGACCGGGGACAACCATCTTACCCTGCTGGCCTTGCTGGCGGTGGTGGTCGGGCACCTCTGGCCGGTACAACTGCGCATTCACGGCGGCAAAGGCGTGGCCACCTCCCTGGGCGCGCTGCTGGTCTTCGATTACCGCGTCGCGCTGGTGTTTCCCGTGTTGTTTTTGGCCGGGTTCGCACTGACGAGAAAATCCCTTTTGCCGGCAATGTTTGCCTTTGCCTGTTTGCCGATGGCCGCCTGGTTTTTTGACTGCGATAACTTCGCCATCGCCCTGCTGGCGCTGTTGGCGGCGATGATTTTGTTTGCGCACCGGAGGAATTTGGCCGAAGAATTCA
>JBEKTH010000079.1:0-11078 GCA_049516255.1 Verrucomicrobiota bacterium
GGCGGGCGTTTCACCTGGGCGCAGCTTGCGGAGCATCACAATGTCGGTCGTGACCTCCGTGCCGGCGTTCTTTTTGAAGGCATCGTTGGGCAACCGAATCGCACCGAGCAATTCCGTGCGTGTGGAGAGCAGTTCGCGCAACGTGGAATCGAGTTTGTCCATCGTGCCCCGCGACGTGATGAACATCATCAGGCCGCCGAGCCGCACCTTTTCCAGAGCCGCCGCAAAGAAATAATCGTGGATGGAATATTTGTAGCTGTTCCAGCGCGGGTCGTGAACGGTGTAATCGCCAAACGGGACGTTAGAAATGGCGAGGTCGTAAAATCCATCGGCCAGTTTGGTTTGCTCGAACGCCTGGGCGCGAATGTCCGCGTCAGGGTAAAGCGCACTGGCGATGCGCGCCGTCAGCGGATCAATTTCGATGCCGGTGACGGTCGAACGGTGGAGCATGTCTTCGGGCATGAGGCCGACGAAGTGGCCGATGCCGCAGGCCGGTTCGAGCACGCGCCCGCCCTTGAAGCCGAAGCGCCCGGCGGCGCGATACATCGCGCCGATGACGGACGGCGCGGTGTAATGGGCGTTAAGGGTGGTGGCGCGGGCGGAGCGGTGTTCTTCGTCCGAGAGGATTTCCGAAAGCCGGAATTGCTCCTTGCGCCAGTCGGTGTTGTCCACGTCGAATACCTGGGGCATCGCGCCCCAGCCAACGTATTTTACGAGCGTGGCTTTTTCCTCCGGCGTCGCCGGCCGTTCCTCGGCATCGAGTTGCCGCAGCGTTTCGATTGCCGCAATGTTTTTTTGAAATTTTAGCTTCGGCCCGCCCTCGCCCAAGCGGTCAGCCTCGGTGATGCGGTAGGCGTTGAGATTTTTTGAAGGTTCTTCCTGGTGCGGGCGATGGTGTCGTTCCTTTTTCGGGGTCAGGTCTCCGGTGGGAGCAATATGTATTTTTCCCGCACCAACTCCCAAGCCTGGGTCTGCGCTTGCTGCGCCGTTGATCCCTGCTTCATCAATTCCATTCGCAACGTGGCCATTTCGTCCTTCGTCTTTTCCTCCGCCTCCAGAAGCATCTGGTGCAGCAGTCCCTTCCGTTCCAGATCGCGCACCATTATCGGGCGGAATTCGCGCCAGTGTTTCTCGGCCATCCGGCCGTATTGCGTCAGCGGTGTCATGTGTAGGCCTTCGGGTTGAAAAAAGGTCAAGCTGCTCATCCGAACTCGAATTGTTTCGTCGTGCCGCCATGATATTGATGCGAAGCGCGTTTCAAACGCCGATTCATGGCCGGAAGAGTTCGTCTATGCTGACGTTGAAAACCTTTGCCAGAAAGTAGCAATGTTTGTCGGTGGCGACGGAACGGCGGTTTTCGATGTTGGCAACCACATCCCGCGAAATGTCGCATTGCAGAATCTGAAGCTTGGCCGCAAGCACATCCTGGGTCCAACCCCTGGCATAACGCAGTTTCCCGATTTTCGGTCCGATTAAATTGGCATGGTGTCGCATAATTTTGTGTGTCCTTCATACGATTTTTTGTGCCCTTGATTGTGTAGCTCATACACGAGTTCATTTGGAAATTGACCAGGTCACCGGGCGCGTGAAGCGCCGGTTGCACCTGTAAAATCTGCGGTGGTAAAACCGCCCCTGGCTGCCAGCAGATCATTCGCGGGTGCCGAGGGGCGGATGTGAAAACGGCGAGAAATCGCCGGCCATTGAAAAACGAGATGTCTTTTCATGGATTGTGCCCGAATCATACAGGCAAAAAAGAACCCGAAGTTTTATTCTGAATGTGACTATCGGCAAAAATCGCAATTTGAATCGAAATTGAAATTCCGGGCGAATTCAAAAACAGATCGCTTTTAATTTTGCGGCGGCGGGTGTAACCTGTTTGTAACAGAATTGAAGACCGCCAAACTATATCACCGTTTTGCTTATTCGATGCCGCTCCGCACGGGCGATGTGGCAAAACCGTCGAAAATCCGCGACGGGGCGGCTTTCTCTGAAATAGCCGCGCCGTTGGCCAAACTCGGCTACGAATACGGGAGCATCCTGTTCAATTCACCGTTTAATCCCAAGAGCGACAAGAAGTTGGGCCAGGAACATTTCACCTTCATCAAACCGGATGATCTGCTGGTGCTGACGACCAGGCCGCCGCTTGATGATTTGAGGCATGGCGACAAAAAGCATGTGGATGAAAGCTCCACCCATTTGGAGGAACAGGTTTTTGCCGAATTTCGGAAATACCTCGCCGTTTGCGCCCGTTCCCATGTGCAACTCACTTCGGCGGTGGGTGCGGAATTCGAGGAATTTGACTTTGAATTCTATCAGCACAAGAATGCGCGCCTGAAATGTTCCAGGCAACTGCGCAAACCTCGCAGCAAGACCCCTAAAGATTCTGAAATTGCCATTGGCTTTTTTCTCCGCACCCCCTCCATTCCGGTTTACGGCTGCGGCCTGCTCGCCTGTTTTGGAATGGGCGGCTGGGAGACGCTGATCTGGAATCGCATTGTCAGAACCCGTTATCCCGAATGGGTCAGCCGACCGTGCTTCATCATCGGCCAGTTTGACCTGAAAGGGCTTCCCGCGCATCCGCCCACCCTGGACTTCGTGGACAAAATCAAGGCGGAAATTCTGCTGGAATACAAAATTGCAGGTTAAGAATTCCCCCCCCGACCTGCACGCTGGCGGGACGGCATCAAGTCGGGGGACTGATTTTCAGACGCCGACGCCTTCCGCCTTTTGCTGTTGCTGCTGGCCTCTTGATTGGCTGTGCGTTCAAACTTGGGTATCGTCGGAAACTGTCCGGTTAATCAAAAACAGGCACCGTCTCTTTCTGCACACTGCCGCGCCGGGCAGCTTTATTCCGCCTTTAAGTGATACCCCTTATGCGGATCTTTGGCGCTGCTGCCCACGGCCACGATTTGACCAAGCTCCACCAACCGTTTCAAGCGGGATTGGGTCGCGCGCGACGTTCGTTTGATGTGCGTGGCAATCCGACTGGTGGACGCGCCGGGATTTTGGCGCAAGAATTCAATAATGGCATGGTCGAGTTCATCCTGCTTCGGCCTGGCGACCTGATGCCGACGAAAGGTGACACGAAAGCCGCTGCCGATTTCCTCGAACTCCGGCTCTGGCAACCCCGCCTGCCGACAGGCGTTTATCATTCGCTGGATGCCGCTGCCCCATTGCTCAATCAGTTTCAACTCGTGGAAGACACGACCGATGACTCGATTCCGCAATTTGGAGACACCGCGCAAGATGTCCTCGATGGTGAGGCCCGGCGGCAAATTGCCGGGATTTTCCACTTCAATGCGGTCGCGGAACACCGCCAGTCGCAGTGATGAACCACGCTGGGCGTAGTCGGCATGGACGAAGGCATTGATAATGGCCTCGCGCAAGGCCACGACCGGAAATTCCCAAATTTCGCGGTGACGGACGTTCTTGATTTCGAGCGAGTGCCGGGTGTTGCGTTGCACGAATTGCAACGCCTTTTCCACCGCGAGCACTGGAAAGTCGGTGATGCTGGCGGAATCAATAATCAAGCTTTTGTCTTCGCCTTTGAAACAGCCGGCGCGCAGATAAGCTTCGGGAAAGTGTTTCAAACGGTCCACACCAAACAACAACACGCCGCCCATCGTTGCAACTTCGCGGCCCTGATGCTGGGTGGTGAGTTGGAGCGAATGCAGTTCATGCCGCGCCAATTTGCGGATTGGCGCGAAGCACTCGGAAGCCACTCGGAAGTCAATCGCTTCCGAGTTCAATTCCGGCATCGGTTCTTCATCAAAGGAACGTCCGCGCACCACGCGCTGAAGTTCGGCGACTGCGGCGGCATCGGCCTGACGGTTCGTCGAGCCGACGCGGACATAGACACCGGCTGGAAACCCCAACGCCTTGACGTAATGCGGCCGGCTTGAGCTGGGGTAAACTTCAACTGCCAGCACATACTTTTTCCGCCAGGGAATGACGTGAATTTCCGGGACGAGCCGCGGCTCAATCCGGTCGGAGATGAAGTTTGCCAGTTGCTCCTCCGTTTTCGCCGTGTCCGGCACGCCGAGAACTTTGCGAGAGCCATCTTCAACACCGATGAGCAATCTCCCGCCCGCGCCATTCGCAAAAGCAACCAGCGTGCGCATTACCTTGTCCGGCGAGGAAAGGTCGCGTTTGAATTCCAAAGTCTTCCCCTCATGCTGGCGAATGATTTCAGTGAGGTCGAACATGCTCAGAAATCTACTCGGAAGCGCACCGATGTGGCAAGCTTCCGAGCTGGCGTCTTCGCAGGTCGGATTGCGCGTTCAGTTCGCCTTTTGGCCCCGGCCCGGACTCTGTGGAGGAGGACCGAGCCGGGCATGGTGATCGGGTTTATACGCCAACGGCTTCGCCCTTCGTTTGCTGCTGGCATTACATAATGTGTGCAGTTGGCAACAAGTGAATACATTCTGTAAAATGGCCGATGGAATCATTGCCAACGGTCTGGCCGTGGACGTCCAGAAAAATACACGGAAGCCCGCCGCGAGGACAGGCTTCCGTGTCTGGTGGCAACGATGGCCGGTGGCGGGAGCGGCTTCAAACACCGACACCGATACCTTCCGCCTTCTGCTGTTGCTGCTGGCCTTGCACGCGGGCGACCGCGCGGCGCGCGGTGCGGCCGATCTGGGCGATGACACCCTCCTTCTGGTCTTCGGGCAGGTCTTTGACCAAAAGATCGTAGGCGCGTTTCAGTTCGGGGTTGCGGTTGATTTGTTTCAGGACGCCTTCCCGAATGCGTTGCTGGCGGTCGAGTTCGCGCACCTCGTTGAGGACGACGCTGCGTTCGAGCCGTTCGCGCGGCATGGCCTGGACGTAACTCCAATACTTCGGGTTTTCTTTGATGTAGGCATCAATCTTGGCATCCACCTCCGGGTTGCTGCGGAAGGTGGGCTGTTCTGCGGGGGCGGCACTGCCGCCGGCGCTCGGTGGCGCGGATGTTCTTTGTTTTGTCATAATGACTTGTTTTTGTTGTTTTGGTTGCGCGGCATTTGCCGTGTTCGCCGAAACGAGGTGGTCAAACCGCCCCGCTCCGGCAAAATGTTTCAAGGACTCAACGGATCAGGCGGTTCGTTGGTGGTCGTGGAGCTTGAAAATGGCGGCTGCTGTCCCTGCGCCGATTCGAGCGCGTCGAGGCGCTGCTTCATGGCGGTCACTGACGCCCGCAGAATCAGCGTTTCCTGAAGGTTGGTTTTGGTCTGCTGCAACGCGGTTTGGAATTGCGCCAGAGCCGCCGACAGGGTTCGGGCCTGCGTCATGATTTGGGCGGTGGCGGCCTTTTGGGAATTCACCTCGGCCATAATGGAATCGTTGACCGGAGCCGGGGCGAACGCCGCGTCGCGCGATGGCACTGCGGGCAGATTGCGGTCAGCCGGGCCGGGATGAAAATCCCAGCGGGTGTTTTCCTCGACGCGATAGACGACGTGCTGCTCGTGCATGATCAAATCGTCGTTCGGGTCGGCGTAGCGTCCGACGTGGTAGGCGTGAAGGACTTCGGGATAACGAACGCCCTCGGCGTTCGGCGTGGGCGGTTGCTGTGGCCGCAACACCAGCCTGGGTGTCGTGGAGCACGCGGAGAGAAACAATAGTGGAATGAGATAATACGTTTTCATGGTTTTGATTTGGATGGCTCGTCTTTTTCCTGGGTGACGGGAATGGCGGTGCCGCCGAGCGAGGCGTCGGCGGCGTCAATGGTTTGCAGGACATAGAGATAAAACTGTTTTCCGCTCGGCACGCGGATGTAGAACCCGTTCTTTTGAATCGAATCGAAGATTTGCTGCGCGTAGGTTTGCAGCACCGCCTGCGCGCCCGCGAAGGGCGCGTTGTTGAGCGTGGGACTGTTGACGGGGCCGAAGACGGTCTGCTGCTTTTCCGTCAATGCGCTGGCCGCGCCGGACAGGAACGTGGCGGCAAACAGTTTGATGTCGGCCAGGTTGTCGGACTTGATGACCTCGCCGCGCAGTCCGGCGCTGCCGTCGGTGATGGCCCAGCCGGTCTGGTTGGTGTTGTTTGCAAACTCGCGGTCCAGGGCGATGGCCTTGATTTGCATTTCCAGCCCGTTCTGCCAGATAAACGTCCAGGTGTTGCCGCTGGCAATGCGTTCGCGTTGATGGTCAGTTTGGGCCGTCCCATGAATCTCCGTGCCCGCCGGAATCACCAGCTTGCCCCCGAAATACACGTTTTCGGTGACGAGACCGATGATGGGCGTCTGGATGGAAGCCGAGTCCACCGTGATGACCGTCTCACAGGGAATCAGCCGCCCGAACGGGGCAAACACCGCGCTCAATTTTTTGACCGGCGGAATGCCGGCCGAACTGTCGGCAAACAAACTGATGGGCGAAAGCACTGGTGTCTGGTTCGCAGGAACCACCGGCAGCGGCGATGGTCTCGGAAAGCCAGGTGACGCCGATGACGGCACCGGCGGCGACGATGACGGGAAATTCGTCGGCTCCGGCTTGGGCTGCGGCGGATAATAAACCTGCATCGGTCGCACAACCGACTGCACCACCTGGGGTTTGTCCGTGGCATTGGTCGCCAGGGCCGTGGCGCTGACGGCATCATCGGGGGACTGGTGGTGTTTGCGAAGGGCGCTGAAAATGATCAGCGCGATGGCAAACAGCGCGATAAAGGCAACGAGCTTGCCGGTCTTGGTTTTGAAAAAATTGAGAAAATCGCGCGGTTTCATAGATGGCCTCTGGGTGAACGGATGGGTTTCACGCTGGGGGTATTGGTAACAGTGACAACGGGGGGCGGCGGTGTCGGTGATACTCGTGTGACCAAAACCGTGAAGGCATTTCGCAAGGACAATTCGTTGCGCCCGCCGTCCGGCGTGCCGCTGACGGCGAAATAAACGATGCTCCGGCCTTTGGGCGGCACGGTGCCGTCAGCGTCACTGATGGATTGGGGATAGAGGCGGTTGCCGGCGCGCAACGTGAAACTGTCCGGCTGATAAATCAGGGGCGCGTCCATCTTGTTGGTGATGATGAGGCGGAAGACCAACGTGTCCTCGGCGTTGAATCGGAAGGCTTCTTCAATCTGGATTTCGTAGTCATTGAAATCGCTGACCAGCGGCTTGCCGTCGTAGGTGGTGAAGTCCACGTTGGCGACACTTTCGGGTTGCTGGGCTTTGAGCAACGGAAACGCCCTGGCCTTGTCGAGCAGCGCCAGAAGTTTGATCGGACTGACTTCGGGCGCACGGCCAACGCCTCCCACCTCCGGCGTGGGCGGCGCTTCCAGGTTGAGTGACAGCACCGGCTGGCCGCTTTCGGTCAGTTCAAAAACGTAGGTATGGTCGTTCCAGCGGATGTTAAGGTTGGCGGATGCCTTGGGGAACAGGGCGCGCACGGAAAGAAACGCCGAGCCTTTGGTGTGGGCCAGTTGGAACAAGCCCGGCGTTTTTCCGTCCACCGTGACGCCAGCACCGTCAATGGCGGTGATGGCACCGGGGAAACTGATGGTGGTAACGCGGTTGGTGGCCACCGGCACGGATACGGCGGTGCGGTCGTCGAGCATGACCTGTTGGATGGCCGGCGAGTCAGCCAGCGCGACGGCGGCGGTGAACACCGTGATGGTGAATGACAGGATTTTAGCGATTGATTTCATATTTGAAGTCGCCCACGGCGGTGGGGAAGCGTCCGTTCAAGGCCATGTTGGGGTTGCGGATGAGGCGCAGCCGGAGCGTGAACGGAAACGCCTCGGTGAACGCCTTGTCTTGAAAGATGCCGCTGCGGATGATCTGGCCGGTGACAGCGGCCAGCACCTCGTTGTCGCGCGTCGCCAGAATGTCAATGCGGCCGATCTCGGCTTTCTGGTGCAACTGCTTGGCGCGAAATTCGACCGACTCTTTGATTCGTTCATCCTGCGCCTTGCCCAGCGCCGATTTCAGAAACAACAACTTGAGCAAATCGGCATTGTCGAAGTCCTTGGGATTGCGTTCAAGGAACGCCATTGTGGCGAGTTCGGCCTGCTGAATGTGCATGTCCTTGGCCTCGGAAAACTGGAGCAACGGACTTAAATAATAAGTGCCGGCGGGGTCAATAATGACGACGCGCTCGCGTTGCTTGAATTGGGAAATAATGTGGTAGCGGTCAATCGCCGACAGCAGCAAGACGGCGACAGTGAAGAAAAACCAGAACCACGGCAAGCGATCGCGCTGGACCAAAAGCCGGGTCGGGTCAAAGCGGCGCGGAGTGGGCTTGGTGGCGTCGGCGCTTTTGGTTTCGGTGGTTCGTAATGCGGGGGTGTCCATAGGTCAGTAATAATTGGGTTTGGATTTGGCGATGAGTTCGCGAACGGCCTTGTTACCGGTGATGTCGTCTCCGGGCCGGCCGCGCGCGGAGCGCGGCGGCAGGCCGGACCCGGCGATGATGATGGCGCCCGCGCTGCCCATGTTGGCAGCGGACGACATGGTGCTTAACAGCGCGGCCATGCCCGCCGCGCCAGCGGTGACAACCGGCAGGCCAGCGGTGGAAGCGGTCGCGGCAGCGCCCGCAGTCGTGGCGGCAGTTTGCAGAAAACTGCTGACGCCGCCGGACAACAACTGACTGCCGGCCTGGATGCCGTGGGCGATGACGTTCTGGATGATGACGGGCGCGGCGACGGTGCTGAAAATGATCCAGAAGCCAACGGCGGCGACGCCGATGGTTTTTTGCAGGTCGGGCAGCGTGGAAGTCGGGTCAAGGTATTCAAAGCTGGGGTCGGTCATGAAATCGAGGATGCCCTGGGTGACGAGCGCGGCGACCGCCCAGCCCAGCGGCCACAACAAAACGCCGAGAAGATTCATGAGGTAGCGGTTGCCGGTGTGCTTCAACGCCGGAATGGCCATGAAGCCGATGAGCAAGGGCGAGAGCGCGTAGCCGATGTTCAGGATGACCGTCTGAAAGATGTAGCCCCAGAACATCATCAGGGAGGCCAGTTGGCCGACCAGCCAGAGCAAAGCGGTGATGATGATGTCGGTGGTGAAATTGTGGAGTTGCGACATGACATTCCACCAGGATGATTGCGTGGCCGGGTCGCGCTTGATGACAAGCAGTTGGCTGAACTGCTGATAGACCTGGGCCGGATCAACGCCCAGACCGGAGAGGATGGAAGTTTGCAGCAAATTTTGCAGGGTATTGCCCCAGCCGGGCAGAAACACGAGCAAGGACGTGAGCAGCAACAGGCGCAGGAGCAAATTCAGAATGGATTTGTGCGAAGCCCGCTGATGCACGGTGGCGATGACGCCGACAATGAACAGCGCGAAGGCCACGCTCAACAGCAGCGTGTGGAGATCACCACACTTGGCGAGGAAGGTGGGAAAGATGCTGTCGAACGTGGCCATAATGAGCGCAGGGTTGAGGGTTGCGGGTTGGGGTTACGGGGTCGGGAATACGGTCGGCGCGTTCAGCAATTTGAATTTCGCCGTGTAATTGCTGACCGCCTCGGTGAACTCGGCGTTCTGTTGTTCGGTCAACGCCAGAATTTGTTTTTGCTGGTCGTTCCGGTTCTGGATGTCCTGCACCATCGCGGACGCCGCCGCCTGATTGACCTCGTCATCGGTGCTGGCCAGGTCGCCATTCAGGCTGGTGAGGACGCCATGCAACTTCTGCACCTCGGCATCCGTGGTCGCGTTCTGGAGCTGCTCGGTCGTCTGCGCGATTTCGGCCTTGATGGTCGCGCGCCGTTGCGCCGCGTTGTCCGCCACGCTGACATAATTGCTGGCGGTGTTGATGATGGCCGCAAACGGTTTGTATTGGTCGGCGGGCCGTTGGATGGTCTGGCCGCCCGGTGTCTGGAAGGTGGTGCCAGCCGTCGCGTAGATGCCATTGTCATTGAAGGTCAGCGCCGTATTCCCGTTGGCATTGGCGACCAGGTTTTCGAGGTTCAGCCCCGGCTCAAGGCTTTTCAAGTCGGTGGCCAAGGGTGCGACCATCGAAAGCACCACTTGGGACGGATTGCCGAACAAGGATTCATAATTCTTGAACTCGTTCAACTGGCTGGTGAGCGTGTTAATTTGCTGCACTTGGTTGTCAATCATCGTGACGTATTTGGCGATGCTCTCTGCTTCATCAATGATCTGCTGCACATTCATCGACGGGTCATAGACGATCCACTGTGCGCGGGCGGAGAACGCCAGCGGCAGGGCGATTGCGATTACTGCGATTAACTTTTTCATGTTTGTTGTTCTTTCTTTGGTTGTTTGTTTATTGGATGCGGCTCCGCCTGCTTATTGTTCGATGCGGAGAAATTGAGTGGTCGGTTTGAAAATCACGCCGTCAATGGTTTGCTCCGGCAGATGCACTTGATAAAGCCGGACCCGGCCTTCGTCCCCCGCCTTGGCCTGCTGCATGGCAACGAATAGCCAGTATTGCTGTTTGACGGCATCGCTCCGGCCCTTGTCGTAGCCGGTCTGGTAAGACTGGTCGTTCAGCTTGCTGTTGGCGTAGTGAAGGCCCTCGCCAAGCAAAGCCCCGCCTGCCGCACCGCCGACGATGGCGACGGGATTGTTGTGGGATAGTTCGCCGCCGAGAGCCGCGCCGCCTGCGCCCAAGCCCACATCAGTGGCAGTTCGGGTCACGGCGGCGCAGCCCGTGAACAAACAGGCGACACAAGCAGCTAGGGGAAGGATAATTAGTGATTTTTTCATAATGGTGTTTATTGGAAGTCAGAATTCAGGAAACCGGATTCTTTGTAGCGGCCAAAGCTGTCCGTTGACGATTTTGAGTTGATGTTTGAACACACGCACCTTTTGGCGTGCCTGCTTTACGTTTCGCTTGGCATTCCATAAGGCTGCCTCTATCCGTTCGCGGCGGGCTTCAAGTTCATTCATTTTATCTTCTTCATCTGGCGTCAAAGTTGCGACCAGGATGCCGGTATCCATCTGTTTGATTTCGCGGGTTGTGTTCATTGTGCGGGCGGGTTGGCGTGGGCGATGATGCCCTCGACGATGTTGGGACTCTGGCGCAGTTCACGGGCGCGTTTGTCAAAATGTTCGCCGCTGGACGAACTGCAATAGAGCATCTCCGGCGACGCGACGTTGTGGACGGTGCCGCAGAGGTTGCGGGTCGAGTCCGTGTGCAAATAGGTGA
>JBEKTH010000080.1:0-11068 GCA_049516255.1 Verrucomicrobiota bacterium
ATGCACCTGTTTGCCATCGACGGCCTGCGCATCGCGCTGATTTCCGGAATGCTCGTGGCGCTGCTCCGCGTGCTCCAGGTTTCGCGTGGCTGGTGCGGCCTCGTCGCCATCCCGCTCATCTTGTTTTACACCGCGGCCACCGGCTGGGAATCCTCGGCCATTCGCGCCTCGGTGATGATGACCATTGTGCTCGGCGGCTGGGCGTTGAAACGGCCGGGTGACACCATTAATTCGCTCGCGGCCGCGGCGTTTATCATTCTGTTGTGGGAACCGCGCCAGCTTTTTGAAGCCAGCTTCCAGCTTTCGTTTTTTGTCGTGCTCATCATCGCGTTGCTGCTGCCGCCGCTGAACCGGCTGGTTGACCGGATGCTGCGGCACGACCCGCTGGTGCCGGCCGAATTGCTTCCGCGCTGGCGGCGCGCGCTCACGGCCGCCCTGCGGGTGCTGGGACGTTATTGCGCGCTTTCGTTTGCGGCCTGGGCCGGTTCCATTCCACTCGCGGCCAAATACTTTCACCTGTTCAGCCCGGTATCGACGCCGGCCAATATCATCGCCGTGCCGCTCGGTACGCTGGCCCTGATGAGCAACCTCGGCGCGCTCCTCTGCGGCACGTGGCTGCCGTGGGTGACGGCATTGTTCAACCACAGCGCCTGGTTTTTCATGGTCGCCATGACGTGGGTCAGCGAAATTTCCACCAAAATTCCAGGTGCCTTCTGCTACGTGCCCGAACCGTCATGGTTGGACATCGGAATTTATTACGCCGTGCTCGTCGGCGTCCTCAGCGGCTGGCTCTGGGCGCCCCAACGAAGAATCTGGAGCGCGGCGACGTTGATGCTTATCGTCGCCGGTTACGCCTGGCACTGGCACACCACGCGCGACGAAATCAAACTGACGGTCCTGCCGCTCAACTGTGGGCATTCGGTGTTTGTGGACGCACCGGGCCGAAAAAACGACTGGCTGGTGGATTGCGGCAATGACCATGCCGTCGGGTTCACGCTCAAACCCTTTCTCCGAGGACAGGGCGTGAATCACGTTCGGCAACTCGTGCTGACGCACGGCGATTTGAAAAATGTCGGCGGCGCGGAACAACTTGACCAGCTCTTCGGTGTCGGCGAACTGTGGACCAGCCCCGCGAAATTTCGCTCCGCCGCTTACCGCGAAATCGTCGCCGAATTTGAACGGCCGCCGGCCCGGCACAAAATTTTCAACGGCGGCAGTACGGTCGGCTGCTGGCAGGTCCTGCATCCGGGTGCCGGGGATGATTTTCCGCGTGCGGACGACAGCGCGCTGGTCTTGCTCGGCGATTATTCGACCGCGAAGATCCTGCTGCTGTCCGACCTGGGGCGCGATGGTCAAAGCGCCTTGCTCGCGCGCACCAACGATTTGCGCGCGGACGTCGTGATTGCCGGCCTGCCGAATGAAGGTGAACCGTTGGGCGACGAACTGCTGGATGCGATTCGGCCCAGGGTGATTGTGGTTGCCGACTCGGAGTTTCCCGCGACCCGGCGCGCCGGTTCTGAATTAAAGGAACGGCTGGCGGGACGAAATGTTCCGGTGATTTACACGCGCACGGCCGGGGCGGTGACCATTCTTGCGCGACCGGACGGTTGGGAGCTGCGGACGATGGACGGAAAGAATTTTAAATTTCCGTAGCAGCCCCGCAGGGCGGGATGAGTTCGCTCATTCTTTTCATTCGATAAATCAGAGCCGACTTGCGTCGGCTGCTACAATTTTTTGGTGACGGTGACACATACATGCCGCGCCTGCGGAATCGGAAATTTTTTGACCTCAACCGTGACGCTGGGTGGCTTGAACTCGGCCAGAACCAGGTCGGCGATGTCGGCGGCCAGTTTCTCGATCAGTTTCCACTCGCGCCCATCACCGAATTTCAAGAGCCGCTGGCTGACGGCGAAATAATCAATCGTGTCACCGATGTCATCGCTCGCCGCCGCCGCCGAAAAGTCGAAATCCAGCTCCACCGTCAGCAACAAACGTTGGGGCTTGACGCGTTCCGCCTCGGGCACGCCAACGCGATAAAAGACTTCCAGGTCCGCGATGGAGATTTTAGACATTCTCGCTTTTTTTGTATTTGGCGGCGCGTTGCGGAGGACGCGCCCCACCTTTTTGATCCATCGCCGTTTCCAGCAAAATCCGCGTCGGCGTATTCAGCGGCATTTTCAACGCCTTGTTGGTCGTGACCCAGCGGGATTCGCGCGCCTCGTCGTTGAGTTTCACTTGCGGTTTGCCGGCGCAGCGGCAGGTGTAGTTCAGCAATACGAAATGGGCATCTCGATAAAATTCCCTTGAGTGGATGCAGTCCTGCACCAGCACGAACTCGATGTCCACGACGTCGAGCCCGGTTTCCTCCTTGATTTCACGGCGGAGCGCGTCCACGGACGGTTCACCCCATTTGATTTTGCCGCCGGGAATGCCCCAGAGATTCGACCATTTGTGCGTGCGGATCATCAGCACCTCGCCCGCGTCGTTGAAAATGAGCGCGCCGACGGTGGCCAGCGGCGGATGAAGTTCCTCGAACTGTTCCGTCTCCGGCCTCAGGCGCAAATCGTTTTGTTCCAGCACCCGGCGCAATTCACCGAGATGTTCAACGATCAGGTCCGGCTTCACCTCGCGCAACTGCTCCAGCGTGTTGTAGCCGGTGAGCACGGCGCAGGAATGAATGCCGCCATGATGTGCAGTCTCGATATCGTGCTGCATGTCGCCGATGAACAGCGTTTCGTCCGGGACGAGCCGGTTTTCGGCAAGGAGGTCGTGGATTTTGGTTCGCTTGTCCAAAACGTCGGTGTAAGGCCGGTCGAGGAAGGCGTCGAAACCGGTCACGCGGCTCTGGATCAAAAAATGGTCGCGGTGGATGGTGCTCAGTACGAACGTGCGCAGGTGGCGGGCGCGGCAAAATTCAAGAAAATCACGCGCGTACGGCAGTTCCAGAACCGAATCCTGGATTTCACGGTAATGGCTGTGGAACCAGTCTTCCAGTTGTGGCAGCGGTACGTGCGGCGTGTGCCGGTGGTAAAAATCCGTGAACGGCAGGGAAAATTCCGCGCGAAACTCCTCCAGCGACATCTCCGGGCGGTCAGCCTGATTGAGCACAAAATTGGTCGCTTTCCAGACGGCGGGCAGATTGTCCACGAGCGTGCCCGACCAGTCGAAGATGATGTTGCGAATCACACGCGAATTTTAACCGCGAAATACACGAAATACACGAAAACTTTTGCACGCCGGCTCCGGAACGATGAAGTGGATTTTGGAAGCAGTTCTTTGTGTTCTTTGCGTTCCATGTGGTTAAAAATCTGCTCGCCATGTTAATCGCGTTCCACAAACCCTTCGGCGTGCTGTCGCAGTTTACCGGTGACGGGTCGGCGAACCGCACCCTGGCGGAATTTGGTTTTCCCAAAGGCGTTTATCCGATTGGCCGGCTCGACGCGGATTCCGAGGGCTTGCTGCTCCTGGGCGATGAACCGGAATGGAACGAACGCCTGCTGCATCCGTCCCATGCGCACGAACGCGAATATTGGGCGCAGGTGGAACGCGTCCCGTCGCCGGAAGCGTTGAAAAAAATGGAACGCGGCGTTTCCATCCAAGGCCGGAAAACCCTGCCGTGTCGGGCTTGGATTTTGGAGCCGCAACCGGAAATATCGGATGCAGCAGCCGGCGTGGGTCGGCTCCAAAATTCAAACAGTCAGAGCGGACTGACGTCCGCGGCTACGCTTATCAAAATCCCGCCGCGCGAACCGCCGATTCGCTTCCGCAAGACCGTGCCAACCTGCTGGATTGGCCTGGAACTGGTTGAAGGCAAAAACCGCCAGGTACGCCGCATGACCGCCGCCATCGGCCATCCGACGTTACGCCTGCTGCGCGTGCGGATTGGCGGGTTGAAACTTGGCACACTTGCTGCAGGCGAATGGAAGGTTCTCAAGATTGAAGAACGCCGGTTTTTTGCCGATTGATGGTGTTATGATTTAAGTTGCCAGGTTTTTCGTCAACGACGCGTATCATGTTCTTTTTCCTTACCAACTTTGCGGTGCTGGCGTTCGCCACCCTGGCGTCCTGGTGGTTGAGCGGATATGACGCAAAATTGACCGGCGCGAATGAACGGGAAGATTTTATTCGCCGGACCATACGCTGCGGTATAACCCTGTTCCTGGTGGAACTGGCCTTTTGGAATTTGTGGCGATACTGGCGTTACAATGATTCGGGGAGCGGAATCTTGTATTTGTTTATTATGCTGCCGCTCGTCGTACTCTGGTGTGGCTGTATCAGTGAATTGGTTTCCGAGGGGTTTCACTGGCTGATTGATCCCGGGAACCACCGGGAGTTTGATCCGCACCCGGGCCGTCATGATCTGGATGCGATTGCCGGCCTGATCCAGGATGGCCGGAAGGAAGAGGCCATTGAACTGTGCCAAAAGCTCAAGGAATCCGGGGACGTCAATATCCTCACGTTGGAAACCATGTTGGAACATCTCGGCGTCAAGCCGGACAATGTTAAAAAAACCAGGCCACTGACCGAAGCGGATCACCTGCGTTGTCAGGGGAAATTGAATGAAGCGGAAGCCCTGCTCAATTCGTTGCTGGTGGAGAATCCGTCCAATGTGGATGCGGCCCTCATGTTGATGCGGCTTTATGCCCAGGATCTGCATCGCAGTGACAAGGCCTGCGAGGTGCTCCGGTCCCTCGAACAGCAACCCCGGGTTCCATCCGCGCCGATCGAATTTGCCCGCCGTTCCATCGATGAATGGAGCAACCCGACACCGAAAAAGTCGGTCGTTGAAGTTCAACCTGAATCCATCGACGAACTGGTGGCCCGCCGATATTTCGGCACCGCCATTGAAATTCTGGAACAAAAAATCAAGGAACAGCCGCAGAATTTTGACTTATGGCTGAAGCTGGCCGAAGTGCATGGCCAGCATTGCGGCAATGTCAGGCGGGCCGAAAAAATCGTCCAACAGATCGAGGCAAATGCCGCTTTCAGCCCGGAACAAATCCAACTGGCCAGAACCAGACTCAACGAATGGCGGGAAGCCGTGTCCATCCGTGGTTAAGTTGATTTGCCTTCATTGACGCTCGCGACAAACGGCGGTAACTTTTTACCATGATTGATGTTGCTGAAACGTCGCTGCCGGCGCTCGACGACCTGCAGGTCCGCCCGGCGATGCCGCATGCCCGGTTCGAGCCGCTGGCGAAGGAGATTTTTGCACTCAAAAAGCAGCTCAACGCGGTCATTCTCGCCCACAATTATCAGGTGCCGGAAATCCAGGACGTGGCGGATTATGTCGGTGATTCACTCGGTTTGTCGCAGCAGGCGGCGAAAACCAGCGCGGACGTCATTGTGTTCTGCGGCGTGCATTTCATGGCCGAGACGGCGAAGATCTTGAACCCGAACAAGATTGTCGTGCTGCCGGACAAGGACGCGGGCTGTTCGCTGGAGGAGAGTTGTCCCGCCGGCAAACTGGCCGAATTGCAGGCCACGAATCCAAATTTCTGGACGATTGCCTACATCAATTGCAGCGCGGCGGTGAAGGCCCTGACCGACGTGATTTGCACCAGCGGCAACGCGGTGAAAATCGTCCAGGCCGCGCCGAAGGACAAAGACATTCTGTTCGTCCCGGATGAAAACCTGGGCCAATGGGTGATGGAACAGACGGGCCGCCCGATGACGTTGTGGCAGGGGAACTGTTACGCGCACGTCAAGTTCCGGCGCGAGCAGGTGCTGCGTTTGCGTGAGAAATTTCCGGATGCCAAAGTCGTGGTCCATCCGGAAAGCCTGCGCGAGGTGCGCGACCTGGCCGACGCGGTTTGCTCGACGGAGAAGATGATTTCCTACTGTAAATCGGACCCGGCCAAACGGTTCGTGGTCGTAACGGAATCGGGCATCATCCATCGGATGCAGAAAGAATGTCCGGGCAAGGAATTTTTGTGCGCGCCGGTATTTGACGTGATGCGGCTGCCGTCGGACCATTGCCGGTGCAGCGAGTGCAAGTATATGAAGATGAACACGCTGGAAAAGGTGCGGGATTGCATGAAGCGGCTGGCGCCGCGCGTCGAATTGCCGGCGGAAATCCTGAAACGCGCCCGGTTGCCGATTGAGCGGATGCTGGAAATTTCAGGAAGACCAGCGTAACGTGGGAGAGGCGTCGCGCCTGTCTCCAATTTTGATTTTCACCCATCAAACGGATCTCTGTTTGGCTAAAATCAAGACCCGCCTTAAGGCGTAGATTAAAAGTTGGAGACAGGCGCGACGCCTGTCCTACAGTGGGTTTGCACTCCAAGCCTTCACCCGCCAGCGCCGACTACAGATATTCAGAATCGTGGACAGGATGGCATGGGCATTGTAAGGTTCGCGCGATTATGGCGATGGCGGACATCAGACGGGAATACTCGCAGGGCAGCTTGCGACGCGCGGATCTGGAGGCGAACCCGGTGGCGCAGTTTCAAAAATGGTTTGCGGCGGCGGCGGGCGAATCGTCCGGCGGCCGCTGGCGTAAAATCGGCATCGCCCTGTTCAAACTCTGGCACGCCATTCTCGGTCACGCCCCGGCGGACCCGACCGCGATGATGCTGGCCACCGTCGACTTGGCGGGCCGGCCTTCGGCGCGCACGGTGTTGCTCAAGGGCGCGGACGAGCGCGGGTTTGTTTTTTACACGAATTACGAAAGCCGCAAGGGCCGCGACCTGGCCGGCAATCCCCACGCAGCGCTGACGTTCTATTGGGTGGATTTGGAACGGCAGGTTTGTGTCGGGGGCACGGTGGACAAATTGTCGCGCGAAGCCTCGGAGGCGTATTTCAAGAGCCGACCCCGCGGCAGCCGGCTGGCAGCCTGGGCGTCAAATCAATATGACGTGGTTGCCGATCGCGCGGCCCTGGAAAAGAAATGGAACGAGGCGGCGGCTCGTTTTCCGGGTGACGACGTGCCGTTGCCGCCGAGTTGGGGCGGATTTGTTTTGAAACCCGATTGGATTGAATTTTGGCAGGGCCGGCCCAGCCGGTTGCACGACCGTTTTCGCTACACGCGGCAGCCCGATGGTTTGTGGAAACTGGAGCGAATCGCGCCTTAAAATTTATAGGCCAGGGCACTGACCAGTTTCACGTCGTTGTCCTTGAATCCCGGCGCGGGCTCGTTGGCATAACTGTCCTGGACAAAGGTTTGCAAGCTGAGTTGCCGGGTGAGGGTGGTCTCCACGCCAATCACGGCGTTGACGAGAAAATTCCGCGGACTGTCGGCCGGAGGCAGAAACTCCACATTTTGCCAGACCCGCGCATGGTGGTCGAATTTATGTTCGTAGCGCTCGGCCAGGCGCAAGACCGGGTAGGTGTGGTACTCGTCGTCCAGTTTTTCATACAGGACCGCCGGGCCGCATTCACCGGCCAGCGACGTTTGCTTGTCTTTGATGAAGTAATAGCCGGCGCCCGTGCTGAGCGTCAGCCGGTAGACGACGTCCGCGATGCCATCGTGCAACCCGTCGGTACGCAAGAAACCGTACCAGCGTTCGTTGAACAGGTGATTGTATTGGACAAAGCCGTGCAGGGTTTCGTTGTTCTTGACGGAAGCCACTTCACCGTAGGCGGCATCGGCGCCCAGGGTCCATTCGTCCAATGGCGTTTTCCGGTGCGTTAGAAAGTTGCCCGTGACCAGCGCGCTGTCGCTGTTGCCGGCGGTGGCCGTGAGGCCGAACGCAACCGTGGCGTCCCAGGCCGGCTTGTGGGTTGTGACGATATTGGTCGAAACCACGGCACCGGGTGTGCCGGCACCGGCATCGGCTGCCGTCGCCAAAAGCGTCAGGGCTTCGGTATTATCTTCAAACGGGTTGTCGCCTGGTGCCACGCCGGTTTGATTCGCCCCGCGGGCGCGACCAAACGCGGTCAAAACGACCAGAACCCATACACTCAGGATCTGTTTTTTCATTGTTCTTCTTGCCGACAATTTAAGTCGAACGAGGAACCGATCGGCAGAAGAAATGACTTCTTGCAACCTCCGAAACAAACCGGATGTGAACATTCTAACTCAAGACCGCAAACAGGCAAGCCCCGTTCAAGGAAAAATTATTTTTCCGGCCCGGCTTCACTGGCGGCATCTTCCTTGTCCTCGCCGATGACCTGCGCGATGGCTTGAAGTTTGTCGCCGGGGTCCAGCCCGACCAATTTCACGCCCTGCGTATTGCGGCCGGCTTCGCGGATGCCGTTGACGGAAATGCGGACCATCTGGCCTTTAAAAGTGATGAGCATGATTTCGTCGTTGTCGCGCACGGTCAGCGCACCCACCACGCCGCCGGTCTTGTCGGTGGTCTTCATCGTAATGATGCCCTTGCCGCCGCGGGATTGCTGGCGGTATTCCTCAAAATCCGTGCGTTTGCCAATGCCGTGTTCACCGGCGACCAGCAATTTGGCGTCCGGCACGACTATGGCCAGCGCGACGACTTCGTCGCCCTTGGACAGATTGATGCCGCGCACGCCGCCGGCGGGCCGGCCCATCGGGCGGGCGTCTTCTTCGTTGAAGCGGATGCTCATGCCGTCGTGGGTGATGAGCACGACCTCGTTCTGGCCGGTTGTCAGCTTGACATCAATCAACGTGTCGCCCGGATCAATGCCAATGGCAATGATGCCGCCTTTGCGGACGTTCCCGAAATCCTTCAGCTCGGTTTTCTTGACCGTGCCTTGTTTGGTGGAGAAGAGCACAAAGCCCGGCTGCTCCCACGTCACATCTTCCTTGTTCGCGTTGGTCTTGGAGAGCACCCGAATCAATGCCGCGATGGTCTCGCCCGCCTTTAATTCCAGCAGATTGGCAATGCTCCGGCCCTTGGCGGCCCGGCCCATGTCCGGAATTTCGTGCACGCGCTCGACATAAACGCGGCCCGTGTTCGTGAAGAACATCAGGTAATCGTGCGTGCTGGCGGTGAACAGATGCTCGATGAAATCCTTGTCCTCGTCGGGCGCGCCTTCCCGGGTCGTCATGCCGATGACGCCCTTGCCGCCGCGCCGCTGGGCGCGATACGAACTGACGTTCGTGCGCTTGATCAGGCCGTTGTGCGTGAGCGTGATGATGACGCCTTCGTTGGCAATGAGGTCTTCGATGTTGATTTCGCCTTCATCGGGCACGAGGTCGGTCAGACGCGGGGTCGCGTATTTTTCCTTGATGACCTTCAATTCGGCCTTGATGATCGAAAGCACGCGCGCTTCCTTCGCCAGGATGTCCATCAAATCCTTGATGCGCTCGAGCAGTTCCTTGTATTCGCCCTCCACCTTGTCAATTTCCAGCCCGGTCAACTGGTAAAGGCGCAATTCCAGGATGGCGTCCACCTGCCGTTCGGTCAGCGCGTAACGGCCCTTGGTCAGGCGTTCCTCGCTCCGGATCAAAATGCCCCAGCGTTCAACCTGTTTTTGCGTCCACTCGAACGCGAGCAGCTTGATGCGGGCCTCGTCACGGTTTTTGCTGCCGCGGATGATGCGGATGAATTCATCGAGATTGGCCAGCGCGCAGAGGTAGCCTTCCAGGATTTCCGCGCGTTCCTCGGCCTTTTGCAATTGAAACCGCGTGCGGCGCAAAATGACTTCCCGCCGGTGCTCGATGTAGCAATTGATGAGTTCCTTGAGCCCCAGCGTCTTGGGCCGGCCATGGTCGATGGCCAGCATGTTGACCGCGAAACTCGTTTCCAGCGCCGTCTGCTTGTACAGGTTGTTGATGACCACCTTGGCGATGGCGTCGCGCTTGAGTTCGACGACCACGCGGGTGTTCTCGTCCGATTCATCACGGATGGCCGTGATGTCGGTGAAGCCCGTCGTTTTCTCATTCACGAGTTCGGCGACACGCTCGACGAGCACGGCGCGATTGACGTTGTAGGGGATTTCCGTGATGACAATTTGCTCGCGCCCGCCCTTGAGTTGCTCGATGCCAACCTTGCCGCGGACCTTGATGCTGCCGCGGCCGGTGGTGAAATATTCCTTAATGACTTCCAGCCCGCACACCATGCAACCGGTCGGGAAATCCGGGCCCTTGATGAATTTCATCAGACCCTTGACGGTGATGTCCGGATCGTCGATTTGCGCGCAGATGCCATCGACGATTTCACCGAGGTTGTGCGGCGCAATGTTCGTGGCCATGCCGACGGCGATGCCCGTGCCGCCGTTGACCAGCAGGTTCGGAAACGCGGCAGGGAAAACTGTCGGCTCGGTGCGGGTTTCGTCGTAGTTGGGGACGAAATCCACCGTGTCCTGGTCCATGTCCTCCATCAGCGCGGCGCCGAGATGGGTCATGCGCGCCTCGGTATAACGCATGGCGGCGGGCGGGTCGCCTTCAACGGAGCCGAAGTTGCCCTGTCCATCCACCAGCCGTTCGCGCATCGCCCACGGCTGCGCCATGTGCACGAGCGTCGGATAAATCACCGCTTCGCCATGCGGATGGTAATTGCCGCTGGTGTCACCGCAAATCTTGGCGCACTTGCGGTGCTGGCGGTTGGGAAACAGCGAAAGGTCATGCATCGCCAGCAGGATGCGGCGTTGCGAGGGCTTGAGGCCGTCGCGCGCATCGGGCAGGGCGCGCGAAATGATCACGGACATTGAGTAATCAAGGAACGAGTTCTTGATTTCCTCGGCCACATTGACCTTGGCGATTTTTTCGCCCGAGGCGAACAACGGCGTGTTGGTCACCGGCAAATCACTGGATGGTTTGGAGTCAGCCATAATATTTCCCGCAAACGAAATTAAACGAAATCAAATGTCCAGGTTCCGCACGTTGAGCGCGTTGTCCTCGATAAACTGGCGGCGCGGTTCCACTTCCTCGCCCATCAGCCGGGTGAACATTTCCTCGGCCTCGACGGCATCCGTGACGTCCACGCGCAGCAGCTTGCGTTTGGCCGGATCCATCGTCGTGTCGAAAAGCTCCCGCGCGTTCATTTCGCCGAGGCCCTTGAAACGTTTGATGGACAGGCCGCGCCGGCCGATTTCCTTGACCGCCGCCAGGATTTCCGGGATGGAGAACAGCGGTTTGACGGTTTCCCGGTCGCCTTCGCCCTCGTGGATTTCAAACAACGGCTGGTCCTGGCCGGCGTAGTGTTCG
>JBEKTH010000081.1:0-10855 GCA_049516255.1 Verrucomicrobiota bacterium
CGCGAAGGCGGCCATCGCGGTGATGTCGGAAGCAGACAACTTATCGGCAAAGGAACATTGTTCGGCAACGGTTCACCGCTAAGGTGAAACGGTGCGATAATAACGTTGACCGCTGCCAATTGAATTGGGATCGGTAAAGATCACCGTGGCCCCATTGGCGTTGGTCGCACTTCCAGCCAACGTGGTCCATGAAGCGGAAACGAGATTGGTCGTTGTTTCGACGTGGTACGGGAATCCCGGAGTCGTGGCGTAGGTTATTGTCACCGAACCGTCGCCATTTATCACGATGCCCAGAATGTTTTGACTCGGGGCGCTTCCATTTGGGGAGACCGTGAATGGTGCGGTTACGGCATTGCTGAGAGACAGGCCGCCATTGGGCGTAAACCATTTGTTCGTCAGATAATTCTCCACGGAAGTCCGGTCGGCCACACTCAGGGCTGTGTTATAAACCAAAACCTCGGCCACGTCCCCGTCCCACCCGTTGTCCACCGTCGTCGGGTCCGGCTCCAACCGTCCGCCCACCGTGACGTCCGTGATGTTGTAGGTGTAGGGGCTGATCCCGTTGACGATGTTCGCGCTGTTGCTGCTGGTGAGGCTTCCGGGTTGGTTCAAATACAAGCCGGCCGCGCCGGCATTGTCCTCGAAGGTCAGTTCGAACGCCGTGTTTGCGGCCACCGCCGGCACGTCCGCCTGCATGGGCGTGGCGGGGTGATTACGCTGGATGCCCAGTGGGTAAGGCGCGCTCTGGCTGCCGTCGGTCAGAACCACCACGCCGGCTGAATCCTGCCCGTCAGTCTGTCCGTTGGTGCTGAAGCTGACCGGGCCCTGCCAGCCTATGGTGTTTTCCGATTGGCGCGCGACGACGAAATACGTCATCTGACTGCCGCCATTGGTGTAAGAGTAACTGCCGATGTTGCCGAGGTAAGTGCAACCGGCGCTGTACCCGCTTCCGTTCTTGCTGAAGGTCAGCACCGGCCTGCCGTTCAACTGGTTGGTCAGCCACGGTTGCAGCGCGGTCGTGTTCTGAGTAAACCAAAGATTGGTACCCGAGGCTCCGGCGCCGCCGCTGCCTTTGTTCTCCCACGCCTGAACTCTCGTGGCATTGGTCGTCAAGGTGCCCGCATCGCTGGCGTCCAGCCAGAGCACCGCGCCGGAAACCGGGTTGCCGGTCGGGACGGTCGTCGAAGCGATGAGCTGATCGCCAATGCCGGCGGTATCAATTGCCAGGTTGCTGAACGCCACCACGCCGTTGCTGCCGCTGGTGCCGATGTTGTAATTGGTTGTGCCCAAGAGGTTACCTGCGCCGTTGGTCAGCCCGACGTAAACCTGCAGGCTGGCTGGCAAACCCGTGGTGGTCGGATTTCCGAAGGCATCCACCGTTTCGAGAATCGGCTGCTGGCCGAAGGGAACGCCCGCAACCGCCGAACCAGGCTGGGTGGTAAAGGCCAGCGCCGCCACCGAACCGATGACCATGAAAGAAGTGCTGTTGGTGGGCGGGGCGCTGCCGGTCACGGCGGTGGCCGTGAGGGTTTTCGGACCCGCCTGGTTCAGACTCAGATCATTGAAATGAGCGATGCCGTTGGTGTCAGTCGAACGGGTCAGCGTGCCGGCCAAAGTTCCGGTGCCGCTGCCGAGCGACAGGGCAATCATGGCACCGGCGAGCGCCTGGCCGCCGGCGCCGAACGCCTGGACCTGGACTTCCGGAGTGATGATTGCGTTCAGGAGCACATTTCCCGGCTGCTGCCCAAAAGTCATCGCCTGAACCAGCGAGGTGAAGCCGGCGGATTCGGTGATCGGTCCGTTCAGGGTGATCGCGGCCGGATCGTTGCCCCCTGAATAAGACCCGGCGCCGCTGCCCGTCCAGCCAATGAAACTGTAACCGTTGGACGCCGTGGCGCTGATGTTCACCAGCGCCCCGCTGTTGGTCCACAAGCTGCCCGGACTCACGCTGCCGCCGCTTCCCGCGCTCATCGTCAGGTAATACTGCGTGGCGAAGTTCACGGTGTAGGTGGAATTGTTGGTGGGCGTGATGGTGTGCGAAATCCCCCCGCCATCGCTCCACGAACTCCATGCATATTGAATTCCCGTGCCGCCACTCTGCGGCGTGGTGGTGGCGACGGTATGGTTCGAGCCAGGCGTCCAAACAAAGGTCTGGGTGCTGGTGTAGTTCGTGCCGTCCACTGTGAAGGAAAGCCCCGCCGGACTGGTTTGCGCGGTAACGGAAATGGTGCTGCTGGGCGCGAAACTGGCCGTCTCGGTGACCGGCCCGTTCATGGTGACCGATGCCGCGCTGTTGCCGCCCGAGTACGACCCGGTGCCGCTGCCCGACCAACTGCTGAAATTGTAACCGCCGTTCGGTGTGGCGTTGATGTTCACGTTTGCCCCGCTGTTCGTCCAAAGACTGGCCGGGCTGACGCCGCCGCCCGCCCCCGCGTTCATCGTCAGATAGTAGTTCGTCGTGAAGTTCGCCGTGTAGGTGGTGCTGTTCAGGGGTGCGATGGTATGCGAGATGGCCCCGCCATCGCTCCACGAACTCCATGCATATTGGATTCCCGTGCTGCCGCTCTGCGGCGAGGTGGTGGCGATGGTGTGGTTCGAACCGGGTGTCCAATTGAAGATCTGGGCGCTGGTGTAGTTCGTGCCGTCCACCGCGAAGGAAAGCCCGGAGAGACCGGGCTGCACCGTCACGCTGATGGCATTCGTCACGAAAATAAAAGTGAAACTGCCGCCCGACGCGTTATTGATGCTGTTTTCCACTGAATTGCTCACCGTCAGACTCCCTTTTGCGCCGCTTAACGCTATAAGACCAACGACGCCGAAGTCGCTCAGGCCGGAATTGGGAATGCTGACGCTGGACACGATCGCGCCGGACAGCGTGCTTAGGCTCCCTCTGATGCTCATGCCGTAGGATGCGCTGTTCGTTATGTTCAGATTGTTGAGATTGACGCCGGTAATGCCGCCACTGTACGTGTCCTCGCAAAACTCAACTGCGCCGCGCCATCCGTATCCGCCGGTATTGTTACCCCCGCAACGAACGATGTCACAGCGCTGGACCACCGTGGTTCCGCTGAAAGTATTCCCGCCCACGGGAAAGGTGGTGCTGATCAGGACGCCGCAGTTGTAGGTGGTATCGAAAAACTGGCAGTCTTCAATCTGGTTGTAGGCGCCACCGTAGATGGCGCCGCCGTTGGCCAGCCATGACTGTTCCGCCGTGCAGTGGGTGACGACGTTACTACTGTAAGCATAAGTCCCTGCTGTGCTCGTGGGCCACATGGCGAAGCAATCGTCGCCGGTGCCCCGGGTCGCGCAGTTGGTGACCGTCGTGCCCTGCATCCCATAGTTGATGTTGATTCCATCCGCAATCGTGTCCCGGAAACGGCAGCCATTCACCACCAGCCCCTGCGAATTTTGAATCCACGCGCCCGTCTTGGTGTGCTCCACCCAGATGCGCGAGATGGTTGAGCCGGTGCCGTAGGATCCGCCCAAACCGTCATTGGCTTCGCTGTCATTCCGGTAATTCAGGAAGCCCTTGATGGCGAAGTCAGCCAGGTTGATGTTGTTCCCCGAGCCGTTGACGGTAACCCGTTTGGAGGAAGTCGTGTTGTAAACGTTTGGATTCCCGATGAGCGTGGTGTACCACATGCCGGCGCCCTGGAAAGTGTGGTTGGCCGCCACCGTGATGGTTCCTTGAATGAGGTAGGTTCCCGGCGGGATCCAAATGTAAGGATATGAGCTTTGTTGGGCTGCTGATTGAAACGCGGAGGTGCTATCGTTGACTCCGGTGGGATCCGCGCCGAATTGGGTGACGATGGACACATAACCTCCCGGCTGGGTGAGCGGCGCGGCCACATTTTCCAGGTCAACCAGGTCAATGACGTAGTTGGTGGCGGTGTCGTTCGTGTTCACTTGCAGGCGCACCACATCGCCCGGGTTGAGGTTGAGGCCGTTGGTATGCACCTCATCAAAAAAATTTCTGGGTGAACCCGCCGCCGGATTGTTCGTCCAGGGGTAACTCCCATACAGCCAGGAATACTGGGAGGTCATCGGCAGTTCTTCAACAAACACCCCGTTGGTGTAGAGACTGAGGGTATAACCTGCCCCTCCGCCGCCCGACGTGTCCGGCACGCTGTAGCGCACCACAATGGAATTGGCAGCCGCCTGCGCTGTGAACTGCACATATTGGCCCGTGCCGTTAAGTTGAACGCATTGCCGCCCGGACGATTCCCCAGCGGCAGTATTGGCAGCATAACTCGACAGTATCGTGCCGCCGCTGACCGTCATGTTTTCCGCTTCATAAGTCGTCCAAGGCACGGTCGCTCCGCTGAACGCCTGTGCCGAATGAGTCGAGACCATGAACAGGACGACCAAGGTAAAAAAACGGGTCCGGCAAATGACTTCCCAAATGAATGATATTGAGGAAACGGTATTTTTAAATGGGCCCATGTCAGATTTTGTTGGGGGTGTGCAAAATTATATTGGGGCCGACCGGTGAATGTCTGCCGACAACAAATCGGTGTTATTATGTGATTTTACAACAATATCCCACAAGAACCCCGCATCCGATAGTCGCATATAATGAGGACTGTCCCCCGGTTCGCTGGACTGCCGTCTTCAGTTGGAAGAACCAACCTGGACATTGGACAGGTCAAAACCGGGCTACTTATCAGCAAAAACACATCGAGGGTTGAAGGTTGGTGGTGCTTTGTAGAAAACATCGCCCGACACTGCAACGGTCGTTTCCCTCGCCCCGCAGCAAAGCGCGGGGAGAGGATGTCGCGCAACGACCGGAGAGGGGATTTCAACACCACCTCGCCCCGGCCCTCTCCCCCAACTGCGTTGGCGGAGAGGGAGTTCAAATGGGGCGTCCTCAACTGTTTCGATGGTTTCTACAAAGCAGGTTGGTGGAGGAATCAACCCGGATGCCCGGCGGTTTGCGCAAATCATTGCTCAAATCGCCGGCTTGACTTTCAACCTTCAACTTTCAACCCTCACCGTGTTCAATGAACACGTTTCAGATCATCTTTACGCCCACCAGCGCCGCCGAACTGGCGCGGATGCCCAAGGAATTGCAACTGCAAATCCTCGGCGACTTCCGCGGCCTGCCCCAGCAGGTGCGCGGCACGGAACTGGACGAATTCGGGAAACTGGAACGCGGCGGGCGCATCCTGCACCGGTTCCGCGTCGGCGACTACCGCGTCTATTTCGAGCGCCACGACCTGGGCGTGCTGGTGCACCGGATTCTCAGCCGGCACACGCTCAAGGATTTTTATTTCCGGACCGGCCTGAAGACCGCCGAGGACGAAGCCCTCCAGGAAAATCCCAGGTTTTGGGATTTGATTGAAGCGGCGAAAACCTCGGCAAAATAAGACGTTCCATTGATGATGTGCGATTTACGATTTATGAGTCCATTCCCGCGCTGAACGCGAGCGCGTAAATCGAATATCGTAAATCGTAAATAATGAGCCTTCGGCCGGCCTGTCCCGTTGCTGCGGGTTGAAAAAGCCCGCCGGCAGGATGCCGGCGCTCCCGGCCCGGCTTGTCAGCAGCTCCGCCACCAAACGGCTTCACGATCCAAAGACTGCTTGCGCCGAAACCGGTGGCGCTTATGATTTTGTGGTCATCATGAAGTTGAAGCGACACTCGCTGGTTCCTCAAGGTTCCCTGTCCCGAATGCTCCAGGCCGCCGAACAGGCCTGGAAACGCAGGGATTTTCAGGAAAATATCGAGCTTTTGCAACGCGCCAGCCGCCTGGACCCGGCCAATCCATCCATTCTGTTGCAACTGGGCCGGGTTCACGGTTTGTGCTTTGATTACGCCGCCGCCGAACAATGTTTTGAAAGGGCCATCCGCGTTGCCCCGCGCAAGACCGAAGCGCTCACGGCCGCGGGGATGGGCAGCCGCGATTTCCGCAACCCGGAACTGGCGGAGCGATATTTCCGGCGGGCCGCGGAGCAGAAGGACGCCACGTCCGAAACACTGGTCCATCTGGCCGAACTTTACGAACGTGTCCGCCGCGTGCCCGATGCCGCCGGGCTGATCGAGCGGGCATTGCAATTGGACCCCGCTTCCGCGACGGCCCGGCTCGCCCGCGCCCGGCTGGAGCGCCAAGCCGGCCGGCTGGAGGAGGCGGAGAAGCTGCTGCGAACAATTCCCACCCAAGCCGACCGGGACACCCGAGCCCGAAGTTATTATGAATTGGGAGCCATCCTCGACCGTCAAGGACGGTATGATGAAGCCATGTCCGCGTTCCTCGAGGCCAAGGCGTTGTTGCGCCCGGATGCGGGGCCGCACCTGGCGGAATTACTGGTGGTTCGGAACCGCTTAAAGGTCATGCGAAACCACATCACCGCTAATATGTTTCGGGCCTGGTTTGAGGCCGGTCCGGCGCTGGCACCGGCCCGGCGGCTGGCCTTGCTCTGCGGTCATCCCCGCTCCGGAACCACCCTGCTGGAACAGGTGCTGGACTCGCATCCGGACATGGTCTCCGCCGAGGAAACGGAGGTCTTTCATGATTACGCCTACATCCCGTTGATGCAGGGTTTGCCGGAAGGCGCGCCCATGCTGCCGGTCCTGGAAGCCGCGGACATCAACCGTCTGCTGCATTCGCGCGAAAACTATTTCCGCCACATGGAATTGCTGCTCGGCAGGCCGCTGAATGGGCGGCTGTTGATTGATAAAAACCCGTCGCTCACCTTCCTCATCCCGGCGCTGGTGCGCGTGTTTCCCGAATTAAAACTGCTGGTCGCCCTGCGCGACCCGCGCGATGTGGTCCTGAGCTGCTTCATGCAATCGTTCATTCCCATCGGGCAAATCACTGTCGCTTACCTGAGCCTGGAAGGCACGGTGGACGAGTATGCCGCCTTGATGGGCATCTGGCAGACCGTCGCGCCCATGCTCGCCGGCCATTACCTGCAAATCCGTTATGAGGACATGGTGGAGGATTTGGAGTCCGTCTCCCGCAAGACGCTGGATTTTCTAGGTGTTCCGTGGGACGTCGGCGTGCTGAAATTTGACGAACATGCGCGGCACAAGCAGGTGCGTTCGCCCACCTATGCGGACGTGGCCAAGCCGGTCTTCAAAACCGCCGTGGGCCGCTGGCGAAACTATCAAAAGCATCTGGAGCCTTTTCTGGAAAAGCTGGAACCGTTCGTCAAAGCGTTTGGGTACGAGTAAAGAAAGGCTAAAGGCTAAACGCTGAAAGCTAAAGGGGTTATCCGCGAATTGCACGAAGGGGCGCGAACTTACCGGGAACGCGGTGTTTTCCGGCGGGGCGAGCAGCCTGACCCGCCCTGCGGTGATCCCCGCGAGCCGAGGTGGCGCTGGCAAACAGACTGATGCGGCGCGCGAATACCCTCGCCCCACCAAACGGCTTCAGGATCCAAAGACTGCTTGCGCCGGGGCGGGCGGCGTTTATGATTCTGCGTCATCATGAAGTTGAAGCGCCCACAGTTGGTCCCCAACAGCTCCGTCGTTAAATTGTTTCGGGAAGCAGAGCTGGCCTTAGAACGCAAAGATTTCCAGCAGAATCTCGAGTTGCTGGAACGCGCCCGCAAGATGGACCCGGCGAATCCAGCCATCCTGCTCCAACTAGGTCGCAGCCACGGTTTTCGCTTCAATTATGCCACCGCCGAGGAATGCTTCGAAAAAGCCGTCCAGATTTCCAACCACAAAACCCTGATGCTGGCGATGGCTGGCTCACAAAGCAGCGATTTCTACAATACCGATCTGGCCGAACGGTATCTCCGGCGGGCCACGGAGCAAAAAGACGCCGCGCCAGCCATGCTAGTTCAACTGGCCGGACTTTATGAGCGTCTGCGGCGTCTGGACGAAGCCGGCAAATTGATTGACCGGGCACTGTTGATGGAGCGCGATTTCCCGCCGGCCCTGTTAGCGCGCGCCCGAATGGAACGTCACGCGGGACATTTGGAAGAGGCGGAGAAGCTGTTGCGGTCTCTTTTGCCCAAGGCTGACCGCGACACGCGCATTCGGGCGAATTATCAACTGGGCGCCGTCCTCGACCGCCAGGGACGGTACGATGAAGCCATGTCCGCCTTCATCGAGGCCAAGGCACCCTTTCAATCGGAGGCGGGCGCCTATTTTCTTCAGCGTCAAATTGTCAGCGCGCACTGGCGGGAGATGCTCAGCGGCATTTCCCCGGAAATCTTGCAGCGCTGGTTCGATTCTGGCCGGGAACTCCAACCTGCACGACGGCTAGGTCTGCTTTGCGGCCATCCCCGTTCCGGCACGACCTTGCTGGAGCAGGTGCTGGATTCGCATCCAGACATCATTTCCGCCGAAGAGACGGAGATTTTTTACGAAGATGTGTACGTGCCCATGGCACGCACACGACCACCGGAAACGCCACGTCCTGGTCTGCCGGAGCAATTCCAGATAACCGTTCGGGTAGAACTGTCGACGCTGGAAGCCTCGTCAACGGATTTGTTGCGGCAGTTACGGGAGAATTATTTCCGTTCAATGGAATTGTGCCTGGGCCAGCCAATTGGTGGCCGGTTGTTGATAGACAAAAAACCGTCACTCTCGCTGCTGCTTCTCGGCTTTCAGCGCGTCTTTCCGGAAATCAAACTGGTGGTGGCGCTGCGCGACCCGCGCGACGTGTGCATGAGTTGCTTCATGCAGTATTTCTCACCTCTCGGGCTGCGGCATACGGCCTATTTCAATTTGAAGGACACGGTCGAGGAATATGTCGAAGATATGAATATCTGGCGGACATTGGCGCCTTTGATTCAAGGCCGTTACCTCGAAGTCCGTTACGAGGACATGGTGGAGGATTTGGAATCCGTCTCCCGCAAGACACTGGAGTTTCTCGGCGTGCCGTGGGATGCCAAGGTGCTAAAATTTGATGAACATGCGCGGCAGAAACAGGTGCGCACGCCCAGTTACGCGGACGTGGCCAAGCCGGTGTTCAAGACCGCCAAAGGCCGGTGGCGGAATTACCAGAAATATCTGGAGCCGTATCTGCACCGGCTGGCGCCGTTTGTGAAGGCGTTTGGGTATGAATAAAAAAGGCTAAAGGCTAAAGGCTGAAAGCTAAAGGGGTGATCCAATTACGCGAATGGGCGCGAAATTTTAATGGAAAATCCAAACATCGAACATTCAACATTGAACGCCGAACATCGAACGGGGAGGAACTGCAAAGGAAGCTAATTTTTAACCGCCAAGGCACCAAGGACGCGGTGAAGCTAAAATGGAGCGGACTAACGTCCGCTGCCACGATTTTAGTGAAATCAATTCAACTCCAGCAGCCAGGCAATCTTATTACGCACGCTCAGGGTCACCCGGGCTTCAAACTGTCCGGCGCGGCGTTCCAGCCGGTGATGTTCAACCGAGGTCAGGCCCTGGACATTCGCCACACCTTCAGCTGCGCCCGGCAACCAGCGCACGCGCGGCAGTTTCACTTCATAATCACCACCACGAATCTGCGTTGTCAACGGCACGCACACGCACAAGGCACGCTCCGCGTCCGCATCTTCGCGCGAGACCACCAATAGCGGGCGAAGCTTGCCCTTCAGGCCCAAATCCACCCAATACACTTCACCAGGCTTTGGATTTATCATAAAAACTTTCCAGGGTGGCCGAGCGCAGTTCCCACGCCCCGGCGGGCGATTCCAATTTTTCCGGCACGGTGACTTTCGGCGCGGGCATGATCCACCAGCCGCCGTTTTCCGCCGTCACCAGATACTTGGCGCCCTTGCGCGTGCCCCGAATGCAAACGCGGCCCTTGTCATCGGCTTTTACCAAGGTGGTTTCCATGTGGGAATATTCCCACGTGGCAGGCCCATTGTCAATGGCTTTCCCCGCCTGCCTTCTGCCAGTATCGCCCAAGGACATCGCAGCGCGATGTCCCTACCCAAAAATGGCACCCTCGCCATATCACCCTGACACGCCGCGCGCTGGTTCGGCAGTCAGAAATCGCCTACGGCGGCTTGCCGTGCCCTTGGACTGAGGCATGTGACGCCGCACGGTTTGCGCTCCTATTTTGTCACGCAGGCGCGCCAAAGCGGCCTTTCTGACGCAGAAATCGCCATGCTGATAGGGGACAAGACCGGCCCGGCAATTATCGCCAAAATCTACGGTGATGTGCGACCGGACCATTTGTTCCGGCAAGCACAGCGAATCCGGCTAACGGTGCAATCAGGCCAGGATGGTGAAAGGCAAACGAGTAGTATCAAAAGTAGTATCACGGTGCCCGGTGTTTCACCGTGTCCCATCGTGACGCCGGAAGGCGCTAATTCCAACAATTGCCAAGTTTTACAAGGGGTTTGAGCCGATTTGTTAAAGCGAACAGAGCCGTCCCTACCTAAGAAATAAAAAACCCGCTCTTCCGAAGAAGAGCGGGAATTATGAAAAAAGCAATACGCTTGTGACTTACACGTTTTTACGACGGAAGAACATCAGCGCTGCCAGACCCAAACCGCCCAACGCCATCGTGGTCGGTTCAGGAACCGATAATGACAGCTCTATCGCAGGATTATTCGCGAAAGCCGGTGTGGGGGGTGGTGCCCCTGTCGTGCTGACAACGTCCGTCTCCATCCACAGGGCTGACTCACCGCTCAAATGTGACGCGGCATACGTTGCGCCCCCATTCGGTCCCGCAGTTTCCCAAGCCTGCGCCAGGAATGTAACTGGCCCTGACGACCAACCTGCTATGATTTGCTCAACAGGTGAGAAATACCCACCAACTCCGCCAGTTGACGTTGCCGGGCTGCCCATATATGAGCCTGCGCCATTGTACGAGGTAGTTATGAATGTCGTAACTCCCGCTGTGGCTGCTGCCAAAAACGCGGAAGTACTGTCGCCGGTCAGGTTACCAATTGCATAGAACAACTGAACTTCT
>JBEKTH010000082.1:0-10483 GCA_049516255.1 Verrucomicrobiota bacterium
ACTTGGAATGTTGCCGTGCCGCTGGCCAGTGGAACCAACCAATTGAGCCTGGTCGGTGTGGATCAGAACGGCCGGCCGATAACCGGCACAAGCAACACTATCAGCGTCGTCTATAACCAGACCACTGCTTCCCCCGCTGGCCAGATTGTCTTCAATGAGATCATGTATAATCCGGTGGTCAACAATGCGGAGTATGTCGAGCTTTATAACAGTTCCACCAACACCGCCTTTGATTTGTCCGGCTGGCGGTTGCAAGCTCTGGCCTACACTTTCCCAAGTGGATCAACCCTTGCGCCGACTAATTACCTGGTTCTGGCCGCGAATGATACCGCCTTTGTTGGCGCCTATGGTGCAACCAATCCGGTGTTTGACATCTTCGACGGCACTTTGTCCGCGAGCGGCGAAACGCTGATATTGAACACAGCCAGCAACGTGACGGTCACCGAGGTGGCCTATGAAAACCAGTTGCCCTGGCCGACGAACGCCAACGGCACCGGCGCATCACTGCAATTGATTGACCCCCACCAGGACAACTGGCGCGTGGGCAACTGGTCATTCGCACCGTTTTCCGCCACGCCGGATACCTTGAACAGTGTGGCGGCCTCGCTGACGCCGTTCCCGTCATTGTGGCTCAACGAAGTGCAGGCTGACAACCTGACGGGCATCACCAACCGGGCAGGCCAGCACACCGGCTGGCTGGAACTCTACAATCCCAGCACCAATGTCCTTTCCTTGAGCGGACTCTATCTGGCCAACAATTATACCAATCTGCTGCAATGGGCGTTCCCAACCAATGCCAGCATCAACGCCGGCCAGTTCGAGGTGATTTTCGCCGACGCCCAGACCAACCTATCGACGACCAATGAACTTCACACCAGTTTCATACTGCCCAGTGGTTCCGGTTCGCTGGCTTTGACCCGGCTGGCTGGCAACGGCCAGCAGCAGGTGCTGGACTATGTGGATTACCAGAACATTTATCCGAACGATTCCTACGGCTCCCTGCCCGACGGCCAAAGTTTCAACCGCCAGGAATTTTTCTCGGCAACGCCGGGGGCGGCCAACAACGGGACGGCTACGCCGCCGGCTTCATTTGTGGACTATAACTCGCCCGGCTCGGTCTATACGCAGAATTTTGATGCATTGCCCAATCCCGGTCTGACTTCGGTGAACGCCGACAATCCGGTGACCATCAACGGCATCACTTATTCGCTGGCCAATCCGTATGACTTTGCCTATCCCAATATCGCCAGCGGGAGCAGCGGTGGCTTGGGGATTGCCGCGTTGGCCGGCTGGTATGGTTCGAGCGTGGCCACGGCCCAATTCGGCGCGACGGCGGGAGATCAAACCACGGGCGGCGACCTCAGCTTTGGGTTGACGAACAGTGCCGACCGGGCGCTCGGCCTGCTGGCCACCAGTTCGACGAAGGGAACGGCGTTTGGCGTCCGGTTCATCAACGGCACGGGCATCACGCTGACCCGGATGAACCTGCAATTCACGGGCGAAGTCTGGCGGCAATCCAACTTGCCCAAGGCGCTGCAGTTTTATTATTTCGTGGACGGGACCGGGACGGGCACCTTCCCCACCAGCCAGACGGCCTTGCTGCCCGCCTTGAATGTGAACTTTCCCACGGTGGCCGCCGACACCGGCGGCGTGGCGGTGAACGGGACCGTGGCGCTGAACCAGACGAACTTGAGCGTGCTGGACCAGACGATCACGAACTGGCCGCCGGGGGCGGCGTTGTGGCTGGTGTGGCAGATGACGGACAACACGGGCAAGGCGCAGGGGCTGGGCATTGATAATTTAAGCTTCTCGGCCAGCGTGCCGCTGCCGGTGCCGTTGAGCGTGCAAATAGCTGGCACGAACCTGTTCCTGAACTGGCCGGGTGTGGCGGGCCAAACGTATCAGCTCGAATACAAAAACAATCTCACAGATCCAAGCTGGACGCCGGTAGGGAGTCCGGTGACGGGCACCGGCGGCACCCTTGCCCTCACCAACAACTCCACCACCGTCCCCCAGCGCTTCTTCCGCCTCCAGTTGGTGAATTAGCCGCCATCTGAAACCAGAATGGTGCGTCAGAAACATGCTCGTTAACTTTGTTCCACAGGGATATCTCAATGGTGACGGCAACCCCTGGCGCCAGCGCCAGCGGTTCCTCGGTCGAATTCGATGACCCGGAACCGTGGCCCGATCCGGTGGGTGGCGCCCAGGTGCTCGATGCAGTGGCCACCACGTTCGCGAACTACGTCGCGCTCCCGGCCGGCGCCGCTGATGCGCTGGCACTCTGGACTGCTCACGCGCACTGTTTTAAGGCATTCATCCATTCACCCCGGCTGAACCTCTTTTCCCCGGAAAAAGGTTGCGGCAAGACCACCCTCCTCGACGTGGTTTGCAGCCTCACGCCGCGTGCGCTCCGGACTGAGAGCATCACCCCGGCCGTTCTGTTCCGCCTGGTCGAACTCCACAAGCCCATCCTCGCGCTCGACGAGGTAGACACCTACCTCGCCGACAACGACGAACTGCGCGGCCTGCTCAACGCCGGCCACAAACGCGGCGCGCGCGCCTTCGCGCCGGCCGTCCTCGCTGGCATCGGTCACTTGCAGGGCACCCTGCATGATCGCTCGGTTCAAATCCGCCTGGTGCGCGCCCGGCCCGGCGAGGTCATGGCCCGTTTCGACTCGCGCCGGACCGCCCGCGAACGCGAGTTGAGCCGGCAACTCGCCCGCTGGACCCGGGACAATTTCAAACGGCTCGAAGCTTGCGACCCGGCCATGCCGGCGGACTGTTTCAACCGGCTCGCCGACAACTGGCGCCCACTCATGGCCATCGCTGAGATTGCCGGTGGACCCTGGCCAGAACGCGCCCGAACCGCCTTCACCCTACTCACCTCCAATGAGGATCTCGAGGCGCAGGGTTACGGTGTGATGCTCCTTCGCGACCTCCGTGACCTCTTCACCGCCGATGGGGTGGATCGGCTCACATCCGCGACCATCGTCGAGCGCCTCAACCAGATGGAAGATCGCCCTTGGTGCGACGAGCGCAAGGGCCATGGCGTGAACGCAAACTGGCTGTCCCGCAAACTCCGGCCATTTTCGATTCAGCCGCGAACCATCCGCACCGGCGTCGGCCAGGACGAGACGGCCAAAGGCTACCAGCTCGACGATTTCGCCGAGTCCTTCGGGCGCTACCTGCCCGATACCCCTGCCACAAACCGTCACACCGTCACAACACCTGTAAACACAGGCGAAAACTCAATGTTTCAATCCGTCATAGCCGTTCAGCCGGTGACGGTTCAGAATCATCATGAAACCGCTGAAAACATTGAACTGTTACTGTGTGACGGTTCGGAACCGCCCCAGCCGGATGAAATCGTCCTATGACCGCCGCTGACCTCCTGAAATGGGCGCGCGGCCTCGGCCTCCAGCTTGAACCCCGGGCCGGCGGCGGACTGGCCGTTCGCCCGGCCACGAAACTACCGTCCGATCTTGCCGACGCCCTCCGCCGCCACAAAACCGGAATCATCAGCCTGCTCGCCGATTCATCGGTGTCACTCCGCAAGGAGTGGCAATCCGTGCCACCGCTCGACCTACCGCTCGTCCCGCTGAAACCCACACCAACGCCGGCACGACGCGAATTGGTCATCGCCTTCCTGTCGCGCCAATGCAGTGACAGGCAACTTCGCGAATGGCTTACCCGGCGCAAGGCCGCATACCTTGAGACGACCTTCAAGACCTGGGACAGCAGCCTGCTGACCTATGCGGCCGCCCGGGACGCCGCCTGCTGGCAGTTGGACCGGACCGAGGCCGAAGTCTGGTCCCTCCTCGAAGGCATCGAATCTTGCGTTGAAGATATTAACCCCGTCCGGTGGGGCGTGATTCGCGAGTCCGGCTCGGATATCCGTGCGCGCCGTTCCCCAACCTCGTGAGGTAGCGCCTTTTACGCGGCTTTCCGCAAAATTCTTGCCTATCGCCGCGCCCGACGTACGATGCCGGTCAATCTGCATGGCTATGAACTTGAACGAGTTGATTTCCAAAATCACTGCCTTTCGCGATGCGCGGGATTGGAAGCAGTTTCACAAGGCAAACCACCTTGCAGCGGCGATTGCCATAGAGGCCGCCGAACTACAGGAGCATTTCCTGTGGAAAACGGCAGGCGAGGTGGAAACCAAAATCGCAGACCCCAAAAAGCGCCTGGCTGTCGCTGAGGAGCTGGCCGATGTGCTAATTTTCTCCCTTTTGTTGGCTCACGAGCTAAAGGTTGATCCAGCGGAAATCATTTTGCGCAAGCTGGAATTAAACACAAAAAAGTATCCCGTTGAAAAGGCCCGTGGTTCTGCCGCAAAGTCCACCGAGTTGTAATCATGGTCATTTACCAGGAATCCAAAGCCGGATTTCTTGCGGACGTTGACAACAACCTCCTCAAGAATCGTCTAGTTAGTGCGTTCCAGGAGAAGACCGGATCCGTGCCTGCTGATAGTTACGTTTGGGCTGACGAGTACAGCCGATTTGCCACGGCTCTCGGCAAGGCCAAGGTACATGAAGATATCCAAGTTGCCATTGAGTATCATATTTCAGCTGCCGGTCGCTTCCGAATAGATGTGTTGCTCACCAGCAACGATGGACAGACGGACAATGGAGTCATCATTGAATTAAAAGCTTGGGAGACTGCAGATTTGTCGGACGTGCCGGAAATGGTCTTTTGCCCGATCGGTGGTGGCTCCATCAGGCAGCATCCCTGTGTGCAGGCACGCAAATATCGAGGGTTGATATTGCGATTCAACGAGGACATCAAGGAACAGGATATTCAGCTCCATTCTGCAGCGTACCTTTTCAATCTCCACCGGCGCAATCCTGAGCCCTTGGAAGATTCGCGGTACCAGCGCATCATCAGCGATTCGAAGCTCTTTCTGGCAAATGATGTGGCTCAACTCCGGCAGTTCCTGGAACGGTTTGTGCCGCGAAAATCAAAGAAAGATGTAATCTTTTTGATCGAAAATGGCCGGATGCGGCCCGCCGATGAACTCGTCGCCCGCGTCAGCAGCATGTTGGATGGTAACGAGGAATTTGACCTGATCGATGAACAAAACGAGGCCTTTCAAAACATCAAGCATCAACTCTTTGACAGAAAGAATTTGAAGACGCGCCGTGTCTTTGTGGTGGAAGGCGGTCCAGGCACAGGAAAATCGGTCATCGCAATCCGGTTGTTGGCCGAAATCCTGAAAAGCAAACGTATGGGATTCTTTGTAGCGCCAAACAAAGCCTTTCGGGACACGCTCATTGAATTCATGGCCAGGGGTAACACGGGGTACCGGGAAGATGGCCAGGCACTGATCCGATCTTCCTGGAGTTTCCATGATATTACCTACGAGAAGGATGGCCACATCGATGTGCTGGTTGTGGACGAAGCGCACCGGCTCAAAGAGAAGGCCTACCAATACAAGGGCGAGAGCATGGTGGAAGACATGGTCCGCGCGGCTCAGACCTCTGTGTTTTTCATCGATGAAACCCAACGCGTGTCATGGAATGATTCAGGTTCGGTCACCAGGATCACGGAGGCGGCAAAGAAATTTGGGGCCAAAATCCATGAAACATTCAAATTGACGGCACAGTACCGCTGCAACGGGTCGACGGGCTATCTGAACTGGTTAGATGATGTCCTGCAGATTCGGCAGACGGCCAACTTTGAGAATTGGGGCGACGGCCAGTATGAGTTCAAAGTGTTCGACCGGGCAGATGAACTTTATTCAGCGTTGAAGGCGAAGAATGGCCGGAATAAAGCCCGGTTGATTGCCGGATATTCCTGGGAATGGCCGAAGCAGGGGCGAAGGCGCGGTACAACCAGCAAACATGTGCAAGCTGATGGTTTGTCGCTGTCGTGGAACTACGACGGCGAGAATTGGGCAACCAGCAAGGATGGGATTGAGCAAGTCGGTTGCATTCATACAAGCCAGGGCGTGGAATTTGACTGGCTTGGGGTCTTGATCGGGCCTGATTTGATTTTTCGCGAGGGCGAGATTGTTGGTGATCCAACCCGACGAGCTAAGAACGACGCTTCCCTGAACGGATCGAAGACTGAACTTAAACAGGCTGGCGACGATCCGGGCAAGCAAAAGGCCGTCCTCGAAAAAGTGCAGGAAATCATCAAGAACACATACAAAGTTCTATTCTCAAGGGGCAGAATGGGTTGTTACGTCTGGTGCGCCGACGCCGGTCTTCGCGAATATTTGAAGAATCGCTTGGCATTGGCATCAACCGCAAAGCCAGCACCTCTTCTGCCGCCGATCCCGAGTCAGCCGGAAGTCAAAGAGTTTTATCCATACGTCCCTCAAATTTTTCCAGACCCTGGTCAGGAAAAATTTGTTTCATTTGTACCGCTTTACACACTCGAAGCTGCCGCGGGTTCGTTCGGCGAGCCTGATGCCGCCGATTGCCGTGGTTGGGTCAAAGTGCCGTCAGGCATCAAAATCAATCAGCGGCATTTTGTCGCAAAAGTCGTCGGAAAATCGATGGAGCCAAAAATCAAACATGGCTCCTATTGTCTTTTCACGTTCGGAGTGATCGGTTCAAGGAATGGGAGAATTGTGCTGGCGCAGCACTCGGATATTTCCGACCCCGAAACCGGAGGCAGCTATACGATAAAGAAATATCTGTCAAAGAAATCTACCGGCACGGATGGTAAATGGAAGCATACCGCCATTCAATTGTTGCCAATAAATCCAGACTTCAAACCAATTGAAATAACAGCCGACAGTGCGGACGAAATAAAAGTGATCGCTGAATTTGTGACGGTTCTTGAACCATGAAACTGTTTGTGGCGCCAACCGATTTCGCATGGTATTCGTTCCTCGCGGCACGGAAACCGGACGAGGTGAATTTTTGGCAGCCGAGTGCTGGTGTCGGGTTTCACGCTCTGGATAATGGCGATCCTCTGGAGTCGGGGCATCTGTTCCTGTTCAAACTTAAAGGCAGCATTAACAGGATTGCCGGAGGCGGATTCTTCATAGGTTATTCCAAGCTGCAACTCTCTGTTGCATGGAATATTTTCGGCGATCACAATGGCGCTGCATCGTTCCTGGATTTTTCGAATTCGATCCGGGGGTATATGAGTCCAGAAAGCGCTCATTCGCCCGATCCGTGCATCGGCTGCATCATTCTGACTGAACCGTTTTTCTGGCCGGAGGCGCTTTGGATGCCGCCTCCCGCCGACTGGAGCAGGAATATCGTCCGTGGGAAAACGTACTCAACCGATACAGAAACGGGGCGCCGTCTGTACGATACGGTGCTTGAACGACTCCAGCAGCCCGCGGCGACCCAACCCGCCTTACAGGAAACGCCGCGGTACGGCAGCCCGACCCTCGTCCAGCCTCGATTGGGGCAGGGCGGATTCCGTTATGCGGTAACAGAGCGATACGAACGCCGTTGCGCGATGACAGGCGAGCGCTCTTTGCCCGCATTGGAGGCTGCCCATATCAAACCGTACGGAGAAAATGGCCCGCATCGCGTCTCGAACGGATTATTGCTGCGCGCGGACCTGCACCGGTTGTTTGATACGGGATACATCACCATCACGTCAGTCCTTCGAGTCGAGGTGAGCAAACACTTGAAGGAAGACTTCAGCAACGGGCGTGATTATTATGCGATGCATGGCAGGCCCTTGATTGTGTTACCGCATCAAATTCAGGATAAGCCGGCGCATGAGTTCGTGGACTGGCATAACGGGAAAATTTTTCGAGGATAAATCGTGAAATACCATTTTGGCCCGAACAATATGAGCTATGGACGGTGATCGTGTCAAACGGCGGCAGATTTTCGAACTTCTGGCCTCCAGATTTGGCAGAATTGTTCCTGCCAGCTTCATTCAAAATCCCGAGTTGCTTGGGGTTGACCGCATCCACCATTTGATCGAGGGAATCTACAAACCATCTTGGTCGAATTACCCCCTGAGCATCGCTTCCATGCTCAAGAGTCCATATCACGACCAAACCCATTTTCATTCAGACGGAACGTGGTGGATGAATTACAGTCCCAAGGCTGGCGGGATGAATATTGCGGCGAATGTCGCTTTGATCCGGTGTATGACCGATTCTGAACCACTGCTTGTTCTCAAGCAGGTCAGCGATAAAACGTCTGCCACCGGCACGCGTTATCGTTTGCTTGGCTTGGGCCTGGTCGAGTCGTTTGATGATCGCCGGGATTTGTTCAGTATCCGCGGTGTTCCTGCCGACCGATTTACTGATTACCTCAACCTCCCGCTTCAGGATGAACTGATTGAAACCGCGCTGCGTTTGGAATCCCTGGAAGACTGGCAGCCGTTTTTGCGCGAAGACCGGGTGCTATACAAAGTTAATGCGCAGCGGCGTGACCAGGCTTTTCGCGACGTGGTCCTCGATAACTATGACAAAACCTGCGCGGTGACTGGTCAGAAATTTGTCTATTCGGACACGGTGGAGGCGGATGCCGCCCACATCATTGGCAAAGGCTTCCTGGGAACGGATGATCCCCGCAACGGCCTCACGCTATCCAAGTCGGCGCACTGGGCCTTCGACCAGGGGATCTTCACCATTTCTGACCAGTACGAAGTTATCCTTCATCCGAAAGCAAAGCTCGCCGACTACAAAGCCTTTCCGCTCATGGCCACCGACCGAAAACGGATTATTTTGCCCAGTGATTCGGCCTACCATCCACATCAGGAAGCGCTCGCGTGGCACCGCGAACATCGCTTCGGTTGGTTTGCCAATAAGTCATGATTTCATTCAAGGTCTCCACCGTTCTTTGCCGCGTCAGATCGCCGTTAATCCCCGAAACCATGAAATGATTTGTGCAGGCCAAAGTATTTTGAATTCGGTCGTAGCGTCACGCCAGCCGCGAATTGAAATAGCCGACATGCGAACCGCTTTTATCCCGCCGGAGGTTGTAAAGCCGCTCCAGCCACTTTTCCCATCCAGGATTGCTCACGGCCATGCTCTATTTCTCCCACAAACGCCGCGCGCGTTACAGCCCATTCCACCCAGACCCACGCCGTCAAACAGGGCATGATGCAGGAATTGCTTACCGGGAAAACACGGTTGCTGTAAGCTGGCGGGTGCCTTATATTCAGAACAGAAAGATTCGCCATGTCAGACCAAGACATACAAAAGCTCGAAAGCCAGTTCCCCGCCATCTCCGGCTCGGCCTTCGCGGCGGCGCGTGATCGCGCTCTCGCGTCCGGCCAGAGCGTGCTGCAATCGCAGGACGGCGTCATCTACGAAGTCTTCCCCGACGGCCGCAAGGTAGCAGTGAAGCAAATCGAACCGCCCACCCAATTTGTTTCCGGGAAAATCTTCACCATCCGGTGAGCGTGGCCACGCCACGGCTGAGAATGTTCGCCGGGCCGAATGGTTCAGGCAAAAGCACGCTGAAATCCTACCTGCCGAAGGCATTGCTCGGCATCTATCTCAACCCGGATGAAATGGAGCAGGAAATCCGGCAGCAAAAATTTCTGGATTTCACGGCCTACGGCGTGACGACGACCGCCGACGCGGTGCTGTCATTTTTTAAACATTCCAAATTCCTCAACGACACCGGCTTCGGCGAAACCGCCAAAAAGTTGACTTTAGCCAACAACCGGCTGGAATTCGGCGCGGTGGAAGTGAATTCGTATCTCGCATCGGTAGCCAGCGATTTCCTCCGGCAAAAGCTGATGGAGCAGTTAATCTCCTTCACGCTGGAAACGGTCATGTCGCATCCCAGCAAAGTGGAGTTGCTGGCCCAGGCACAGGCGGCAGGCTACCGGACATATCTGTATTTCGTCGCCACCGATGATCCGGCCATCAACATTTCGCGGGTGAAAAGCCGTGTGAAGCTGGGCGGTCATGCGGTGCCGGAAGACCGGATTGAAAAGCGTTACCATCGCTCTCTGGAATTATTGATGGACGCGATCCGGCATACGAACCGCGCCTATGTTTTCGATAACTCCGGCGAGAACAAGGACAGAAAACATACTTGGCTGGCGGAAATCACCGAGGGGCAACAGTTGGAATTGAAAACGGATAGATACGTTACCCCATGACGTTACCCCAACCTTTAGGTTGCTGGTTGTGTTGTTAAGAAATACTTGATTTTATTGGTCGAAGTTGACATGGCGACCCTACCGGGAATCGAACCCGGGCTACGACCAACCTCAGAAAATATGCGTATTTCCTAGCAAATTCGACATATCGAAACACGCTTGACACGGGTAAACGTTGCCACTATTGTTGCCATTGAAAGCGGTTCGATTCCCGGACTGCAAAACGAAAGGCACTATATGGCCAGTTTACGCCGAAAAGACCGCTCGCCGTTCTGGTTCGCGTGTTACACGCTCCCGGACGGACGCCGCACGCAACATTCCACGGGCACCACCAACAAGCGCAAGGCGCAACGCATCGCTGCGGAGCTTGACGCAGCCGCCCGCGATGCCTCTGAGGGGCGGTTTATCGAGTCACGGGCGCGCAAGGCCATCGCCCATA
>JBEKTH010000083.1:0-8589 GCA_049516255.1 Verrucomicrobiota bacterium
CCCTTCCCAGATCCAAAATCATTATAATTCCGTGGACTCCCTTTACGACCCTGCGTCGCGGATGCAACTGGTGATGTTTCTCGACAACCACGACAATCCGCGCTTTCTGAGCACCAGCGAGGCGGGCGGCAACACCAACCGGCTGGAGGTGGCGCTGGCGTTTCTTTACTCCTCGCGCGGTATTCCTTCTTTGTATTACGGCACTGAGCAGGGCTTTGACGGCACGACGGACCCGAATGACCGCGAGGACATGTTCGCCGGGGAATTCAAGGACGGTCCCGGCGGCACGGTCCAACAGCTCAGTTCACCGGGCGTGGACAACTTCAACATGACCCATCCGTTGTTTCAGTGGATCGCCCAGTTGAACAATTTTCGCCGGTTGTATCCGGCCCTGACGCTCGGCGCGTACACTAATCGCGCCGACAATTCCAGCGGGCCGGGGTTGTTTGCCTATTCACGGGTGTTGAACACGCAGGAAGCATTCGTGGTGTTGAACACCGCCGGCTCGACTCAAACATTGTCTCCCTGCACTTTGACGTATGCGGGTGGCACGGTGCTGGTGAATTTGCTGAACACGAACGAGACCTACACGCTGAATGCGAGTTCGCAGACGCCGTCCATTGCGGTGCCTAGCACATCGGCGAAAATTTTTATCGCGCAATCGCAACAACTGCCCCTGGATCCGGTGGTGATCAGCAATTCGCCGGCGCACGACGCGACCAACGTGCCGGTTAACGCCTCAATCGTACTGCAATTCAGCAAGCCGATGGATACCAACAGCGTCCAGTCGGCGTTCAGCACGACGCCGGTTGTCGGCGGCACCTTCGCGTGGTCGGCGGCACACGACACCATGACGTTCACTCCCGGCGGGGCGGGGCTGCCAGCACTGACGACCGTTGTCGCCCGCGTCACCAACTCGGCGGTTGACGTGGTCTCGGGCAACGCGATGTTTGCGCCGTATCAATTGCAGTTTCACACAGGTTCCGGCGTCGCCGACGCGACGCCACCGACCATTTCGTTGCTAACACCAACCAACGGCATGCGGGTTTCCGGCAATTTGCTGATTTCGGGCACGGCGGCGGACAATGTCGCGGTGCAGAAGGTTGAAATCGAATTGGACAGCGGGATCTGGGTGACCGCCTCCGGGACAACGTCGTGGAGCTTTAATCTGAACAGCTCAAATTTTCTCAACGGCCCGCATGTGATTTCGGCGCGAGCGACGGACACGAGCGGCAATATTTCGCTTACGAACACCGCCAGCGTCTGGTTTTTTAACGTGCCCAGCAATTACGTCCAGCGCGTCAGCGGCGGCAATCCCGCGAACGTCACCGATTGCAGCGGCAACATCTGGTTGCTGGACACCGCCTACAGCTTCGGCGCGTTCGGTTATTCCGGCGGCACGACCGGATACCTCAACAACGTTATCAGCGGTGTCTGTTCTTCGGCGCAATCGCTCTACCAGCGCGAGCGTTACAGCACGTCCAGCGGAGGATTCTACTATGAGTTTGATTGTCCCGAGGGCGTTTACCAAATCACACTGCTGGAGGCGGAGACGTATTGGAGCGGCGCCGGGGAACGCGAGTTTAATGTCTTTATCCAAGGCCAGCAGGTCTTGACGAATTTCGACATTTTCGCCGCCGCCGGCGGAATGAATATTCCGATTTCACTCGTCTTCACCAACGCCGTGACGAACTCGCAATTGCAAATACTATTTACGCCCGGCGCGGCGGACAACGCCCGCGTTTCCGGCGTGCAGGTTGTTAAAATTGCCGACGTGTTCAGCGACACGGACGGTATTCCCGACTGGTGGCGGCTGGCTTATTTCGGTCACCCGCTCGGCATGGCGAGCGACCTGTCGCGCGGCTCGGATGACGCGGACGGCAACGGGATTTCCAACCTTACGAAATATCTTAATGGCGCGGACCCGCTGAACCCGGCGACCGGTCCGATACTGCCGCTTTTCAACCTGGGGCCGATCACCGTGCAAGGCGGCAATGTCCAGTTGAGTTTTTCATCGACAAACACTTGGACTTATCAACTCCAGCGCAGCGACAGTCTTGGCCCCGCGACGTGGGTCAACGTCGGCCCGGCGATGTCCGGCGCCGTTGGGACGATGTTGTTGAACGATGCCAGCGGCGCGACCAATGCGACGCGGTTTTATCGCGTCCACGCGGATTAATCGACTTTATGATGTTGCATGTTTTTGCGTTTGTCGCCATTAGTAGGGTGTTGATAATGCACGTATGATTTCCAAGCTTTTGAGCAAGGCACCATCGCATGCGGCATTCCGGGCAGCGCATTACTGTCTGTTGCTCGGAGTGTGGCTTGGTGCCATCGGGGCGGTGGCACGGGCCGACGGGGATTTCTCCAGTGAAAACGCGGAACCAGCCCCGGCATGGTTGCGGGACGGCGTCCTTTACGAAATTTTCCCGCGCGATTTTTCCCCGTCGGGCAACCTCAATGGCGTCACCGCGAAACTGGACCAATTGCATCAACTGGGCGTCACCGTTCTTTGGATCATGCCGATCCAGCCCATCGGCGAAAAAGGCCGCAAGGGGGAGTATGGCAGCCCTTACTCCATCAAGGATTATTACGCCATTGATCCGAGCTACGGAAAGCTGGACGATTTTAAACAACTCGTGGCCGGGGCACACAGGCGCGGAATGAAAGTCGTTATGGATTTGGTGGCGGACCACACGGCCTGGGACAGCGTGATGATGAAGGATCCCGAATTTTACAAACAAGACGCGAATGGGAATATCCTGCCGCCGGTGCCTGAATGGACCGATGTGGCCGGACTGAATTATGCCAATCCGCAGCTTCGGGCTTACATGATTACCATGATGAAATATTGGGTGCAAACGTGTGACATTGACGGTTATCGCTGCGACGTTGCATCCATGGTGCCGACCGATTTTTGGATGGAGGCGCGGGCCGCGATCGGAAAAATCAAGCCGGATTTCATGTGGCTGGCCGAGGCCAGTGAGCCGGAATTAATGACGCAGGCGTTTGATATTGACTACGACTGGCCGCTGATGGCCAGCCTGAATAATGTTTTAATGGACGGCGCGCCGGCTTCCGATCTGGAACACACCTGGACGAAAAACTGGCGGGAATTTCCTAAGGGCACGCTCCACATGCGCGTTTCAGACGATCACGACGAATCACGGGCGGTGGCGCGCTTTGGCGTCAATGGCGCGCTCGCGGCTTCGGCGCTGATGTTCACGCTGGATGGTGTTCCCTTGCTCTACAACGGCATGGAAGTGGGTGACGCGACGGAATCCGGCGACCCGGCGCTGTTCGACAAGCTGACGATTTTCTGGCAGCCAAAGGGCCGGCCACCGCTGCGTGAAATTTACCGGGGTTTGATCAACCTGCGGGAACATTACGCCAGCTGCTTTTGCAACGATCGCGTGACCTGGCTGCGCAATTCCGATGAAAACAACGTCGTCACTTTTATGCGCTCGGACGGCACGAATGAATTTATTGTCGCCATCAATTTCTCGAACCGGCCGGTTACGGGACAGGTTGAATTGAAGGACGGTGGTGGGTTCAAACCCGTCCCAATTTCGGGGTTGGTGGACCCGCCGGCCGGCGAACTGCCCCAATTCCAGCTGAACGGATTCGACTGGCAGATCTACCACCGTGCGGCAGCGAAATAAACCACGGGCCATCGGGCTTGAAAAATCAAACGTCGGTGTTGCCCGCGTTTGTGGCGTCGGCATTCAGCCGATTTAATGCGTGCTGGCCACGCCCGGTGCGGCAAATTCCCCGCCGGCCTGCTTGACCGTCACCACCAGCAGTGTCAGCAGGGCGGCCAGTCCCATGCTCGCGCCGCCCAGGATGAGGGCATTCATGGGTTCACTGTGTAGAAAATGTTTCAGCAGGAAACCGAGCAGGCTGGAAGAGGCAATCTGTGGCAGCACGATGAACAGATTGAACAATCCCATCATGACCCCGACTTTTTCCTTCGGCAATGAGGGTGCCAGCATGGCGTAGGGCATGGAGAGGATGCTCGCCCACGCGATGCCGACCGCAATCATGGAAATCAACAAATGGTATTTGTCGGACATCAATGGCACCGCCGCCAGCCCCAGTGCACCCACTGCCAGACAGAGAATGTGCATCAGCTTGGGGCCGGTATATTTCGTGCCCCAGAGCAGCACGAACGAGAAGAGAAAGCACACGGCATTGTAAGCGGCGAAACAAAAGCCTGACCAGGAACCGGCGGCTTCCATTTCTGCCGTGCCGGGCGCCGCATGGAAGATGTTTTTAGCGACGGCCGGGGAGAAATAGACCCACATCGCGAACATCCCGATCCAGGTGAAGAACTGGACCAATCCCAGTTCCCACATCCGCCGGGGCAGGTGAAATACCAGCGCGAAGATATCACCCAAGCCGAGCGTCCAATCAAAATTTCGCGCGCGGATGGCGGCCAGCTCGGAGTCGGAGGGCGGATATTCCCGGGTGCTAAAAACCGTCCAAAGCACCGCGCCCATGAATGCCGCGGCGCCGATGTAAAACGAGAGCCGGACGGAAGCGGGCACATGTCCTTGACCCGCGCCTTCGGAGGCGACGCCAAACCAGTTGGTCATCATCCAGGGCAAGGCCGATCCGATGGTGCCGCCCAGACCAATGAACAGGGATTGAATGGCGAAGCCTTGCGAGGTTTGTTCCTCGGGAAGATTGTCCGCCACCAGGGCCCGGAACGGCTGCATGCTGGCATTGATGGTTCCGTCCAGCACCCAGAGCAGCCCGGCCGCCATCCAGACCGCAGGGCAATTGGGCATCAGAACCAACGCGATGGATGCCAGAATGGCTCCGCCCAGAATAAACGGACGCCGCCGGCCCAACCGTATCCACACGCGGTCGCTGGCTTGTCCGATCAAGGGCTGGATAATCACGCCGGTAACGGGTGCGGCCAGCCACAGGATGGCCAGGGAATCGGCGTTGGCTCCGAGGTAACTGTAAATGGCGCTCATGTTGGCCATCTGGAGTCCCCAGCCAAATTGGATGCCCAGAAAGCCGAAACTCATGTTCCAGATTTGCCAGAAACTTAAACGGGGCTTTTGCATGTTGAGAGAAATAAAGGTTATCGGTCGTGTCGGACAGGCAGGCGGCGGCAACACCCCGGGTGGGGCAGTTCAGGTTTATTCATGGTGTGTTCCTGATGACAGATACCTGGCAACCCCACAAGGGTAAATCACACGTTCATGCGGTGGCAGCGCGTGTGGAATTGCAGTACGATCTATCGATGTACCAACGAAATCCGGACTTGGCAACGCGCCGGGCTTCCGCCGGTTCAATTTTGCGAACTGTGCTGTTAATTCCGGCATTGGCCGCGCTCGCAATGGCAGCTACGGCACAGGCGCAATCCACCCGGCCCGGCTGGGGTTCCACGCCCTATCATGACGCGCTTGGCACGGGGGTTACGTTCCGGGTCTGGGCGCCACACGCCACCAACGTCTATGTTCCCGGATCGTTTAATGGCTGGAATACATCAGCGACGCCCCTGGCCGAGGAGACGAGCAACGGGGCTGCGGACGGCGTATGGTCGGCGGATGTGACGACAGCAACCAATAATTCCCAATACAAGTATTACATCTGCACCAACAGCATCAACAGCGACGGGTTCTATAAGCACGATCCGTGTTCGCGCTGGGTGGTCAATCCCGGCGGCGGGAGCGGCAACAACGACATTATTTACGATCCCACGACCTTCAACTGGAACGGCGACAGCAACACTCCGCCGGCCTTGAACGACTTGTTCATTTATGAGCTGCACATGGGCACGTTTCCGGCCAGCACGTCGCCCAGCCGGTTTGTTGCCGCCACCAACCAGCTGGATTACCTGAAAAGCCTCGGCGTCAATGCCGTCGAGCTGATGCCAATCATGGAGTTCGGCAATGGCGGCAACAGTTGGGGCTACGACCCGGCCCAATTGTTCGCAGTGGACAACGCTCAATACGGCGGGCCGGATGCACTCAAAACCTTTGTCCTGGCCTGCCACGCCCGGGGCATCGCCGTGCTGCTGGACGTCGTGCACAACCATTACGGACCGAACCTTCTTGATATGTGGGATTTTGACGGCTGGGCGGGCAGCAACTCGATCGGAGGTGGCGGGATTTACTTTTATCAAAGCAATGTGAATCTTCAAATCACTCCTTACGGGGATACGCGGCCCAATGTCAGCAGCAATCAGGTGGCCAGTTTCATTCAGGACAACTTCACCATGTGGTTGAGCGAATGTCACGTGGACGGCTTCCGCTGGGACTCGGTGTACACGCTGACGCATGGCAACGACAACAGTTACATTCCCGCGGCCGGCAATCTCGCCAATACCATCAATACCATGATCCACACGAGTTATCCCGGCAAGATCAGCATTGCCGAGGATGTCTATAATACCTGGGGCTTCGACAGCTCCTGGGACACCGGCTATCCGTATGATTTCACACCGGTGCTGACCAACACCGTGGACGCCAACCGCAATATGAATGAGATCGCTTACTTGATCCAGAATAACGACAGTTACGGCGGCACGGCCAGCTACAAGCGCGTGGTTTATTTGGAATCGCATGACGTCGTCGGCGATTTGAACGGCTCCACCCACGTCAGGCTGGTCACGGCGATTGACCCGGTCGCGCCCAACAGCTACCGGGCGAGAAAGCTTTCCACCCTCGGCGCCGCCGTCACGCTCGCGGCACCGGGTGTGCCGATGATTTTCCAGGGCCAGGAAATGCTCGAAAACCAGCAGTTCGATTCCGGCCGGAACGTGGATTGGAGCAAGACCAACACCTACAGCTATATCGTCCAGTTTTATCACGACCTCATCAGCGCGCGCCGGAATTTGCAGGGTTTGACTCCAGGACTGGAGGGCGATCAGTGCGCCATGCTGGTAACGGACAACGTCAACAAGCTGGTCGCCTTTCAACGCTGGCTGTCCGCCGCGCCGAATGAGGATGCGGTGGTGATCGCCAACTTTTCTACCAACACCCTCAGTAATTATACCCTGAACTTTCCGTCGGCGGGCAACTGGTATGTCCAACTCAACAGCGACTCCACCAACTATGGATCGGACTACGGAAATATCGGCAGTGCCATCCTGACCGCCAGCGGCAGTCCGGCCACGGCCAACATCACCATCGGGCCCTACAGCGCACTGATCCTGTCGCAAATCCCCCCCATTCCGACGCTCTCCATCACCCAAACCAATGATGGACTGACGGTGTCCTGGCCGGCCGCGCCGTCGGGCTGGCTGCTGTACGCGAGCCCGTCATTAACCGGTCCGCCCACCTGGAGCCAGGTTCCCGCCGCACAATACCAGACCAACGGAACGACGGTCTTCGTCAATGTGAGTTCACCATCCGGCGATGTCTTTTACCGGCTGCAAAAGCAGTAAGGCAGCACGCGGAGATTGGCCCGGACAATTATTCGCCGTGCCGCCATGAATTTATCGGTTGATTTGGGAAATGGGTGGCAGGCCCGCTTCCATTGAAAGTGCCAGCAGGTACCGCGCCGCACCGGTGCGGGAGTGGATTGATAATGATGAAGCAGTTGCCTTGAAAGGCCCTTGGACCTGCCACAAAATTTGCGCGTTGCCATGAGCCGGGGCCGTCAGGAGCCTCCGAAGGTGAGTGAAAAGTCTATGATGTTGACCTGAGGTGTGGCGCTGATCTCATTCAAATACGGGCTGACTTTGCCCAGAGGACCGTACGTATCGATCGCAAAGTAATAAACCTTGTTTCCAGCCAGGTTGGAAATGGTGGCCGTTGTCACATTCCCAACGTCAACCGAGCTGGTGTAGTTGTGACTGACCTGGCCGTAATAAACCATGTAGCCTTTGACCAGTGGGGCCCCGCTCGGCGGCCAGGTCAGCGTGACCGACCCGGTCAGGTTGCTGCAAACGCCCCGGATGAAAACCGCGGGCAGGTTGGTGAAGGACAGATTGGTTGACCCGGAAAAAGTACCGATGGTCTGCCAGTTGGGAGCTGACAGGTTGGTGGTGAACTGCAACGTGACAAGGTTGGTCACGTTGGCCGTCATTTTTTCCGTGACCACTCCCGAGGCTTGGCCCGCCGGGGAGTTTGTAATGGACGGCGCCAACACCAGCGCGTTGGTCGCACTTCCCGACACGGTTGCATTTGTTCCCCCGCCGCCCGTAAGCGCCACAACCTGATTATAATTGCTCGCCACGGTCGGACTGAACACCACCAACACCGTCTGACTTTGGTTGGAGCTCAGGTTGTAACTCCCGCCGGACACGATGCTGAAGGGCGCTCCCACATTGGCCGTACCGCTCAACGTCCCCCCCCCAGCGTTCTTTACGGTGAAACTGTTGGTCACACTCGTTCCCCCCAATACCATCCCATACACTATGCGCCCCGGTGCCACCTGGATGACTGGATTCGTGCTGCCGCCACTACTACTGTTGGTGCCGTATATGTAAGGACCAATATCCCACGGCCCGGTGGCCGGGCGGGTATTGCCGGCATAGTCGGTCGTGAAGTAAGCGGACAGATTCACCCCCTGCCCGATGAGCGAGCCGGCCCCGGACTTCAAATGAAAATCGCTGTTGGTTGACCCGGC
>JBEKTH010000084.1:0-7619 GCA_049516255.1 Verrucomicrobiota bacterium
GAAGTTGATGTTGGAAAGTCCCGGCGGCATGGTCAGCGCCTGGCGCTGGGGATTAAAAACCTGTCCCGCATTTGTGGGTGTCACCAGGAAGGTTCCCGCTAAATTGGTAAAGGAGTAATATCCGTTGACATCGGTCGTGGTCCGATTGGCCCCGGCTGCCACAGACACGCCGCTGATACCATTCGTGCCGTTGGTGATTTGGCCGCTCAAGACATAGCCCTGCGCGATCTCAGCCTTAAGCCCCAGCGCAAACAAGCACATCCAGAAAAAACTCCGTGGGGACCACATGCCCCCTTATTCTGCCTACTTCAATGGAAAAGTCAATCTTTTTATACATCAAGGTCATTTAGTCAATTAGTCATTATACTTTCACCAGACGCTGTTCGCCTGATTGACAATAGTTCCTTTTGCAAGGGGCCGTTGAGCCCTTGGCGGCATTTGGGTGTGATTTTCCCCACAGTGAAAGCGCCAGCAAACCGAACACGGTCGCTCAGACGGATACAAATTACACACGTTCAAATATGCGTTTGATCCGGATTGTAGTGTCGGCGCTGTCCACCCTCCGCAGTACTGCTACCGAGGACGGGTGCGCCGATTTGTTCGAGCCACCCGCCTGCACGAGGTTATGGCGCGGCAAGCGGGCTCGACGCCACAGCTGGTTATTTCTGGACGGTATGTTCGTTCCAGCCGCCGCCGAGGGCCTGATAAAGATTAATCAGGTTGAACAGCCGTGAATATTCGGTTTGGATGAGATTTTGCCGAGCGTTGTACAGGGCTTGCTGGGTGGTGAGAACGTTGAGCGAACTGTCAACGCCGCCTTGGAAGCGCGCTTCGGTCAGTTGGTAAGTCTGCTGTTCCGCCCGGACCAGGGCTCGGTTGGCTGCCAATTGGGTTTGTACGGTGGCTTGCACGGCGAGCGCGTCGGCGACTTCGCGGAACGCGGTTTGAATGGATTTCTGGTAATCGGCCGCTTCGATGAGCTTGGCGGCTTTGACGGCCTGGAGTTCGTGATAGGCGGTCCCCGCTGCGAAGATGGGCCAGACGATTTGGGGCGAGAAACTCCAGGCCTGCGAACCGGGCGCGAACAGTCCTTCCAAGGTGGTGCTTTCGGTGCCTCCCTGACCGGTGAGCGTGATGGTCGGGAAAAACGCAGCCCGGGCAGCGCCGATATTGGCGTTGCCGGCCTCGAGCTGATGTTCGGCTTCAAGAACGTCCGGCCGGCGCGCGATCAAATCGGACGGTAGATCCGCCGGAACGTCGGACAGGCAAATCTGCGGATTGAACGGTTGCGGCGCGGGAAGATCATCCGGCAACGGACAGCCCACCAGCAGAACCAGATTGTCCCGGGCCTGGGCGAGTTGTTGTTCATAGCCGGCTACGGCGTTGCGCGCGGTCTGCCACTGGATATCGGCGATGTTCAAATCAAGTTCGGAAAGGACTCCGGCTTCGTAGCTGCGTTGGGTCAGGTCATAATTGGTGCGAGTCGCTTTCAACGTTTGCCGGGCCACGGCGAGTTGTTCCGTTGCCTCGCGTTCGGTCAAGTAAGCCCCGCCCACCTGGGCCACCAGCGCGATTTGGGCGCTTTTCTGCGCTTCTTCGGCCGCAAAATAAGTTTCCAATGCCTGCTTTTTCAAACTGCGCACGCGGCCAAACAGGTCCAGTTCGTAGGCGGCGACGCCCAAGTTCACATTAAAGTTATTGTAGGTTGTGGAACTGCCATTGCCGGCGAAACCGAAGGGAATACGCTGGCGCGAGCCGTTGGCGTTGATATCAACGGTGGGGATCAGGGCGTCGCGCTGGACGTGATAGAGCGCGCGCGTCTGGTCCACGTTCAACATCGCCACGCGCAGGTCGAGGTTGTTGGTCAGGGCCAGTTCGATGAGCCGTTGCAGGCGCGGGTCGCGGAAAAATTCGCGCCAGCCGATGTCGGCGGCGGGAACCGCAGCCGCGACCGTTGGCTTTACCGGATGTCCGGGCACCTTGGGCCAGGACGATGAAATGGGCGCTGCCGGCCGGTGATAGGTTGGCGCGAGGGTACAACCGGCCAGGGCCAGGACAAACAGAATGAGAACTCCTCGAAAAAAATTACACAGGAGGCCCCGGAAACACCCAGTCGGAGCGCCGGCATCCTTGCCGGCGAGTTCCTTGGATCGCGATACACCGGCAAGATGCCGGCGCTCCCGGTTCAAGGAAAAGATGGGCGAAGGATATTTGCTCATGGCTCGGCCGGTCTATCGTTTCCGCCGGCATCCTCCACGCCAGAGGGTTTGGGTGGCAGCGTGGTGGGCGACGGCTTTTGGCTCTTGAAAATCCGGCGGACGAGCACAAAGAACACCGGCACGAAGATGATGGCCAGCGCGGTGGCTGTAATCATGCCGCCGGCCACGCCGGTGCCGATGTCATGGCGGCTGGCCGAACCGGCCCCGGTGCTCAACGCCAGCGGCGCCACACCCAGAATGAACGCCAGCGACGTCATCAGAATCGGCCGTAATCGCAAATGCGCCGCCTCCAGCGTGGCTTCAATCAAACCCTTGCCTTCCGCCTGCAGGTCCTTGGCGAATTCGATGATGAGGATGGCGTTTTTGGCCGACAAACCGACGATGGTCAACAGGCCGACCTTGAAGAACACGTCATTGGGCAGCCCGCGGAATGTGGCGCCGAGCAACGCACCTATGATGCCAAGCGGCACGACGAGGATCACCGCCACCGGAATAGACCAGTTTTCGTACAGCGCGGCCAGCGCCAGGAATACCACAATGAGCGACAGGGCGTAGAGCAGGGGCGCCTGTTTGGCCGACAAACGTTCCTCGAACGACTGGCCGGTCCATTCATAGCCAAACCCCGCGGGCAATTTGGCGGCCAGATCTTCCATGGCGGTCATGGCCTGACCCGTGCTTTTGCCCGGCGGCGCGAGGCCCTGGAGTTCCAGGGAGGCAAAGCCGTTGTAATGTTGCAATGACGGCGAACCATAAATCCAATGGAGGGCGGCCAGGCTGGCCACCGAAACCATCTGGCCGCTGCTGTTGCGTACGAAAACCTTGCTCACGTCCTGCGGCAACATGCGATAGGGCGCGTCCAGTTGGGCGATCACGCGCTGCACGCGGTTGCCGTTGACAAAATTGTTGATGTAATCGGAACCGAAATAGGTTTCGAGCGCCGTGTTCAAATCCGCCAGCGAAACGCCCAGCGCGCTGGCCTTGGCCTGATCGATGTCCACCTTGAGCTGCGGCGTGTCTTCCAATCCCACGAAGCGCAACTGGGTGATGTCCTGATTGGTCGCGGCCATCGCCAACAACTGGTTGCGCGCCTGCATCAGTGGGTCGTGCCCGAGGCCGGCCTGGTCCTCCAGTTCAAAGTCGAAGCCGGCCGAAATGCCCAGTTCAGGAATCGGCGGCGGGTTGATGGGATAAATGGTGGCGTCCTTGACCTGGCTCAACGTCATGAAAGCGCGGCCGATGATGGCATCCACGCCGTGTAGCGCACCGCGGCGCTGGCTCCAGTCTTTCAAATGCACGAAGGCAAGCGCGGCGTTCTGCCCCTGGCCGTTGAAACTGAAACCGGCCACGTCCACCATGCCCGCCACTTCCGTCTGTTGCAAATAGTAGCGTTCCACCTGCTTGAGCACGGCCACCGTGCGTTCCTGGGTTGCGCCCACCGGCAACTGGATGAGGGTGATGAAATAACCCTGGTCCTCGTCGGGCAGAAAGGACGAGGGCAATCGGTAATAAAACCAGCCCACCGCCGCGACAATCGCCAGATAGATGAGCACATACCGCGGCGCCTTGTTGATGGTCCTGGCAAGCAATCCCTCGTAATTGTTCCGGGTGGCGGCAAAACCACGGTTGAACCAGCCGAAAAAGCCCTCCTTCCGCAGGTGATGTCCCTTTACCACCGGCTTGAGAAACGAGGCGCACAACGCCGGCGTCAGCGACATCGCCAGGAAAATGGAAAACAACATGCACGAAATCAGCGACAGGGAAAATTGGCGGTAAATGGCGCCGACCGAGCCGCCGAAGAAGGCCATCGGGATGAACACCGCCGTCAGGACCAGCGAGATGCCGATGAGCGCGCCGGTGATTTGTTTCATCGCCTTGATGGTCGCCTCACGCGGCGGCAGGCCTTCCTCACTCATGATGCGTTCCACGTTTTCCACCACCACGATGGCGTCGTCCACCAGTTCGCCCACGGCCAGCACCATGCCGAACATGGTCAGGACATTGATGGAAAAGCCGAGCGCATACATGACGCCAAACGTGCCCAGCAACGCCACCGGAATGACGATGGTGGGAATGAAGGTCGCCCGGAAATTTTGCAGGAACAGAAAGATGATCAGGAACACCATCACGATGGCTTCCACCAGCGTCGTCATCACTTCACGAATGGAAGCGCGAACGAATTCGGAGGCGTCGTAGGGAAAATCCACCCGTACGCCCGCCGGGAAGAATTTGGAAAGCCCCGCCACTTTGTCGCGGACGGCGTTGGCGGTGGCCACGGCGTTGGCCGACGGCGCCAGCCGGATGCCGACGGCGGCGGCGGGGCGGCCGTCCACCCGCGCCTGCAGGCCATAACTCTCGCCTGCCATTTCGACGCGGGCGACATCGCGCAGATACACCCGCGAACCGTCGGCATTCACCCGCAACAGAATGTTTTCAAACTGCTTGACCGTCTTCAACGTGCTCTGGCCCTGCAGCGTTAGGTTGATTTCCTGTCCCTTCACCGCCGGGCGATCACCCAGTTGCCCCACGGGCACCTGGGTGTTCTGGGCCTGAATCGCGGCGATGACATCGTTGGCGTCGAGGCTGTAACTTTCAAGGTGGTCGGGATTCAACCAGATGCGCATGGCGTATTCGGTGCCGAACAGGTCCGCCTCGCCCACGCCGGTGACGCGCCGGATGGGATCCAGCACGGACGATGAAATGTAATTGCCGAGCGCGATGTCACTCACGTTCCGGTTGGTGGATGACAGCGTGAAAAACATCAGGAAATTGCGCGTGGATTTGACGACGGTGATGCCCGCCTGCTGGACGGTCTGGGGCAGGCTGGGGACGGCCAGTTGCAATTTGTTCTGCACCTGCACCTGCGCAATGTCCGGATCGGTGCCGGACTGGAAATAAAGCGTCACCGCGGATTGCCCGCTCGCGCTGCTGCTCGACGAGATGTAGAGCAGGTTGTCGATGCCGTTCATCTGCTGCTCGATCACGGACGTGACCGTGTCCTGCACCGTCTCCGCCGACGCGCCCGCGTACGTGGCATTGATGGCGATGGACGGCGGCGCGACGCTGGGATATTGGGCGACCGGCAGATGGGTGATGGCCAGAATCCCCGTCATCATGATGAGCAGGGAAAGCACCCAGGCAAAAATCGGGCGGTCGATGAAAAATTTCGGCATGGCGATGTCCGGTTAATTTCCCATGGCCGGGGCCGCCGGCGAAGGGCTGTTGTCACCGGCAGCATTGAACGGAACCGGTTTGACCGGCATGCCTGGCATGGCCTTTTGCAAGCCTTCAACGATGACCTGTTCGCCGGCCTTTAATCCGTCAGTGACCACCCATTTGGTGCCCACCGCCTGGCCGATCTTAATTACCCGGGCCTCCACCTTGCCGTCCGCGCCCACGACCATCACCGTCGCGACGCCATTCGGTCCGATACTGACGCCGCGTTGGGGAACGGTGATGGCCTGGGCGTCCACCGCCTGTTCCAACACGCCCCGCGCAAACATCCCCGGCAACAATAAATGGTCGGGATTGGGAACTTCCGCCCGCAGCGTAATCATGCCGCTGGTGGGGTCCACCGTGATGTCGGAGAACAACAATTTGCCGGGGTGCTGATACGTGGTCCCGTCGTCCAACAGCAACGTGACTTTGGCTTCACCGGGCGCAGCCGTTTTGAGAGTGCCGTTTTCCAGTGCGCGTCGCAGTCGCAACACCTCGGTGCTCGACTCGGTGAAATCGAAGTAAATCGGGTCCAGTTGCGTGACCAGGGCCATTTCGGTCGCGGCACTCTGGCTCACCAGCGCGCCCTCGGTGACCAGCGCCGCGCCGATTTGTCCGGAAATGGGTGCGGTGACGGTGCAATAGCCGAAATTGACCGCCGCGATTTCCTGCGCGGCTTTGGCCTGGGCCGCCGCGGCCACGGCATTGTCGTAATCCTGTTTGCTCACGGCATTGATGCCCACCAGCGGTTGGTAACGTTGCGCCAGCAGTTGCGCCTGCATCAGGCTGGCGTTCGCGCTGTCGAGTGTGGCCTGGTAGGGCGCGGGATCGATTTGGTAAAGTACTTCGCCATTGGTGACGTCCGCGCCTTCGCGGAAATTCCGGCGCAGCACGATCCCATCCACCCGCGCGCGCACCTGGGCCACGCGCACCGGATTGATGCGCCCGGGCAATTCCGTGGTCAAGGACACGGATTCCGGCGCGATGGTGACCACACCGACTTCGGGTGGAGGCGGGGCGAATTGCGCCGGCGGACGGCTGCAACCGGCCAGCGCCAGCAATGCCGCTGAAACCATCATTCCCCAAACCACGGTGGCGCGCGGTTTCCACGTTAATTTCCATCGTTCAGTCACATTCATGAGCGTCGTTCTTGTTGCTTCCGCCGGTTCGGTGTAAAAATGATTTATCGCATTGTTCCTGGCCATCGGGAGGCGGTTAAACACCCACAATGCGTCCGCAGATTTCAAACGTTCGTTTGTTTCATAGGTTTGATTTTTCCCCATGTCAATTTGTTTTGCTTGCAAAATTGGCAATCCGGCGTCGCCGGACGCGTCGGCGGCCGGAATGAGCTTGCCTTTGAGGCGGGCACGTGAAATAAGGCAGCCGGTCTGTTTCGCTCCGGTGGGGCGGCTGCGCGAATGGGGGGGGAGAGATGGCCGAGCGGTTTAAGGCACACGCCTGGAAAGCGTGACACAATAGGCGGAAAATAAGGCGAAAACGAGCTAATAAAAATCAGTTGCCAACCAGTTGACAATCCTTGAGCAATGGCCTAGAATGCTTTCCAATGACAGCGGCCAGACTCAAACCCCGATTCAAAGTGACCCCGTTCACCAACGCCAGCGGATCACGGTCTTTCCGAGTGACCGGCACGCGGCGCAACGGCGAGCGCGTCCGTGAAAATTATGCGGCTGCCGGTGACGCTTCCGCCCGAAGCGCGGCGCTCAACGCAGAGTTTTTCGCCGGGCAATCAGAAACCATGCTCCGGGCAACGCGGCTTTCGGAAAGCCAGCTTGCGATTGCCGAGAAAGCCTTCGCGCTGGTGGACGATGAGCGCGACGTGTTCAAGGGCGTGAAGTATTTTTTGGAGCACGGCAAACAGGCCGACGTTGGCGAATCACCGACCGCCGATGAAGCCTTTGACGCTTTCAAGGACTGGCTGGACGGCAAGGCCGACTCGACCGGAAACAACATCTGCCAGTTGCGGCCCGTCACCCGGAGGGGACACCGTCAGCGGGTGGAGAATTTTGTAAACGGCCTCGGCCTGGTTCGGCTGTCTGATATTTCCGCCGAGGATATTGACAAGCACCTTGGGAAGCTGCCCGGCGGCGCGGTCAACAAGGACGGTGTGAAGCGGTCAATCTCCAAGTTCTTTAGCTGGTGCATCGCCCGCCCGCGCCAGTGGCGCAA
>JBEKTH010000085.1:0-7298 GCA_049516255.1 Verrucomicrobiota bacterium
GTTTTTGAACCCTTCTTGCCATTTGGTGATCAAAGCCGTAAGGGTGGATTCGCGCACTCCAGAACTCACCGATGACCGGTTCCAAAGGCCACAGACATAATGCCCCAAACAGCCAGAGCCGCGAACCCCAATTCGTTGCCTTCTTCCCGGCCACGATCTTTTCCGTAAGTCTTTGTGCCTCTTAATAACCACCCCGTTCTCCGGATCGAATTGCAAATCACTTTCCGAGATACTTGTCGGGGTTGCGAATCCGGTCGAGCCGTTCGGCTTCATGCTCATTCAGGACGGCTTGCCGCCGCCGTTGTTGAATGGCATTCGCAAAGGTTTGAGGAAGCAGAAAGGTTTGTTTGACCAGTTGAACAAAAGTCAGGAAAAAAAGTTTCAAGGTTTTCATAAGCAGGTAACCGGTCCTGCCGACACGGCTTCGATTCCGCTCATCCGACCTGCCGGGGCTTCACGAGCAGCAATACGATTCCGCCAACGAGCGCGAGTGCTCCGACGGCCGGCGGAATGAAATGACTGTCGGTGGTTTGAATGTGCATGCCGAGGAATTCGACCGGCTTTCCCGGGGTTGTGAAGCTGAGGCCCGAGTAAGCGAGCACCACAATGCCCAGGGTGATCAGAATGCCTGCGATGATGGTTTTGGTGTTCATATTGAATCTCCAGTTTGGTTTTCCCGGTCTGCGACTGCTTAATTCAGTCGCCGGCGGCCGGAAATGAGGTTGACGAGCACCATGACAATGGCAACGACCAGCAAGACATGAATGAAGCCGCCGATGGTGTTGCCGGTCACCAACCCCAGGGCCCATAAAACGAGCAGTATCACCGCGATGGTGTATAACATAATTTTTGTCCGGTTGGTTTGCCGGCTGGCGCGTTTTCGCATCAGCCGGCAACAGGTTGACGGTTTAGTTAACGGCCACCGGTACGGCGATGGTCATGTTGTTGATCACGCTGGTCACACCGTTGATGTCGGTGACAAGCTTGGTAACCAGGCTCTTTTCCGCATCGTTCTTGGCAATGCCGCCCAGGGTGACGACGCCGTCCGCCGTTGAGACCGAGGTGCGCAAGGCGCTGGTCGAATGATGCGACATCAACGACGATTTGACTTCAGCCGTGATGGAGGCGTCATCAATTTTGTCGCTGATGGTTGCGTCAGGCGTGGCCGGGGCCTGGGCAATCGTCATGTTGTTGTTGACTTCCTTGACGTTGTCAACGTCCCTGGCGTATTCGGTGGTGAGTTCCTTTTCGGCCTGGCTGGAGGCTTCTCCTTGCAGGGTAACGACACCGTCTTTTACATACACGGTGGTGCCAGTGGCACTTACATTGCGATGGAACAGGAGTGCGGATTTCACTTTCCAGCCAATCCAGGTGTCAGAATGTTCGGCCGGTTGTTCGCCGTTGATCAACAGTTGATTGTCCACGCTGACGACGCCGGGCAGACTCGCCACAGTGTCTTCGGCCATGGATTTATGGGACGCGTCGGCGACCGTTCCGGTCAGGGTAACGATGCCGCTCCTGGATTCGGTCTTGATGGAATCGTCCTTGAGGTAGGTTTTGAACACATAAGACTTGGCAGCGGATGACTCGATGCGGCTGTCCGTATCGGACGCGTGCAGCGGGGCGCTGGCGACTAACAGGGCGCCCGCAGCCATGATGAGTGCGAGCGGGTAGGTTGATTTCATTTTCATTGTAATTCTTCTTTCGGTTGTTGTGGCTTGGTTTTTAACACTGGAAGTACGCTAGGGGATGCGGCGGCTCGCGGCTATGGGGTGTAACCCTACCCTGCGTTTTGGAGAGATTCAGACGATGCGACCGGCTGGCGCCTTGCCTCACTCCATGGCGGCCAGCAGTTCGTCCAGGGCAACGGTGGCGAAGCTGGTGGCCGAGTCGCTCATCGCGTAGGGGATGATCAGTTCGCGTCCTTGCAACAGCGCACCGCAGGTATACACCACGTTGGGCACATAACCCTCGCGTTCTGTCTCGTTCGGGGAGAGCAAGGGTTCCCGCAGCCGGCCGATCACGCGCGTGGGATCGTTCAGATCCAGCAGAAATGCACCCAGGCAATACTTCCGCATCGCGCCCACCCCGTGGCTCAACACCAGCCAGCCCGCCTCCGTTTCAATCGGCGACCCGCAATTGCCGATCTTGACGAATTCCCACGGTTGGGCGGGCGGCAGCAACAGCCGGGGTGTCTGCCAGAAATGGATGTTGTCCGAGAACATCAGGAGAATGTTCTCGTCATCCTGCCGTGACAGCATGACGTATTGCCCGTTGATTTTACGCGGGAACAGGGCCATGCCCTTGTTCTGCACGGCCGGGCCGTTCAGCGTGCTGAATTTGAAATGGACAAAATCCGGCGTCTCGAGCAATTGCGGCAGAATGATTTTCCCGTCGTAAGCGGTGTAAGTCGCATAGTAGGTAAAGTTGCCGCCGTCGTTCTGGAAGCGGACGAAGCGTGCGTCTTCGATGCCATTGCTCTGGCTGGGCGCGGACGGAAAGAGGACGCGCTGCGAAACCCGGCTGTCGGGTGCGAAGTTCACCTCGTAGTTCGATTCCGCCAGCAAGAGGATGCCGCGGGCGGCGCGGATCGCCGTGGCGTCGGAGGTTTCCGATGTCAGGCCCGAGGCCAGCAGCACCGCATGCAATTCCTTCAGCGTGAAGTCGTCTCGCAACTGGTCCAGCACCCGCCGGCAGAAATCATTTTGCACGCCAGCTTCTTCAAGTTTGTGGGTAAACAACCCCTTGTCGTAGGCGGCATTGGGCACGCGTTCGGGTTCGGTCGCAAACGGCACCGGTGGCGTGAGTGTGATCCGATGTTGCGCGCTGACCGTGCCCATGCGAAACGTGATGGAGGAGATGTGGCCTTCGCCCGTCGCCCGCAGGCTCAGAATGAAACGCAGCGCGCCCCGGGGCAGTCCGGACTGGTCAGGGTGCGGCACAATCGACGGATTGAACAACGCCGCGGACTCCGGTGAATACTCGTTGGTGAAGTAAGCCCCGATGAGCATCTGCCGTTCGGGCGACGGCGGCGCGCCGGGTTCAAGGTAAATACTCACCTGTTCAAAGCGTTTGCGGAAAATATCTTCAACCCGTTCGTGCCGGTTGGAAAACTCGCCGAGCACCTGGCTCACCAACCTGACCACCTCCTCTTCCGGCAAGCCCATGACCCGGGCGACGATTCGCCGCGAGATGTCATCCGTGGTGGGGCGAAACGGGCGCATCAGCACCCGCGAACGGTCCGGGACCAACGTCGGCCCGATGCGTTTGGCGTGGATGGGCAAGGTGACGGTCATTTGCCGGAAGGTTCCTTGAAGCTGGTGATGGTGTTCTGAAGCGCCCGCATCTCCGCCAGCGACAGCAGGAAGGCCAGGGTGGACTCGGCACCCTGGTTCTGGCTCAGACGATCCACGTGCAACCCGTCCCGGCAGCCGCCGGTGGCCGAATCGTAGAGCGCCAGTCCCAGATCGTTCCGGCCGAGAAACCACTCGAACGCGCGGCGCGCTTCCGTCACCCAGAACATGTCGTTGGTCGCCTGATACGCTTCGATACAGGCGGAAATTGTGACCTGGGCTTCGATGGGTTGCTGGTCGAAGATTGCCCGTGGCTTGTCACGCGGATAAAACCCGTTCGAACCGATGGGCCGGAAAGCGCCGACATCTGAAGTCTGGATTTTTATCAGCCACCGCAGGGTCTTGAGGCCAAGATCCAGCATGGTGGCGTTGTTCATGCAACGTCCGTTGAGAATCATCGCGTGCGGCAGCTTGGCGTTGGCATAAGAAACCACTTCCTCGAACCACTGCCAGTCGCCGGTGGCGGCATCGGCATAGCGTTGCATGAGTTTTGTCGTGAGCGATTCGCGGATCTGGTTTGCCCGCCGATCGCCGCTGAACCGCCGCAGATATTCATCAATCCCGATGAGCGTAAAGGCCAACGCCCGGGGCGACATGAATTCGGCAGCCACCGGCAGGGCGTGTTCGAACAATTCCGCCGCCAGCATTTGAAAACTGCCCTGGCCGGCCTGCGACACGCACAGACCGAGCGCCCATAACGCGTGACCCTGGCAGTCCTCCGACCCGACTTCCTCCAGCCAATGCCGGTCAAAGCTCATGAAATTTCGGAAACGCCCGCGCTGACGATCGAAGGCGTGGTTCAGGAACGCGGCGTAGGTGGCGGCCCGGGCACCGAGGCGCGGCGAACCATGCCCCAGCTTTTTCAGCATCAAGGCCAGCACCAGGGCGCGCGCGTTGTCGTCTGTGCAATAGCCTTCGGCAAAATTCGGCACGGTGAAGCTCGCGTGCTGGAAAATGCCGGTCGAATCGCTCATTCGAAACAGGTGGTCGAGCTTCATCTCCGGCAACTGGCCGGGCTGTTCGTCGAGCGTCTTGATGGGGGAGGACTTCCGGCCCACGAAACTGTGGTCCTGGCGCGCCTGCTCGAAGGACTTCACATAAAGCTGCGCCACGCGGCTCCAGATCATGTCACGCCCCAGTTTGTAGGCGTTCTTGCGCATTGAGTGGCGCAGCGCCTCGTCCCGCAGCAGTTCGACCACGGCAACGGCAATGGCCTTGGCGTCGCGAAACGGCACGAGCTTGCCGCGTTCCGCAGTCAGCAGCTCCACCGCGTGCCAGTAGGGCGTGGACACCACCGCGTTGCCCGCGCCGAACGCATAGGCGAGCGTACCCGAGGTGACCTGGGCCTCGGTCAGGTAGGGAGTCAGGTAAATATCCGCCGCCCCGATGAACCGCATCAATTCCTCCAGCTCAACGAACCGGTTGAAGAACACGACATGCCTCTGCACCCCGAGGTCCTTGGCCAGCCGTTCCAGGCTCAGGCGGTAAGCTTCACCCTCGTTGCGCAGCAGATTCGGATGGGTCTGCCCCAGCACGATGTAAACCACGTTGGGAAATTCCCGGATGATGTCCGGCAGCGCGCGCAAGGCGTATTCGATGCCCTTGTTGGGCGAAAGCAGGCCGAAGGTCAGCAGCACCTGTTTGCCCGCCACGCCGAATTCGTCCTTGAAATAATTCGGGTCGGCAAACGGCATGTCGGGAATGCCGTGCGGGATGAGGTCTATTTTGGCCGCCGGCGCCTGATACACCTCGCGCAGAAACTGCTGGCCACGTTCGCTCATGACCACCAGCCGCGTCGAAAGCCGGATCAGGTCGCGCATCACGCGCCGCTGCTCCATGTTCGGCTCACGCAACACGGTGTGCAGGGTGGTGACGATGGGCATCTGCAGCTCGCGCAGCAGGGCCAGCACGTGACTGCCGGCCGGGCCGCCGAAAATGCCGAACTCGTGCTCGACGCAAACCACGTCCACGTCCGTGATGTTGAGAAAATCTGCCGCGCGCAGGTAGGACGGCAGGTCCTGTTCCGCAATCTCGAAGCGCACCTCCGGCGGGTAATCGTATCCTTCCGCGAGATCATTGACCGGCACAACCAGGCATTGCATCGCCGGGAACTCCGCCGACATGGCACAACGCAAGTCCGTTGTAAACGTGGCGATGCCGCATTTCCTCGGCAGGTAATCGCCGAGAAACGCGACCTTGCGGATGGCAGGGGCGGGTTGCATAAATCCGTTGGTGTTTGCGCAGGAAAACCTGCCTGTGCTGGCAATCCCTATGGTGCGCCACGCCGAAGCCTTCACCAAGAACCATTTCCAACTTTTGCGGCGGATAGTCGCACTGGGATGGTTACCTGTGGCATATCCGGCCAGGGACTTGTTTTCATTTCGCTTGTTCTCCGGTGCCTAATGACTGAACGGCAGATTCTGTTTGATTCGATAAATGTCGGCGGCTCCAACTAGGGCCGCCTTTCGCAGAGACCGGCGGCGTTTGGAATTTTTGCCTTGCAGCAGGTGGCGCCGCCCGGCGTCCCGGAAAAGCACTTTGCCGGTGCCGGTGATTTTGAAACGTTTGGACACTGATTTTCTGGTTTTAGTACCTTTGGGGCTTCGTATGCAGGTTCTTTCATTGGGAGCGTTTGAATATTCGCACGCCCTTGTTGGGTTGGGTTGATTTCATTTATTTGCACGGGCTGCTGGACACCGGGTTTGCTTGCACACCGCCGCCTGGTACGAACAAGCCTCGTCTCAGGACGTGATTTTATCGCTCACCCACTGGCGGGTTTGTTGGAAACCGTCCTTCGTCGCTTCGTAGGCCTTCTGGAAGCCGGCTTTGACGCTGTCCCAAGTGGACTCGGTGGCATTCTGGGCATCGGCCAGTTGCTGATTCAACTGGGTGGCCTGATCGCGCAACGCCTGGAGTTTGGGTTTGGCCTCGGCCTTGACCGCGTCGCTGGAGCTGTCGATTTTTGCGGAGAGCTGATCCAAATCCTTGTTCAGCGAATCCAACTGTCCCTGCATGGTTTTGACGAATTCAGCTTTTTGCGCGAAGGTATAGTCCTTCATATCCTGCGCCGCCTGCGTTGTTTCAGTCTGAACCTTGTCCATCTGCTCCGAGGTGGTCTGTTCTTTATTGCAACCTACCGCAATGGCGGCGATGGAAAGTGCGGCGAGGAATAATGTTTTGCTTTTCATAAAGGTGATTTTTGTTGTGTGTTTGGTTTACCGTTGCACCTGCTGATTTAAGAGGCTACGTCCCCAAGTGGTCCTTCCGCCATGGGGTGTAACCCTACCGGGACTTTCGTTCACATGATTGTCCCCTGGCCAGTGTCGTCCGCCCGCCTTTGCTGACCCGCCAACCGGTGCTTAGGCCACCGGCCGCTGCCACCACTGACGGAGCCCGAAGCCCGTCATAACGACGGCCGCCGCCAGCACGATGTAAATCGCTCCGCCCATTCGGTAACCGTACGCCATCCCCAATACCCACAAAATTCCCAGTACTCCACCAATGCTTAAGAACATATTGTTCCTTTCTTTTTTTGGCTCTTTGGCTTTATCACTGGAAGCAGGTTACGCCATCGGGCGGCTTCTTAACATGGGGTGTAACCCTACCGTGCATTTTGGGAATCGCCTGGCAAAAGCTGATTTGGCTTGAACCTCAGCTCGGAGGACCGTTTGGCGAATCCGCACGCGCGAAACCGCCCATGCCCGGCTCACTATTTTTCCGACCGAATGACTTATCTGGAACCATTGATAAAATGTTGCTGGTTTATCGGGAAAGAAGTTCGCTGAGGGGTGACATCGCCGGGACGCGGTCGCAAACGACTTTGATCGAAACCAGGATCGGCACCGATAATAAAGCGCCGGGCACGCCCCAGAGCCACATCCAGAAGATCAAGGAAACAAAAATGACCACGGGATTGAGGGTGAATCGGCGCCCGAGCAACACCGG
>JBEKTH010000086.1:0-6777 GCA_049516255.1 Verrucomicrobiota bacterium
AGCTTTACTCCTTAGCTCGCTAAGGTTTTTGAGTCCGCGAAGTTGTCGCGGGTTGGACGCGGAATGTCCGCGCCATAGCCCGGCCTGTTGGCCGTGACCGTGTCCAGTCCGCGACCGTGTCCAGTCCGAAACCAGTCCGCATCCGTGCCTCGACCGTGTCCGCAACCAGTCCGTGACTGTGTTTAGTCCAAGACCGCAGCCACGTCCGCAGTCAGTCCATGTCCGCGACCATGTCCAGGCCGCGAATGTCCGCAGCCAGCCCGTGTCCGCGAACTATCCGTATCCGTGTCCAGTCCGCATCCGCGCTAGATTCACCCCGGCTCCGCGTGAATCGCCCTTCGATTGGGTGGCTCGCTGCGCGTCGTCAAGGTTGTTTCGCCCTGTTGCCCTTCGACTTCCACCTATGACGATGCTCGCTTCGCCGGAAGAAAAACGGGCGATTAAGGATTCACGCGGGAAGTGTCGCAGCCGTTGGCTGGAAATCACACGGAAATTGCAAAACCGTGACACGGACATTTTCCGGCCTGTCCAAGTATCGGGACACGGTTGGTTCACGGCGAGAACGCGGACGCGGACTGCCCACGGATAGGTTGCGGACGCAGACAGTTTATGTCCGTTGACATTGAATGTTCTTGGACGCGGCAATTTGCGCGGACTGAACATGGAAAATCCACGGATGTAGCAGCGGTCACGGTTTCGGATTATTCAAGGACACGGACTGTGCCGGGTCATGGAGTGTGCGCGCCCACGGAAAAACTGCGGACGTGGCTGCGGTCATGGATTGGACACGGACTGCCCGTGACTACGGACATCGGCGCGGCCATTTGCCGGTTAGATCGCGGCTTCACCGCGTCCATTGCGCGGATGCAAAATCCTCGTTTTGACGAGGGGTAGGGCTTGCCTCATCCAAAACCGGTAGATTCATGCCATACGAATGCCATCATGCTGCGAGTTTAACCGGAGCCGAATGGATCGCTTTACGGATGCGATTGGACGCATTGAATGGACACTTTCCATTTTGGCAATGCTGTCACCCGCTCTTGAAATCCCGTGTGTCTGACACGCCTGCCCGGTCGCTAGTTCACATAAAGTTTCCGTTGTATGAATGGTGAACGGAAAGATTTTTTGCACGTCATGCAGCCTGCCAGCGCGGGCGTGCGAGACAGTGGCAATCGCGTTGAACAAAATCAAACACCGGCGAGCGTATCGCAATTGCAACCACGCTTCGTGCGGCTTCCGAAGCCCGGCACACTTTGCCCATTCACCGGCCTGTCGCGCACGCAAATTTATTTGCTCTGTAAATCCGGCAAGGTCAAATCGCATAGTCTGAAACGTCGCGGCACTTGTCGTGGCGTCCGGCTGATTGATTTTCAAAGCCTCGTTTCGGCCATTGAAGAATTTGCCAGCGCGGAGGAACAAGAAAACCGGAAGCAATGAATAGCAACGAACGAGTCCGCAACATCGTTACGGGCACTGTCCGCCCTCGCCACAATGCCCCGCCGTGCGCCGCATTTGCCCCTAGCGCGACGATCTGAAGGGTGTCGGCAAGACGGAAACACCTGTTTCATCCAATAAAAACAATGTGATATGGCGGATTCATCCAGCGAAGTTCACCGATGCAAGCGGGCAAGCCATGTCTTACTCCATGTCTTACTTTGACCCCTTTCGACGCCCCTGTTTTCACTATAGTAGTGATTCTATTGACTTAAAATGAAGTGGTGGCTGGGGGCGGAATTGAACCGCCGACACAAGGATTTTCAGTCCTCTGCTCTACCGACTGAGCTACCCAGCCAACCGCCGGCCTTCACTTCGGCACCGGCCGGATATATTACCCACCGCCGAAAAGGAGCGGCAAGCAATTTCGTTGCTCTCCGAGACTCTACAGTTGAAGTCCTTGCGCCGAGTTGAAGGGGAGACTAAAACCGGAACGCGCAAACTGGTCGCACCCGCCTGCGTTGCTTCGCACTAGGGATTGGTAACACGTAAACGAATGAACCGTTCGGTTGCGGCCGGCACAGGCGTATTGTCGCGTACCATCAGTTGTGTGGTGGTGTTCGTAAGCGTCACGGTGTTCGGCGGGCCGGAAACCCATCCACCCAGCAGGTTGCTGGAAACTTCCACAATATAAGTGATGTCGGAAGGCTGGGCGGCACGGTTGACGGTCAGGGTCAGATAGTTCGTGCCTCCGTCGGGTTGGATGCCGCCGGAGGGCAATTGGGCGGCGGTGGCCGGCATCGACGGATTCAAACCAAGGGCGTATTTGATCAGGTTCGGTACGCCGTCACCGGCCGGACTGGCGGTGTTGGCGCCCGCCCCAACGTTCGACGGGTTGCCGAAATGATTGTCCCGCCACACCTGCAGCGGCGTCAGGCTGGATTGGTCAAGCAAGCCGAGCACGCCGACACCGGTCGCGGTCCCGACATAAACCCGCGCACTGGCAATGGTCGGGGTGATGAATTTGTTGCCGGATCCAAAGCTGTCGCGGCCACCGGCAGCCTGGGTGCTGTTGTAGTACTCCCGGGCGAGATTGGTGGGGGCATAGGCATGCAAAACCGCCGGGGAGGTGTTTTCCGTGGCCCAAACGATGCCATTGGAACTGCCATTGGCGGAGATGGCCGGGGTGGTGCCGGGGTAGGTAAAGGTGATGGCAGTTTGGGAAGTGCTGTTGGTGAGCAGGGCACCTTGGAACGGAAACGCCTGAAGATAATACCCGACGGAGCCGTAATAAAGCGTGCCATTGAAGTAAGCGGGCATCGCCCACACGCCGCCCGGCAGCACCCCGTCGAGTTCCTCGTAAATGGCGGTGTCGTTGGTCAGATTGAACCTGCCCATGTTTGAACGGTCCACAAGATAAAGATTGCTGTCCTTCCCGGCGCCGACGGCGAGCTGGCGAATGTGCCCCTGCCCGTCAAGCATGTCGGGCAAAACGAGCGCACCGCCGGAACCGAGGTCCGTGTCTTTATCGCTCTCGCTCACGGTGTCGTACATGTCGAAATAATCCGCCACGGTGAGCTGATTGTTCGTGGTCGAGAGTTTGATGAACGCGTTGCCATAATCGTTCTCGATGGGAAACCCGTTGGTGGTCAGCGCGGTATCGAACGTGCCGTTGCCGGCCAAAAAATAAATATTGCTGGCGGCGTCGGTCGCGAGGCCGGCGCCACTCATCCAGATGGCCGATTCGTTTCCGTTCGGCGTAATGTTCAACACGCTGGTTTGGGCCAGGGTGTGTTCATCGTAGCCAATAATCCAGCCGGTGTAGGGTCTGATATCACAATGTGACGCCCAGGCGGTGTAAATGACCCCGCCCAGCAACAGCAACCCGCAACGTTCCTTGTATTGGGACGGGTCGAACACCACATTGGTGCCGACGCGGTTGTCGCCCGTGCCCGGATATTGGGCGGCGACGGTCACTGCCGGCAACCGGTTGGTGCCGGTGGCCAGGTCCAGCGCATGCAACCGCTGGAAATAGACGGTCGTGCTGTTGGTCACCTGCTTGCTCATGGCGACGACAAAGATTGTGCCGTTCGGGCCAAGCTGGCGGTCGATCACCGGTGTGGAAGTGATGCCGATCTCGGGGGTCACCTGGCTGCAGCCACGGTCATCCGAAGTCATTTCGTTGGTGCCCAACATCGAAACCTGCCAGAACAGATTGGTGCTGTCCGCATCGTAGGCATAAACGCTGTCGTGTTCGGTGGCAATGAACACGACATTGCGCATGCCTTTAAGCGGAATGGAAACCCCGGCGGCATAAAGCGGTTGGGCATCCACCAGGCCATCCGCCTTCAGGACCCACAATTTTCCGAAGTGGTTGGTGTTGACGTTGGCGGGCGACAGGATTTCCTCGTTCAAGTTCTGTCCCGTGCGACCATTGTCGTTATGATAGGTCAGGACGTCGGAAGTCTGGCCAGGCACGGAAGGAATGGCCGGGAAGAGAAGAAGGAAGCACGCCCACACAAAAAAGCCGCGCGTTCCCGCCCGATTAAAGCGTTGCCGGTTCCTGGGTGTCTCCATGGACAAAATCTCGTCCAATTTCGACGGAGCGCAAGCAACAAAAAAAAGCCGAAACCCGCCAACTCACCGCCAGTGACCCGGTCTCCGGTACCAACCGTACGGTCCCCTGCCCCAATAACCGCCCACCCAAACGGCATGCGGGTATGGTGGATAAGCCCAATAACCCGCCCGCCAAACCCAACCGCCGTTCCACACCCATTCGCCGCCAACCCACACATAGCCCGGTCCCGGCGCAACGACCACCGTTTCCGCCGCCGGCGGTGGTGGCATTTGCGGAACAACCGTGGTGGTCTGAACGGCTGAATCATCCCCCACCAGGCTTGGTGAGTTGATCATGAAATTAATCACGTTTTCACTCACGCCCGCGTTGTGCAGATCAATGATGTCGGCAGTGCTGAGATGATAAACGGTGCCGGAATTGCGAATCTGGCTGATAATAAGGTCGTCGCTCACCTTGGCGGCGGCCAGCGCCTTGATGTCGGAAATACTCAACGGCTGTCCCTGTTGCACGCGTACATAGGTTTCCGGCGCCTGGGCACGGAGTTCCGCCGCCTGCTCCTGGTCCATGGAATTGCCAATGACGCCGCCCGTGAGCGCGCCCGCCGCGGCGCCAATCAGCGCGCCCGCGCCACCATTGCGGGGACCGCCAATGGCCGCGCCGGCAATGGCGCCCATCGCCCCGCCAATCAATGCGCCGGAGGCCGTGTTGTTTGGTTGCCCATTCGGATACTGGCAGCCCGTCAACAGCACCGCCGAGACCGCCATTGTCAAAGTCAAAATATTTAATTTAATTTTCATGTTAAGCCTGATTTAACCGTTTTAACCGCCTGGTTACTTAGACCAATAATCATGCCCCGCATTCAAAATATTTCAATCGGAAAAATGCCCCCGCTAGGCCCGCGGATGGGCGGCATCGTAGGCTTTTTTTAAGCGCTCGGTCGTCACATGCGTGTAAACCTGGGTCGTGACCAGATGGGCGTGGCCGAGCAATTCCTGCACGCTTCGCAAATCCGCGCCGGCGTCCAGCAGGTGCGTGGCATAACTGTGCCGCAATTTGTGCGGCGTCAGGGCCGGGTCCAGGCCGGCAATGACCAGGTATTGTTTCAAGCGGCGGGAGAGTTGCAGCGGATTGAGCAGCGCGGCTTTTTTGGTCTCGGCAAAGAAGACCGGCAACGGTCCGGCCGGCGGCTGTTTCAACACGCCCCAATAATTTTGAATCGCCTTCCAGGCCGGTTCGCCAATGGGTACGAGCCGTTCCTTTTTGCCCTTGCCGCGCACGCGAACGAGCCGCTCGCTCCAGTCAATGTCCTCCGCCCGCAGGCCGCACAGTTCGCTGATGCGCAAGCCGCAGGAATAAATCGTCTCCAACACCGCCACGTCGCGCAGGCACACGGCGGTGGAAATGGGGCGGCCCGGACCTTTTCTTTGTTCCCGGCTCGCCAGCAGCTTCACCGGCGCATCCAGCAAATCAATCATCTGCTGGCGCGTGAGGTATTTCGGCAGGCGCCGTTCCCGCTTGGGCAGCGCCAGATTTTTAATCGGCAGGGTTTCCAACACCCCCCGGCGCATGAGGAATTTGTAAAACGTCCGCAACGCGGAAAAACGCAACTGCGTCGCCGCGCGGCTCAAATGGTTTCGTCCCAGATACCGCAAATAATTGCGGAAATCATCGCGCTGCAATTTTTCCCAGGCGGGGGCTGCCTGGCGCTCGTCCAGATGCCAGTGTGCAAATTCCGTCAAGGCCTGCCGATAATTCCGTTGGGTGTAAACCGACGCGCCCCGGTCCGTCGCCAGGTGCGTGAGGAATTTGCGGACCCACGGGTCGCGGATTTCCGGCGGTCGGGGAGCACCGGCCCGGGAGCGCCGGCGTCCCGCCGGCTCGCTTTGGGAAGAGGAATCGTTCATGTCAACTGGCCGCCGTCCCGACAGCCTGGGAGCGCCGGCGTCCCGCCGGCAAGTTGATGCCTGGCTTCTTTTCCAAACCCCACCGCTGGGGCGGCGGCATCCCCTAAGACACGAAATCTGGCGCTGCTCCAGGGCCAGTCACGTTTGAGCCTTGCCAGACCGGCTTTCACTGGATTCTCTTCGATATAAGCAACCACTTTCGCGTAGTGTTCCGCATTGCGCACGAAGCGGTCAAGATACTCTCGTTCCCAGAACCCGCCGGTTCGGCGTAAAGACGCATTCGCTTTGTGACTCGTGAATGATTTCCACGAATGCAACACGTCCGCCAGCGGAAATCCTTCCCGCGTTTCGATCAACGCATGAATATGATTGGGCATGATGCACCAGGCCAAAAGACGATAACGCTGTCCGTCAAAATGAAACAATGCGCGTTCGGCCAGGCACGCAATGTCCGGCTGGTTGAGCCAGCAGGTGCCGTGACCGGCATCGAGGTATTTCTCAATACGGCGGCGAAGTTCAACGGAACGCTGGCTTTCGGACTGAAGTGTCAGTTCGGTCTTCCATTTCTCGATGACACCGGCCGGCATGGAATCTCCCAGACGGAAGTTGATGGATTGCATCATGCCGGGATGATCCCAATGCGGCAGGTAACCGCGAGAATACCAGCCCTGATGCGGCCCAGGCGATTCTACATTGGTCATCACGCGAGCGGTTTGTTTCGGAGAAAGCGGAAAACTCGGAATGAGCGACGGGCTGTGATTTCCCTGCAAACTCATGGAAAAACGCTAGCGCAATGAAGCATCATAAGCAAGCCTGGGAACACCCGGGAGCGCTGGCATCTTGCCGACACGTATGCCTGGA
>JBEKTH010000087.1:0-6654 GCA_049516255.1 Verrucomicrobiota bacterium
CATTGGAGTTGGACAGAAGGAAACGAAGGGAACGAAGAGAGTTTTTCCAAATCATTCAGGATCTTTGTTGCCTTGGTTGTCTTCTGTAAAATCCTGTTCCCCGCCCGCTCGAATCCGTGTTTATCGGTGTGAATCCGTGGTTGAACTTTCTGTCCTGGTGACTTGGCGGTTACAAACCTTGCCGTTCAGCGCTCGGAATACAACCGGTTCATCTGGCGCAGGCGGTCGGCGAGTACTTTCATGACGTGGGTGGCGAAGTACGGGTTTTGCTGGATAAGAAAGTGGAACCGCCTTTGGTCCACCCTGGCCAGCCGCGCCGGGGCGCGGGCAACGGCGGTGGCGACGCGGGGTGATTTGTCGATGAGCGCCATTTCCCCGATAATGGCGCCGCGTTGGGAGTTTTCGACCACCTTGGCACCAATCATGATGTCCACCGTGCCTTCGAGCAAAACGAACATGGCGTCGCCCGGCTCGCCTTCCTTGAACAGCACGTCACCGGGCGCGAGCCGCACCATGTCGTCCTGCTGGGAGAACAAATCCGCCGGATTCATTTCAGCAGGAGAATAGGTGGCAGGGGGATGACTTCAAGTTACAAACCGGTGACAAACGGGTGACGGAAGCCGGGGTTTACCGCCAGGACGCCTGGGTTTTTAACCGCAGAGACGCAGAACAACAAAAAACCTGAACAGAAGAGAACGAAGGAAACGGAGATGTTTTTTCAAATCCGTCAGGGTCTTTGCTGCCTTGGTTGTCTTCTGTTAAAACCTCTGCCACCCGGCTTCCAGGTCGGTGAACGTTTTTTCAGGCGGTCATTGGTTGTGGGCCAGATTCTGGTGATCCTGAATAAATTTCTGAAGGGCCGGCCCGCCGCCCAGATACCCGATCGCGACACCCGCCGCCACACCCAAAACCACCAGGATCAATATCCAGGAAAGGATGGCCCGATAATAGTTCTTGCGCGATTCGTTCTCGCCGGAAAAGGCCCAGACGAGAATCATCAACAAACCAATCACCGGGATGGCAGTGACGAACAACATGCCCATCCAGGACCCGACGGATACGTAATTTCTATCTTCCTGCTTGCTGTTTATGCTCATAAAGTTTTATGGGCTTGGTGGCCCGATTTCTTTTTCAATCCGTTTCGGTTGTGGGAGCAGTCCCATGGGCAAACGACTTCTTTTTGGCATTCATCAGTCTCCGCAACGATGATTCTTTAGCAATCGGCGCGCCAAGTTTTTAACCGCCAAGCCGCCAAGAACGCAAAGCGGAGCGGACTTCTTTTAACCGTGAAATGCGCCAAATCCCCGGCAGATACTGAAAGCGGGAACCGGAGGCCGTTTCTTGTGCCTCAGAATGCCAAATTGTTTGTGTGTTTCGCGGTTAAAGATTTTTTGGGCGGAAAAATCCGTGGTGGCTGAAACCTCGGCGTCCTTGGCGTCGTGGCGGTTCATCAAATCCGCAATTAGCCCGCGTCAACGGGCGGGTGGCATTGCGATTGCGCCGGGCCGGGGCTGGGTTCACAGTGGCGCGGGAAAGGCCAATCATGCGTGAGTTCATTTGTCATGTGGATGCCGTGGACCGGATCACTTTTGTGGATGCGAGTTGGGTGGCGTTTGCCGCCGAGAATGGTTTGCCGGCCCTGACCGCGGAATCCGTGCAGGGCACTTCGTTGTGGAATTATATCTCCGAACTCGCCACCCAGGAGTTCTACCGGATTTTCATGAACAAGGTGCGCACGACAGGCCGGACGATGGTCGTGCCATTCCGCTGCGACGGGCCGGAGTGCCGGCGGTTCATGGAGATGACCATGGCCAGCCTGGGCGCGGGGGCCCTGGAGTTTCGCAGCCTGTTGCTGCGCGAGGAGGCGCGTCCCAAGGTGGAATTGCTCGATCCCCATTTTCCACGAACGGAGGAGTGGCTGACCGTGTGTGCGTGGTGCAAAAAAGTGGATGTCGCCGGGTGGGTGGAGGTGGAAGAAGCGGTGCGCCGGTTGCGGCTGTTTGATCGGGCGCGCCTGCCGCGTTTGACCCACGGGGTGTGCCCGGCCTGCCGGGAGGTGTTTGAAGCGGTGGTCCAATCCGCCTGACGCTTCGCCCCGCCGGTGGCAAGAGTTTCAGCTACGGATGAACTAAACCGCCAAACGCCAGGAATACAAAGAAAACTCTTCAAATTGCGAACCGCGCCAAATACGCGAACAGTTTAAAACAAAACATCTATCGCACGTTTAGTTTGTTTCGCCGCTAAAGCCTTGGCGTCCTTTGCGCCTTGACGGTTGAATCAGTCTTTCCAATCGAAGACGGTCTCGGCGTCGAGATATTTCCAGGACTTTCCCTTTTGGATGCGAGGGGTGGTGCGCCCGGTATAGGAGAGGATGCGGTGCGGGCCGTCCTTTTCCACCGTAAAAATCAGCGGGTTGACCAGGTGCGCCACCAGCCGGCTGACCGGTTCCATTTTGATGAGTTCCACTGTCCGGCCATTCCGCTCGGATTCCGCGGTCTTCACGAACCGAAACATAAAGGTCCGTTCCCATTCCAGGGAAACAAAACGGAACTTCACGGCGTCGCCCCGCATCAAGTCATCCCAGTGGGCCAGCAGGAACGGATACAGGGTGTCGTCCACCAGGGTGTCGGGTGGGAGGTCCTGGGCGTCGCCTTTGGGTGGATTCAGGCTGTGACCGTAACTGATCAAGAGCCGTTGCCGGGCCGGGTCCTTCGGGTCGGGCTCAATCCGGATGGCGCCGGAAACCCGGGCCTGGAATTCCTGCATCTCAAAGGAGACCAGTTGATTGGATTCGTAGAGCGCGTTTTCCACAGCGGCCACCGTCCCTTTGGTATCGAGGAATTGCCGTTCGACGTGGACGGTGGACCCGGAACGCGTGGCGGTCCGCCGGAAGGTGTAGAGAACCTTTTTTTGTCCCGACCCGATTTCGTAAAGGGTGCCGGTGAACAATGCAGGTTTGGCATAGTCATACGCTTCGGGCGTTACCGGGGGTGCGCTGTCGGCGGCAAAGCCTGCCGGAAGGACTGACAGCCAGAGCGTGAGCAGCACAAGCCGGCGCGCGGTTGAAATCAAATCGGCCACGGATAAACACAGATTACCACAGATTTTCACCAGGAGGGATTTTAAACCGCCAAGATGCGAAGGTCGCCAAGATTTTTAACTACAGAGCGCTGAGGACGCCGAGGTTTGGGCCACAGATGCACACAGATGAAACGCAGATAAAAAACATCTGTGTAAATCTGTGCCCATCTGTGGCTAAAAACCAGACTGGCCTGGTGGCCATACTATCAGATGGTTCAGACGTCCGTTCATATATTCGGTGTTTTTCGCGGTTTAAGGGCTGGCTCCGTTTTTGCTGTCATCAGACTGGCGACGAAGTTTTCGCCGTTGTTGTATTATGAGGCATCATGTTGTACCGGGAATTCTGGGTCTGCTGGTTTGGTTCACCTTTTCACCATCCGCCATCGCGGAACGCATCAATCAGGAGGGGCGCATCCTCGGACCGTTGCCGGTGGTGACCAATGCCATCCTGTTCAACACGTCGAACGCCGACGCCGTGGTTTCGGCCATGCAGATTTTCCCGGTGACCAATCCGTGGAACGAATGCATTTCCAACCGGCCGGTGCTGTCGAATTCCACCGCCATGATTGCCGAAATTGTCAAGGATCTGAATACCAACCGGGCGGTGTTGACGCCCGAGTTCGAGATGAACTTTGCGCTGGTGCCGGACAACCAGCCGCTGGTGCCGATCCAGTTCGTAACGTATGCGGGCGATTCGGACCTGAACGGCGGGACTTACCCGTACGGCCTGTATCCGATACCGACGAACATGCCGATTGAGAGCTGGCCGGTGGGGACCGGCGGCCAGACGCTGTATCAATGGCAGACCAACAGTGGCGGCGACCGGCATTCCATCGTCGTCCAGCCGGGCGCGGGATTTTCCTGGGAAACCTGGCAGGCACAACTGGTGGGCACCAACTGGCAGGCGGGCAACGGCGCTATTTTCAACCTGAACAGCAACGGCCTGCGACCGGATGGCCTGACTTCCGGCGACGCGGCGGGTTTCCCGATGTTTTCGGCGCTCGTGCGTTACGACGAAGCCGAGCGCGGCATGATCGAACACGCCTGCCGGCTGGTCGTAGCCAAATCGCTCAAGGCCTACATTTATCCGGCCACGCATTACGCGAGCAGCATCACGAACGGAAATTATCCGGCGATGGGTCAGCGGTTGCGATTGAAGGCGTCGTTTGTCATTCCGCCGGGCTGGTCGAAGGAGGAAAAGGCGGTGCTCGCCGGGTTGAAGAAATACGGTGCGATGGTGGCGGACAACGGGAATTACTTTTCAATTTCGGTGACGCCGGACGACCGCTGGCCGGCGAATTGTTTCAACGATTTGACCAGCATCAGCGCCACAAATTTCGAGGTCATCCAGACGACGGGACCGAACGAGGGACCGCGATCGCCGGGCGCGCCGGTGGCGATCGCCGGGCCGGACCAGACGGTGCCGGTGGGCGTGCCGGTGACCTTGCCGGGCGCGGTGGTTTTCAGCAACCCACCGCCAACGATTCAATGGACGATGTATTCCGGGCCGGGCACGGTGACGTTTGGCAACGTGGCGCTGACGAATACCACGGCGACATTCAGCGCGCCGGGGGTTTACACGCTGGAATTGAGCGCCGCCGACGGCGTGCACGCAGTGGCCTACGACGCGGCGGTGTACACGGCAACCAGCGCCATCAACCTGTCCATCACCCCGGCGGGGACGAATGTGACGCTGAGCTGGACGGGCGGCACGGCGCCGTTCGTGGTGCAGGAAACGTCCACGTTGCCGGCAGGTTCCTGGAATACGGTCGTAACGACCAACGCGCAAAGTGTGTCCCTGCCAGTGACGAATGCGACTGAATTTTTCCGGATACAAGGGCAGTGAAAATGGGGTCTGGGGTCTCGGGTCCTGGGGCTGGGAGCCGGGAAACACCAAACGCCTAACCGCAGAGACGCAGAGATTTTAGCCCCAGATACACGCAGATGTTCACGGATATTTTTATCTGCGTTTATCTGTGTCCATCTGCCTGTCCTCCATAGTCCCGCAATGCGGGACGGAGGAGGATGTCCGTCTGTGGCCCGGGAATTATTCTTTGCGGACTTCGCGCCCGAGCGGTTCAGCCCGGGCGGGGAGGCAATGGCTGGAGTCCGACAAACCGGCCGGCCGCGTTACAGGATGTTCCACCCGGTGCCATCGCTCATGAGTTTGTAGTTCGCGGGTGTCGTCGTCGTGATGGTGTTCGCGCCATCTATCATTTCAGTTCCGTTGGCCTTGATTGTGAGCGTGTTTGCGTCGGTGGAAATTTTCTTGATGTTGAGCAACTGGCCCCTGGCGCCGGCCGCCGGGGGCAGGGTGACGGTGAATCCGGCGGCGCTCGTGTCACAACGGATTAAAAAATCATTCGCCGTCGCGGTGTAGGCACCGGTTTTGGTCGTGACGTTGGCGAAAAGTCCCTTGGTGACCAGGGTGTTGGTGACGATGGCGTAATTGGCGGCGTTGGTGCCCGCGATGGAGAGCGTCTGGGCAATGCTGATGTTGCCGGAAGTGTTCAGGGTCAAATAGGCGGTCTCGTCAATGCCCAGGACAACCGGCAACACGGTGGCGCTACTGTAATGGACAGAGCCGAAATACACCCAATTCGTATTGATCCCGACCCGCGCAGTCGATATGGCGCCGTCGCCGGACAGGAAATCAGCGTTGCAAACATCGAACCAAGTGATGCCATTGTTGAAATATTGGTTGGGGGAACCGTTGGGCATCAGGTCAAAGGCCAGGACGGTGTTGGTGATGACCGGACGAAGCACGGGAACAGGAAAAGCCGGCAGGGCGTTTCTGGGCGAGAGGGTAAAGGCGTTGGAAGCCGTTCCCGAATCCACCGTCAAGGTGCTGCCGACGCTCACGCTGCCCGCCAGATTGACGGCCGTGGACTGGCCATTTGTCAGGGGAGGAACACGCAAGGCAGCATTGGGAATATTCGTCAGGCCCGCGCCGTTTCCAATGAAACCCGTCGCGGTAATGCTGCCGGCAAAATTTGGGCTGCTATTAAGCAGGGCCACGGTGGGAGGAAGGTTGCTCGCCGCCAACACACCGGAAACATTGCCGGCACTTTGGGCATAAAGGGAATAGGGCGCCGGGCTTAAAGGCTGGCGCGGAGACAGGGTGTTGAAGGCACCGGCTGAACCATTGGTGCGCACGCCGAGTTCCAACCAGTAGTCCGTTCCGTCAAATACCGGGCCAAAATCAACCAAGGTTGTAAACAGACCATTCGAAACCGAAACGCTGCTGTTCGTCAGGATGGCACCGACCGGGCTCCCGCCAGAGTTGGTTGAATAAAGGGCAAACCTTAGGTCATAGGACCCGTTCGCCGCGGCGCCGCCATCGGACAGGCGCCCTTGGTAGCTGAAAGCCGTGCTCTGGCCACATAAATCCAGTTGCCCTGCGGCGGCCAGCAAAAGGCCAAGTACTCCGGCAACAGTGATGGGGAATTGCTTTTTCATGCAGTGTCCATTGCATTAACGTTGTGCGAGTCAGGAATTGGTTTCTGCGCTCTCCCCCCAAGCCGGAAACCATGTTGGGCGGCGGCGGGAGTGTCAAGCGGCAACTTTTGCCGG
>JBEKTH010000088.1:0-5106 GCA_049516255.1 Verrucomicrobiota bacterium
GCCGGTTTTGTTAATCGTCGGCGCCTCTTTCCTGCTGACGGGGTGTGTCATCCGTGAACGAACCGTTTACCGTAACGGCCCGCCACCAGCAGCAACCGTGTCCACGGAAGTGGAGGTGATGGGTCCGCCGCCGCCCGACCAAGTAGATGTTGTAGTGGGCGTGGCTCCAGCACCGAGTTTCATCTGGATCGGCGGCTTCTGGGGCTGGGGATCGGGCGGATGGGCTTGGCATCGTGGCTACTGGGGAAGACCTCCGCATCCCGGCGCAGTATGGTTGCGGCCACATTATGTCTTTCGTGGCGGCCGGCATATCTGGGTCCACGGCGGCTGGCGATAATCTGGCCATCGGCACGGTGGCCGTGATTGAATTGTACCCTACTGGCTTGTGTTAGTGCAGACGGCTGGGCCCGCGTCAAGTTTGCGGGGCCGGAAGCGTTTTGGCGGTGTTGTTGATGAATTGTTTTGCTTCGTCCAGACAGGTGCGCACCGCTTCGGACAGCGTTTGGACGTTGAAGGGTTTGGCGAGAAACCGGATGTCTTTGGCGGCACGAGAAACGTGGCCGTTGGCATCGACGCTGTGACCGCTCATGTAAATGGTTTTCAAGTCTGGCTTCTCGGCCTGCAAGGTGCGGGCTAGTTCCCAACCAGATATACCGTCAGGCATGACGATGTCCGTCAGCAGCAGGTCAATCTGATCAAGGCGGGAAGACCATGAACGGAGGGCTTTCGCACCGGAACATTCTGCAAAAACCCGGTAGCCGAGGCGTTGCAGCATGAGGCAGAACAGCTCGCGCAAGCCCGACTCATCTTCGACGACAAGGATGGTTTCACCGCCGCCGCGCGCCGGACGGACGGATGGCAAAGACCTGGTGGGAATGACCGGTAGTGAGGACGCTGGAAAAAAAATCTTGAACGAGGTGCCTTTGCCTACCTGGCTTGAGACCTCAATCCATCCTTCGTGCTGTTTGACGATCCCATAGACGCTAGCCAGTCCCAGCCCCGTGCCTTTCCCAACGTCCTTGGTGGTGAAGAACGGTTCGAAGAGCCGTGGCAGGAGTTCGGGCGCGATACCGCAACCCGTGTCGGTGGCGGACAAACAAGCATGCTGGCCGGGCCGGGATTCGCGGTGCCGGTGGACATACGCGCTGTCAATGTCGCATAACGAGGTGGACACAATAAACTCGCCGCCGTTGGACATGGCATCACGTGCATTGGCCGCGAGGTTGATCAGGATCTGTTCCAGCATGTTTGGATCAGCCGTGATGGCGACATTTCCGGACATACATTCTGCTTTCAGCTTGATGCTTTCCCCAACCAGTTGTTGCAGCATCTCGCTCATGCTGGTGATGACTTCATTAAGCTCCAGAGGCTTTGGCTGGAAACGCTGGCGCCGGCTGAATGTCAGTAATTGCCGGGTAAGCAGGGCGGCACGATCTGTGGCCTTGGCAATTGCAGCCAAACCAGGCGCCCGTTTGTCAGCCGGACAGTCCTTGGTCTGTAACAGACAGACATAGCCATCAATGATGGTGAGCAGGTTATTGAAATCGTGAGCCACGCCGCCGGCCAACTGGCCGAATGCTTCCATTTTTTGCGATTGGCGAAGTTGTTCTTCAAGCTGTTTGCGCTCGGTGATGTCGGTCCAGCAACCGATAATTTCAACCGGTTGCTGCGCGTCGTCGCGCAGCAGCTGGCGTTCGTCGCGCACCCAGCGGACGGCGTCGTCCGGGCGACGGATACGGTATTGCAGACTTACATGATTTTGCGCGAGCAAAGTTTGCAGGCTGTCGGACACCATGCGGCGGTCCGACTCCTCCACCCAATCTCCTTCCGGTGTTTGTTGATGCCAATCCTGGACTTTGCGACCGGTGAAATCGGTGAAGTTGTCGCTGACCCACAATGGAATCAGGCGTCCGGCCTCGAATTTGAACGAATACAAAACTGCCGGGCCTTTGGACAGAAAATGTTTGAGCTTTTCTTGCGAGCCACGCAGCTCCTGTTCGACAATTTGGCGCTGCCCGACTTCCGCGCGCAATTGTTCGTTGGAGGTTTGTAATTCCCATGTACGCTCGCCGATGACACGCTCCAAGTCCTGGACTTTCAGCCGCGCCTGTTGCAACAGACGCCATTTTTCCGCGAGCGCATTTGCCAATTGCAACACCTCGATGGCGTCGAAGGGCTTTTTGAGGATGACCATCTGGTCCGTGGTGCCGATCTGGGCGCACAACGCGTTCCAGGAATAATCCGAGTAGGCCGTGCAGAGGATGATTTGCAGGTCGGGATCGGCCCGCCAGAGTTGGGCGGTGGTTTCGATGCCATCCCAGCCCGGCGGCATTCGCACGTCCACGAACGCCATCGCAAAGGGGCGGCCGGCTTTCACTGCGGCGTGCACGGTCGCCAACGCCTCCTCGCCTTGGAAAGCGGAAGCCAGTTCAAAATCCTGATCGTCTACCGCCCTGGTCTCCGGCGGTCCGAAAAGACCGGCTTCGGCACTTTCAAAGTCGTTCCCGGCGGGATTGTATCGAACCAGGATTTTTTTGAAATCCGCGTGAATCGCGGGGCTATCATCCACGATCAGGATGCGGTGGTTGCGAGCCGGGGATTCACCTTTCATAAGATTGGTGTTTGGGATTCAACGGCAATTCAAGCGTAAAGGTTGCGCCTTTGTCCGGTCCGTCGCTGTGCGCGAGCAAGGAGCCGCCCAGTTCCTTGGCCGCCAAGGCGCCACTGTGCAGCCCAAAACCGTGTCCGCCTTTTTTTCGAGTTGTGAAACCGTGGCTAAAAATTTTCTTGATGTTCTCCGCAGGGATGCCGACGCCGTTATCACCGACGGCAACGCAGATACGATCACCGCCGTTGGACACCCGCACGGTTACCAGCCGTTTTTCCCGGCCGGAATCCACGCAGGCATGTCTGGCGTTGGTGGTGAGGTTGAGGAGAATTTGCAGCACCTTGTGCTTGTCCACGGAAATTTCCGGAAGATTGGGTTGGTATATGCGCTGGATGTTGACGCCGTGTTCCTCGAGTTCGGTGTTGTGGATGCGCAACAAATCCTCGACCAGATCGGTGACCCGGACCTTTTCCGCCACGCCCGAGACCTTGCCGTAGCTCTGTTGGGTTGCCACGATTTCCTTGATATGTTCGATCTTGGTCTTGACGAAATCAATTTCCCGCAATAACAGGTCTTGTTCGGATGATAGGTGTTTGCCGAGCTGCATGAGGAAGTTCGGCAACTGGTTGCCCCGGGGATCGTTCGTGACAAAATTCCCCAAGTCGGAAGCGTGTTGTTGGATAAGCACGGCGGCATCAATGACACGGTGGATCTTAAGCTCCTGCAGATGGCTGGCCACGAGGTTGGCGGAAACATTCACGCTGTTAAGGACATTGCCTACGTTATGGAGCACACCGGTGGCCACGTCGGACATGCCGGCCTGCCGGGAAACAATCAGCATTTCCTTGTGAATTCTCTCTGCGTCTTGCTGCATCCGCGACCGCTCTTCCACTTCGGTCTCGAGGCGCTCGGCCGTTTGCTGCAATTCGCCGTTTAACTTGATAAGCTCCGCAGTTTTTTTCCGGATTCTGGTTTTCTGTTCCAACCGGGCCTGCACCCTGACAAGTCGCGCCCGCCGACGTTCCCGCACGAGGACTTCGTTTTGCACCATGCCCGCGAGCAGCAATATGGCGACCACGCTAAAAACGATGTTGACCTTGATGCCGAACTCTAAGTTGGCCTGGAAAAGAAACACGCGAAGCAACGCCAGCACTGAAAAGACGCAGACAAGCGACCAACCCACGCGCGCCGTGCCGAAGCGGCGGGTCAGCCACAACCCGTAACCGAGCACCGCGCATTGCAGAAGCCCGGACGTCAAAGTGGTAACATTAGAATAGTTCATGGAAATCCATCAGTGGTCTAAAGAACCATTGAGGTTGCCACGAGAACCGAGGCAATCACCACTTTGGACATCGTCATCCCGGACTTGCGTAATTTAACGGGTGTAATTCCACAATCCATGTCGGAAAATTAAGCAGAATTTATGCCGCTAACAGGTATGGCTTACCTTCGGTGTCGAACGAACGACGCGATGCATTTTGAATTACACTCGCAAAAGCCGTATGAATAAAGGGGATTTTTGGTCCGGATTTTCAGGAGTGCCTTAATTTGGATATTTATCAGCGCAATATCTAACTTTGAATTCCAAAGCGGCATTCCACTTTATGCCCCGCGACTTCAACCCAGCGCGGGTTGCAGCCAAAATTTCTTCGACGGTTATATGCGGGTTATTTTTGCGCAGCGCATAAATTATTCCCATAATTTCTAATTCGCTAAGCGAAGCATTCATTTCTTTTTCGAATCCTCTATTGTTACTCCGCTTTACGGCGTCACAGGTCGGTATACAACAGTATGAATAGTGCGTGGCATCAAACCCAATGAACGTGCTTACCCCGGTTGAATCAGCCGTGTTCGTGCTATCCACGATGACTGATGCGCCCAAATCCGACGTGGCCGAAACCATTCCGGTAACGTCTAAAACCAATGTCGGCAACCTTTTCACATTTTTTCCGTTCGGTACCTAAAGTTTAGCACCGGACAGCCGATCAAACTGATTGGGCCGCCAGTACAAGTTAAATTTAACAGAAAGACTTAAAAACATGATGGATTAGGGACACATCCCCGGATTCTAGGGGTGAATCGCACTCGTAAAGGGGTAGAATTTCAGAGGAAAAATCGAGCCGTTTAGTGCTAGTGAGCGCTTCACGGTTCAGATCTTCATACCCGGCCGACCGAACAACCGAGACTTGGAAGTTGGAAGAATTGAAACCAGACAACTTATCAGCGAAGACACAGAGTTGTGTCTTCACTGATAATTTGTCTGGTTTTAAAGTCAGATGGGTTGTAACAATAGGAAACTGCCCGCGTCTAGTTCAGTGGAGATGCGTCGAATTGTACAGGACAACGCTAAAATCAGTTTGAATAAACAGTCGATCCACGCATCGAATGAACAATATGAATAAAAAACTATTGAAGCCGGTTTTGTTAATCGTCGGCGCCTCTTTCCTGCTGACGGGGTGTGTCATCCGTGAACGAACCGTTTACCGTAACGGCCCGCC
>JBEKTH010000089.1:0-3804 GCA_049516255.1 Verrucomicrobiota bacterium
TTCGATGGTTCGAATCCATCACCTACCACCAACCTTCGCTCGGAGCGTAGCGGAGGGCGAAGGTTGTCGCGCCGAAACGCAGTGAAGGCGGACAAAAGCGAGGTCACTGACGTAAACGCTCCGGGTTTCGGCCGGCACAAGCCAGCCTTTCGTGCGCTGGTTCCAGGAGCACGGTTTTATGTTAAAGGTCCTCGGCCGCACGGCCGCGCTGACGGCGGTTTATGCCGAGAGATACGTGTTGTCTCTCGTCTATCTGTACCTTGCCGGGGCCGAATTTCACAAACTTTGGCTCCTCTGGCTCGGGCCCGCCAACCCTTCCGGCGCCGTGGCCGTGGAAGTCGCCCGTCACCTGATCGCCCTGTTGCTGAATTTCTTCGTGGGCATTCTGTTGTTGCTCGGACGTCGTGCGGCCGTGCCGCCGCAAACCCGCAAGGACATTTTCCTTCCCCTGGCCACGTCTTTCTTCAGCCTCACCTACTACACCACTCCCTGGTTTCCCGCAGGGTTGCGACACAGCCTCTGTTCACCCGACTGGCAGACGCCGCTCACCATCACTGGCCTGTTTCTGGGGCTCATCGGACCGGTGCTGGCAGTCTGGAGCATCATGTTCCTCGGGCGATCTTTTGGCATTTTTGTCGTGGTGCGGAAAGTGGTTCTGGACGGGCCGTATCAGTGGATACGCCATCCGATGTACCTGGGTTATATTTGCATGTTGACCGGCCTCGCGCTCGCGAACTTTTCGGCGGCTTACTTCATTCTGGTCCCGATTCACATTGCCTTGCTGCTTTACCGGGCGCGCCTGGAGGAGGCGCGACTTTCCGAACACAGTGCCGAATACCGGGAATATCGGAAGCGCACCGGCTTTGTTTTTCCAAAGTTCCGGCGTTCGATTCTCGATTAGCGGGGGCATGGGCTGCTCACGGTCTTCGACAAAGTGTCGAAACCTGTCAGGCATACCCAAACGCGCGGCAATACGGAGCCAGTCGCTGCTCAATCGGTCCGAGCGCTTCGGCGTAATGTTGCCAGCGGCCCACGGCGCGACCATAGACGGGCTTGGTGACATCGTTGTAGGTCGGCGCAAAGACAAATTTTTTGCGGGCGTCCTCAAAATAATTTGTCTGGCGCGCATGCCATGACAATCCCAGGAATTCCGTCACCCGGCGCCCCTCGGATTCCAGGTTGCTCACGACGTCTTCGTAGCGTGATTCCATCCAGTCGAAGCCACCCAGCTCCCGCAGCCGCAACCAGACATCCATGAGGTCGGCGAAATGCCTGGCCGTCCGTTCGAGGCTCAAAAAGTTCACGTTTGTCGCGTTCAACATCTGTTTCTGAAAAAAGCAACTGACCATCACGTCATGCGGATCGCGCAGGGCAATGAGCACTTTCAAGTCGGGAAAAATCCGCAGCCAGAGATGCAACGAGGCCGTGGGCGACGGATTTTTATCCAGCAACACTTCCGTCTCCGGCTGACCCGCATGTTCGCGTAAAAGACTTTTCAGATAGCATTGCTGGTGATTGGCGCGCTGGGTGAGGGTGAGCGTGTCCAGTGCTTTCAGGGTCAACGGAGTCGTTGGGTTCAGCGGGGCGAGTTTTTCAAGGATTTCATGCACGAAAGCCGGCGATTCGTCGAATGCCACAATGGCCGGGTGCGCCCCGAGGATTTGTTCCAGCAAGGTCGTGCCACTGCGCGGATGTCCGCCCAAAAACACCAGCCGGTGATGGAATGGCGGGGCGTTTCCTTCACGACGCCAGCGCTGGATCATTTCCGGCGTCAACGCGGCCAGCAACTCGCGCCGCCGCTGATCGGCGCGGTCGTAGTCCTGCTCCAGCCTGGCGACGTCGGTGGTTTGGCGAAGTGACTTCTTGGCTTCATGCAACTGTTGCATGGCCTCGGCATGTTGCCCGAGCGCATCGAGCACAACGGCGAGCTGGTGGCGGATGGCATAATCCACATTTAAATCCTGCTGGCGGGTTTTGCTCAAATCACGCAACAGCGTCTCTGCTTCCGTGTTCCGGCCCTGGCGATGCAGAAGCAGCGCCTTGACACACAAGACCTGCGCATTTTGCGGATGCTGCGCCACGCAGGACTCCACACACGCCCACGCGTCGTCCAGCCGGCGTTCGCGTTCGAACCATTCGGCCAGGCTGAGTTGCGCCGGGATGGATGAGGCATCTGCGGCGGCCGCGCGCTCGAAACAGGCGCGCGCCTTGTCCAACCGCCGCAATTGGTGGTATTGCTGGCCGAGCAGGATCAGCATCGAAACATCCTTCGGCGCCAGTTCGGAGGTGCGTTGAAAGGCCTGGTCAGCCAGGTCGAAATCCAGTTGCTTCACTGCGGCCAGCCCCAGTTCGAACCACAACTCCGCCACGCCGGGAAATCGTTTCAACAGGTCGCGATAGATCTCAAGCGCTGCGCCGGGCCGGCCTTTGAGCAATTCCCGCTGCGCCTTTTGCCAGCGGACGAGGTGGCGCGGCGATTGGCGCATTTTTTCAAAATCGTTTGGCATCGGGTTGACTCAAAAACTGTCCATTTCCCGTTTGAGACGGTGTCCGCAACCATTTTGATACATATAAACCAATTGAATAGTCAACGCACGGCGAGCGGGCGGCCTGAATCCTTGCCGGCGATTTTACCCGGCTTGATGTTTGTTTCTTGATCGTACCAACCTTCCCCAAAGGGGGGATGTCGAGACCGTCATGTCTGTGATAGGATGCCCGTCGGAACCCGTTGAACGGCAACAAGACCAACCACGCCGGTGTTGGAAGTCTTTCCGGGTTGGCGCAAAACGATCAGTCGCAGGTTTGATTTCCTGTGCCGATTTGGTTTGGCCATCACAAGCAAGGCCAGGGCCAGCGGCGCCCGACTTGCCCAGCTTGTCTGCAAGCTTGAAGAAGAACTATGCAAAAATCAAAAAAAAGGCCTGCCGGGTCAGTTCTGGAAATGGTTCCGCCCTTTGCGGCAACTTGTCGGGCGGAGCCGGTGGTTGGTGCCCCGCAGAATTCCCGCTGTTTGGTGGATGTGAACATCATGTGTGCCTATCGGGCCAGCCCTTTCAACTTTGGCCCCTTCTGTCTGCATCCGCGACACTTGGACATTGTCGCGCGAACAGCGGTTAAATCGTCCAAAGACAACCGGCAGGTTGTTGCCGCGGGCGTGGCTGGCGCTTGGCATTAGGCGCCAATCTTTAGCAGTTTTCAGTTGGGATCCGGGGAGGTGGATGCCGTTAAAAGGAAAGAGGCCGGATTGCTCCGGCCTCCCAATGAGAACTAAGCGCTTAAATTTGCCATTCGCAGCCGCGCCACCGCGAGTTTTTTGCCGGATGCGGCGCCGCAGTCATACGCCTTACTTCACACACGGTAACCTGCATTTCTGCATCAACGACGATGCCAGTCTAGCAAACGCTCTGGTTCCTGCTAGTCACCAGTACTGGTGACATGCACGGGCGGGACTATCAGGTTCACAAACCCACGACAAAACCCTTGTTTTACAAGGCGTTTATTAGGTTATTTTTGCTTTTTGGGCTGCCTTTTCGGTTGTTTGGTTCAGTCACCGAAGGGTGAATTGGACGACATCCCGTGGAATCGAGGAAATTCCTCCGGCCCGGCGTACTTACCAATCACGTTATCTCCGACTAAGATCGAGACATCTGGGGGAGATTGTAAATCCACCGATGGGTCGTTTATAACGAACTTTCCGAATTTTATGTTTGGCGATTGGCCGATTTCTGAGAATAACAGTTCAACCGCCTCAAGCAAATGTGGGTCAGGTGATGGAGAAAGGAAGCTTCCTCGCTCGCTTCTCGT
>JBEKTH010000090.1:0-3438 GCA_049516255.1 Verrucomicrobiota bacterium
CCGGCGTGAGTGGCGGAATCCTTGACCGCCCGTTTTTCCACCTCGGTGATGCCCGACGGCACCGCCACCACGACGCGTGGCGCAATGAGTTTGCGATGGTGAACCTTCTGGATGAAATGACGGAGCATGGCCTCGGTGATTTCGAAGTCGGCAATCACGCCGTCTTTCATCGGGCGGATGGCCACGATGTTGCCGGGCGTGCGGCCCAGCATTCGTTTGGCTTCTTCACCGACGGCCAGGACATTGGTTGTCCCCGCCTGGATGGCCACCACAGAAGGCTCGCGCAGGACAATTCCACGATCCCGCACATACACGAGGGAATTTGCTGTGCCCAAGTCGATTCCAATATCATTGGAAAACAGGCTTTTAAGTTGCGCAAACATGAATGTGCCTAACGCGTCCAGTTAATCGGCTGGCCCATCAAACGTCAAGCGGATTACTGCAATCGTTAAAACCGCAATCCCGGGCCAACTTTTAGCAACCCGCCGCATGCCCGCCCACCCCTGGTCTGTTAAGTTTTTCAAATTGTAAAATGAAGCAGGCTTTGCCATCCGCCACCGCGACTTCTTCGTTCGCCATGAGTGAGGAAGACATTCCGTCTCGCGCCGCCGTGTCGTTCGCCCGCGGACCGGCGCGCTGGGTATTTCGGGCGGTTTTGTTGGTCGCGGCGGTCCTGGTGCTTGGCCTGCTGGTTTGGCAGGGGGTGACGGCGGCCGGCGCGCCCAATCCGACCGTGCCCCGCACCAGTTCGACCGTCGCGGTCCTGGACATAGCCGTCCTTGTTTTTCGTGAAGGTTTGGAGTGTGTTTTGGTGCTTTCGGCCATTACGGCCAGCATGGTGGGCCGGAATGAATCCCACCGGCGGCCAGTGGCGACGGGCGCGGCCGTCGCCTTTGTCGCCACCTTGATTACCTGGTTCATCGCGGTGAGCATCGTCGGCAAACTCTCGACCAGTGTTTCGGCCCTCGACCTCCAGGCCGCCACCGGCCTGCTGGCGGTGGTGGTTTTGCTCGTCGTGATGAACTGGTTTTTCCACAAGATTTACTGGGGCGGCTGGATAGCCTTGCATCATCGGAGAAAAAAGTCGCTCACCGACAGCGCCAATGACGCGGAAATATCCCAACGCCGGCTCGTTTGGGGACTGGGCCTGCTTGGCTTTGCCTCGCTCTATCGTGAAGGTTTTGAGGTCGTGCTTTTCCTGCAGACCTATTATCTGCAAATGGGCGGGAAAATTGTCCTGGCGGGCGCGCTGATTGGTTTGTTCTGCTCCGGCATCGTGGCGGTGCTGGCCTTTGTGGTCCATCGCCGCTTGCCCTATCGAAAAATGCTGGTGCTGACCGGCGTCCTGCTCGGTTTTGTGCTGTTGGTGATGGTGGGGGAACAGGCCCAGGAAATGCAACTGGCCCGTTGGATTCCGACGACGCCCATCGCCTGGCTGAATATTCCCGACTGGGCCGGCCTGTGGTTCTCGGTTTTTCCGACAGTGGAAACACTGGCCGCCCAGGCCCTTGCCGCCGTTTTGGTGGTCGGCTCCTACTTTCTGGCGCGGCGCCGGACGGCTTCAATGTTGCCGGAACAGGTGCAAGCTTGAGTTGGCTTGCCGAGTCGAAGCTCGAAGCTTTCCAACATGGCGAACAAGCTCGCCTCCCAGATCAAAAACCAGGGGAAAACCAACATTGCCGTCATTGATTTTAACGATTTGCAGGGCGGCACGGGCGGCGAGCTTGGCAAATACATCGCCGAGGAGCTGACCGTGGATTTGGTCATGGATCGAAAGGGCTTTTCGGTTCTGGACCGAGCACACCTGAAAAAGATTCTGGCCGAGCACAATCTCAGCCAAGACATTGACCGCGAAACGTTCCTCGCTCAAAAGGAAACTTTGCTCGCCAAAAAGAAGCAACTGCAAGAGAGCGTCAAGAAAAACGAGAACGGACAAATGCCGTGGATTGAACCATTCACAGAATGGATTAAAACCGCGAAAACAGTGGGCGAAATCACCTCAAATGGCTCTCCACAAGAGAAGAAAATCGTTGCCTCAAAAGTTTTCGGCTCGAACCTATTCCTCGACAGCAAAAAAGCCCGTGGTTCTTGCGTTAAACCGTGGTCACTGCTTGTCCAAAACTCCTCAACTGGTGGAGTGGTGCCAGAGGAGGGAATTGAACCCCCGACCAAAGGCTTATGAGTCCTCTGCTCTACCCCTGAGCTACTCTGGCATCCGTTTATCTGGAAGCATTTACAGGGCAAATGCACGAACAGTATTGACGTTGTGCTGGTGTGTAGTGGTGTGAAAGCGCATGTAACCACAATCACTGCTCGAACCGTTAAGCCGCGTCAACACGGTCTGTCAACCTACTCCAAGGTGTTTGACCAGCGCAAGCGCAGAGTGCGTGGCTGTTGGAAGCAATTCCCGCAATGCAAATAGCAGGCCAGTCGAACCGGGCAACGCGATCTGTTCCGGGGTATTCATGATGATTGAAGGGATGGAATCACCTTGCATGAGCGGTCCGGCCTGCTTCATTATTCATCCCGGGTGCGGATATGCGTTCAACGAACGGAAAAAAATTCTCGCCGGGAAAGCCGACGCCCCCAATTCCCCGCCGCCGCCTGTGGTGGTTTCGATTCTGCGCCGCGATTTTATTTCCGTTGGTGATCATTGGCGGGCTGGAACTTGGTTTGCGTTTGTTCGGTTATGGTTATCCCACGGGTTTCTTCCTTCGATATAACATCAAGGGACAGGATTATTATGTCCCCAATGATGAATTTGGTTGCAGATTTTTCCCGCCCGCCATCACCCGTGCGCCAATGCCGCAGCGCATGGCGGTGAAGAAATCCCCTGATACCTATCGCATTTTTGTGTTTGGTGAATCGGCGGCAATGGGAGACCCGGATCCGAGTTATGGCATGGGCCGATACCTGCAAGTCCTGCTGCAGGAACGTTATCCCGAAATTCACTTTGAAGTGATTTGCGTGGCGATGACGGCCATTGATTCGGACGTGGTTTTGCCCATCGCGCGCGAATGTGCCCGGCGTGACGGCGATTTATGGGTCATTTACATGGGGAACAATGAAATGGTGGGCCCCTTTGGCGCAATCAAGATGGTTCCGTTCGCCTCTGATTTCACAGGCGGGAACAAGGCCCCGCGTCCCTTCGGCGCAGAAACGGCTCCTGGATTACAGGCACCGCCTCTGGGAGTGATCCGCACGGTCATAGCCGTCAAGGCCACCCGGCTCGGACAACTGCTGGACAATGTCATCCGGCATTTGAAAAGTAATTCATCAACCCCGACAACGTGGGGTGGCATGCAGATGTTCATGAATGGTCGCATTGGATATGACGATCCGGCCCGGTTGCGGGCTTACGCAAATTTCAAAGGAAATCTGGAAGACATTTTAAGGATGGCGCACGGGGCCGGTGTGCCGGTTGTTCTAAGTACCGTG
>JBEKTH010000091.1:0-3173 GCA_049516255.1 Verrucomicrobiota bacterium
GTTCCCTTCGTTTCCTTCTGTCCAACTCCAATGTTCTGCCGTTCATCCCAGGCCTCTGGCCTTTTTCGCGTGTTTCGTGTCTTTCGCGGTCAATAAATCCGTGTCCATCCGTGTTCATCTGTGGCTTAAACCCCAGTGCCTCCGGCGTCCTCACCGTCTCGCCGGAGTCCCGCAATGCGGGACGCAGGCGGATGCGTCCCGGCGGTTAAACGACATTACGGCTTTTTACTTTGACTGTGGAAAAACATTATGAGAAAGTCGGTAGGTCGATGGTAGCGGTTGAATTTTCGGAATTCATGAAACCCTTGCTTCGCATCGTTTTCGCGGGTTTGGTGCTCCTGGGCGCATCCCGGATACAGGCCGCACCCACGGTGGTCCAGGCTTCAGCCGGATGGAATCATACCCTCTTCGTGGAATCCGACGGCAGCCTTTGGGCGATGGGCGCCAATGGCAATGGTGAGTTGGGCGACGGCACCACCACGGACCAGGACGTTCCCGAGATGATTGTGGCCAGCAATGTCGTCGCGGTTGCCGCCGGAAATGGTTTCAGCCTGTTTCTCAAATCCGATGGCAATCTCTGGGCGATGGGCGCCAATGGCAACGGCCAGTTGGGCGACGGCACCACCATCGAACAGCACCGTCCGGAACAGATCGTGTTCACCGGGGGTGTCACGTCGATTTCCGCCGGCGGTTTCCACAGTCTGTTTCTCAAGACCAACGTGTTGTGGGGCATGGGCCGGAACGATAACGGCGAGTTGGGTAACGGCACGGGCGTGGATGTTCACGGCGCCAGCCAGTTGATGACCAACTCGGTCAACAAAATTGCCGCCGGCTATCTGCATAGTGTTTTTCTCACCACCGACGGAAGCGTCTGGGCCATGGGCTACAACGGGCTCGGCCAGTTGGGTGATGGCACGCAAACAACCCGTTACAGCCCCATCGAGGCGTTGACCAACCATAGCGTCTTCAGCGGCGGAACGGCGGTCTTTGCCGGGTATCTGCACAGCCTGTACATTTACATCCAACCTGTTTTGAACTACAGCCTGTGGGGCATGGGCGACAACCTCGACGGCGACCTGGGCGACGGTTCGAACGACACGCACTACAGTCCGGCGCAGGTACCGGGGAGCGGCATCATCACGGCCGCCGCCGGCGGGGGTTTCAGCCTGATAGTTGAATCCGGGGGCAGCCTTTGGGCCACAGGCGCCGACACGTCCGGTCAATTGGGCGACGGCCAGTCCGGTCAATTCGCCGTCGCTTATTCCCCCGAAGAAATCCTGTCATCGGGTGTCACCGCGGTTTCCGCCGGGTACGCCCATAGCGTCTTTATCAAGTCCGACGGCAGTCTCTGGGGCATGGGTTCTGATGGCAACGGCCAATTGGGGGGTGGCACCAACAACATCAACTTCACCGTCCCCGTCCGCATTTATCCGCCCCTGCAACTCCTCATCACCCAGACCAGCCTGTCCGGAACGAATCTGGTGGTTCAGGGGAACAATGATTTTAACATCGGGCAGGTCTTCGTGTGGGCCAGCACCAACGTGGCGCTGCCCTTCAACCAATGGACCAGCATCTGGACCAATCCGATTTCGATCGGCCCGTTCACCTTTACCGTCACCAACGCCGTGCGGCCGGACATGCCGCAACGCTTTTTCCGCCTCGAACTGATTGGCGATTGATTCCGGCAACCCTGAATCCCGGCATCATCCGCCCGTCCAATCCGCAGGAACCGCCAAAGCCATCAGGTGCGGTATTTTAAACAAAAGGCAACCAAGGGAACAAAGGCTCGGGGAATTTTCTACAGGAGCAAACGGAGGCAACCGAGACTGTCCGGAAAAAATATCTCCGTTTCCTCCGCCTGCTCGCGACGTGTCGGACGAAGGAGGATGTTCATCTGTGGCTTAAAAAGTCTTTTGCCTTTTTCGCGTGTTTCGTGTCTTTCGCGGTTGTGAAATCCTGCCGTCTGGCGGTTATATTTAACTCGATGTTGGATGTTCAACGTTCGATGTTTAATGTTCCCCTCATGGTTCCTCTACGACGGTGGAGGCATCACGCCATCCAGAAAATGAACAACCTTGGCCGCAATGTCCGGCGTCGAAAACATCGGGCCGTCATGCCCGGCTTCCGGCACCAGGATCAGTTGATTCTTCACGCCTGCCTGGTCCAGCGCGGCGTGCAAACGTTCGCTTTGAGCCACGGGCACGAGATCGTCTTCGTCTCCTTGAAGGATCAGGACCGGCGGAGCGGCGGCGCTCACATAGGTGATGGGGCTGGCGGCTTTGGCCCTGGCGGCGGCCTGGTCTAACGGCGCTCCCAACAGTTTGGGCCCGGCATCCTGCCACGTTTCAATGCCCTTTTGGGAATGAATAGCCTGCAGATCGTCCTTCATGCCGTTCAAATCCGCCGGGCCAAAAAAATCCAGAATCGCCAGTGGTTTGATGGCGGGGTCGGCGCCGAACTCCCGATGCTGGCGCGCCAGCCCCAGCAGCAGTGCCAGATGCCCGCCCGCCGAGCCGCCGCCCACCACAAACCGTTTCGCGCTCACCCCGTAATCCGCCGCGTGGGCGAGGATGAAATTCATCGCCGCATTGCAATCCTGAATCTGCGCCGGAAACGGCGCCTCCGGGCTGACGCGATAATCCAGGCTCGCAATCGCGTAACCATGCCCCACGAGATATTTCACGTTGTCCCACTCCTTGATGCCCATCATCCACGCGCCACCATGCACCCAGATGACGAGCGGAAACGGCTGCGCACCCGGCTTCCGGGGCAGATACAGGTCAAAATTCTGGCGCGCCGTCGGGTGGCTCAGGTAGGCGATGTTGGTTTTCACCAGCGCCTCGCCATAAGGACTGGAAGCGGGTAGCACCCCATCCGGCACCAGGGACGAAACCGGCTGCGCCAACGTTCCCAAAGCCGGCAACAACATCACCGCCAGGACCAGGCGGAGGTAAGCGGTTGTTTTCATCAACGGCAAAATTCTACCCGAGCCACATTTTTTATCACCCGGAATTTTTTGGCCGTTAAAATGCGCGAAAACGCATGAACTTGAACCACGGATTCGAGCGGGCGGGGAACAGGATTTTACAGAAGACAACCAAGGCAACAAAGATCCTGAATGATTTGGAAAAACTCTCTTCGTTCCCTTCGTTTCCTTCTGTCCAACTCCAATG
>JBEKTH010000092.1:0-2636 GCA_049516255.1 Verrucomicrobiota bacterium
TTTGGACGTTGCCTTGCGCGCGTAGCTCAATTGGATAGAGCGTCGGCCTCCGGAGCCGAAGGTTGTGGGTTCGACCCCCGCCGTGCGCACCATTTTTCCCCAGGAAATATCGGTGAAGGCACAAGAATGTCTCATGGCGGCTTTCTTCCTCATTCCAAGTATTTTGGCGAGAGCCGGGTCAACAGATCATTGAGGGACGAATCCGAACTTCTACTTCAAGAAAATGGCCGTTACCCATCACAGAGTGTCCCCGCCGTTTGGAAGTTGGAAATGTCAGAAGCGGACAATTTATGCGCGAGGACACAGAAAATGGTGAATTGGCCGGACGCCCAAAAGAAAGCCAAAACATTTCGGGCGGTCTGGATGAACAGAAAGACGAGCAGCACATGAAATTCCCGAAGCGGCTTCGGCACCGAAACAAGGGCAAGGCGTTAACCGTTTGACTCGTTCATGCCAAGGCCGATGGAAGAAACGTCGAACTAAATAAATTTATGACCGGCAAAAAAGTAGCGGATGTGCTCGTTGACACTCTGGTGGCAGCAGGCGTGAAGAACATCTATGGCCTGGCCGGAGATTCCCTCAACGGCATCACCGATTCCATCCGCACGCGGGATAACATCAAATGGATTCCCGTGCGACACGAAGAAACCGCTGCGTTTGCAGCAGGAGCGGAAGCTCACCTGACCGGGCATCTCGCCGTTTGCGCCGGAAGCTGTGGGCCGGGCAACCTGCATTTGATCAACGGACTTTACGACTGCCACCGCAGCCGCGTTCCGGTCGTGGCGATTGCGGCGCATATTCCTAGCAATGAAATCGGCAGCAACTATTTCCAGGAGACGCGCCCGGAAAGCCTGTTTCGCGAGTGCAGCCATTATTGTGAATTGATTTCGCAGGCGGAGCAGATGCCGCGAGTTTTGGAGATCGCCATGCAAACAGCAATCTCGCGGCGCGGGGTCGCGGTCGTGGTGTTGCCCGGTAATGTCGGTTTTCGCGAAGCGGTCAATCTGACTCCCCGGCTAAAGTTTCCCGAACCGCAACCGACGGTTCGTCCATCGGAGGAGGAAATCATCCACCTGTCCAGTGTGCTGAACCAATCGCGGAAAGTGACAATCTTTGGCGGTGCCGGGTGCGCGGGCGCGCACGGCGAATTGATGAAAGTGGCGGGTCTGTTGAAAGCACCGATTGTTCACGCGCTGCGGGGAAAGGAATTCATCGAATACGACAATCCGCATGACGTGGGCATGACCGGTCTGCTCGGATTTTCTTCCGGTTATCACGCGATGATGAACTGCGACACCTTGCTCATGCTGGGCACGGATTTTCCCTACCAGCAATTCTATCCCGAGAAAGCCACAATCATTCAAGTGGACATCCGTGGCGAACAAATTGGGCGCCGGACCAAGGTGGATTTGGGATTGGTCGGAGACGTGAAGGCAACCCTGCAAGCGCTGCTTCCCGCTCTCAAGCAAAAAACCGACGGTTCTCATCTGGACAAATCCATCGAACATTATCAAACGGCGCGGAAGGGGCTGGATGATCTGGCCACCGGCAATCCGGGCGTCAAACCGATTCATCCTCAATACGTTGCCAGGGTGCTCGACGAAGTGGCGGCAGAGGACGCCATTTTTTCCTGCGATGTCGGCACGCCCACCATTTGGGCCGCGCGCTATCTTAAGATGAATGGCAAACGTCGGCTGCTCGGCTCGTTTTCACATGGTTCAATGGCCAACGCCCTGCCGCAGGCCATCGGCGCGCAAGTTTCCCATCCGAAACGGCAAGTCGTCACTCTGTCGGGCGACGGCGGTATTGCCATGCTCTTGGGCGATCTGCTCACGCTGCGTCAACTCCGTTTGCCGGTCAAGATTGTCGTTTTCAACAACGGTTCACTCGGCTTTGTGGAACTCGAAATGAAAGCGGCCGGCATTTTGGACTTCGCCACCGACCTGCATAATCCTGATTTTGCGAAAATAGCGGAAGCCGCCGACGTGCTGGGTTTGAAGGCCGAAACGCCAGAGCAAGTGCGTCCCATGCTGGTCGAGGCGCTCCAGCATAACGGCCCGGCGCTGGTGGAGGTCGTGGTCAATCGCCAGGAACTTTCGATGCCACCCACGATTCAGGTGGATCAGATGATGGGCTTCAGCCTCTACATGATCAAAGCGGTGCTGGATGGACGCGGCACGGAAATTCTTGATCTGGCAAAAACCAATCTGCTCCGTAATTTGTGAACCGCACAATGCATGGCAGAATAACCTTGGAGAGCAATTAACCGAGACTTGCAAGTTGGAAGTATTAAAACCAGACATTTTATCAGCGAAGGAACATGTTACATTTCTGCACGAAACAGATGATTATCGATTCATCGCCTCGCCGTGTGCAATAACGGGAGATTCCGCAGGTTGTTCCGATCAGTGCGCAATAGTTGTAACAATCGGAAACTGTCCACGTCTAGTTCAGTGGAGATGCGTTGAATCGTACAGGAAAACGCGAAAATCAGTTTAAGTAAACAGTCGATCCACACATCGAATGAACAATATGAATAAAAAACTATTGAAGCCGGTTTTGTTAATCGTCGGCGCCTCTTTCCTGCTGACGGGGTGTGTCATCCGTGAACGAACCGTTTACCGTAACGGCCCGCC